>NZ_JBXWPN010000020.1:0-1226 GCF_059611885.1 Ruegeria sp. CDSA193 | reverse complement strand
ATGGCAAAGGAAAAGTTTGAGCGTAATAAGCCGCACGTCAACATTGGCACGATTGGGCACGTTGACCACGGCAAGACGACGCTGACCGCAGCGATCACCAAGTATTTTGGTGACTTCAAAGCGTATGACCAGATTGACGGCGCGCCGGAAGAGAAGGCCCGCGGCATCACCATCTCGACGGCCCACGTGGAATACGAGACCGACGCGCGTCACTACGCCCACGTTGACTGCCCCGGCCACGCCGACTACGTCAAGAACATGATCACTGGTGCGGCGCAAATGGACGGCGCGATCCTGGTTGTGAACGCGGCTGACGGCCCGATGCCTCAGACCCGCGAGCACATTCTGCTGGGCCGCCAGGTTGGCATCCCGACCATGGTCGTGTTCATGAACAAAGTTGACCAGGTTGACGACGAAGAGCTGCTGGAGCTGGTTGAAATGGAAATCCGCGAGCTGCTGAGCTCGTATGATTACCCTGGCGACGACATTCCGATCATTGCCGGTTCGGCACTGGCCGCGATGGAAGGCAACAACCCGGAAATCGGCGAAGAATCGATCCGCAAGCTGATGGCTGCCGTGGACGAGTACATCCCGACGCCTGAGCGTGCTGTTGACCAGCCGTTCCTGATGCCGGTCGAAGACGTGTTCTCGATCTCGGGCCGTGGTACAGTTGTGACCGGTCGTGTTGAGCGTGGCGTGATCAATGTTGGCGACGAGATCGAAATCGTCGGCATCCGCGACACCAAGAAAACCACCTGTACCGGTGTTGAAATGTTCCGCAAGCTGCTGGATCGCGGCGAAGCGGGCGACAACATCGGCGCGCTGCTGCGTGGTATCGACCGTGAAGGTGTTGAGCGTGGCCAGGTTCTGTGTAAGCCGGGTTCGGTTACACCGCACACCAAGTTCGAAGCCGAAGCCTATATCCTGACCAAGGAAGAGGGTGGCCGTCACACGCCGTTCTTCGCGAACTACCGTCCGCAGTTCTACTTCCGTACAACTGACGTGACCGGCACCGTGACCCTGGCAGCTGGCACCGAGATGGTTATGCCCGGCGACAACGTGTCGTTCGAAGTTGAGCTGATCGCACCGATCGCGATGGAAAACGGCCTGCGTTTCGCCATCCGCGAAGGCGGCCGCACCGTCGGCGCCGGCGTAGTGTCGAAAATCGTCGAGTAATTCGCGTAAGCGAATGATCAAATGGAAAGGGCGCCCATCCGGCGCCCTTT
>NZ_JBXWPN010000019.1:0-1272 GCF_059611885.1 Ruegeria sp. CDSA193 | reverse complement strand
GGTTTTTTCACCCAGTCTCTCTCAGCGCGCGACCCAGAGCTGTTCGGCTCGATCACGTCCGAGCTGGGCCGTCAGCGCGACGAGATCGAATTGATCGCGTCCGAGAACATCGTCTCTGCTGCCGTGATGGAAGCGCAGGGCTCGGTGATGACTAACAAATACGCCGAAGGATACCCCGGCAGGCGTTACTATGGCGGGTGTCAATTTGTTGATATCGCTGAAAATATGGCCATCGACCGCGCCAAGCAGCTGTTCGGTTGCGGCTTTGCAAACGTCCAGCCGAACTCTGGCTCTCAGGCAAACCAGGGCGTGTTCCAGGCACTGATCAAACCCGGCGACACCATCCTGGGCATGAGCCTGGATGCGGGGGGCCACCTGACCCATGGCGCCGCACCCAACCAGTCGGGCAAGTGGTTCAACGCCGTCCATTACGGTGTGCGCAAACAGGACAACCAGATCGACTATGACCAGATCGAAGCGCTGGCGAAAGAGCATCAGCCCAAGCTGATCATCGCAGGCGGGTCGGCCATTCCGCGCATCATTGATTTTGCCCGCATGCGCGAGATCGCGGACATGGTCGGCGCCTATCTGCATGTCGACATGGCCCATATCGCCGGTCTGGTCGCGACAGGCGCACACCCATCGCCCTTCCCGCATGCGCATGTGGCTACCACCACCACGCATAAAACCCTGCGCGGTCCGCGGGGCGGCATGATCCTGACCAATGACGAGGCGATCGCCAAGAAAGTGAACTCGGCCATCTTCCCTGGCATTCAGGGCGGCCCGCTGATGCATGTCATCGCGGCCAAGGCCGTGGCCTTTGGCGAAGCACTGCGACCCGAGTTCAAGGACTACATCGCCCAGGTGGTCACCAACGCACAGGCCCTGTCGGACCAGTTGATCAAAGGTGGGCTCGACACAGTCACCCACGGCACCGACACCCATGTGGTTCTGGTGGACCTGCGCCCTAAAGGCGTCAAAGGCAACGCGACCGAAAAGGCACTGGGCCGGGCGCATATCACCTGCAACAAGAACGGTGTCCCGTTCGATCCCGAAAAACCGATGGTGACCAGCGGCATCCGCCTTGGCAGCCCCGCAGGCACCACCCGCGGCTTCGGCGAGGCCGAGTTCCGCCAGATCGCCGACTGGATCATCGAAGTGGTCGACGGTCTGGCCGCAAATGGCGAGGACGGTAACGGTGAGGTCGAGGCCAAAGTCAAAACCGAAGTCGCAAACCTATGCGCCAGATTCCCAATCTATCCAAACTTGTAA
>NZ_JBXWPN010000018.1:0-2696 GCF_059611885.1 Ruegeria sp. CDSA193 | reverse complement strand
GATCCACTGGATCAATTGCTAACCTCTTCAACTCGTCAGGCTCATAACCTGAAGGCCAAAGGTTCAAACCCTACTCCAAAAAACAATTTTAGAACGAAAATTACAAATACTTACACGCCGATCAACGCCAAACATCCCGCAAAAATAATGCCTATATCCCTCCGTCAGAGCCTAAAACATCGCCTGGGACAATGGAATAAACGTCTCCTTTATGGCTTTGAAATCAGACTATCGCATGAATCGGACCTTTCTCGACGGATTCAGGCATTACTCTCCAATTCGACATCTCTGACGCTATATCAACCTTGATGCCCGTCAAGTTTAGCGCGCGCTCAAGCATCAGGCCCAAGCAGCAATAGTTGGATATCTGCAACATTGGTTCCGGTCGCACCAGTCATCAGAAGATCACCCGATAGTCCCAATGCCCGGTGACTGTCGTTGTTTGCTAACAGCGTGGACGGATTTTGCCCCGCATCGCGGATACGGTCGAATGTTCCTACATCCACAATCGCACCCGCTGCTGGGGTCGGACCATCACGGCCATCTGTTCCACCGCTGAGGAAAATCCAGTTGCCGGGAATAGCTTCCCCTTGCGCCAGTTGGGCGACGCGCAGCGCTAGTTCCTGGTTGCGCCCACCAAGACCCGTACCCTGCAGCCGGACGGTTGTCTCCCCTCCGAAAAGCAGAGCGACCGGGCGGTCGGAAGCCACAGAACGGGCCGCTTGCAGAATCTGACGTGCAGCGTCGGACACGTCTCCTGTCAGTGCATTGGATGCAATTTCAGCCCGACAAAACTGCGCCGCACAGCGATGCGCAGCCTCAAGGCTTATCGTGTTCGACCCGATCAGATGATTTGTCGCCTCAACTGCTATCGTCTGTTCAGGAACGCTGTGTTCTAGATGGTCCCGCACGGATTGGGGCAGACGCTTCCAGATGCCAGCCCCAATGCAGATCCTACGGGCATCGGCTTGGGTTCCGATGGGTGGAGAAGTGGGGCCGCTGGCAACGGCACGCAGGTCATCTCCGATCACATCCGACAGAATATAGGCTGTGACCGGTGCAGGTGAACCGTGTCGCAGAAACCCTCCGCCCTTGAGCTGGCTCAGATGCTGGCGCACCAGGTTCGTGTGCACGATGTCCAATCCGGAAGACAACAAGAGCTCGTTGACCACAATCTTATCCGATAGGGACAATCCGTCCATAGGTGCCGGAATCAGGGCCGATCCCCCGCCAGAGATCAGCGCTATGATCTGATCTTGCTCGCGTGCTGCGCTGAGCAGATCAATGATCTGCCGACCGGCTTTGAGGCCCCGTTCGTCCGGAACGGGGTGTGCACTGTTCAACACAGTTGCACCGGGTACGACCGCTTGGTTTTCGGAATGGGTCACGGCCAGAGCGACATGATCACCCTGAACGTTTTGCAAGGCTTCCGCCATCATGGCTGGGGCCGCTTTGCCAATCGCGATTAGGATGCTGCGCCCACCCTGTTTGGGCGCAGGCAATGGGGCTGATTGCAGCCGTCTGCTCAGGGAAACTGCCGGATCTGCCGCGGCTATGGCTTCGGCAAATATGTTGGCGGCACAATCGCGTTGAGACATGGACGATTGTAAAGTCATGAGGCGATCATGCCGCTGCGATTTGACGGGCCTTTTCAACCATAACTTCAGCTTGACGGATCGAAGCATAGTCGATCAGGCGGCCATCCAACGAAACCGCTCCCTTTCCCGCTGCTTCGGCTTTGGCCATTGCTTCGAGAATGCGTTGTGCCTTGGTGACTTCGGCGTCGCCCGGCGACATAACATCGTTTGCCAGTGAAATCTGGCTGGGATGGATGGCCCATTTGCCCTCGCAGCCTAAAACTGCCGCGCGCTTTGCGGCTGCTTTGTAGCCGTCCGGGTCTTGGAAGTCTCCAAATGGGCCGTCGATTGGGCGCAAACCATTGGCGCGGGCAGCCACAACCATGCGGGCAAGCGCATAGTGCCACATATCTCCCCAATGGGTCAGGCGTCCTCCGTCCGTATCGGCGTCAGTCAGAACGGAATAATCCGGATTAACACCGCCGATAATAGTCGTCCGCGCGCGGGTCGAGGCGGCATAGTCGGCTACGCCGAAATGCAGGCTTTCGTTACGTTTCGACGCCGCCGCGATCTCACTGACGTTCTGCATCCCTAACGCAGTTTCGATAATATGCTCGAATCCGATGCGTTTTTTGTACCCCTTTGCATCCTCGATTTGCGTGACCATCATGTCGACGGCATAGACATCTGCCGCGGTGCCGACTTTGGGGATCATGATCAGATCAAGTCGCTCGCCAGCCTGTTCAACCACATCCACCACGTCGCGGTACATGTAATGCGTGTCGAGCCCGTTGATGCGTACCGACATGGTCTTGCTGCCCCAGTCGATGTCGTTCAGAGCCTCAATGATGTTTTTGCGGGCCTGTTCTTTCTCGTCCGGCGCGACGGCGTCCTCCAGATCAAGGAAGATGACATCCACGTCCGATTGTGCGGCCTTTTCGAACATTCCGGGTTGGCTGCCAGGCACTGCGAGTTCGCTACGGTTTAGGCGGGCAGGAGCCTGTTCGATGGAATGAAAGCTCATGGGTTGGTGTCCTTCAGTTTACAAGTTTGGATAGATTGGGAATCTGGCGCATAGGTTTGCGACTTCGGTTTTGACTTTGGCCTCGACCTCACCGT
>NZ_JBXWPN010000017.1:0-2990 GCF_059611885.1 Ruegeria sp. CDSA193 | reverse complement strand
GACCGAAACCCAATGAGCTATAAATCTGACATCGAAATTGCGCGTGAGGCGAAGAAGAAGCCGATTCAGGAGATTGGTGCGAAGATCGGCATCGAATCTGCTGATCTTCTGCCCTATGGCCATGACAAGGCAAAGGTGAGCCAGGACTTCATCAATTCGGTTCAGGGCCGTGAGGACGGCAAGCTGATTCTGGTGACGGCGATCAACCCGACGCCTGCGGGTGAGGGTAAGACGACGACGACTGTGGGTCTGGGTGACGGTCTGAACCGGATCGGCAAGAACGCGATGATCTGTATCCGTGAGGCTTCGCTGGGCCCGAACTTTGGCATGAAGGGCGGCGCTGCGGGTGGTGGTTACGCGCAGGTTGTTCCGATGGAAGAGATGAACCTGCACTTCACCGGTGACTTTCACGCCATCACCAGCGCCCATTCACTGCTGTCGGCGATGATCGACAACCACATCTATTGGGGCAATGAGTGCGAGATCGACATTCGCCGTGTAGCGTGGCGTCGTGTGGTCGACATGAACGACCGCGCGCTGCGTCAGATCACGGCCAGCTTGGGTGGCGTGTCGAACGGTTTCCCGCGCGAGACCGGCTTTGACATCACCGTGGCCTCTGAGGTTATGGCGATCCTGTGCCTGGCCAACGACCTGAAAGATCTGGAAAAGCGTCTGGGTGACATCATCGTGGCCTATCGCCGCGACAAGACCCCGGTTTACTGTCGCGACATCAAGGCCGAAGGCGCGATGACGGTGCTGCTGAAGGACGCGATGCAGCCGAACCTGGTGCAGACGCTGGAAAACAACCCGGCCTTTGTGCATGGCGGCCCGTTTGCCAACATCGCGCATGGCTGTAACTCGGTCATTGCGACCAAGACCGCGCTGAAAGTGGCTGACTATGTGGTGACCGAAGCGGGTTTTGGCGCCGATCTGGGCGCCGAGAAATTCATGAACATCAAGTGCCGCAAAGCGGGTATCGCGCCGTCGGCTGTGGTGCTGGTCGCCACCGTGCGTGCGATGAAGATGAATGGCGGTGTGGCCAAGGCTGATCTGGGTGCGGAAAACGTCGACGCGGTCAAATCGGGCTGCGCCAACCTGGGTCGTCACATCGAAAACGTCAAATCCTTTGGCGTGCCGGTTGTGGTTGGCATCAACCACTTCGTCACCGATACCGACGCAGAAGTGCAAGCCGTGAAAGACTATTGCTCTGACCACGGGGTCGAAGCGGTTCTGTCGCGTCACTGGGAGTTGGGGTCGGAAGGTTCGGCGCCGCTGGCCGAGAAGGTGGTCGAAATCGTCGAAGGGGGCACAGCGAACTTTGCGCCGATCTACCCCGACGATATGCCGCTGTTCGAGAAGATCGAAACCATCGCCAAGCGCATCTATCGCGCGGACGAGGTTCTGGCCGACAACAAGATCCGCAACCAGCTGCGTGAATGGGAAGAAGCCGGTTACGGCAACCTGCCGGTCTGCATGGCCAAGACGCAATATTCCTTCTCGACCGATCCCTCGTTGCGCGGCGCGCCCACCGGCCATTCGGTTCCGGTGCGCGAGGTGCGCCTGAGCGCGGGTGCCGGATTTATCGTGGCGGTCTGTGGTGAGATCATGACTATGCCGGGCCTGCCGCGCAAACCGGCGGCCGAAAGCATCTGCCTCAATGACGCAGGTGAGATCGAGGGCTTGTTCTAAGTCGCCAGATAAGACATCTCGTGATCCGGAGAATGCTCCGGGCCACGAGGAGATCACGATGCCCACTCTGACACCGCCGCAAGACTGCGCAACGATGCAGGATCTGCGGATTCAGATTGACCAGCTGGACCGGCACCTGATCGAGATGCTGGTGAGGCGCGCCAGCTACATTGATCGCGCGTCTGAGTTGAAGCCGGGCGAGGGCCTGCCGGCCCGTATTCCGGATCGTGTTGAAGAGGTGGTGCAAAAGGTGCGTGCCAGCTCTCAGGCGGCGGGGATGGACCCCGATCTGGCCGAGACGCTGTGGCGCATTCTGATTGACTGGTCGATTGCGCGTGAGGAACGTGTGCTCGGCAACGACTGACTGACCGGGCGCCCCAAGCGCCCGATCCGTTTTTGGGAAGAAGGGATCGAAGAATGGTAGCGCAGGTTATCGACGGTAAGGCCTTTGCAGCAACGGTGCGGGCACAGGTTGCCGATCAGGTTGCAAAGCTGAAGGACGAAAATGGCATCACCCCCGGTCTGGCCGTGGTTCTGGTGGGCGAAGACCCGGCCAGCCAGGTCTATGTCCGCTCGAAGGGCAAGATGACCGTCGAGGTCGGCATGAACTCGTATGAGCACAAGCTGGATGTGGACACCTCCGAGGCAGACCTGCTGGCACTGATCGACAAGCTGAATACCGACCCGGCCGTGCATGGCATTCTGGTACAGCTGCCGCTGCCCAAGCACCTGAACGAGGATCTGGTGATCAATTCGATCGATCCGGCCAAGGATGTCGACGGGTTCCACATCTCGAATGTGGGCCTGCTGGGCACCGGTCAGAAATCGATGGTGCCCTGTACCCCGCTGGGCTGCCTGATGATGCTGCGGGACCATCATGGATCGTTGTCGGGCATGGATGCGGTTGTGATCGGCCGCTCGAACATCGTTGGCAAGCCGATGGCGCAACTGCTGCTGGGCGACAGCTGCACCGTGACCATCGCGCATAGCCGCACCAAGGATCTGCCCGATGTTGTCCGTCGCGCGGATATCGTTGTCGCCGCTGTGGGCCGCCCCGAGATGGTGCCCGGCGACTGGATCAAGGAAGGCGCCACGGTCATCGACGTGGGCATCAACCGCATTGAACGCGACGGCAAGAACAAGCTGGTTGGAGACGTGGATTACGCCAGCGCCGCCGAACGCGCCGGAGCAATCACCCCCGTCCCCGGCGGCGTCGGCCCCATGACAATCGCATGCCTGCTGGCCAACACCCTGACCGCCGCATGCCGCGCAAACAAACTCCCAGAACCAGAAGGCCTGAC
>NZ_JBXWPN010000016.1:0-4448 GCF_059611885.1 Ruegeria sp. CDSA193 | reverse complement strand
TTACTCTGCGGCTTCTTCGTAAGCGTCCATTGGTGGGCATGTGCAGATGAGGTTTCGGTCTCCGTATGCGTTGTCGACGCGGTTGACGGGGGACCAGTATTTGTCGACGCCCATGGAGCCCGGGGGGAAGCAGGCCTGTTCGCGGGTGTATGGGCGGTCCCAGTCGCCGACCAGATCGCGCACCGTATGGGGGGCGTTTTTCAGCGGGTTGTTCTCCGCATCGATCTTGCCGTCGATGATGTCCTGCGCCTCGGCCCGGATGGACAGCATGGCGTCGCAGAAGCGATCCAGCTCGTCCTTGGGTTCCGACTCGGTGGGCTCGACCATCAGGGTTCCGGCCACCGGCCAGGACATGGTCGGCGCGTGGAAGCCTGAATCGACCAGACGTTTGGCCACATCGTCGACGCTGACATGGGCCGCCTCATCCAAAGGACGGGTGTCAAGGATACATTCATGCGCCACCCGGCCTGTTTCCGAGGTGTACAGGATCGGATAGGCGTCCTGCAGCCGGGCCGCGATATAGTTGGCGTTCAGGATCGCCACTTTCGTGGCCTGGGTCAGACCCGCACCGCCCATCAGCAGCACATAGGCCCAACTGACCGGCAGGATCGACGGAGACCCAAACGGTGCCGCCGAGACCGGACCGACGGCGGTGCCGTATTCCGGGTGGCCGGGCAGGTGTTCCTCCAGATGCGCCTTGACGCCGATCGGACCCATGCCGGGGCCGCCACCGCCATGCGGGATGCAGAAGGTCTTGTGCAGGTTCAGGTGGCTGACATCGCCGCCGATATCACCGGGGCGCGACAGGCCGACCATGGCGTTCATGTTGGCGCCGTCGATATAGACCTGACCGCCGTGATCATGGGTGATCTGGCAGACCTCCTGGACGGTGGTCTCGAACACGCCATGGGTCGACGGGTAGGTAATCATGCAGGCGGCCAGATGGTCGGAATGCTTTTCCGCCTTGGCGCGGAAATCGGCGACATCAATGTTGCCCTTCTCATCCGCTTGCACCGGCACCACCTGATAGCCCACCATCTGGGCCGAGGCCGGGTTGGTGCCATGGGCCGAAGTGGGGATCAGGCAGACATTGCGGTGCCCTTCGCCGCGGGCGAAGTGATAGTTGCGGATGGTCAGCAGGCCTGCGTACTCGCCCTGCGCGCCCGAGTTGGGCTGCTGCGAGATCGCGTCATAGCCGGTGATCTGGCACAGCTTGTCGTTCAGATCGGCAATCATCTCGTGATAGCCCTGTGCCTGATCTTCGGGGCAGAACGGGTGCAGATTGCCGAACTCGGGCCAGGTGACCGGGATCATCTCGATCGTGGCGTTCAGCTTCATCGTGCACGACCCCAGCGGGATCATCGCCCGGTCCAACGCCAGGTCGCGGTCGGCCAGACGGCGCATATAGCGCGTGATCTCGGCCTCGGCCCGGTTCTTGTGGAAGATCTCGTGGGTCAGATATTCGCTTTCACGCAGCGCGTAATCCGGCAGGCGGTATTGCTTGTTCGAGCTGTCATCCGCCCGATCGATGCCGAAAGCACCCCAGACGGCCTCGATGGTCTCGGGCCGGGTCTGTTCGTCCAGGCTGATGCCGACCTTGCTGTCGCCAACCTTGCGCAGGTTGACGCCGCGGGCCACGGCGGCCTCCATCACGACATTCTGCAGATGGCCGACCTCGACCGTGATGGTGTCAAAGAACACTTCCGGTTCCACGGCAAAGCCCGCCTCTTCCAGACCGGCGGCCAGGCGCGAGGTCTTGCGGTGCACCGATTGCGCAATGGCCTTGATGCCATCAGGGCCGTGATAAACCGCATACATCGACGCAATGACGGCCAGCAGCGCCTGCGCGGTGCAGACATTCGAGTTGGCCTTCTCGCGGCGGATATGCTGTTCGCGGGTCTGCAGCGCCAGGCGATAGGCCTTGTTGCCCCGGCTGTCGATGCTGACGCCGATGATCCGGCCGGGCATCGACCGCTTCAGCTTGTCGGTGGTCGCCATATAGGCCGCGTGCGGGCCGCCATAGCCCATCGGCACGCCAAAGCGCTGGGTCGAACCGATGGCGATATCCGCGCCCATCTCGCCGGGGGATTTCAGCAGTGCCAGCGACAGGATGTCGGCGGCAACGATGGCAATGGCTTTATGTTCATGCAGCGCCGCGATCTCGGCGGTGAAGTCGCGCACATGTCCATGCGTGCCGGGATACTGGAAGATCGCGCCAAACACCGCGCCCGCGTCCATCATATCCGGATCAGCCACCTGTACGTCGATGCCCAGAGGCTCGGCGCGGGTTTTGATCACCGCAATGGTCTGCGGGTGGCAGTTTTTATCGACGAAGAAAGCCGCGTTATTGGCCTTGGACCGGCCACCGCGCTTGGCCATCGCCATCGCCTCGGCAGCAGCGGTTGCTTCGTCCAGCAGGGATGCGTTGGCCACGTCCAGCCCGGTCAGATCGCTGACCATGGTCTGGAAGTTCAGCAACGCCTCAAGCCGGCCCTGGCTGATCTCGGGCTGATAAGGCGTGTACGCCGTGTACCAGGCCGGGTTTTCCAGGATATTGCGCAGGATCGGCGCAGGCGTGGTGGTGCCGTAATAGCCCTGACCAATCAGCGAGGTCAGAACCTTGTTCTTGCTCGCCACCTCTTTCATGTGGAACAGCGCATCGCGCTCGGTCATCGCCGGACCCCAGTCCAGCGCTTCCTTCTGCCGGATCGCAGGGGGGACGGTGGCGTCAATCAGCTGATCCAGCGTCGTGAAGCCGATCACCTTGAGCATGTCGCGCATCTCGGTCGGGCTGGGCCCGATATGGCGACGGTTGGCAAAGTCATAGGCTTCGTAATCGGTGAGTTTGAAGGCCATGTGTAGCGCTCCTCAAGGAATGTCTCGCCCAGCCGCTCTGGCAGATGCCTCCGGCGGGAGTATTTGGAAAAAGATGAAGCCCGGGGCCCGGTTTCAGGGCCCCGGAATTGAAGTTACCCGATGAAGGCCTTGTAGCCGGCCTCATCCATCAGATCTTCCAGCTGCGACGCATCCGTGATCTTGATCTTGTAAATCCAGGCCTCGCCCTCGGGGTCGTCGTTCAGCGCGCCCGGATTGTCGGCCAGCGCTTCGTTGACCTCGACGATCTCGCCATCAACCGGCGCATAAAGCTCGGACGCCGCCTTGACGGATTCGATCACGCCAATCTCGCCACCCTTCTCGAACTCGTCGCCTGCTTCCTGCTGTTCCACGAACACCACGTCGCCCAGCTGTTCAGCCGCGTGTTTGGTGATGCCCAGCGTCGCGGTGTCACCCTCGACGGTCAGCCATTCGTGCTCTTCGGAATAATAGGTTGCCATGTTGTCTCTCTCCTGACTTCAACGCTTGTAATTCTGGGTGACAAAGGGGGTGGCCACAATCTGTGCCGGTTGCGGCTTGCCCCGGATGATCAGATTCACCGCCGTGCCCGGTTCGGCATGATCCGCCGCCACATAGCCCATCGCCACAGGTCCACCGACCGTCGGGCCAAACCCGCCCGAGGTGATCTGACCGATTGTATTGCCCTGCGCGCACTGAATGTCCACGCCCTGACGCGCCGGTGCCCGGCCTTCCGGCTTGATGCCCACCAGCTTGCGCGCGGGACCCTCGGCCAGTTCTTTTTGAATGCGGTCGGCCCCCGGGAACCCGCCCTCTTCCTTGCGGCGTTTCTGGATCGCCCAACCCAGGCTGGCCTCGATCGGCGAGGTGCCCTGGTCGATGTCATTGCCATACAGGCACAGCCCCGCCTCCAGCCGCAGGCTGTCGCGCGCGCCCAGGCCCGCCGCCTCGCAATCCTCATGCGCCAGGAAGGCCTTGGTGATTTCAATCGCGCGGTCCTCGGGGATCGAGATCTCGTACCCGTCCTCGCCGGTATAGCCCAGACGCGAGATCCGGCATTCGGCCCCCAGGATGTCGGCAACAACGGTTTCCATGAACTTCAGATCCCGCGCCGCAGGGCAAAGCGCACCCACCACATCCTCGGCCTTCGGTCCCTGCACCGCAACAAGCGCGCGGTCAAAGATCTCGATCACCTCAACCCCGTCCAGATTGGCGCGCATATGCGGAATATCCTGATGACGCAGCGCCGCGTTCACCACCACAAAGAAGTGATCCCCCGCATTCGACACGATCAGATCATCCATGATCCCGCCATCCGAATTGGTGAAAAATCCATACCGCGCCTTGCCAGGCTTCAATGTCGCATAGGCCTGCGGGCACAGAGCCTCAAGCTTGGCACCAACATCCTCACCCCGCAGGATCACCTGACCCATATGAGACACATCAAACACCGCCGCCTTCTCACGACACTGCGCATGCTCACCCATAATCCCCAAGGGATACTGAACAGGCATCTCCCAGCCCGCAAAATCAACCAACTTCCCACCCAACTCAACATGCAAACCATGCAAAGGCGTGCGCTTAATATCCGTCAT
>NZ_JBXWPN010000015.1:2500-6131 GCF_059611885.1 Ruegeria sp. CDSA193 | reverse complement strand
GGAGTAGGGTTTGAACCTTTGGCCTTCAGGTTATGAGCCTGACGAGTTGAAGAGGTTAGCAATTGATCCAGTGGATCAATTGTAGTCTGAACGGGCTGTGTTGATATTATTCGACCTGGTTGCGGGAGTAGGATTTGAACCTACGACCTTCAGGTTATGAGCCTGACGAGCTACCGGGCTGCTCCATCCCGCGACACTAGGTTGGCCTATCGCTTTCGCTACTTGAGGCCGGGGTCGAATAAGTATTGTTATCGTTTAGAGAGAATTGGGATTTTTCTAGGTTTGGCGGTGACCTACTCTCCCGGGGCTTAAGCCCAAGTACCATTGGCGCGGCAGTGCTTAACTTCCGGGTTCGGGATGGGACCGGGTGTTTCACTTGCGCTATGACCACCAAACCGAGGAAAATCCCCGTCGCTCTTTTTGCAAAGCAAAAAGGCGACGCGCAGGAGGCAGCGTATTCGCTAGCGAATGCGCGTTCCTGCACGGTTGTAATGTCAATCAACACCGCAGCTATGTGCTGCGAAGTTATCCATGTTTAAGGTGTGTATGTTTTTGATTTGTCTTTCCATTACTGGATCAAATCAAGCCTATCGGGCGATTAGTACCGGTCAACTGAACGCATTACTGCGCTTACATCTCCGGCCTATTGACGTGGTGGTCTTCCACGGCCCTCAGGGAGACCTTGTTTTGAGGGGGGCTTCCCGCTTAGATGCCTTCAGCGGTTATCCTGTCCGATCATAGCTACCCTGCACTGCTGCTGGCGCAACAACAGGTCCACCAGTGGATCGTTCACCCCGGTCCTCTCGTACTAGGGGCAACTCCTCTCAAGTCTCCTACACCCACGGCAGATAGGGACCGAACTGTCTCACGACGTTCTAAACCCAGCTCACGTACCTCTTTAAACGGCGAACAGCCGTACCCTTGGGACCTGCTCCAGCCCCAGGATGAGATGAGCCGACATCGAGGTGCCAAACACTGCCGTCGATATGGACTCTTGGGCAGTATCAGCCTGTTATCCCCGGCGTACCTTTTATCCGTTGAGCGATGGCCCTTCCACTCGGGACCACCGGATCACTATGGCCGTCTTTCGACTCTGCTCGACTTGTCAGTCTCGCAGTCAGGCTGGCTTCTGCCATTGCACTCAACGAGCGATTTCCGACCGCTCTGAGCCAACCTTCGCGCGCCTCCGTTACGCTTTAGGAGGCGACCGCCCCAGTCAAACTACCCGCCACGCAGGGTCCCGGATCCGGATAACGGACCGCGGTTAGACATCAAGAGTGCGAAGGGTGGTATCTCAAGGGAGGCTCCACAGAGACTTGCGTCTCTGCTTCAAAGCCCACCACCTATCCTGCACATCACAATCCTGATGCCAGTGCGAAGCTGTAGTAAAGGTGCACGGGGTCTTTCCGTCTAACCGCGGGAAGCCTGCATCTTGACAGGCAATTCAATTTCGCTGAGTCGATGTTGGAGACAGCGGGGAAGTCGTTACGCCATTCGTGCAGGTCGGAACTTACCCGACAAGGAATTTCGCTACCTTAGGACCGTTATAGTTACGGCCGCCGTTTACCTGGGCTTCAATTCAAGGCTCTCACCTCTCCTTTTAACCTTCAGGCACCGGGCAGGCGTCAGACCCTATACGTCGTCTTGCGACTTCGCAGAGCCCTGTGTTTTTAATAAACAGTCGCCACCCCCTGGTTTGTGCCCCCAGCCCCTAGTTGCCTAGGAACCGGGCCTCCTTCTCGCGAACTTACGGAGGTATTTTGCCGAGTTCCTTCAACATCGTTCTCTCAAGCGCCTTGGTATTCTCTACCAGTCCACCTGTGTCGGTTTAGGGTACGGTCTTATAGGAGGGCTATTTCCAGGAACCTCTCAGCAGCCCATTCAATCCGATAAGGATGAACTACCTCTGAGATCCGTCACCACTCCACGGCCTAGGAATATTAACCTAGTTCCCATCGCCTACGCCTTTCGGCCTCGGCTTAGGGGCCGGCTTACCCTGCTCAGATTAGCTTTAAGCAGGAACCCTTGGACTTTCGGCGAGAGTGTCTCTCACACTCTTTGTCGCTACTCATGTCATCATTCTCACTAGTGATCTCTCCACCGGATCGCTCACGCGCCGGCTTCATCGAAAGCCTCTCTCCTCCAATACGCCCGAAGACGTGAAGGAGGAATGAGACTATGTCACACTACGCTCTGCTACCATGCCTTACGGCATCCTAAGCTTCGGCTCATGGCTTGAGCCCCGTTACATCTTCGCCGCAGGACAACTTATTTAGACCAGTGAGCTGTTACGCTATCTTTAAAGGATGGCTGCTTCTAAGCCAACCTCCTGGTTGTTTTGGTCGTCCCACCTGCTTTCCCACTTAGCCATGAATTGGGGGCCTTAGCTGTAGGTCAGGGTTGTTTCCCTCTCCACTACGGACGTTAGCATCCGCAGTGTGTCTGCCATCTAGTACTCCCGGGTATTCGGAGTTTGGTTAGGATCAGTAAGCCTGTGGGGCCCCATTACCCATCCAGTGCTCTACCCCCCGGGGTATTCGGATGACGCTCTACCTAAATAGATTTCGCAGAGAACCAGCTATCTCCGAGTTTGATTGGCCTTTCACCCCTAGGCACAGCTCATCCCGATCCTTTTCAACGGATGTGGGTTCGGTCCTCCAGTAAGTGTTACCTTACCTTCAACCTGGCCATGCCTAGATCACTCGGTTTCGGGTCTGATCCCACGAACTCATGCGCCCTATTAAGACTCGCTTTCGCTACGCCTACACCTAACGGCTTAAGCTTGCTCGTGAGACCAAGTCGATGACCCATTATACAAAAGGTACGCCGTCACCCCGCAAGGAGGCTCCGACTGATTGTAGGCGTTCGGTTTCAGGTACTGTTTCACTCCCCTCGTCGGGGTGCTTTTCACCTTTCCCTCACGGTACTGGTTCACTATCGGTCAGCAAGGAGTACTTAGCCTTCGAAGGTGGTCCTCCGATCTTCAGACAGAATTTCACGTGTTCCGCCCTACTTAATACGTCCCATTGAGCTTAGAATACGGGGCTGTCACCCGCTATGGCCATGCTTCCCAACATGTTCTTCTCACTCTCAAGGCTCGGCTGGTCCCCGTTCGCTCGCCGCTACTAGGGGAGTATCAATTGATTTCCTTTCCTCCGGGTACTTAGATGTTTCAGTTCCCCGGGTTTGCCTTTATAACCCTATGTATTCAGGTCATAAATACCTGGTTAAGCCCATTATTGACTGGCAAAGCCAACAATAACAAACTTTCAGGTGGGTTGCCCCATTCAGAAATCCATGGATCAAAGCTTATTCTCAGCTCCCCATGGCTTATCGCAGAGTATCACGTCTTTCATCGCCTCTTGCTGCCAAGGCATTCACCAAACGCCCTTCTCGCGCTTGATTTGATCCAGAAAAAGAAAGACACACTTTAGTGTCCTACCGCCTATTCGGCTACTTGAGGACGTTTAACCGTCCACAACCGAAGCTGCGTCAGAACATATGTCAATCGAGACCGCCCAGCTGGTAACTAAAGGCAGTCATTCTTCTGAACCAAAAACATACATTTCCCGCCCCCGTCTCTTGGACGAGGACAAATGAGCAACCCCATATGGTCTCTCAGCCGTGCAGC
>NZ_JBXWPN010000014.1:0-60791 GCF_059611885.1 Ruegeria sp. CDSA193 | reverse complement strand
CTAAATCATTCCCTAAGATGCCCCCAGCCTCTCCTGAGCGTCTCCACCGTCTCTCCGATGCGTCCGGTCGTCTCTCCGACCCGTCAGCGCCGCCTCAGCAGCGCCGGTGAAGGGGTATTTACGGATTAGGTCTGGGACCTGCAACCCCCATTTTGAAAAAACTTCACATTTCTCTGCTGAAACTCGCCCATATTAATGAAAACAATAAGTTAGCTTAATAATTTGGGTAAGAAACTCGATCGGGCGCTGCGTGATGCGGGGGTTTGTCAGAGCTTTAGGCGGAATCGTACCCAATGGTTGGTATGCCTGCGGGATCCGACCCAAAGAAAACGCCGCCCGAGTCCCCTCGGGCGGCGCTATCTCTGCGATGATCGTCGATTTACTTCAGATCAAAACGATCCGCGTTCATCACCTTGTTCCAGGCCGAGACAAAGTCACAGACAAATTTACCCTCGGCACCCGTCTGACCGTAGACCTCAGCGAGCGCCCGCAGTTGCGAGTTGGAACCGAAGACCAGATCGACGCGTGTACCAGTCCATTTGACCTCACCGCTGGCGCGGTCCCGACCTTCATAGACGCCTTTGCCCGAGGGCTTCCACTCGGTGCCCATGTCCAGCAGGTTGGTGAAGAAGTCGGTGCTGAGCGTGCCAACGCGGTCGGTCAACACACCATGCTTGGTGCCACCGAAGTTGGCTCCGATCACGCGCAGACCGCCAACCAATGCGGTCATTTCCGGCGCCGACAGCGTCAGCAGCTGGGCCTTGTCGACCAGAAGCTCTTCGGGTGAAACCGAATAATCCGTCTTCTGATAGTTGCGGAAGCCGTCGGCCTCGGGCTCGAGCACGGCAAAGCTGTCCACATCGGTCTGATCTTGCGTCGCATCGGTGCGGCCAGGTGTGAACGGAACCTCAACCTCCTGACCACCGGCCTTGGCGGCCTGTTCGACACCCACATTACCAGCCAGAACGATCACGTCGGCCAGAGACACTTTCTTGCCCCCGGATTGTGCGCCGTTGAACGCCGCCTGAACGCCCTCAAGCGCGGTCAGCGCCTTGGCCAGCTTCATCGGTTCGTTCGCGTCCCAGTCTCTCTGCGGAGCAAGACGGATACGCGCGCCATTGGCTCCGCCGCGCTTGTCCGAGCCGCGGAAGGTCGAGGCCGAAGCCCATGCGGTCGAAACCAGCTCGGACACCGACAGGCCAGTGGCCGCGATCTTAGCCTTCAGCTCGGCCACATCCGCGTCACCGATCAGCTCGTGATCCACGGCGGGGACATTGTCTTGCCACAGCAGTTCCTCGGCCGGAGATTCCTCGCCGATGTAATTCGAACGCGGGCCCATGTCGCGGTGGGTCAGTTTGAACCATGCACGGGCGAAAGCGTCAGCGAATTCTTCCGGGTTCTCGTGAAAACGCTTTGAGATCGGACCATAGATCGGGTCCATGCGCATCGCCATGTCGGCGGTGGTCATCATGGTTTTGACCTTCTTCGACGCGTCATGCGCCGCCGGGGCCATGTCTTCTTCTTTGACATTCACCGGTTCCCAAATCCACGCGCCCGAAGGGCTTTTGGTCAGGTTCCAGTCATATCCGAACAGCAGGTCGAAATAGCCGTTATCCCATTGGATCGGATTTGCGGTCCAGGCGCCCTCGACCCCTGAAGTGGTGGTATCGTCACCCTTGCCGGACCCAAACTTGTTGATCCAACCAAAGCCCATCTCTTCGATCGGGGCGGCTTCGGGTTCGGGGCCGACCAGATCGGGATCGCCCGCGCCATGCGCCTTGCCGAAGGTGTGACCACCAGCAACCAGAGCAACGGTTTCCTCGTCATTCATTGCCATACGGCCAAAGGTGTCGCGGATGTCACGACCCGAAGCCAGAACGTTGGGCTCTCCGTCCGGACCTTCAGGGTTTACATAGATCAGGCCCATCTGCACTGCGGCCAGTGGGTTTTCCAGATCGCGCTCACCGGAATACCGGCTCTGCGGATTGTCGGTCGGGGCCAGCCATTCTGTCTCGGTTCCCCAATAGATGTCTTCTTCGGGGGCCCAGATATCGGCACGGCCGCCGGCAAAACCAAAGGTTTTGCCACCCATGGATTCGATGGCGCAGTTACCTGCCAGGATCATCAGGTCAGCCCAGGAAATCTGGTTTCCGTATTTTTGCTTGATCGGCCACAGCAGACGACGCGCCTTGTCGAGGTTACCGTTGTCCGGCCAACTGTTGAGCGGCGCAAAACGCTGGTTCCCGGTCGAGGCCCCGCCACGGCCATCTGCCGTCCGGTAGGTGCCTGCACTATGCCAGGCCATCCGAATGAACAGACCACCATAATGGCCATAATCCGCCGGCCACCACTCCTGTGAATCCGTCATCAGCGCATATAGGTCTTCTTTCAGCGCCTTCATATCCAGCTTTTTGAACTCTTCAGCATAGTCGAAATCCGAACCCAGAGGATTCGAAGCCGCTCCGTGCTGGTGCAGGATCGACAGGTTTAGCTGGTTCGGCCACCAATCCCGGTTGGAACGGGTTCCAGCGCCGTGCATCACAGGGCATCCGCCTGCTTTGGGGTTATCACTTCCGTCCATATCGGTCTCCAATCCTAGCTAATATCCGGCGATCTTGCGCAGTGAAATTCGTGGTAATCAAGAACACAGATTCAAGACACGTTTTCCCCATCCAAATACACTGAGCATCTGGCAAGGGTATCGGTATTCCTGAAGTCCTGACCTAGTCAGAAATAGCAAATTGCATTCATGCATAAAAGTTTTGTTTAATGATGAAAACCATAGGAAATAATTATGAAGAGAACATCCCCGGATCCCGTGCAATCGGAGCAATTTTCAAATCCCTGAATAACCTTGGGTCACATATAGACCACAGCCCTTGTTTTTCATCCGTATGCGACCACTGTCTTTATGAACGACACGAGCGCGGGTTCTTTTGTTCGGATCCGCGCCTAATACAGATTGACCGGCGTATTTGACTGCCGGTTCCGAAAATTTTTGGAGTCTGAATGCAATTTGACTATGTAATTGTCGGCGCAGGATCCGCCGGTTCGGTTCTTGCCGGTCGTCTGAGCGAAGATCCTGGAATACGTGTCTGCCTTCTTGAAGCCGGAAACGGCGGCAACGGCATGCTTACCAGATTGCCCGCGGCAACAGTGGCCTCGCTGCCGGGGCGGCCGAAAATCAACAACTGGGCATTTGAAACCGTGGCCCAACCGGGGCTGAACGGCCGCAAAGGATATCAGCCGCGCGGCAAGACGGTGGGCGGGTCCAGCGCGATTAACGCAATGTTGTACGTCCGGGGTCAGCGTCAGGACTATGATGGCTGGGCTGAACTGGGCTGTGCCGGTTGGGACTGGGACAGCGTCCTTCCCTATTTCAAGATGTCCGAACATAACGAAGATGGTGCCGACGACCATCACGGCGACAGCGGCCCTCTGCACGTGTCAAACCAGAAACAGCCGCGCCCGATCACGCTTGCCTTTATTGAAGCTGCCGAACAGATGCAGCACCGCCGAAGCCGGGACTTCAACCGGGGCGATAACGAGGGCGTTGGTCTGTATCAGGTCACACAGTTTCACGACCCGTCGAAGAATGGCGAGCGATGCTCGGCAGCGGCGGCCTATGTCTTTCCGGTCATGGACCGCCCGAACCTGACGGTCATTACCGACGCCCATGCCAAAGAGCTGACCTTTGAAGGAAAGCGGGCCACCGGTGTGGTGTACAGGAAAAAGGCCAAAGGTGCGGATATCACTGTCTCCGCCAGGCGCGAGGTTCTGGTTTGCGCCGGTGCACTTCAAACTCCGCAGTTGTTGCAGCTATCCGGGATTGGTGCCGCTGATGATCTGGTCAAACATGGGATCGAGGTGCGGCACGACCTGCCGGGCGTTGGCAAGAACCTGCAGGACCATCTGGATTTCACGCTGCTCTATAAAACCCGGGACACCAACACATTCGGCATCGGTGTCGCTGCCGCACTGAATTTCGCAGGACATATTTGGCGCTGGCGTAAGACCGGCAAGTCGATGGCGGCCACACCATTTGCCGAGGGCGCCGCGTTTCTGAAAACCTCCCCGGAATTGGATCGCCCCGACATCCAGCTGCACTTCGTCATTTCCTTGGCCGATGATCATGCAAGGAAGCTGCATTATGGCTATGGGTTCGGCTGCCATGTGTGCAAATTGCGCCCCGAAAGCCGTGGCACGGTCGGGCTGCACAGCGCCGATCCCTTTGCCGCTCCGGCCATTGATCCGGCTTACCTGTCCGATGACCGCGATCTGGACACGCTGATCAAGGGCGCGCGTATGACCAAAGACATTCTGCACGCGCCGGCCTTCAGTAAATTCCGGCACAAAGCGATGTACGGCATGGATGACGCTCAGACCGATGCGGATTGGGAGCACCATATTCGCGCTCGCGCCGATACGATCTATCACCCGGTCGGAACCTGCAAAATGGGTGTGGATGCGATGGCCGTGGTTGACCCCGAACTGCGTGTGCGCGGGATCGAGGGGCTGCGCGTGGTCGATGCATCGGTCATGCCTACTCTGGTTTCGGGAAACACCAACGCCCCAACCATCATGATCGCCGAGAAAGCCGCGGACCTGATCAAAGCCACCGCCCGATAAGGGCTCAGCCGTCCTTCATCAGGGCCTGCAGTCCAGCGCGGTAATCCGGATACAAAAGCCGGATACCCAGTTCATCCTTGATCCGGTCATTCTTGACCCGCTTGTTTTCATTATAGAAACTTCGGGCCATCGGGGACATATCGGCCTGGTCGAACGGAACCGCAGCGGGCAGAGGCAGGCCTTGCAGCTCAGCCGCATAGGCGATGACATCCTGTGGCGGCACCGGCTCATCGTCACAGACATTGTAAATCGCACCTGGGTTTGGCGATGCCATCGACGCCGCAAGCACCTGCGCGATGTCCGCCACATGGATGCGCGAGAACACCTGCCCCGGTTTGATTATGCGGCGCATTCCCACCCGTTTAAGTTTGGAAAATGGGCCGCGCCCGGGGCCATATATCCCGGCAAGGCGAAAGATGTGGACGGGCAGGCCCGGAATGTCTTGCCATTGTGTCTCGGCCCGGACGCGCCACCTGCCGCGCTCGGCCATTGGTGAAGGAAGGGTCGCCTCGTCCACCCAACCGCCTTTGTGGTCCCCATAGACTGCGGTTGTGGAAAGGTATCCGACCCAATCGAACTGACCTGCGCGGTCAGCGATTTTGTCGCCAAGCGCCGCCAGCACTGGATCTCCGCCCGCATTCGGCGCGGTCGAAATCAACAGATGTGTTACCCCGTCCAAATCAACCGTCTGACCTGGCCAGATCACCGGTTCGGCACCGGATGCGCGGACCGCACCCGATTGCGCCGGATCGCGCGTAGTTCCGAATACGCGCCAACCCGCCGGTTCAAGATGCCGCGACAGGGCCTGCGCCGAATATCCGTGACCGAATGAAAAGAGTGTCTTAACCATATCCTTCTTGATGATCGCCAATGGTCCAAGATGCAAGCACCCGCCACTGGATACTTGATTCGAATCCCCACATACGCCTTTCATGAGTCATGAGTACAAAATCGCCCGACCTGCATGCAGCTTATGCGCTAGACAGCCCCGAGGACCACAAACGGCTTTATGCCGAATGGGCCGGCGACTATGATGACGGTTTTGCGGCGCGCGAGGACTATCAGTTGCATATCCACACCGCCCGCGCCTTTGTCAGCGCCGGGGGACAGGGTCCGGTTTTGGATGTCGGTGCAGGCACCGGGCTTTGCGGTGCGGTACTGGCCGGGTTGGGCGTTGGTCCGATCGACGCCACCGATATCAGCGCCGAGATGCTGGATCAGGCCCTGCGCAAAGACATCTACCGCGACGCGATTGAGGCTGACCTGAACCAGGGCATCCCGGTGCCGCGCGACAGCTATTCGGGCATTGTGTCCTCGGGCACATTTACCCATGGCCATCTCGGCCCCGAGGCCCTGCCCGCGCTGTTGAACGTGGCCCGGACAGGCGCGCAATTCGCTCTGTCGATTAACGCGAAACACTACGAATCTCTGGGATTTGCTGACGCACTGCACCAGCTTGCCCATGGGCAGATACAAAACCTGTCCCTGGCCGAAGTTCGAATCTACGGCAACCTGGCTGCCGGGCCCAACCGGGACGATACCGCCCTTATCGCAATGTTCGAGAAGATCTGAACCCGCTCAGCGCCCTTTCCAGACCGGGTCGCGTTTCTCGGCAAAGGCGCGCGCGCCTTCGAGGTTGTCTTCAGAACCATATAGAATGTCCACCGTCGGCAACTGCCGCCCGGTGATCCGGTTCATGGCATCCTGAAACTTGGAATCTTCGGCGTCGCGCACGATCTCTTTGATCGCCGCGTAAACCAGCGGGGGGCCGCTGGCCAATAAACGGGCCAGTTCCCATGCCCGGTCTAAAAGCTGATCACCTGGGACGATCTCGTTGATCAGGCCCCACCCTTTTGCCTCAACCGGATCGAACCAGCGGCCAGTCAGCAGCAGCTCCATCGCGATATGGTAGGGGATGCGTTTTGGCAGCTTTACACTGGCCGCATCGGCCACGGTGCCCGACCGGATTTCGGGCAGGGCAAAGCTGGCATGCTCTGCAGCGATGATCATATCCGCACTCAGCGCCAGTTCCAGCCCGCCACCACAGGCAATCCCGTTCACCGCAGCGATGACAGGCTTGTTCATATCCCGCAATTCCTGCAGCCCGCCAAAACCGCCGACTCCATAATCTCCGTCCACGGCGTCTCCGTCCGCGGCGGCCTTCAGGTCCCACCCCGGGCAAAAGAACTTTTCGCCACCACCGGTCAGGATGGCCACGCGCAACTCAGGATCATCGCGGAATTCGCGGAACACTTCACCCATGATCCGGCTGGTGGCCAGATCAATGGCATTTGCCTTGGGTCGGTCCAGAGTGACCTGCAGAATCGCGCCATCGCGCTTGGTTTTAACCGGGTTCATATACGTGCCTTTCGGATCAGAGCATCCACAGCCACAGCGCCATCGGGATTGCAGATGAGTGGATTGATTTCAACTTCGCTGACATGGGCTGCATTGGCAATAACATAGGCTTGCACAGCCTCGGCTGCATTCAGGATCGCCTCGGTATCCGCCGCCGGTTTACCGCGATACCCCTCCAGCAACGGCGCACAGTTCAGCTTGCCCAGCGCCTGACGGACCACGTCCCGGGATGACGGGATCAGCACTGAAACACTGTCGCGCAGAATTTCGGTCAGCACGCCTCCAGCCCCTAGCGTCAGAACATAGCCATGGACCGGATCACGGGTGACGCCGATCAATAACTCGGCAACACCGCCTTGGGCCATCTCTTCGATCAGAACTTCGTCGGTTCCAAGCTCGGTCGCAACCGCGCTCAGATCGTCCAAGCCGACGCCAAGGCGCACCGCACCGTGTTCGGATTTATGCGCAAGCCCGACGCCCTTGACCGCGAAAGGCGCGGTCAGATTCGATGCAGCATGCGCAGCCTTGTCCGGACGCGTCACTACGGATTGAGGAATCCGCAGACCATGATCTGCCAGCGCCCGTTTGGCTTCTGCTTCGGTCAAGACATGGTCTGCCTCAGCCTGCGAGGGCAACAGTACCGGATCAGCCGGTGCCGCAACCGGCCGCGCGGCGGCCTCAACCGCAGCCAAGGCTTCATGCAGACCGGCAAAGGGCACCACACCGCCGTCCAGCAGGCGCTTCGCCACATCCTCGGGCATCAGTTCGGGCAATGTCGCGGCAACGGCAAAGGGTCGCCCGGTCCGGGCAGCGCAGTTCAACGCCGCTTGGGTGGCGCACTCCCAATCCGACGCGTCGGTATGAGGATAGTCGACAATCGCGATGGTAATGGCCTGTTCCGGCCCGGTCATCGCCGACCACGCGCGGGTCATCGCTTCGGTATCGCGCCATATATAGGTGTGGTAGTCTAGCGGGTTCGCCAACGCCACCATTGGGCCCAAAGCCGCCCGCAGGTCAGTTTTCTGTGCCTCGGTCAAGGGGGGGAAATGCAGATCACGCCCCTCTGACATATCGGCGGCGAGGCTGGCCTCACCACCCGAGCAGCTGATCGTGCTCAACCCGGTGCCGTCCAACCGACCCGTGACATGCAACAGCTTGAGGCATTCCAAAAAGCTGGGAATGTCGTCCAGCCGGGCGATTCCCAACCGGTCCAGAAACGCCTGCGCGCCCGCATCACCACCTGCCAAAGACGCGGTATGCGAAATCGTCGCCGCCTGCGCATGGGAGGAGCGGCCCATTTTCAAAGCAACGACCGATACGCCCCGTCTGCGTGCCTTGTCGGCCAAAGCCTCCCATTTTCGCAGATCGCCAAACCCCTCGATATGAACACCGATAGCGGTGATCCGGTCGTCGTCCAGAAGTGTTGAGGCAACGTCAGCCTGATGTGTCTGCGCCTGATTCCCGCAGGTCAGCATGAACGCCAGCGGCAGGGCCCGGCGTTGCATGGTCATGTTGATTGCAATATTCGAACTTTGCGTCAGGATCGCTACGCCTCGTTCCACCGGTTGCATCCCATGCTGATCCGGCCAGACTGCGACTTGGTCCAGCCCGTTGACGAAACCATAGCAGTTGGGACCCAGAACAGGCATTTCCCCGGCGGCTGCAATCAACTGGTCCTGCAGATCGGCGCCCAGATCATCCTCGGCTCGCGCCTCGGTGAACCCCGACGCGAAACAAACCGCACCCCCTGCCCCGATCGCTGCCAGCGCCTGAACCGCCTCGATTGTTGCATGACGATTGATGCCCACAAAGGCCACATCCGGGGCTGTGGGCAAATCCTCGAGCCGCGCAAAAACGCGCTCTCCGGCGACCTCGGCGGCTTTGGGATGGACCGGCCAGATATCGCCCTGAAACCCGAACTTGCGCGCCTGTTGAATGACTGACGCGCACCAAGCCCCACCACCGATCACAGCAATGGAGCTGGGGTTCAACGCCCGTGCCAGCGCCGTTGTCATGCGCCAAGTGCCCGCAACAGCTCACGACTGATGATGTGACGCTGAATCTCGCTTGTACCGTCCCAGATGCGTTCGACACGCGCATCGCGCCAGAACCGTTCCAGCGGGTAATCGTCCATCAGCCCCATGCCGCCATGCACCTGAATCGCGGCGTCAGTCACCCGTGCCAGCATTTCGGACGCATAGAGCTTGGCCGAGGCAATCTCGCGGTTTGCAGGCAGCCCTTTGTCCAGCCGGTCGGCCGCTGCCAGTGTCAACAGGTCAGCGGCATCGATTTCGGTGATCATATCGGCGATCTGGAATGACACGCCCTGGAACTTGCCGATTTTCTGACCGAATTGTTCACGCGTGGCTGCATAGTCCAGCGCATAGTCAAAGGCGCGACGTGCGCGTCCGACCGACATGGTCGCCACGGTGATGCGGGTGGCATATAGCCAGGTATTCATCACCTCGAACCCGCCATCGACCTCGCCCAACACCTGACTGTCGGGCAGGCGACAATCGTCAAAATCCAGGACCATGTTCTTATAGCCCCGGTGGCTGACCGATTTATACCCGTCCCGGATGGTGAATCCCGGCGTGCCGCGATCCACAAGAAAGGCTGTGATCCGTTTCTTTGGACCTTTTGGCGTCTGATCTTCACCCGTCGCGATGAAAACGATGATGAAATCGGCATGCTCCGCGCCCGAGATGAAATGTTTGGTCCCGTTGACGACCCAATCTCCGCCGTCTCGAACTGCGGCACATTTCATACCACGCACATCCGAACCTGCACCTGGTTCGGTCATCGCCAGTGCATCCATCCTTTCGCCCCGAACTGCGGGCATCAGATAGCGTTCGACTTGCTCGCCCTCGCAGGCCATCAGGATGTTTTGCGGACGGCCAAAGAAGTGGTTCAAGGCCATCGAACCCCGGCCCAGTTCGCGCTCGACCAGTGCAAATTCCCGATGGTTCAGCCCGGCACATCCGACGCTTTCTGGAAAATTGCAGGCATAGAAACCCAATTCAGTGGTCTTGCGCTTGATCTCATCCGCTATTTCCTGCGGAACCTCGCCGGTACGTTCAACCAGCTCTTCATGTGGATAGATCTCTTTCTCGACGAAACTGCGAACAGTCGCGGCGATCATCTCTTGCTCGTCGGTCAGGCCATATTGCATCTGCGGTCTCCACATCTTGGGCTTGCGATATCGTGGCCCGGGTTGCAAAGTTTATCGTGCAGAAATAGACGTTAACCATGCGAAAATGGACAAAATCGCCTGCCGCGATGCAGCAATTCGGGGTTCTGCTTTTTGATGGGTTTTCAAACCATTGCCTTGCCAACACCGTCGAACCCCTGCGCGCGGCCAATTCGCTGGCTGGACGAAAACTGTATGACTGGGAATTCCTGTCGCTGACAGAAGGGCCGGTCACATCATCCTCGGGGTTGCAGGTTACGCCGCACGCAAGACTGCAATCTGCCCGCGGCGGTACATTGATGGTGATGCCATCATATGGGTTTCGCGCGCATGGCGGCTGGCCGACGCTGACCGGATTGCGATCCGCCGCAAATCGCTATGACGTTCTGGCTGGGCTGGACACCGGAAGCTGGCTGCTGGCGCTGGCCGGACTGCTGGACGGGTATCGCGCCACCATCCATTGGGAAGAGCTGACCGGCTTTACCGAGCGGTTCCCCGAAATCGACGCCCGGCGCGAGCGGTATGTCCTAGACCGGAATCGCATTACCTGTTCCGGCGCCATGGCAGCTTTTGATCTTGTGTTGCATCTTATCGGTCATGACCACGGGCAGGCACTGGCCCTGGAAGTCGCGCAGTTGTTCATGTCCCGCGATTCCGCTCGGTCTCATTCTGGAGGGGTCGGGGCAACCAGTGGGTATGTGAACAAGGCCTTGGCATTGATGCAGGAAAATCTTGAAACCCCGCTGCCCATTACGGATATCGCCCGACAGGTCGGACGCTCGCACAAGGCATTGTCCACAAGGATGCAATCCGAACTGGGGGCGGGTCCGGCCCAGGTCTATCGCCGCTTGCGCCTGAATTTGGCGCGGAAGCTGGTGGCAGAAACCGACCTGACTGTCAGCGAGATCGCCCTGCGGGCCGGATACGACGATCCCAGCGCCTTGACCCGCGCCTTCCGGGCCGAATTCGGGATCACCCCCCGTGCCTTACGGGTCGGCTAGGTATACATCTGCTTTTTATAAGCCCGCGTGCGCGTTGTCGCCTCGGCCGAGCCGTCATGATAGGTGCCAAACCACTTGTCGAACGGGATCTCTGAGGTGCCATAGTTGCACTCGAAATACCGGTGATGCAGCTGGTGGAAAAAATCGCCTGCGCGGGCGGCCTCGGTCTCCCCGGCTTTCAGCTTTTCGAACCCGGAATGGGACAGAACCGGGCTGACCTGCTGGAAATAGGCGTGGAATAACAAATGTATCGGGTGCGACGGCACGATCAGGTGGATGAAATAGGTGGTGAAGTACAACAGGTTCTCAAACCAGTGATTTGATATCCCCGACCACGGCCCGATATTGACGTTGCGGTGATGCACGGCGTGGACATGTTTATAGAGCTTCGGGTGATGCTCCAGCCGATGCACCCAATAGAAATGCAGCCCCGACCACATGGGGATGAGCAACATCCAGACCACAAACCAGACCGGCGCGGTGGACCATGTGACCGTGGGCACATAGCCATTGGCCATCGCCCAATAGATCCCCCATTGGTAAATCGTGGCGACACTCATGGCGCTGCCCAGGGTCCACCAGATATTGTCCCAGACCTGATTGCGAAAAGTGAAGGTCCCGTTGTCCCGGGTCAGATCCCGGCGGTCGAACTTCTTGTACATGCCCTGCCCTTTGCGCATGTACAGCCACCAATGCAGCCCGCCCGCGACCAGAATCTGAGGCACCATGTTCAGCAACCAGATTCGGAACATCCAGCCGGGCTGAAAGGTCTTCATCGTCTCTAAACCAGGGAAAAACAGCACATAGACCGTTGCAGCAAGCCCCATGCACAGCGTCAGAGAAGTAATTTGCAGCCACGCGCCACCATACCACCTCAACACCGCTGATGGGCGGGGTGGCCAGTTGAACAACGGGTTCAAAGCCACCGGCCCCTGAGGGTGATAGTGCCAGCGGGCTGCTTCGGGATTTTGATCAGAATCCGTCATCCGGGTATCTCGTCAGCTTGCGTAATCCGAGCCTTCAGCATCCAACAGCGCTTTGATCTCACGCAGATGTGCCTCGGCCTGATCGGGATAATCTTCCAACTCTTGCGCGGTCTTTTCCGCAATCTCGTCTGACAAAACGCGCAGGGGTTGGCCGGTCTGTAAGGCACGGATATACGTTTCGGCAGCGCGCTCGAAATAATAGAGTCTATTAAAGGCATCTGCCGGGTTACTGCCCAAAATCAAAACCCCATGATTACCCATGATCATGACTTTCTTTTTTGGGTCTGCCAGCATGGTTGCGCAACGTTCCCCCTCGCTTTCGAAAGCAAGTCCACCAAATTCGTGATCGACCACATAACGGTTGTAAAACGTAGTGGTGTTCTGATCGATCGGCGGCAATGTGCTGTCGGCCAACGAGGCCAGAACCGTGGCAAAGATGGAATGCACATGCATTACACAGCGGGCATGAGGACAGTGCCGGTGAATCGAACCATGCAGGCCCCAGGCAGTTGGGTCCGGTGCGCCGGGTTGGGTCATGACATCAGCGTCTTTGGCATCCAGAAAAAGCAGGTTCGATGCTTTAACTCGTGCAAAATGCATCTGATTGGCGTTCATCAAGAATTGTGTGCCGTCCTGATTCACCGCCAAGCTAAAATGGTTTGCGACCCCTTCGTGCATATTCAGACGTTCAGCCCATCGAAATGTGGCCGCCAAATCCACACGTTCAGGCCAATGGTCAATATTGGGGCGCAAGCTGGCAACGCTCATTTCCGTCTCCTGTCAGCGGATTGCTTGATTGGAAAACCGTGCCCGCAGTAGAAAAAATTGACCAACGAAAAAATCGCGCCTATTTCATAAGCTGAACTAATGGCCAGGTTATGCCCATGCAAAAACAGCTGCCCCCGTTGGGTTGGCTTCGGACTTTCGAGGCCGCGGCCCGCCACCTGTCCTTTACCGCGGCAGCGCGCGACCTGAACATGACACAAAGTGCAGTCAGCCAGCAAATCAAGTCGCTTGAGGCCTATCTTGGCCAACCGCTTTTCCTGCGCCGTCCCCGCGCACTTGAATTGACCGGGGCCGGGATCAGCTATCTCCCTGTCGTGCGTGAGGCATTTCGCACATTACTGCGCGGAACGCGGGCCGTGACCGGGGCCCAGCAGAACGCGGTGCAGGTACAATGCAACATCACTTTTGCGGTCAACTGGCTGGCCCCCCGCCTTCCAATGTTTCAGGCCGAACACCCGTCTGTACAGCTGAACATATTCACCGAGTTGTGGGAGCCCCGGGAAATGGCGGAGGGGGCTGCAGTAGAAATTCGGTTTTCGCTCAGACCGTCGGACACGGTGCGAACCGAACTGCTGCGATCCGATCATTATTATCCGGTTTGCGCGCCGGGCTATGAGGTGTCGCTGGATACACTACAGCGAACCCCTTTGTATGACTGCTCAAACCTGCTGTCGAATTGGCAGAATTGGATCGAAGATCAGGGTCTAATTTGGGAAAATCCTCCGATCACATATTCCACCACCTATCTGGTCAGCCTGTCGGTTGCGATGGCCGGGGGTGGCTTGTGCCTGACGCATGACACAATCGCGCGCGACTTGATTGATGAAGGTCGATTGGTTGCACCATTCGAATATCGCGCAGTTGTACCAGAGGCTTATTACCTGTTGCTGTCGCCTCAGGCAGAAGAGTCACCAGGAGCGATTGCCTTTGCCGAATGGGTCCGGCGCGAGATTGCGAAAACGTTCCCTGGCTAGGCCGTGGCTCTCCTACCTAGCATAGCGGCTCTTACGGGACCTTCACGGGGCTAGGCACAACACCGCTGACGCGCTGCATGACGGAATCATGATAACTGCCGAGCAGGGGTTGCACCTTTCCGTGCGTTCGGGAAAGTTGGGCCATGGAATTCACACCTTTCCCAAGCTGGCCCGATACCGCCCCCCGTTTGATCGCTGTCGCCGCAGGGCGTCAAGCCGCTGACCTTGTTGTCCGCAGCGGGATCTGGGTTAACGTGCACAGCCGCGAAGCCCTGCCCGATCATGACATCGCGATTGTCGATGGACGTATCGCCTATGTTGGCCCCGATGCTTCGCACTGCGTCGGCCCGAACACCCGGATCATCGAGGCAGAGGGGCGGTATATGCTGCCCGGCCTGTGCGACGGGCATATGCATATCGAATCAGGAATGCTGACCCCGGCCGAATTTGCGGGGGCCGTTATCCCTCATGGCACGACAAGCATGTTCACTGACCCGCACGAAATAGCCAACGTGCTGGGCCTGGACGGCGTTCGAATGATGCATGACGAGGCGCTGATGCAGCCCGTTAACATTTTCACCCAGATGCCTTCTTGCGCGCCGTCGGCGCCAGGGCTTGAGACCACCGGTTATGAGATCACCCCCGAAGACGTGGCCGAGGCGATGAACTGGCCGGGCATCATCGGACTGGGCGAGATGATGAATTTCCCAGGCGTCATTCATGGCGATCCCAAGATGCTGGCCGAGATTGCCGCGACCCAACGGGCAGGGAAAACCGTTGGCGGGCACTATGCTTCGCCTGATTTAGGGCCTGACTTTGCTGCCTATGTGGCAGGCGGCCCGGCGGATGACCACGAAGGCACCTGCGAAGCCGACTCCATCGCGCGGGTGCGTCAGGGGATGCGATCCATGATGCGGTTGGGATCGGCCTGGTATGACGTCGAAAGTCAGATTACCGCCATCACCGAGAAAGGGCTGGATCCGCGCAACTTCATCCTGTGCACGGATGATTGCCACTCCGGCACATTGGTCAATGAAGGGCATATGAACCGCGTGGTGCGCCATGCGATTGCCTGTGGCTGTGACCCTTTGGTGGCGCTGCAGATGGCAACGATCAATACAGCTACGCATTTCGGGTTGGAGCGCGATATCGGCTCGATCACGCCCGGGCGCCGGGCGGATATCATCCTCAGCTCGGACCTGAAGGACCTGCCCATCGAGCTTGTCATAGCGCGCGGCCAAATCGTGGCTGAGGACGGCAAGATCACTGTGGACTGCCCGCATCTGAATTGGCCTGCAGCCGCTCGAAACACCGTGCATCTGGGCCATGCCCTGACCAGCGCGGATTTTCAGATCGAGGCCCCCAAAGGGGCGAACCGCGTTCAGGCCAATGTGATTGGTGTGGTCGAAAACCAGGCCCCGACCAAAGCGTTAAAGGCCGAACTGCCCATCATTGGCGGCCTGGTCGAAGCCGAGGGTGAGGTCTGCCAGATTGCGCTTGTCGAACGCCACCGTGCAACGGGCGGGGTCACAAACGCCTTTGTCTCGGGGTTTGGATATCAGGGGCGCATGGCAATGGCTTCGACCGTTGCCCATGACAGTCACCATATGATTGTTGTTGGGACCGACCGCGAACAGATGGCCCTTGCCGCAAATCGGCTGGCCGAGATCGGCGGTGGCATCACCATTTTCCGAGACGGTGAGGAACTGGCGCTGGTGGAACTGCCCATCGCTGGACTGATGTCTGATAGCCCGGCAGCCGAAGTGGCCGCCAAGGCCGAACAAATGGTTCGGGCCATGCAGGCCTGTGGCTGTAAACTGAACAACGCCTATATGCAGCACTCATTGCTGGCCCTGGTGGTGATCCCAGAATTGCGGATCTCGGATGTCGGGCTGGTGGATGTGCGCAAATTTGAAAAGATCGATCTTTTGGAACCCCTTGCATGACAATAATACGAGCACCTAAGGCCCCCGCGCCCGAGAACTTCACCGATCCCGCAGCCGCGGTCGCAAGGTTGGAAGAACTGTACGAGCAAGCCACCAGCTTCCTGTGCGAGAACTTTGCCAATGTGATCGAGCACGGAGCACCAACTGAACGCTTCAGAGCCTATTACCCGGAAATTCGCATCAAAACCTCCTCCTATGCGCGGGTCGACAGCCGGCTAAGTTTTGGTCACGTCTCGGAACCGGGCATCCACTCGACCACTGTAACGCGGCCAGATCTGTTCCGGTCCTATTTGACCCAACAGATTGCCCTTTTGATCAGAAACCATGACCAGCCGGTCACGATCGGGGCTTCGGACACACCCATTCCGGTTCATTTCGCCGTGGCCAACAATCCTGATCTGATCGTTCCGCATCAGGGCGCCGCCGGATTTACCCTGCGCGATGTATTCGACGTACCGGACCTGACAACCACCCATGACGACATCGTCAATGGCGTCCATGACCACGAGGAAGAAGACGGCCCGCTGTCTTTGTTTACTGCGCAAAGGGTCGACTATTCACTGGCCCGGCTGGCACATTACACTGCGACTGATCCCAGTCATTTCCAGAACCATGTGCTGTTCACCAACTATCAGTTCTACGTCTCGGAATTCGAAAACTATGCACGCGCGCAGCTGGCCGAACCAGACAGTGGCTATACCAGCTTTGTCTCGACCGGAAATGTCGAGATCACCACCGAAGGCGGAACGCTGGAACAACCCCTGAAGCTGCCGCAGATGCCGACCTATCACCTAAAGCGGGCGGATGGATCGGGTATCACGCTGGTCAACATCGGCGTCGGTCCGTCGAACGCCAAAACCGCGACCGATCATATCGCCGTGCTACGCCCGCATGCCTGGCTGATGGTTGGCCACTGTGCCGGGCTGCGCAACACACAGGCATTGGGCGATTTTGTTCTGGCCCATGCCTATCTGCGCGAAGACAAGGTTCTGGATGATGACCTGCCGGTCTGGGTGCCGATTCCGCCTTTGGCCGAGATTCAGGTTGCGCTGGAACAGGCTGTAGCCGAGGTCACCGAGCTGGAAGGTTATGAGCTGAAACGGGTCATGCGCACAGGCACCGTCGCTTCGGTCGATAACCGCAACTGGGAACTGCGCGACCAATCCGGCCCGGTACAGCGACTCAGCCAATCACGGGCAATCGCGCTGGATATGGAAAGCGCGACCATTGCCGCCAACGGCTATCGGTTCCGTGTTCCCTATGGCACGTTGCTCTGTGTTTCAGACAAGCCGTTGCACGGCGAATTAAAGCTTCCTGGCATGGCCTCTGCCTTCTATACCACGCAGGTCAGCCGCCATCTCGCGATCGGAATTCGTGCGATGGAGCACCTGAGGGGCATGCCGCTGGAGCGCCTGCACAGCCGGAAATTGCGTTCCTTTGATGAAACGGCCTTTCTCTGAAGCAAAAAAGCAACGAATTCCCCCTATTTTTAGGGTTTTCGACGCTACTATTCGTTGTGTTCACCTACAATATCCCGTTACAGTTACGCGGTGAGGCCCTATTTATCGGGCACGTTAAGGAGACCAAGAAATGGCAAAGCCTATGACAAAGACTCAGCTGGTTGCTGCTCTCGCTGAGGAAATGGGAACCGACAAGAAAGCTGCGAACACTGCGCTGGAGGCCATGACCGGCCTGATCACCCGCGAAGTGTCGGCGGGCGGCGCGGTGACCCTGCCTGGTGTCGGCAAAATCTACTGTCGCGAGCGCCCCGAGCGCATGGTGCGTAACCCTGCCACCGGCGAGCAGTTCAAGAAAGAAGCCGACAAAGTGGTCAAAATGACCATTGCGAAGGCGCTGAAGGACAGCGTGAACGGCTGATCCCAGCTTTCACTGCAAAACGATCAAGGGCCGCCGCTTGGGGGCCCTTTTTCTTTTACCCCCCTATTGAAGCCAGTTTTTTATAAGGCTTTGGGAGGCCGGCCGTGGTCAGACTGGTGTTATGCAATCTGAGATCAGCGAAGAATAAATCTAGCGCCGCGCTCATTGGCTGGGTGCGCAACAGGACCGGTGGCCTAAGCTGGCGAATGCCACAAATTCGCGAGGCTGGCCCCGTCACAGAGCAAGAACGGACAATATCCGGTCGACTTTCGGACCAGTAATTTGTTTTGCCGCACTCGCCCCAAAAGAAATTCATTCTCGGCGATGGATGTTTTGATTGGCTCATCCGAACCAATTTTTAGTCATGTGTCACCTTTCGAAGCGAGTGAATTATCTAAAGTTCGGAAAATAAATGATTTCATTAGATATCTTGGCGACCCCGGCAGGATTCGAACCTGCAACCTGCCCCTTAGGAGGGGGCTGCTCTATCCAGTTGAGCCACGGGGCCGCGCAAAACTCTCTGTAGCGTGGTTTTTTCGGGTTGTCATCGGCTTTGAAGGGCAGTTGTAAAATGCGTCCTGTTCACGCTACCATCGGACAAAACAACAACGCAGGTGCACCCCGTGACCACAGAAAACAAACGCCCGCTCACCCTTCGTGATGTTTCTGAAGCGTCCGGAGTGTCTGAGATGACGGTCAGCCGGGTTCTGCGCAATCGGGGTGACGTGTCGGATGCGACCCGCACACGCGTTCTGGCCGCAGCAAAAGAGCTGGGATACGTGCCGAACAAAATCGCTGGTGCGCTTGCCTCAAGCCGGGTGAACCTTGTGGCGGTGATCATCCCTTCGCTGTCGAACATGGTGTTCCCCGAGGTGCTGACCGGGATCAATCAGATTCTTGAGGATACCGAGCTACAGCCAGTGGTCGGCGTCACCGATTATTTGCCCGAAAAAGAGGAAAAAGTCCTGTACGAGATGCTCTCGTGGCGGCCCTCGGGCGTGATCATCGCCGGATTGGAACATACCGATGCCGCACGCGCCATGCTGGATTCGGCGGGGATTCCGGTGGTCGAGATCATGGACACCGATGGTAAGCCGGTGGACGCGATGGTCGGGATTTCCCATCGCCGCGCTGGACGTGAGATGGCACAGGCGATCCTGAAAGCGGGCTATGAACATATCGGCTTTATGGGCACCAAAATGCCCCTGGATCACCGCGCTCGGAAACGGTTCGAAGGCTTTACCGAAGTGCTGGGCAAGCATGGGATCGAGATCGAAGACCGCGAGTTTTATTCCGGGGGCTCGGCCTTGGCCAAAGGCCGCGAGATGACTCAAGCCATGTTGGAACGCTCACCGGATCTGGATTTCCTGTATTATTCCAACGACATGATTGGTGCTGGTGGATTGCTGTATCTGTTGGACCAGGGGATAGACATTCCAGGCCAGATCGGTTTGGCAGGGTTCAACAATGTCGAACTGTTACAGGGTCTGCCGCGCAAGCTGGCCACAATGGATGCATGTCGACACGAGATTGGGCGCAAGGCAGCCGAGATAATCGCCGTTCAGCTTTCCGATCCCGCTTCCGAGGTCGAAAACCGCATAACTCTGACCCCCAAGATCAGTTATGGCGATACGCTGAAACGCCGCTGACCCATGGCGATGCAAAGGCTGAACAATCGGGCGGCCCGCGCCCTGTTCATGGACCGGCACGCGCTGGCAGAACAGCCGTCAGGGGTTGCGAAAGGGCCTGACCTGCTTGAATTGATCAGGCGTCTGGGATTTGTTCAGCTGGACAGTATCAACACGGTCGCCCGCGCCCATGACATGATCCTGTTTTCCCGCAGGCCCGCCTATCGCGCCAAAAACCTCAAGCATGTGTATGAACGTGACCGTGGGCTGTTCGAACATTGGACCCATGATGCCGCAGTCATTCCGATGGAGTTCTACCCCCATTGGCATCTACGGTTTCAGCGCGACGCTGACCTGCTGAAATCGCGCTGGAAAAACTGGCGTCGCGATGGGTTTGAGCAGCAATTTGAAACCGTATTGCAGCATATACGCGATCATGGGCCAGTTTCCTCGTCGGATGTGGGAAAAGACGAAAAGAAAGGCTCCGGTGGATGGTGGGATTGGCACCCGTCGAAAACCGCGCTTGAATTCCTCTGGCGCTCGGGCGCGCTGACCGTGATCGGCAGGCAGGGGTTCCAGAAACGCTATGACCTGACCGAACGGGTGATTGAAACGCATCTTTGCCCCGGCAATATGCCTTATGACGCCGAACATACCGTGGATTGGCTGTGCCATGCGGCACTTGACCGGCAGGGGTTTGCGACCTCGGGCGAATTGGCGGCGTTTTGGGATACCGTCAGCAGCGCAGAAGCCCGAGACTGGTGCAAAACCGCCTTGACCGAAGGCCATGTCGAAGAGATCGAGATCGAATGTGCCAATGGTCAGGTCAGGAAACTGTTTGCACGCCCGGGTGTTGCTGAACAAGCCGCGCAGATCGCCCCAGCGCCGGGTCGGATCAGAGTGCTGAGCCCGTTTGACCCCATGCTGCGTGACCGTGACCGTGCGCAGCGGCTGTTTGGGTTTCACTACCGGATCGAGGTTTTTGTTCCTGCCCCTAAACGCACCTATGGCTATTATGTTTTCCCGCTTCTCGAAGGCGACCGGCTGATTGGCCGGATCGACATGAAGGCCCATCGCGATCAGTCGGTGCTGCGGGTCAGCGCCCTGTGGCCAGAACGAACAGTACGGTGGTCAGATGCCCGCACGCGCCGCCTACAGGCCGAACTGGACCGGGTTCGTCGCTTTGCCGGGTTGGATGACATAGAATTTGCCGAGAATTGGCAAAAAGACCCTATTTAGGGTCTGATATACTCAATTTGACCGGCTGCAACCCGTCAACCTCACCTTCCAGTGAATCTCCGGGCTGGACCGGCCCGACACCGGCGGGCGTTCCGGTCAGGATCAGATCGCCCGGTTGCAGGTGGTAATAGCCGGACAGGTGGCTGATGATCTCATCGATCGACCAGATCAGCTCCTCCAAGGTTGCGTCCTGACGGATTTCGCCGTTAACGCGCAAAACGATGCGCTTTTGCGGATCAGGTTGCCAATCGCTCACGCGGGTCAGAGGGGCAAATACGGCTGCATTCTCGAAATCTTTTCCAAGATCCCAAGGGCGCTGTTTGTTGCGCTCGCGAATTTGCAGATCACGTCGGGTCATGTCCAGGGCGCAGCCAAAGCCAAACACCGCTTCCTGCACCTGAGAAGTATCAGCTTGAAAAACCGGCTTTCCGATTGCAACAGCCAGCTCCATCTCATGGTGAAAATTTTCGGTCCCCGGAGGGTAAGCCGTCGTCACCCCAGACAGGACCGCGTTTGCAGCGGCCTTGGTGAAATAGAAAGGGGCCTCACGGTCGACCTCATGTCCCATTTCAGCCGCATGTGCGGCATAGTTCCTGCCCACACAAAAGATTCGCCCAACCGGGTATGTGTCGTCCTCGCCGGTAACCGGCAAAGCGATCGGATCAGGAATAGAGAACAGGCTACCCATCATCATACCGCCATAATACAGGTCAGTTAAAGTGGATATTAAAGGGCATAAACCAGAGCAAGTCGCAATCCTTGGAAACCCGCACGCCGGTTTTTGCCGACAATTCGGGGATAATTCGGCACAGGCTTGCCCAAATCGAACCGGTAAGCCTGCGCGTGTTTCAAAATTCGCAGACATGGCTACTTATGGCGCTGGGCTTACTTTCAACATGCGACTGAAAACACAGCTACAGCTCATTCAGTTTTTAGCCGTCAAACCTTGGAAAACGGCTGTATCGCGCTAGCTTGTTGCTAACAGAAAGCGTTCAGCACTGAGACGTCACCACTCACAAAGGCGGCGGACCACCAATCCTTCGCCTTCTTGCGAAGACACCCGCGTGGACGGCAGAAATCGCTAAAATCCGGGTGCGAGTATTCAGAGGACCACGGCCAAACACCCATCCCCCTGGGTAAGTTTGCGTCTGAGAAAACCCGATTTTCGGGATCTGATGTTCTCTGAAACGTTGCCGGATCGTTTGAACACCCCTCGTATCCGGCTGTAGGCCAGGCACATGGTCCACTCGGGCCTGGCCACTCCGCCAGAGAGGTCACAAAGGCCCTCTGGCGGGGCCCACACACTGTTAGTCCCGAGAATCTGATTGTAATTTCAACTGGTGCAGATCGTTGAGAAGATCCAGCAACGCCTCATGCCGCGCTGGTCCCAGCGTGTTGCGGATTTCTTCAGCCAAAAGCAACGTATAGTCGATGTTATCGCGGATAATTCCTGCCCCTTTGACCGTGATCTCAACAATCTGCCTGCGCTTGTCGACCGGATGGCTTTTCCGCACGACAAGGCCCTTGGCCTCAAGCTTTTGCAGAATGCGGGTCAGGCTGGGCAAAAGCAGACAGGCACGGTCAGCAATATGGGTGGGCTCTTGCGGGCCTTCCTCTTCCAGCACCCGCAGAACCCGCCATTGCTGTTCGGTTACGCCCGCCTCGACAAGCATTCTACGGATAGGCCCCATAACCCGTTCCCTCGCGCGCAACAGCGCAATAGGCAAAGACCGGGACGTCAATGGAATTTCATGAGCCATGTTAAATTCTGGCCGAATTCGGTTCATTCTTCAACTGACCTTTCCGTGTTCGGGATTCTAGGCATATATCGTTTATTAGAGCCTAAATTGTTCCATTTCTCTCTGCGAAAACATATTCAGAAAAACTCAGACCACTGGATTCCTGCAAAGGGCGTTGACGTTTCAAACCGGATATTCATCACTGGCACAGGATCGAAAGCGGTGTTCAGAGAAGATTGGAAGATAAAATGAACTGGGATGAATTCTCGGATTGGGGCGCCAAGATTGCTGAGTGGGCACAGGATTACCATCTGACTGTCGGCGACAATCCAGTTCGGGCCAGAACGGAACCCGGTGATATTCTTAACGCCTTACCCGCGCGCCCTCCCGAGCGCTCCCAGGCGATGGAGGAAATTTTTCACGATTTCGAACAGATCGTGATGCCTGGGATTACCCATTGGCAACATCCTCGCTTTTTTGCCTATTTTAATGCAAACGCCTCGGCCCCGTCGGTTCTGGCGGAGTTTCTAACCAGCGCCATCGCTCCGCAATGCATGTTGTGGCAGACATCCCCCGCCGCGACCGAGATGGAGACGCGGATGATGGATTGGTTGCGGCAGGCCCTGGATCTGCCCACGGGCTTTGCAGGTGTCATTCAGGATTCCGCCTCGTCCGCGACCCTAGCCGCTGTGCTGACCATGCGGGAAAAGGCGCTGAATTGGCAGGGCAACCAACAAGGGTTGTTCGGACAGAAACCGCTGCGCGTATATTGCTCGGCCGAGGTCCATACCTCGGTTGATCGTGCCATATGGGTTGCGGGGATCGGGCAGGAAAATCTGGTGCGGGTGCCCATACAAGGCGACTGGCGCGGGATGGACCCACAGGCGCTGGAAACAGCAATCCAAGCCGATTTAGACTCTGGTTATCAACCAACCGGCGTGATCCTCTGCGTCGGCGGCACCGGAACCGGCGCGGCCGATCCGGTAGAGGAATGTCTGAAGATTGCGCAAAAATACGGGCTATATTCGCATGTCGATGCAGCTTGGGCTGGCTCGGCCATGATATGCCCCGAATACCGCCATTACTGGGAGGGAGTCGAGCAAGCCGACAGCATCGTGTTCAACCCGCATAAATGGCTGGGCGTTCAGTTCGATTGCTGCGCCCATTTTCTGAAGGACCCCGATGATCTGGTACGGACACTCGCGATCAGCCCGGAATTCCTGAAGACCCACGGCAAGGACGGGATCATAAATTATTCTGAATGGTCGGTACCGCTGGGCCGCAGGTTCCGAGCCCTGAAACTGTGGTTCGTCATCCGCGCCTATGGTCTGGAAGGGCTACGTGAAAGGTTGCGCAATCATATAACATGGTCAGTGGCTCTGCATGACCGGCTGAAAGCTGAATCCGATTTCGAAATCACCACTAACCCTATGTGGTCATTGTGGACATTCCGCTATGCCCCCCTTGGGTCAACCGATCTGGACGATCTGAACCTACGGCTGGTCAATGCGATCAATGATGATGGCCGCATTTACTTGACTCAAACCCGCGTTGATGGCGACTTGGTGATCCGCTTTCAGGCCGGTCAGTTTGAAACCACGCAGGCAGACGTCCAAATGGCATTTGACGTGATCACTGAAATCGCCCGCTCGCTAAACTAGAGGTTCCACATGTCCGCACCCGTCAACACGTTCAAACAAGCCCTGAAAAACGGCGACCATCTGATTGGTTGTTGGTCCAGCTTTGCTGAGGCGGTAACAGCCGAGATCATGGGCACTGCCGGATTTGACTGGCTGGTGATCGACGGTGAGCACGCGCCGAATGATATCCGGTCCATCCGGGATCAGCTGATCGCGCTGGCCGCCAGTCCGACAAATCCCGTCGTGCGAATCCCGGTGGGCGACACCGCATTGATCAAGATGGTGCTGGACGCAGGTGCTCAGACAATCCTGGTACCGATGGTGGAAAGTGCCGAACAGGCGCGCGATCTGGTTCGTGCCTGCCACTATCCGCCCCAAGGTGTGCGGGGCGTCGGCGCGATGGCCTCACGCGCAACGCAATACGGAACGGTTCAGGACTACATTCAGACCGCAGACGATCAGATATGTCTGCTGTTACAGGTGGAAAACCGCGCCGGTATCGCCGCATTGGATGCCATTGCACAGGTAGAAGGCGTGGATGGCGTGTTTATAGGTCCGTCTGACCTGTCCACTGACATGGGTTTTCAGGGAAACAGTGCCGCGCCCGAGGTCCAGGCGGTGATCGCCGACGCGATGAAGCGCATCGTTGCAGCAGGCAAAGCCCCGGGCATTCTTGGTGTCACGGATGAGGCATCGCAGGCCTATAAGGACATGGGCGCCCAGTTCCAGGCGGTGGGGATCGACGTGATGCTGCTGACACAGGCGGCGCGTGCCCTGGCCGCAAGGTGGAAGGCCTAAGCCCGCATCGCCGAGGCCGCCTGAGCATACCCGCCCGAGGCACCATCGACGAAATGGACGTGATCGTCACGGGTGGCCGAGGGGACAAAGCAGGTCATCATCGCCTCATCCTGCGCGTGCAGCCCGTATCGGATCCTGCCCTGTTTCCGGGCCTGTTCAAGAACGGTCTGAATCTGGTTCAGGGTGGCTGGGTCACAATCCAGCGTCATTTTCAGCCCGTCATCGAATTTGCGGAAATCCGCATTGCGACTGACCGTGCGCTTATAGTGTTCCGGCTCAAAATTCCCCAATCGCTTGCCAGATTTGAACAGCAGCCCGATCATCAAATTCTGCGCCAACAGCTTGATTTTCTGCAGCAAAAGATTGCGACCCGCACGGGACACATGGGCGTCCAGCGCCAAACCAGGCGGCGGCCAGCGGATCGGAGGGCCGCTTTCCGGCATCGGGTGGCCGGACCGGTCCAATCCTTCAGCGGCCACTAGAACAGCCCGTGACAGGTCGGCGAAATCGGTCTCGGTAGCGCGGGCAGTTGGCTGCACCACCACCGAGACAATCTGACCATTCTGCGCCTTGCTGTTGGACCAGCGGCAGGACAGCCCGGTCAAATCCGGCAGCGCACCGGGGGCTGCGTACGGAACCTCAAACCCGCCTGCTTTCATCTCGGCCTCGGCCCAGGCCAGACCACCGCCCGAGAACATCGCATAATCCACCCCCTCGGATGGCGCGTAACGCGCAACCCGAAGATCCTTGCCCGCCTGCCGGATTTCGGCGACGGGCACGACGGCCCCGCGCAGTGCGATCTCGAACTCTTCTTCCGCCCAGCGCCGCAAATCGGCCAGAACGCTACGTGCTGCCTCTGCCGCGCTTGCCGGTACGGCGAACCCGGCACCATCACCTCCAAAGACATAGGGAAATTCTTGCCCGCGCAGCGCATTGATCATGGCCGAGATCACCGCGGCCCCAACCATGTTCACGGCCTTGTATCGTCCCCGCTCTATCTGACCAGTGGAATCCACGACATCTGCGACACCAAGAACCCATTCCGTCGGCACCGCGGTAAAGCGTTCAGGATCGGTCAGATTGTTAAAGTCCCGCAACAGCGGAAGGCTGTCATAAAATGCGGCCTGTGCATCTTTCATTGGTTCCTCGACAATATGAATAGACCTTCAGATAGCCCAAATTTGTTCGATGTCCGCTGAAAACATCATAGCACACGCGCTTGTACATATCACGGGGACATGCCAAGCATTTGCTGGCGGGTTGGGCGAAAGAGGCGTCTCATGAAAACCGGACTGGTGGTTCTGTGTCTGGGCTATGTGCTCAGCCAATTTTTTCGCGCCTTTCTTGCCGTTCTCAGCGTCGATCTGGGGCGTGACATCGGGGCAAGGCCCGAAGATCTGGCCTTTGCCTCGGGGCTTTGGTTTCTGGTCTTTGCCGCCATGCAACTGCCAGTGGGTTGGGCGCTGGACCGGATCGGGCCGCGTTTGACGGCTGCGGTTTTGTTGCTGGCAGGTGGCGCGGGCGGCGCTGCGTTGTTTGCAGTGGCCAGCACCCCGTTTCATATCGCAGTCGCGATGGGGCTGATCGGAGTCGGGTGCTCGCCCGTTCTGATGGCATCCTATTACATCTTTGCCCGCGAATACCCGCCCGCCCGCTTTGCCACGCTAGCAGCCATCATGCTGGGCGTTGGGTCGGTCGGCAATCTGGTGGCCTCCTACCCCACAGCACTTGCGGTCGAACTGATGGGCTGGCGCGCCACAATGGCTACACTGGCCGTCGTTTCGGCCATTATCGCAGCGGGCATCTGGATCAGCGTTCACGACCCCAAACCGGTTGAGACCGAGCATCGCGGGTCAGTGCTGGACCTGCTGAAAGAACCTGCCCTGTGGGCCATCCTGCCGCTGATGCTGGTGGCCTACGCCCCCGCGGCTGCGACACGAGGCTTGTGGGCAGGTCCATATCTGAACGACGTTTTCGCCCTCAGCACCACGCAGATCGGAACCGCGACGCTGGTCATGGGGGCGGCTATGATTGCCGGCACCTTTGCCTATGGGCCGCTCGACCGGCTTTTGGGCACACGGAAATGGGTGATCTTTGGCGGCAATGCCTTGGGCGCGGCGGCGCTGGGGCTGTTGTGCCTGTGGATCGACATGGCAGTCTGGGTGTCAGTAAGTCTGATGGCGGTGATCGGTTTCATGGGCGCCAGCTTTCCGGTCATCATGGCCCATGGCCGCGCCTTCGTGCCGCCGCATCTGGTCGGGCGTGGCATGACCCTGTTGAATCTGTTCGGCATCGGCGGAGTGGGTCTGGCGCAATTTGTCACCGGCCGCGTCCATGCCGCGACAGTGGACATCAGTCCAACCGCGCCCTACACAGCGATATTCGGCTTTTTTGCAGTCACGCTTGCCATTGGATGCGTGATTTACCTATTCAGCCGCGACAGCGTTGACTGACGCTGGAACCATCGGGAGAGCCCATGTCCGACCCTGTTGTCATCGCACCGAACCTCAAGCGAAGGCTTTCCGGCGTGACCGCGACGATCGCGCGGCTGGTGCCGTTGCAAGTGCAATGGATCGACATCGCCGCGACCGGACCGGGACTACCGGCCGATCTGCCCCATATCCCGCTGGGCTGTCTGCCATTTCTGTCGCGCAAGACCACGCGCGTCTGGCACGCGCGGCGCAATACCGAGATGCTGCTGGGCCTGATCCTGCGCAATGTCTTTCGTCTGCGCCTGAAACTACTGTTCACAAGCGCCTCGCAGCGGGCGCATACGGGCTATACCAAATGGCTGATCGACCAGATGGACGCGGTGGTTGCCACCTCGCACAAAACCGCCGGATATCTTGAGCGGGACGCGCAGGTCATCATGCATGGCATCAACCTGCAGGATTTCACCCCGCCCGCGGACAAAGACACCCTGCGGGGCAAACTCGGCCTGCCAGGTGGTCTGCTGCTTGGGTGCTATGGCCGTATCCGGCACCAGAAAGGCACCGATGCTTTCGTCGATGCGATGATCAACCTTTGTGGCCGTTTCGAAGACGTCCATGGCATCGTCATGGGCCGCGCGACCGAAAAACACACCGGCTTTCTGGCCGAGCTGAAAGACAAGGTCGCCAAGGCGGGCCTGTCTGACCGCATCCTATTCAAACCCGAGGTCACGGTGGATCAGATCGCCGAGTGGTACCAGGTGCTGGACTTGTTCATCGCGCCGCAACGCTGGGAAGGCTTTGGCCTGACCCCGCTCGAGGCGATGGCCTGCGGCGTGCCTGTGGTGGCAACCGATGTCGGTGCCTTTGCAGAGATCGTGACTGACCCCTCACTGGGCCATGTGGTCGAACCGGGGAACATTCCCGCCCTGGCTGATGCCGCTGCTGAAATGCTGTCGAACCCCGAGTCGCTGGCGCTATCCGGCAGCGCCGCCCGCGTCCATGTGGAACAGAATTTCGACATCTACGGCGAGGCAAAGACCTTGGTGGCGCTCTATGAACGGCTTCTGACCGACGCCTGAGACGATGCACCGCGTCAAATCGGTGTCATTGGGGGAAATATCCCGCGAAACCTCTTTTTTCTTTGCTGCAACGCGGCTATGAACGCGCGTCCTTAACTTTGGAGACATGAAATGGGCTATCGCGTCGTAGTCGTCGGCGCCACAGGTAATGTGGGCCGCGAAATGCTGAACATTCTGGCAGAACGCCAGTTCCCCATCGATGAACTTGCCGTGCTGGCAAGCCGTCGGTCGCTGGGAACCGAAGTAAGCTTTGGCGACAAGACACTCACGACCAAAGATCTGGACACGTTTGATTTCACCGGCTGGGACATGGCGCTGTTTGCCGTGGGATCCGAGGCGACCAAGGTCTATGCCCCCAAGGCGGCGGCGGCTGGCTGCGTGGTGATCGACAACTCGTCCCTGTATCGCTATGACCCTGCAATTCCGCTGATCGTGCCGGAATGTAACCCCGAGGCGATCCACGACTATAAGAACAAGAACATCATCGCCAACCCCAACTGCTCGACCGCGCAGATGGTTGTCGCGCTGAAACCGCTGCATGACCGCGCCAAGATCAAGCGCGTCGTCGTGTCGACCTATCAGTCGGTTTCCGGTGCAGGCAAAGAGGGAATGGATGAGCTGTGGGATCAGACCAAAGCCATCTATAACCCCACCACCGAAGTTCCGCCGAACAAGTTCCAGAAGCAGATCGCCTTCAACGTCATTCCGCAGATCGACGTCTTCATGGAAGACGGCTCGACCAAGGAAGAGTGGAAGATGGTTGTCGAGACCAAGAAGATCGTCGATCCGTCGATCAAGGTTACAGCCACTTGCGTCCGCGTTCCGGTCTTTGTCGGCCATTCAGAGGCCGTGAATATCGAGTTCGAGGAATTCTTGGACGAAGACGAAGCCCGTGACATCCTGCGCGAAGCACCAGGTATCATGGTGATCGATAAGCGCGAACCGGGCGGCTACGTCTCGCCGATCGAATGCGCGGGTGATTTCGCCACCTTCATCAGCCGCATCCGTCAGGATTCAACCATCGAGAACGGCCTGAACCTGTGGTGCGTCAGTGACAACCTGCGCAAGGGCGCAGCGCTGAACGCGGTACAAATCGCCGAATTGCTGGGCCGTGAGGTCCTGAAGAAGGGATAACTGATACCCTTTCTTTATGTGATTGACCAAACCCCGCAGCGCCGCTTGCGGGGTTTGTTTTTTCTTAGGCCGCAAAAAGAAATCCGGGCCCATCTCTGTAGTGGACCCGGATCAGATTAAAGTGATTGGTGTTCGTGTAGCCCGCCGGTACGGCGCAGCCCCAATCAAGAGGCGATCTTGATCGCATCCTCGTACAGCAAAACCGCCCGTTCGGATTCCTTCTCGAGCACGTCCATTTTTGCGCAGAATTGCACAACATCCTCCAGGCTTGGCACCTCTGCGGCGTTCAGGGCCTCGACGGTTGGCTGCAGATCGTTCCACTGGGCCTTTACCTGTTTCAGCGCCTCAAGCGAGGCGTCACTGGGTGGTTCAGACATCTTGAGATAGTCATTGCCACCGCCAATCAACGCATCGACGATCTTGCCAAACTTGGCAGCATTCTTCTTGAACTTTTCGTGGTGTTCTGCGGTTTCTTTTCCGGTGGCGGCCAGCGCAATTTCTTTGCAGATCTTCTGGGTGATCATCCGCTGACGACCTGCGAATTCCAATGCCAGGGCCATCGACGGTTCAATATCGACCTCGCCATAGGCCGCTTCTAGCTTGCGGACCACGATGTGGCAGGATTCTTCAAGTGCCTCGACATTGCCCACGATCATGTTCAGTTGCGCTTCGTTGATCGACTTGTCAGCAACGATGTCTTCGACCGCGGTCCGGTATGGCACCCAAACGCTGGCGACTTCCTCAAGCGCTTTGTTGACGGAATAGAATCTTTCCCGGTCAATACCGGACGACCCTTTGCCTTCTTTGAAGCCAAGCAGGATATCGTCAAATTCATCATGCGCCTGCTGCAATTCACTCAGGTTCCGATCAACTGCTCCGCCGATGCTGACCAGAACTGCGGATTTGGCGACCTTCTCGGACAGAAAGCTCAGCTTTTCAGCGGCCAGAATTCGGTGCGCAACCTGACCCGCGGCCATAGCCAACGCATAGCCCCCAACCGGTAAGAATGCCGTTAGCCCGATTCCCAACGCTCCGGAGGCGAAAACACGACGATTGATACTCATGGCGGTCTACCTAACCCTGCTGCTTTAACATGTGTTTATCGAGGAAAAAGCGCGTTAAATGTCCCAACACGGTGTTCAGAAAATGAAATAATGGTGGCTTTTTGAGTTTCAACTGGCCAATCCGGCCCTCGGCTGATCACTCCGGTCAAGGGTTTGACCTCGTTTACCCTTCGACCAGCGCTTTCAGATTATCCAACCCGCGCTGGTAATCTCCGCCAACCCATTTATCCATCATCAGCCCCATCCAGCGGGACATGGGATTCATACCCAATTCGGATTCAAACCCCCAGGTCACTTTGGTGCCGCTGCCCTCCGACTGCAGTTCAAACATGGCAATGGCAGTGCCCATTGGACCAAAATCCAAGGCGGTTCTGACCATCTGGTTTTCAACGCTTTCGGTGATCTCTTGCGAACCGGTGCCGACCTGCGGGTGATCCGACGACCAGTTCAGCACATTCCCGACCCCGGAATCAGGCCCGCCATAGGTCAGCTTCGTCTCGGGATCACGAGATAACCATGGCGACCATTTCTCGGTCTCCTGCATGGAGTTGACATAAGGAAAGATGACCTCGGGCGAGGCATCAATCGTGATGCTACGCGAAACATCTGCTTTGCCTGGCAATATAAAGGACACCCCTACCAGAACCAGAATCAAGACTAGCAAGGTGACAAGAACACGTTTGATCAATCGCATGGAATGCTCCGAATCCCTAAAATGACATCCCAAACTTATCAAAAAAACAGCGCAGAATCAGTAGTCTGATCCGCGCTGCCTGAAATTGTCGAAAATCCGCCGGGTCAGACGACCACGAATTTCTTTTCGCCGGGATCATAACACTGAAGGCCACCTTCACCGATATCTGTCCACAAACCGTGCAGGCTGAGCGAGCCGCTCTCTACCGCCGCGGAGATGAAGGGGAAGGTCATCAGGTTTTCGAGCGAAGCAACAACCGCCTGCCGTTCGAACTGGCGCGCTTGGTCGGTGCTGTCTTCGATATCGGCAACCAGATCATATTTTGGTTTGAGGATATCCATCCAGCGACCAACAAAGCTTTCTTTGGCTTCCAGCAGTGGTGCCTGGCCCTTGCACATGTCGATACAGCCCTGCACACCACCGCATTGGGAATGGCCCAGCACGATCAGATGCGCCACTTTCAGCGCGGTCACCGCGTATTCGATGGCAGCACTGGTGCCGTGATGATCACCGTCGGGCGCATAAGGCGGAACCAGGTTTGCAATATTGCGGTGAATAAAGAACTCACCCTGATCCGCCCCAAAAATCGAGGTGACATGAACCCGGCTGTCGCAACAGGAAATCACCATGGCCCGCGGACGCTGCCCTTCGGTGGCCAGACGGCGATACCAGACCTGGTTTTCCGAATATGTGGTGGCTTTCCAGCCATGATACCGATTGACCAGATAGTTTGGCAGAGGTTTGGCGAATTCCATTCTTGTGTCCCTGTTCATGTCTCGGTGGACTGCTGTAACCTGAATTCGAAGAAAATTCGAGCCATTATCCTGCCCCATGGCAAGGTTTTGCAAAGGAATTGCGCACCACATTCGGGCTATGCCGTGGGGGCGTATAGAATTGGGGTGAATGTGGTGGAAAAGATCGTCACGCTTGAACACAAAGAAACAGTGCGGCTGGATTCGGATCGTCTGAATGGGCTGTATCGACAACTGGGTGAGAAAAACGCGTTGGACGTGCTGTGTCGCACGGTCGAGGAATTGGCGGTGCGCCTGTCGAATTGCGAGCGGTTCTGGAGACAGCGTGACTGGGCCGGGCTGCGCAAATGTGCGCGATCCATTGTGGCCATTGCCGAACAGATCGGAATGATGGCGCTGGCCCGTGTGGCGAATGATGTGGCGCAGAATGTGGATGCGGGCGACTCGGTCGCCGCCGGGGCCACGCTGTCGCGGCTGATCAGGGTGGGTGAGAAATCGCTGACCGTGATCTGGGATCAGCAAGATCTTTCGGTCTGACAGGGCTTGCGGACGGTCCATGGACGGCTAGGTTGGGCATAAGCCACAACAGTCGAGATTTCCATGACCCTGTCTTTCGCTCCATCGTCGGACGCATCTGTCCCCCTTCACGTCATTGCCCAGCCGGATCTGGAAGATTGGCTGGCGGGTCAGCCCGAAGCCGTGACGACCTGGGCCAAGATCAGTGGATTTACCGGTGCACTGGGTCAGGTCTTACTGATTCCCGGCGCTGACGGTGCGATACAGTCTGCTTTGGCGGGGTATGGCACAACCATAGGCCGGGCCCGCAAACGTTTTCCTTTGGCCGCCGCCGCCGAAGCTCTGCCCGAAGGCACATATCACATCGCATCGGGCATAGACCAAGCGGATCTCGAAACCGAATGCCTGGGGTGGTTGCTGACCGGTTATGCCTTTGACCGCTATGCCAGCCAATCCCCGGCCAAGGCCCGATTGGTTGCACCCGATGGTATCGACGCAGCCCGGCTTGAAATTCTGGCCGGGGCCGAGGCCTTGACCCGCGATCTGGTCAATACACCGGCCTCTGATATGGGACCGGAACAGCTTCATAGCGCAGCCGAAGCCCTGGCACAGGAATTCGGCGCCTCTTTCGAGGTTGTTCTGGGCGACGCCCTGCTGGAGCAGAACTTCCCCATGATCCACACGGTTGGCCGCGCCGCCGCACAAGCGCCCCGTCTGATTGAGATGAACTGGGGCGTGACAGGCCCAAAGCTGACCCTTGTCGGCAAGGGCGTCTGCTTTGACACTGGCGGGCTAAACCTGAAACCCGGCGCCTCGATGGGGCTGATGAAGAAAGATATGGGCGGGGCTGCAAATGTATTGGGGCTGGCCCGGATGATCATGGCGCTGGAGCTGCCCGTGCAGCTGCGCGTACTGATCCCGGCGGTAGAGAATTCCGTTGCGGGCAACGCCTTCCGGCCCGGCGATATTCTGACCTCGCGCAAGGGGCTGACGGTTGAGATCAATAATACCGATGCCGAAGGGCGCTTGGTTCTGGCCGACGCATTGGCGCTGGCGGATGAGGGCGAACCGGATCTGGTGATCTCGATGGCGACACTGACCGGGGCGGCACGCGTGGCAGTGGGCGCCGATCTTGCACCATTCTATACCGACAACGATGCCGCCGCTGATGCTTTGACCCGCGCCGCAGGCAGAGCAGCCGATCCTGTCTGGCGCATGCCATTCCATAACCCCTATGAGGGTCTGATTGAACCCGGTATTGCGGACCTGGATAACGCACCGGCGGGTGGTTTTGCCGGTTCGATCACCGCCGCGCTGTTCCTGCGCAGATTTGTCGGTGACAGCCCCTATATGCATTTCGACATCTTCTCGTGGCAGCGCAGCAAGGAACCCGGACGCAGCAAGGGCGGGTTCGGTCAGGGCCCCCGCGCTCTTCTGACTGCCCTGCCCGAGATTTTGGGCCTGTGACCCGGCACCGCATCATACAACCGGTCATCGACCTGTTACGCGCCCCGGACGGGCCGCGAGATCGCCAGCTTTTGTATGGAGATGGTGTTTGCACGCATGAAGAGAACAACGGCTGGAGCCGGATCACCTCGGACAAGGACGGCTATGCGGGCTGGGTCCGGTCAGACTGTCTGGCCCCAGATGTGCCTGCCACCCACTGGATCACGGCACCGTCAACACATGCATATGAGCAACCGAACATGAAATCCCGGGACCGAACCTCGTTAAGCTTTGGCAGCAAGGTTCAGACAATGTCCGAACAGAATGGATTTATTGAGACGGAGCTAGGCTTTATCCCGGCCATACACGCCAAACAGATCAACGTAACCCTGACCGATCCGATCGCCGTGGCCGAACTGTTTCTGGGAACGCCCTATCTTTGGGGCGGCAACAGCCGGTTCGGGCTTGATTGTTCAGGTCTGGTTCAGGCCGGAATGCTGGCTTGTGGGCTGCCCTGCCCCGGTGATAGTGGCGATCAGGAGCGTGATCTGGGTCAGGCGCTGACTCCTGGCACACCCGCTCAGCGCGGTGATCTGCTGTTCTGGAAAGGGCATGTTGCCTGGATCTACGGTGACAATATTCTGCTGCATGCAAACGCGTTCCACATGGATGTAACCTTTGAGCCGATGGATGCTGCAATCACGCGCATTCTGGAACAGGGCGATGGGCCTGTGACGGCCCATAAAAGGCTCTAATCCAGGTCAACCGACCGTATCAGCTTGCGCTCCAACACCCGCAGCACCGTGCGCAGATCATGGCCGCGCTTCAGGATGCGGCCATCCATACCGACCACCGAATACATCCCTTGCCGGGAGCGCAGACGCGGATCTTTTTCGACCCGATAAATCGGATGCTCTGCCGTGCGGCGGAAGATGGAAAACACCGCCATATCACGCAGGTTCGAGATCCCGTAGTCGCGCCATTCTCCGGCGGCGACCATCCGGCCATAGACAGAAAGGATTTGGGACATCTCGTGCCGATCGAACGCGACGGGCATCTGGGTCGAGTTTGCAGAAAACCGGCTGGGAGGCTGCATGTTCATGCCCCAAGCCTTGCCGGAAAACGTGTTCGAATCAAGCCTATCCGCAATCGGGTGTGACTTTTTCGTCGGTGCTAGCGCTGTCGCCCAACCTGTCGGCAGATCAGGATCACCGGCAACAACCCCACTGCCAGTATCACCAACGAGGGCACGGCGGCGCCCTCAAGCCGTTCGTCTGATGCCAGCCTATAGGCCTGCACGGCCAGCGTATCGAAATTGAAAGGCCGCATGATCAGGGTCGCGGGCAGTTCTTTCATCACGTCCACAAAGACGATCAACAGCGCTGTCAGCAGCGATGGCGTCAGAATCGGCAAATGCACCCGGCGCAACGTCCCCAGCGGCGTCTGCCCCAGAGACCGCGAGGCTGCATCCATATTGGCATGCACCGTGCTCTGCCCGCCCTCATATGCGCTGAGCGCGGCGGCCAGAAACCGCACCATATAAGCGGCTACCAACAGCCAGATCGAACCGGTAACAAGCAACCCGGTCGACAGGTCGAAATTCTGCCGCATCCATGCATCTAGTGCGTTATCGAAACTGGCAAAAGGCACCATCAGCCCGACGGCGATCACACCGCCTGGAACCGCATAGCCCAGCCGCGCCATGTACCCGGCACCAGAGGACACCCTCCCCGGCCGCAATCGCTGAAAGAACCCAACGCTGATGGCCGCAAAAACCGTGACAACCGCCGCCACACCGGCCAGCGTCAGCGAATTCTGAATGAACCCGAGATAGCGCCGTGACAGAAGGTTCTGTTCGGACTCCATCCCCATCTGAACCAGAATGAACACCGGCAACAGAAATCCGAACAGCACCGGTATGGCACACAGGGCAAAAGCCGCGCCCGCTTGCCAGCCCTTCAGCCGAGCGGATGGCAGCGAGGCGTGGCTTTTGCCTGCCTGATAGTATTTGGCCTTCCCGCGCTGCATCCGTTCTGCCACGGCCATGACCAGCGCAAAGCCCAGAAGGCAGAGCGCCAGCTGCGCCGCACCCACCCGATCACCGATCGAAAACCAACTGGTATAGATACCCGTGGCAAATGTCTGCACCCCGAAATAGGCCACGGTTCCGAAATCGGCGATGGTTTCCATGATGGCAAGTAGCACGCCACCCGCAATCGCGGGACGCGCCATCGGCAGCGAAACGTGCCAAAAGGCCAGCCACGGACTTTTGCCCAACGCGCGCGCTGCCAGAAAGGCCGTTGCACTCTGCTGCAGAAAAGCGGCCCGGGCCAGCAGGTAGACGTAAGGATACAAGACTAAGATCAACATCACCGCCGCACCCTCGGTCGACCGAATCTCGGGGAACCAATAGTCGCGCGGGCCCCAGCCCGTTACCTGACGCAGGGTGGTCTGGACGATGCCCGGGTGATCAAGAATGAATGTATAGGCATAGGCCAGCACATAGGCCGGAAAGGCCAGCGGCAGCACCAACGCAATTTCCAGAATGCGCACGCCGGGGAACCGCGTCATCGTCACCAGCCAGGCTGCGCCCACGCCGATGGAAAACGTGCCCGTGGCCACCAGCACGACCAGTATCAGCGTCGTCATCGCATAGCCGGGCAGAACAGTTTCCAGGAGATGCGAAACCGTATCCGTGCCGCCCGTCGTTGCGGCCAGAACAACCGCAAGCATCGGCAACAGACAGGCTGCCGCCACAAGGCAGGCCACCACGCCGACGAGGCGTGTACCTACAGCGCCGCGGTTGCGCCGTCCGTGCTCAGAGATTTCGATATCGGCCATGATCCCGGCTTTAACTGGCTAAGGCGCAGAGTCCGTCTTTAATCGACCAAAACGCTCGGAAACACCAGTGGGCAGCGAAACAAATCTGCGACACATACTGCCGCAGAGTTGCACAGCCTTCATTCGTAGACGCGCTGATCCTCGATCACCAAACCATCTTTCGGCAGCGATCCCGGCGCCACGACTTCGATCGCGCCTTTCAGCTTCAGCACCTCGACGACGGATTTCGCATAAGCCAAGTCATTTCCGCCGGCGCTTTCGATCTGAACCGTCATCGTGTCCATCTCACCCTGGCGGGCGGCAATGACGCGCGCCTTGACGATTTCATCATGCTTGTCGACCAGCGCCGCGACCTGTTCAGGGCGCACGAACATACCCTTGATCTTGGTTGTCTGATCCGCGCGTCCCATCCAGCCCTTGATGCGCATGTTGGTACGACCGCAAGGTGACTGACCAGGTTGAACCGCCGACAGATCACCGGTGGCAAACCGGATCAGCGGATAATCGGGGTTCAGTGAGGTCACGACAACCTCACCCACTTCACCCGGCGCGACCGGGTTTCCGGTTCCGGGGGTGACGATCTCGACGATGACATGCTCATCAATGATCATCCCGTCCATCGCGGGGCTTTCATAAGCGATGCTGCCCAGATCGGCGGTGGCATAGCATTGCAGACAGGCGATACCGCGATTGGCGTATTCCTGACGCAAAGACGGGAACAAAGCACCGCCACCAACAACGGCAGTCACGAAATCCAGTGCCACGCCCATCTCATCGGCCTTGTCCAAAATGACCTTGAGGTAATCCGGTGTGCCCGCATAAGCGGTGCAGCCGACATCGCGCGCGGCGGTTACCTGCAGTTCGGTTTGGCCTGTGCCGGCAGGCAGCACCGCAGCCCCCACCGCCCGCGCGCCACTTTCAAAGATCATGCCCGCCGGGGTCAGGTGATAGCCAAAGCAATTCTGAACGATGTCTCCGGGCCCGACACCTGCTGCGTGCAGGAACCGCCCCATCCGCCACCAGTCGTGATCGGTGCTGCCGGGCTCATAGATCGGGCCGGGCGACTGGAAAACATGATGGAAATGCCGGGCCGGTTTGACGGTAAACCCGCCAAAGGGCGGGCGCGACGCCTGCGCCTTAGCCATATCGGCCTTGCGCAGAACTGGCAGCTTCACAAGGTCGTCCAGCGACTTTACAGCTGCCGTATCAACATCCGCCATATGCGCCGCAAACCCCGGAGCCGAGTTCGCGCGCGTGATCTGTACCTGCAACGCCTCAGACTGTTCAGAGGCGCGCTGGTCGGCCGAGCGGGTTTCTAGCGCATCGTAGAATTTCGTCATCGCCAAATCCTCCATCCGCCTACAGCCACCTCTTGCGGCGGCGGTATGAGCGCACATCGCGGAAGCTTTTGCGGCCGTCATCCGACATGCCCAGATAGAATTCCTTAACATCGGGGTTTTCGCGCAGCTCGGCAGCTGGGCCATCCATCACCACGCGGCCGGATTCAAGAATATAGCCGTAATGTGCGAACCTGAGCGCCACATTGGTGTTCTGCTCGGCCAGCAGAAACGAGACGCCCTCTTTTTCGTTCAGATCTTGGACGATGCCGAAAATCTCTTCGACAAGCTGCGGGGCCAGCCCCATGGACGGCTCATCCAGCAGGATCGTCTCGGGCCGCGACATCAGCGCCCGACCCATCGCAACCATCTGTTGCTCTCCGCCCGACGTGTAACCCGCCTGGCTGCGGCGGCGTTCCTTCAGACGTGGGAAATAGGTGTAAACAAGGTCCAGATCCTGTTGGATCGCGGCCTTACCATCTTTGCGGGTATAGGCGCCGGTCAGCAGGTTTTCCTCGACCGTCAAATGTTCGAAACAATGGCGACCCTCCATCACCTGGATGACGCCTTTTTGCACCAGATCGGCAGGCTCACTTTCATGCACGCTGGTCCCGCGATACTTGATTGATCCCTTGGTGACTTCGCCCCGTTCCGAATGCAGCAGGTTCGACACCGCCTTGAGTGTGGTGGTCTTGCCTGCCCCGTTGCCGCCCAGCAGGGCCGTAATGCCCCCTTTGGGCACCGTTAGGCTGACGCCTTTCAGCACAAGGATCACATGATTGTAGATCACCTCGATATTGTTGACCTCAAGCAGGGTTTCCGCCTGCACGTCAGTGGTTTGTGCCGCATCCAGCATCAGCGCGTGTCCTCATGACTGTCCCGCGAGGGACCGTTGGGATAGAGCGGCGGCTGCCCGCCGCTCTGGTCAGTTTCGCGGCCCCGGATCAAGACCGGGGCCAGCCATTATTCACACCCGGGTGTGATGTTGTTTTCCGCTGCATAGGCTGCGGAATCTTCTTCGATCAACGTGTTGATCACATCTGCATCGGTCGGCTGGAAGTCCTGAACCGGGTTCCAGGTTCCGGCCGCAGCATCCCACTGCACAACGCCGACAAGGCCGGGTCCGCCGTGATTTTCGCACGAGACCGAGAATTCAGGCCCGAAACCGGTCATGCCCAGCGCTTCCATCTTGGCGTTGGTCATTTCCAGCGCCTCCATACCATCGCGCATCATGGATGCGTCGATATCAGCGGTATTGTGGATTCCCTGCGCAGTCTTCACAGCTTCAGCGGCCAGCATAGCGGCATAGAGACCGCGGTTATACTGAACCGAGCCAAGCTGATCGCCCGCACCCGCCGCTTTGCCTGCATCCACCACGTATTTTTGCAGATCATCATAGACCGGATAGTCCATGCCCAGCCCGGTAAAGGTCAGTGCCTTATAGCCGTTTGCCTTGTCGCCCGCGGGCTGCACGTCAAATTCAGCGCCAGACCACCAGACACCGATGAAGTTTTCCATCGGGAAGCGGATGTTCGCAGCTTCCTGCACCGCGACCTGGTTCATCACGCCCCAGCCCCACATGATTACATAATCAGGCTTTTCGCGGCGAATTTGCAGCCACTGCGATTTCTGTTCCTGACCGGGGTGGTCAACAGGCAGCAGCGTCAGGTCGTACCCGTGCTTTTCAGCCAGGGTTTCCAGCGTGCGGATCGGTTCCTTGCCATAGGCCGAGTTGTGATAGACCAGTGCGATTTTCTTACCGTTCAGGTCACCATCGTTTTCGCTCAGCAGATAGTTGATCGCGCCCGACGCTCCGTTCCAGTAGTTGGCCGGATAGTTGAACACGTGGCTGAATACCTTGCCGTTCGCAGCAGAGGTCCGGCCATAGCCCATCGTGTGCAGCGGAATGCCATCTGCGGTCACTTTTGGGATCAGCTGGTAGGTAATGCCGGTCGACAATGGCTGATATACCAAGGCGCCTTCGCCCTTTGTGGATTCATAGCATTCCACGCCTTTTTCGGTGTTATAGCCGGTTTCGCATTCGATCACATTGGCCGAAACACCTCCGATGCCGCCATCACGCTCGTTGAGCAGTGTAAAATAATCGGCATAGCCGTCAGCAAACGGGATACCGCCTGCCGCATATGGTCCCGTCCGATAGCTGAGCGACGGGAACACAAGGTCGGCCATGGCCGGACCTGCGGCCATCATGGCGCCCAGCGCCAGGGTTGCCAGTTTCGTCTTCATCGGGTGTCTCCTCCCTTGATTGGTCCGATGTTGAATTCGGGCTTTGCACCCGTCTTGTCTTTGGGCCTGCCCGTCAGTGCGGAAACGGCCAGAGTCTGAGTTTCTCTTTCGCCACACGCCAAAGCTGCGCCAGCCCATGCGGTTCCAGAATCAAGAACATGATGATGAGTGCGCCGACGATCACCAGATTGAGATGCGCAACGATATCAGTGGGCCAGCCCAGTAGATCGACACCGACCACCTTCAAAACAACCGGCAGCAATACCAAGAAAGCTGCCCCGGCGAAGGAGCCGAAGATAGACCCTAATCCGCCGATAATGACCATGAATAGGACCAGGAACGATTTCTGGATGCCAAAGACTTCGCCAACCTCAACCGCGCCCAGATAGACCGCAAAGAATAGCGCCCCCGCGATACCTACAAAAAATGAGCTGACAGCAAAGGCGGTCAGTTTTGCCTTGAGCGGGTTTACCCCGATGATCTCGGCCGCGATATCCATGTCGCGGATTGCCATCCATGTCCTGCCAGTCGTTCCCCGAGTCAGGTTCCGTGCAATGATGGCGCAGAAGGTCAGGAAGATCAGGCAGAACAGATAAGTTGCCCAGGCCGGAGCATTCGGGCCTGTGATGATGATGCCGAACACATCCCGCTCGGGCGCGTTGATCTGCCCAGAAGCCGAGTAGTTGTAGAACCACGGCACACGGTTGAACAGCCACACCAGAAAGAACTGCGCCGCAAGCGTGGCCACGGCCAAATAGAACCCTTTGATCCGAAGCGAAGGCAATCCGAACAGAACACCGACAATGGCGGTGATCCCGCCCGCAAGGATGACATGGATGAACATGCTGACTTCGGGAAAGGCCGTCATCAGCTTGTAGCAGGCATAGGCCCCCACAGCCATGAACCCACCGGTACCCAGCGACACCTGCCCGCAATAGCCAACCAATACATTCAAACCGATGGCGGCGATCGCATAGATCAGAAACGGAAGCAGCAGCGCGTTCGCCCAGTAGTCATTGATGATGAATGGAATGATCCCAAATGCCACTGCCAGCACCACATAGTACCGATACCGGTCAAATTTGATCGGAAAGGTCTGGCTGTCTTCCACGTAAGAGGTTTTGAAATCTCCGGCCTCGCGATAAAACATGTCTTACTTTCCCCATTCTTCCTGCGCCCGGTCGCGGGCAGCAGTGTTCAGTTGGCTGGAGCCTTTGGCATATCCGCTCGCCTCTGAGGCGCGCACAAGTTTCATGTAGGCCATGACGCCGGTGACCAGCCCGGCAAAAGCCAGGATCGCGGCGATCGTCAGTTGGCTGTCGGTCAGATCGTCCGAGGTCAGGGCGATATACCCAAACGCCCAGAACCCGGCCCATGCGATCACGTTGAGAATGGCGATGAGCTTGGTCATGACTACACCCTTTCGATGATCTTCTCGCCGAACAGGCCCTGCGGCCGGAACACAAGGAAGATCAGCGCAAGCACGTAGGCAAACCAGTTCTCGGTCGCACCGCCAACCATCGGGCCAATGGCGAACTCGAACAGTTTCTCACCCACACCGATGATCAACCCTCCGACGATGGCTCCGGGGATCGAGGTAAACCCGCCCAGCATCAGCACCGGCAACGCTTTGAGCGCGATCAGCGACAGTGAGAACTGCACGCCAGACTTGGTGCCCCACATGATGCCCGCGACCAGCGCTACAAACCCGGCCACAGACCAGACCATGATCCAGATGAAGTTCAGCGAAATCCCCACCGACAGCGCCGCCTGATGGTCATCCGCCACCGCGCGCATCGCCCGGCCCTGCTTGGTATATTGGCTGAACACAACCAGCGCCGCCACCAACAGCGCCGCAATTACCGTTGCCACAATGTCCAGATTGTCGATGAAGAACCCATAGCCGAAGACGTTAAAGGTCGCTTCATCGAGCCAGAGGTTGATGCCCTGCGGCAGGCCTACATCCAGCGTCTTGATCTCGGACCCCCACATCAGGTCGGCCACGCCCTCAAGGAAATAGGCCAGCCCGATGGTGGCCATGAACAGGATGATCGGCTCTTGGCCAACCAGGTGACGCATCACGAACCGCTGCACGGCCCAAGCCAACAGAACCATCACCGCCATAGTCAGAATAATCGCCAGCAGCGCAGGGACACTCCAGCCAAAGTAATGGATATGCGTCCCGAAAGTCGCATTGATCAGATGTGCAAACGGCACCTGCCCGTTCATGATCCCGACCAGAGTCATCGCGGCAAACAGGGCCATAACCCCTTGGGCATAATTGAAAATCCCCGAGGCCTTGTAAATCAACACAAAGCCCAGCGCGACCAATGCATACAGCACTCCGGCCATCAGGCCATTGAGGATGACCTCCATCGCAAATACGAGTTGTTCAGGCATAGGTTGTTTCCTCAGTTGCGTTCGTCCGTGTCATTGGCCCGTTCCATCGTCAATTGAGATGAAATGACACGTAACCACCCGTGTCTCGTCGCACTCTGACTTCCAGTTTGTGCACCATATCGCCGCTCAGTGAATCCGTTGACGGTGTTCTAACAACCATCTTGCACTTGACTGCTGCCTTCGCGTATCGGCAATTCTGAACTCCGACCGGAGGAGATTTAGCGAACGCGCGAAAACTTGACTTCACCAGTTTTGCATCTGCAATTTCAGAGGTAACAGCACAGTAAAAACGCGGCAGGTCTGGCCCGGAAGTATAAACTCTTCTGAGTGCGCCTGAGGGCATAGTCTTGTCGTGTCTAAGATCGCGTACTTTACCGGACTGACATTCCTCATCGTTGTAGTTCGGATGGTCAATCGTGCACTCGGTCATCTTGTAGGTTCGCGTCTTGTAGCCCTTCTCCGTGAATTGAAAAACGTCACCTTGACGTGTGGTTTCCACACATCTTGAGAATGTGGAGAGTACCCAGTCCATTTCACTTTGATCTGCTTGTACAGCGCCGGATAATGCGATGACCAACCCTGATGCTGCGATTGAAGATTTAATCATGGCTCACCCCCAGATAGGCGTCGATGACCTCCTGATTGTTGCGCACCTCGTCAGGCGTGCCGTCGCCGATCTTCTTGCCGTAATCCATGACCACCACCCGATCGCTCAGATCCATCACCACGCCCATGTCATGTTCGATCAGGGCGATGGTGGTGCCGAATTCATCATTCACGTCGAGGATAAAGCGGCTCATGTCCTCTTTCTCTTCAACATTCATCCCGGCCATCGGCTCATCCAGCAGCAACAGCTTGGGTTCAGCGGCCAGCGCCCGGGCCAGTTCGACACGCTTTTTCAAGCCGTAGGGCAGGCGTGAAACGGGCGTCTTGCGGATATGCTGGATTTCGAGAAAGTCGATGATCCGTTCGACTGCCTCTCGGTTTTCGGTCTCTTCGGCCTCGGCCTTACCCTTCCACCAAGCCTGCTGCAGGATATTTGTCTTCATATAGTTCAGGCGCCCTGTCATGACGTTGTCCAAAACGCTCATCCCTTCGAACAGGGCGATGTTCTGGAATGTTCGTGCAATCCCCTGCCGCGCGACCTCATAGGGCCGCATTGGAGGACGCTTGGCCCCGTGAAACCAGACCTCGCCCTCTTGCGGGACATAGAACCCCGAGATTACGTTCAGCATCGAGGACTTACCCGCCCCGTTCGGACCGATAATGGCGCGGATCTCACCCTCACGGATGTCGAACGAGATATCCTTGATCGCCACCACACCGCCAAAGCGCAGAGTGATGTTCTTCATCTCCATCACGACGCCGCCGATCTTGCGGCCGTCTTCGGTGACATATCCTTCGGAACTATCCAACATCAGCCCCTCCTTGACTTACGCAATACACGGAATGGCGGGCGGGCGATGACCATAGGTCGAGCGGCGCAGGACCGGACTTCATTCCGCCGCTACCTTGTGTTGCGCGACCGTTACAACCGGCGCATCCACGATCTCAAGTGTGGCACTGATCGAACCCTTGCGGCCGTCCTCATAGGTCACCTCGGTCGTGGTCGAAACGCTTGAAGACCCGTCATAAAGCGCGGTGATGATGTCGTGGAATTTCTCTTCGACAAAGCCCCGGCGCACCTTGCGGGTTCGGGTCATCTCGCCGTCATCCGCATCCAGTTCCTTGTGCAGCACCACAAAGCGATGCACCTGGCAGCCCGACAGCATTTCATCGGCGGCGACCGATTTGTTGACCGCTTCCACATGGGACTTGATTGTCTCTAACACTTGCGGATGTGCCGTCAGTTCCTGATAGGACCCATAGGCGACGTTGTTGCGCTCCGCCCAGTTCCCCACGGCGGTAAGGTCGATATTGATGAACGCCACGCAGCGATCCTTGCCATTGCCGAACAGCACGACCTCAAGAATATCGGGATAGAACTTCAGCTTGTTCTCAACATATTTCGGCGCAAACATCGAGCCATCGACCATTTTTCCGACGTCCTTGGCCCGGTCGATGATCCGCAGATGGCCGCTGCTTTCCTCAATGAACCCGGCATCACCCGTGGCCACCCAACCCTCGGCATCCTTGGTCGAGGCGGTCGAGTCCGGGTTGTTGTAATATTCGACAAACACACCTGGCGAGCGATAGTAGATCTCGCCCGTTTCGGCGATCTTCAGCTCGACATCTGGCGCGGGCACACCAACCGTATCGGCGCGCACCTCGCCATCGGGCTGCACGGTGATGAAGACCGTCGCCTCGGTCTGCCCATAAAGCTGCTTCAGGTTAATCCCCAGCGAGCGGTAGAAATCGAAAATCTCAGGCCCGATCGCCTCGCCTGCCGTATAACCGACCCGGAACCGGCCATACCCCAGCGTATCCTTCAGCGGCCCATAGACCAGCAGATTGCCCAGCGCGTATTTGATCCGATCACCAAACCCGACCGCTTTGCCATCCAGCAGTAACCCACCCACCTTTTTGGCATGGGCCATAAAATGGTGGAACATACGCTGCTTCAGCTTGCCCGCATCTTCCATCCGGATCATGACGTTGGTCAGCTGCGTTTCAAATACCCGCGGCGGGGCAAAGAAATAGGTCGGACCGATCTCGCGCAGGTCGGTTATCATCGTGTCAGCGCTTTCGGGGCAATTCACACAGAACCCGCACCAATAGGCCTGACCGATGGAAAAGATGAAATCACCTACCCAAGCCATTGGCAGATAGGACAGGATGTCCTCCTTCCGGGTCAGGTGATCAAAATCGGATGAGTTTCTGGCGCTTTCGATCACATTGCGATTCGACAGCACCACGCCTTTCGGCTTGCCGGTGGTGCCCGAGGTATACAGCATCACACAAGTGTCGTCATAGGTGATCGCAGCGATACGCGCGTCCAGCTCGGCATCAAAGCGAGCATGACCTGCGCTGCCTTCGGCCTTGATGTCGTCCAGCGCGTTCATCTGGGAATGATCATATTTCCGCATCCCACGCTTGTCAGTGTAGAGGATGTGTTTGATCTGGTGAACTTTTTCCTGAATCTCGATAACCTTATCGACCTGTTCCTGGTCACCGCAGACGACATATTTCGCACCGCAATGTTCCATCACATATGTCATCTCTTCGGCGACCGCGTCCTGATAGAGCGGCACCGGAATCGCACCCACCATTTGGGCCGCAACCATCGACCAGTAATGCGCCGGGCGGTTCCGGCCTATGACGGCGATATGGTCGCCCTTCTCAACGCCAATCTCAAGAAACCCCAGCGCAATGGCGCGGATTTCCTTGGCCGCCTCGGCCCAGGTCCAGCATTGCCAGATCCCGAATTCCTTTTCGCGATAGGCCGGGGCATCCCCGAACTGAGTCACATTGCGGTGTAGCAGCGCCGGAAGAGACTGCATCCCTTCAGCGCCTGACTGCGTCTGAGTCAATCTTTTTCTCCTCCCCACCCGGCCCCTCCCCGGGCCGGAAATGGCGGGTCCAGGTCTGGCCCGGACGCCAACGCCCCGATTAAGGGACGTCGACACGATCAGCGTCAAGTTTTGCCTGATGTTTTCTCAATTCTTACGAAATGTAACAAGTTGGGCCGTGCCGCCCGGACCATACACCTCCTCAGAGACCCGGCCCGAGATGACCACAAACTGTTCCGCGAACTGCAAATTTGCAGCAGGTAAGCGCATTCATCCACGTATACCGGTATTGGCTTGGGGTTTTGTATGTTTACCGCGCCTGGAATTCACCGTATGCATCCCGCAACTGAGTAGGACATTCAGAGCGGTTTTTCATGCCGATTTGCTATGCATGTGTATCGACCGAAGGCATCGGTTATGCGGAATGATCCAGATCGCATGACCAAAACCGCTCGAATTGTGCGATCAGAGGCGTGCGTCTTTGAAATCAACCGTTTTCTTGGACGGTCGGGCAGCACGAATTCCGACCCCTTTCCCACCCCAATACGCAAGGCAGGACTGCCGAGATGAATGTCACTCACCAGAGCATCACCAATGTGCTTTCTCAGCATTATGACCTGACACCTTCGACCGAATTGGTTGAGGAAATGCAGGAGACCTATGCCCGGATGGACCGGGTGGTGACGCCGCCGGATTTCGCGATCTATGCGCCCTATATCAAGGCGATCAATGCGCTTAAAAAAGAGCGGAACGCGGTCATTCTGGGCCATAACTACATGACGCCTGAAATTTTCCATGGCGTGTCAGATTTTGTGGGTGACAGTCTGCAACTGGCGATGAAGGCCAGCGACGTCGAAGCCGATGTGATCGTGCAGGCGGGCGTGCATTTCATGGCCGAAACCTCGAAAATCCTGAGCCCCCAGAAAACCGTGCTGATGCCGGACATGGCCGCGGGTTGTTCGCTGGCCGAAAGCATCACCGCCGAGGGAATCGACGAGATGCGCGCCAAATATCCCGGCGCGCCGGTCGTCTCTTATGTGAACACCACCGCCGAGGTGAAGGCGGCATCCGATATCTGCTGCACATCGTCCAATGCCGTTCAGATCGTCGATGCGATGGAATCCGACACCGTCATCATGACGCCGGACCAGTATCTGGCGCAGAACGTGGCAAATGAAAGCCGCAAGAACATCGTGTACTGGCCGGGCTCGTGCATCGTGCATGAACAATACACCGCGCAAGACCTGCGCGATTTTCGCAAATGGAATCCGGGCACGCGGTTGATAGCCCACCCGGAATGCCCGCCCGAAGTGGTGGCCGAGGCCGATTTCTCTGGCTCGACCAGCGGGATCATTAAGTATGTCAGCACCGAAAAGCCCGAAAAGGCGATGCTGATCACCGAATGCTCGATGGCCTCGAACATCGCCGATGAACTGCCCGAGGTCGACTTTGTCGGCCCCTGCAACATGTGCCCCTACATGAAGAAGATCACGCTGCAAAAAATCCTCTATGTGCTGCACACGATGGAAGGTCAGGTCGAGGTTGACGCCGAGATCGCGGAAAAAGCGCGCCATTCGGTGCAGGCGATGATCGACCTGTCGCGAAAGCTGGGTCTCTGATCCGAGATGGAAACCCTCACCACCGACCGCGTTATCATCGTGGGCGCCGGGCTGGGCGCGCTGTATGCTGCGCTGAAACTGGCCCCGCATCCGGTGGTGGTGATCTCTCCTGAAGCGTTGGGCGACGGTGCCAGTTCCGCCTGGGCGCAGGGGGGAGTGGCTGCGGCGATGGACGCCCATGACAGCCCGGAAAGCCACGCGGACGACACCGTAAATGCCGGTGCGGGCACCGTTGACCCGCAGGTGGCCGAATTGGTGACGCGTCAGGCGCGCGACTATATTCTGGACCTGACCACGCTGGGCACGCCTTTCGACCGGACCGCGGGCGGCGATTACGTGCTGTCGCGCGAGGCCGCGCACAGCTTTGCCCGCGTCGTCCGGGTCAAGGGCGATCAGGCAGGCGCACAGATCATGGCCGCCCTGATCGAGCAGGTCCGGGAAACACCCTCGATCCAGGTGCTGGAGGGCACCATGGCCCTAGGGCTGGATGTCGAGGATGGGCGTGTTACCGGCGTCAGCATTCAGCGTGCGGATAAGGGCGGGTCAGCCCCAGTGATGCTGCGCGGGGCTGCCGTGTTGCTGGCCGGGGGCGGGTCCGGTGGGCTCTATGCGCTGACCACCAACCCGCCGCGTATCCGTGGGCAGGTCATCGGTATGGCTGCGCGCGCGGGGGCGCTGATTTCGGATGCCGAATTTGTGCAGTTTCACCCCACCGCCATGGATGTCGGCGAAGACCCTGCGCCGCTGGCAACCGAAGCGCTGCGCGGTGAAGGCGCCATTCTGGTCAACCGTCATGGCGCGCGGTTCATGCAGGCCATCCACCCGGATGCCGAGCTTGCCCCGCGCGACGTCGTCGCCCGCGCCATCTATGCTCAGGTTCAGGCGGGCAACCGCCCCATGCTGGACACGCGCGAGGTTCTGGGCGAGGAGATCAAGGCTCAGTTCCCCTCGGTCGCGGAATATTGCGCCCGCAATGGAATCGACCCGGCGCAGGAGCCCATCCCCGTCGCCCCCGCAGCGCATTACCACATGGGTGGCATCGCGACCGACACCAGCGGATGCGCCAGTATCGACGGCTTATGGGTCTGCGGTGAGGCATCCTCGACCGGGTTGCACGGCGCCAACCGTCTGGCCTCGAACGGTCTGCTTGAGGCGCTGGTCTACGCCCGCATCTGCGCGGAAGGCATCGCCGGAACCTTGCCAGCAACCGGCGCGACGCCGCCGCTGGAAATCAGTTTCGAGGACGGCGGCACTCCGTCAGACCCCGCCGCCGTGGCCGAGCTGCGCCAGACCATGACTCGCAATGTTGGCGTTATCCGTGATCGCAAGGGCCTGACCAAAGCGCTTGGCACCATCGCGCGGCTCGAGGCGGCAAACAGCGACAACCCGTCTTTCCTGAACATGTGTGCCACCGCCACTTTGATCGCCGCGGGCGCTTTGGCACGCAAAGAAAGCCGCGGCGCGCATGAACGATCCGATTTTCCCGACCCCTCGGCCGGACCCGGCAAAAGGTCCGAAATGTACTTTTCCCAAGCACTCGCCATCCGCGCGCAGGCCTGCAAGGAGCAATCATGAGCTTCTCTACCGTTCCCGATCTTGTCCTTGAACCGATGATCCGCATTGCCCTGATGGAAGATCTTGGCAGCTATGGCGACGTCACCACCCGCGCGGTGATCCCGGCGGATACCACCTATGATGCCTGCCTGAACGCGCGCGAGGATGCGGTCGTGTCCGGCATGCAAGTCGCGGCGCTGGCGTTTCGCCTGATCGACCCCTCATTGGACATCACCACGCATATTGCCGATGGCCAACCCTGTAAGGCAGGCGATACGCTGATGACCATCAAGGGATCGGCCGCCTCAATCCTGTCGGGCGAACGGGTGGCCCTGAACTTTGCCGGTCGCCTGACCGGGATCGCCACAAAGACCGCCGGCTTCGTGGCTGAAACTAAAGGCACAAATGCCCGCGTCACCTGCACCCGCAAAACAACCCCTGGAATGCGTCTGGTTGAAAAACTGGCCGTGCTGCATGGCGGCGGCTTCAACCACCGTTACTCTCTGTCAGATGCGATCCTGATCAAGGACAACCACATCGCAGCCGCTGGCGGGGTGCGTCAGGTGCTGGAGGCCACCAAGGCACATGCCAGCCACATGATGGCCGTCGAGATTGAGGTGGACCGCCTGGACCAACTGGCCCAAGTGCTTGAGGTCGGAGGCGCCTCGGTCGTCCTGTTGGACAATATGGACAATGACATGCTGCGCGAGGCGGTGGCGATGGTGCATGGCAGGCTCAAGACCGAAGCCTCAGGCAATGTGAAACTGGATCGCATCGCCTCAATCGCGGCAACGGGTGTTGACTATATCTCTTCAGGTGCATTGACCCATTCGGCGCGCACCGTGGATTTGGGATTGGACTTTCCGGTCTAGACCACGGTCGCGCGTCAGCACTGACACATGGGCTACAGCTGCTAACCCTGTGCGCAAAGCTCCACCATTTCCCTGTGCCGGTCCCGCGCCTGCCCCTGTACACGCTTGACGAAGGGCTGAGGCAGCTCCGGGCCGAGACGTGTTCCATATTTTTCGCAGGATTTATCACCGATCAGCTCAGCGAACCTGACCCATGTGCGAAAGGCAAAAACGTCCCGCAAGCTGAGGATCGGTTTGGAATTGCTTGGTCTTTCCGGGGCAGGCATCGGAATGTCCGTGAAATACGCCTCTTCGATCCCGCTCCAATCGGATGGTGTTTCAAAGTCGTCCCCCGCACCCTCGGAATACTTAAATTCGGGGTATTCCATACTGTATTCAGAACATCCGTGGGATATTTTCGAATGAACCCCGGTGATCTCAAATTCCGCCTGTGCGGCACGGAAAATCGCAAGACACTCTTTCGCCTCTGCGATCGACTCACAATAGATATACGCCTTATAGGGAAACTTGACCGCTTCGCGCAGCTCGATCATGCTTTTTCTGGCATTGTCCCTGGGCAGCTGCAGGTTGAGCAGCAAGAAATAGACCTGAAACATCCCCTCAAGGTTCTCAGGCAGGATCTGCACCTTGTAGCACTCGTGGCACAGGCCACAAATCACCTTGGTTTCTTCAAAGAAATTCAGGCGTTGGCCGCAATTCCCATGCTCGCCATTGATGGTGATGGTTTGACCCACATAGATCTGGGCGATGGGCACGGCCAACTGGATATTCTGTGTGTCCAGGGCTTTCATCCAACCGGAATAGGCGGCGGTCTGCCGTCCGGTGTCGACCAGGGCTGCCTGCCAGCCCTTTTTCAACCCGCCCGTCACCTCTAGCTGCGCTTTGCTGTAGGCGCCCAGATGCTGTTTCGGCAGGTTGGAATATTCCAGCATCGTCACAAGCTGCCGGATGGCCTGTCGGTCATTGGGCTTGAGTGAAACCCGCTTCTCAAGACGTTCCAGCTGCGCGTAATCCATCACTCTGGCCTCCTGCTTCGGGTTTGGCCCGCCAGTTTTTCTTGTGATTGCGCCGAATGAGGTCGCCGTCAACTGAAATGCGCGAAACTGGCTAGCTGCCGGATTGTTCTGAGACGATCTCTCCGAGCCGGGTAAAGAATTTCCCCGACAGTTTCTTGGCAGTCCCGGAAATCAAACGGCTGCCAAGCTGGGCGATCTTGCCGCCGACATCCACCTTAGCAGTATAGGCAAGAACCGTCTCGGACCCGTCTTCGGTCAGGGTCACATCGGCACCGCCCTTGGCAAACCCGGCAGCCCCGCCTTTGCCCTCGCCCTGCAGCGAAAATCCGTCCGGTGCCTTGGATTTATCCAGCGTGACCTGACCCGCGAATCGCGCTTTCACCGGGCCGATTTTCAGAACCACCTTTGCCTCAAGGTCTTGCGGCGAAGATTGGGTCAGCTCTTCGCAGCCGGGGATACATTCCTGCAGGATATCGGGGTTGTTCAGCGCCTCATACACCACGTCCCGCGGGGCAGCGATGCGGATTTCGTCACTGAGTTCCATTCTGGCATCCTTCGCACAACAGCTTTGTGCCTATCAATAACGCGGTTTTTGCCAAATGTTTCAATTTTTTGTTTCAGATCAGGATACGCGACCCCAAATCTTACCTAATCGGGCGCCACCGGTTTGCGGTGACGCCCAATGCGGTCAGTCGCTGATCGCGCCCTCTTCGTCGCGGCGCTGATGCATCTTGGCTTTGACACGCGCGCCTACGATCAGAGGCAGAACAAATCCGATCAGGGCAATGGACCACAAGCCGATGGCCAGCGGGCTGTCAACCAGCGTCCACCAGTTGCCATTGTCGATGGTGACTGCGCGGCGCAAGTTATTCTCCATCGAGTTGCCCAGCAGCGTGCCCAGAATGATCGGCACCAGCGGCACGTCCAGCTTGCGCAGAACCCAGCCCATGACACCGAACCCAATCATCACCAGTAGATCAAAGCTGGACCCCGAGATGCCGTAAATACCCACAAAGCTGACCATCGCCACGACGGGCATCAGGATACGCGAAGGCACCATCAGGACGCGGGTGAACAGGCCCACCATCGGGATATTCATCGCGAGCAACATGAAGTTGGCAATGAAGAGCGCAGCGATCAGGCCCCAGACCACATCCGGGTTCTGGGTAAACAGCAGCGGTCCGGGCGTGATATTCAACGCCAGCAGAACCGCCAGCAGCACGGCGGTGGTCCCTGACCCCGGCACGCCCAGCGCCAGCATCGGCACCAAGGCCCCCCCGGCGGCGGCGTTGTTGCCGGCCTCGGGCGCGGCGACGCCACGCGGATCACCGGTGCCAAATGTGTTGTCCTTGTCGACCAGCCGTTTCTCCATCGAATAGGAAATAAACGAGCCCAAAGACGCCCCGGCCCCCGGCAGAACCCCCGCCAGAAAGCCCAGGAATGAGGTGCGCAGCATGGTCGGCATGCATTGCTTGATCATTGACATCGGCGGGTAAAGCCGCCCGATATTCAACTTGCGCCCAGCGGCATCCGACCCGCCATGACGGTTTTCCAGAAAGATGAACACTTCGGACAGGGCAAACAGGCCGACAATGGCGACAAGGAAATCCAGCCCATCATACAGGTGCACCTCACCAAAGGTGAACCGCGGTACGCCGGTCTGGGTATCGACACCAATGGTCGCCAACCCAAGGCCCAGCGCAGCGGCAAAAGCCGATTTCGCCTGATTGGTCGAGGACACGCCGCCCAGCGTCATGAAGGCCAGCGCGAACAGGGCGAAATATTCAGCCGGTCCAAACAACAGCGCGATCTTGACGAGCTGCGGCGCTAGAAAGATCAGGCCCCATGTGGCCAGAAACGCACCAATGAATGAGGCGATACCGGACAGCGAGAGCGCCTCGCCCGCAAGGCCTTTTTTGGCCATTGGATGCCCGTCCAGACAGGTCATCATCGCGGGCTCATCCCCCGGAATGTTCAGCAGGATCGACGAGATGCGCCCGCCATACATGGCCCCGTAGTACACACTGGTCAGCAGGATCAGAGACGGCGTCGCGCCCAGCCCCAGCGTGAACGCCAGCGGGATCAGAATGGCCACGCCGTTCGACGGGCCCAGACCGGGCAGCGCGCCCATAATCGTACCCAGGAAACAGCCCAACAGGGCCAGCAACAGGTTCTGCCATGTCAATGCGATGGCAAACCCGTCTCCTAGGGATGCAAGAGTTTCCATGACGTTCCCCTTAGAAACCCAATGGTCCGCGGGCCAGCGACAGGCCCAGAACCAGATGGAAAATGACGTAGATGCCGACCGAGGTTCCAACCCCAACCACAACGGCCTCGATCGGGCCGGACCCCAGTCGCCAGGCCAGATAGGCGGCGGCAAAGGCGGTAGAGATGACAAATCCCAGAACCGGCAACAGCTCGGCGTAGAAGATCATCACAACAACGGCGGCGCCGACTTCGACCAGACGGCCCAGCGCGGGCCATTCAGGCTCGGCATCCGGGCGCAGGGCGATGACCGCGCTGGACAGGCCAAGGATGGCGGCGACAATCAGTGGAAAGGCCTTGGGGCCAACCGCGTCTGACAGAAAGCTCTCTTCGATCACCAACGCTGACAGGGCAAAGCCGATGGCAAGAAGAATGCCGAAGACCCCGAAAATGCGGTCACTCATGGGTATCTCCTATGTAAGGGAAGTATGGGCCTGGTCGGGGTGCCGCGCGCCCGGCGCGACACCCCGCTCTCAGGTGAGTGCTGGTTTTATTTGATGATCCCGATCTCTTTCGAGATGGTCTGGATCTGACCCACGGATTGCGCAACAAAATCCTGGAAAGCTGCGCCTTGCAGGTCCAGCGGGGCCAGACCATTGGCGGCCATGACCTCTTTCCATTCATCCGAGGCGTAAAGATCACCGATCTTACCAACCCAATCGCCATAGGCCTCATCGCTCATTCCGCCAGGGGCGTAGAACCCGCGCCAGTTTGCGCCGATGGCATCAATGCCCTGTTCCTTGGCCGTCGGGAAATCGGCGAATTCGCCGGGAAGACGTTCAGGCGCCAAAACGGCGATGACTTTGATATCGCCCGAGTCGACAAAACCCTTGGCTTCCGAGATGTCACCGGTAAAGGCTTGAACCGAACCGGCCAACAGCTGGGTCACAGCTTCGCCGCCGCCATCAAAGGCGATGTATTTGACCGACCGTACGTCCTCGATGCCATAGGCATTGGCCGCGATCAGAACCTTCAGGTGATCCCAACCGCCCACGGCGGAACCGCCCGCCACGGACACAGACGTCGGATCGGATTTGATCTGATCCAACAGGTCGGGCAGCGTGTTAACCGCGCTATCGGCTGCAACGGCGATCACGCCATAATCCGCACCGATGGCCGCTAGCCAACGCACCTGATCCATGGTGTTGCCTGGATAGGCGCCCTGCGCTAGGCGAGTCGCCGTGGCTGCGCTGGCCGCTACGATCAGCTCATTATCCTCGCCGCGCTTGTTGACGACCTCGGCAAAGGCAACACCGCCACCGCCGCCGGCCAGGTTCACAACCTGCATGGTCTGGTCGATCAGACCCAGATCCTGCAGAGATTTACCGACCTGACGGCAGGTGAAATCCCAACCGCCGCCGGGGTTGGCCGGGGCAATACATTCCTGTGCGCTGGCGCTCACGCCGGACAGGGCAAAAACAGCAGCCGCAATCGCGCCGCTTGTTCCAAACAGTTTCATTCGTGTCTCCTCCTCTGGTCTTTTTGGGCTGCGTCCTGCAACCGAAACCTGTTCCTGCAAGGGACTGTCCTTGCGGGCTGGTACTGTTTACAGAATAATGCTGTCACGAACCTGTCACAGAAATTCAGGGCAGGGCGCGGGGGGACAATGCGCGTATTGATGATCGAGGATGCCGTAGATCTGGCCGAAGGCGTAATAGCTCATCTAGCGCGGTCGGGCGTTGTCTGCGATCTGGCGACCACTGTCGAATCCGCAGGTGATTTCCGCGCAGTTCAAACCTATGACGCGATGCTTTTGGATATAAACCTGCCTGACGGGTCCGGCCTGAACTTTCTGGGCAAAATCCGAGACAGCGGCGACCGCACCCCAGTGCTAATGCTGACAGCACTGACTTCGGTCGAAGATCGTGTCGCCGCTTTGGACAAAGGTGCCGACGATTATTTGGGCAAGCCTTTTGACCAGCGCGAGCTTGAGGCGCGGTTGCGCGCCCTTGTCCGGCGCGATGCCGATCGCAAAAGCGAACAGATCACGCTGGGTCCGCTGATCTATGCCGCCAAGGATCGCAGCGCCACGCTGAACGGTAAACGCCTGAACCTAACCGCGCGCGAGGCGGCGGTCCTGGACGCCCTGATCCGGCACGAAGGTCAGTATCTGTCGAAATCCCGGCTGTATAACTCGCTTTACGGGTTCGAAGACGCCGATGTGGGGGAAAACGCGATCGAGCTGTATATCGCACGGCTCCGCAAAAAATTCACCGGCAGCGCCATCAGCATTACCACCCAGCGTGGGGTGGGGTATCGGATCGGTCTGAATGACTAGGCTGCGCCTGCCCCACAGCCTGACGGCCCGCGTTCTAAGCGCGGTGGTTCTGATCCTGGTTCTGGGCGGGTTTCTGGTTGGCCTGTCGATCTGGGCCAATGGTCGCCTTGCTGCGCGGCAGGCCTATGACCGGCTGCTGCTGGGCGCGGCCAGTGACATTGCCGAATCCGTTCGCATTCAAGATGGCCAACCCTTTGTCGATCTTCCAGTCTCGGCCTTTCAACTGTTGGCACAGGCGCCTGATGACCGTATTTTCTATGCGGTTCAGGTACCGGATGGCCCGTTCATAACCGGGCTGGACCGGGACACCGTGATCGAGGTGCCGCCACAGACTGGCACTGCGCCGGTCTATTTCGCCTCTGATCTGAACGGGGAACCCGCCCGTTTCGTCCGCGTTACCCGCCTGTTTGCCGAGCGCGATTTTTCGGGCGAGGTCGAAATTCTGGTCGGCCAAACCCTACGCGCGCGCCAATCCATGACCGTGGGCCTGATGCGCGATGCCCTGCTGCCGATGGCATTGGCCGGGCTGTTGCTGCTGATCATGTCGTGGTTTGTCACCCGCTCGGCACTGCGCCCGCTTGAGGCGCTGTCCGATGATCTGACCCGCCGCGATCCCTATGACCTGACGCCGATGGCCAGCGACGGGTTGCCACGCGAGTTGCAGGTGATGCTAAGCGCGATGAACCGGTTCATGGGGCGGCTGGACCGGCAAGTGGACACGATGCGCAACCTGATTGCCGACACCGCCCATCAGCTGCGCACACCCGTGGCCGCAATCCGGGTACAGGCCGAGATTGCGCAGGACGATCCCGACCTTCCAGCCCGCACGCGCGCGCTGGATCGGCTGTTGGGGCGCACCCGGTCACTGGGCACGCTGCTGGATCAGTTGCTGTCGCGCGCCATGGTGATCCACCGTATCGACAGCGCCCCGCGGCTGCCCGTCGACCTGCGCGAAGTGGCGCTGGACGTGCTGGAACACAGCGATCATGAATTGATGGCCCCCACTATCGAGGTGCGTCTGGAAATCGGCGATACGCCAGTTCTTGTGAATGGCGATGCCTTTTCGATCGGCGAAGCCGCCAAGAACCTGCTTGGCAACGCTCTGCGTCATGGTCTGCCACCCGTCCGTATTGGCGCCGCGCAAGAGGGCGCGCGCGCTGTTCTGTGGGTGCGCGATCAGGGGCCCGGGCCTGCGACCATAATCGCCGATCAGCTGGGGGACCGGTTCAATCGCAGCACAGGTTCGGGCGAGGATAGCACCGGCCTGGGCCTGTCCATCGTGAAATCCACCGCTGAGGCCTTTGACGGCCGAGTTGAGATGGGGCGGGATGAAACCGGGTTTCGCGCTGCGCTGAGTTTCCCGGCCAGAACAGATGAGAGCAGCACATGATCCGAGCCCTAGCCCTTGTAGCGCTGAGTTTGATTCCTTCGCTTTCGCGCGCCCAAGAAGCCATCGCAGAATTCGGCGCAGGTCAGGATCCGATGTTGATCCGGTCAACCACCGACATTGCGATCATCGCCCCCGTGCTCGAACGATTTACGGCGCTGAACCCCAATCTGCAGGTCACTTATGAACAATGGGGATCTAACGCTCTGTTCCAACACAGCCGCACGGTCTGTAAAACAGGTGAGAATCCTGCAGACATCGTGTTCTCATCCGCGATTCAACAGATGGTCTGGCTGGTGAATTCGGCCTGCGGACACCGGTTTCAATCCGACCTTACCAATGCCCTGCCCGCCGCGCGACGCTGGCGGGATGAGCTGTGGGGGATCACCACCGAACCCGCCGTCATCGTCTATAACAAGACCTTGTTACAGGATCAGAACGTCCCACGCAGCCGGTTCGCCCTGCTGGACATGATGCGGACCCAGCCGGATCTACTGCGTGGGCGCGTGGCAACCTATGACATCGCGGCCTCGGGTCTAGGTTATCTGTTTTCCTATGGAGACAGCCTTGAGGCCACGACTTTCGGCTCTTTGATCGAAGGTTTTGCACGTATCGACGCGGTGGCCACTTGCTGTTCTGCGGAAATCATCCGCGATGTGGCCAATGGGCGCTTTTTGATCGCCTATAACGTTTTGGGGTCTTATGTGGCCAATGCCAAAGCCCCGGGCATTGGGGTGATCCTGCCCGAGGACTATACTCTGGTCCTGTCACGTGCCCTGATGATCCCGCGCCAGGCGCAGAACAAACAGGCCGCCACGGAATTCCTGGATTTTCTGCTGTCGTCGCAGGGGCAGACCCTGCTGGCCACCTCGGGTCTCGTCGCCCAGATGGACACCGCCGATACGGGTTTAACGCCCAGCGCCCGAAGGTTCATCGCCCTGTCGCCGGCTCTATTGGTTGCCAGAGATCAGAACCGACGGGCCGAGCTGTTTAAGCTGTGGAACGACGCCTTCGACGTGGAAAGTGCGCGTTAGGTCTTTTCGTCGATGGCAGGTTCGATATCAGGCCGAACCGGTTCGATCTCTGCCTCAATAACCTCAGGCTCATCGGCCTCGTCGACCTCATCCATATCGGTGTCGGCCTTGTCCTCAAGCGCGCCAACGATCAGCGGCAGCATGTGAACACCGGTGGCCGAGGCGATCTCTGGAGTTTGAGGCGTTTGCCAGCTGAGCGTGTCAAAGCTGTGGCAGTTCTGACAGACCGGACCCCATTCCGGCTGAATGTCATGGCAGTTATCGCAGACCCATTGCGGCCCGCGCGGCGCGTTCAGCGCCTTTGCCAGCCAGCCCTGCACAACCACATCCGAGGCCCCTTCGCCGCGTTCAATCGCTGCCATCAGCGTGTAGGCGCGGGCATCAGCCTGTTTTTCGACCACATCCCCCAGCGCGCGGCGGGCTTCGGGGAAATCTTCGGCGACGATGTTCAACTCGGCCAGAATCAGGCAGGTTTCCGGATTCTGCGCGTGTATGCGGGTCAACGTCGCAAAGCGTTTGATGCGCTCGGCCGGTGATTCATCCGGTGCAATATCGGCAAAAGCATGGGCCAGATCGGGATGTGGCTGTGCCTCCCATGCTTTTTTCAGAATCTTCGTTGCGGCACGCGGCTTGCCTTTTTCGATATAGGCACGGGCAGCCATCGCTGCGGCAGGCACCAAATCAGGGGAAAGGCGGTTGGCCTCGATTGCCTGTTCCTGCTGTTCTACGGTCGAACTTTCGTCCAGAATGCCCTTTGCCTCGGACAAAGCGAGCACCGCATCGCGGCGCTTGAACACATCGCGCGGCAAATGCCCGGATTTCAGCTTGGCGGTCAGCGTTGATCGCGCCCCAGCCCAATCCTGCGACTTGGTCTGCAGGCCCAGCAGGATATCTTGCGTTTCCTGATGGCGTGGCTTGATGGCCAATGCCTTTTCGGCCAGCTTCCGGGCGGTGTCATCATCGCCTTCGGCCAGCTTCTGCTTCATGATACCGCGCACCCCCACAAAACGCGTGGCATTATTCGTTACCAGTTTCTTATAGGTTTCAGATGCCTTTTGGGTATCGCCATTCATCTCGGCGGCCTGGGCCACCAGCAGGTTGGTCAGCTCGGGTTTGTTCAGCAGCTTTTCGGCCTTGGCAGCCTTGTTCATCGCGATCCGCCCCTCACCCGAGGCAAGCGCCATGATCCCATCGGTTAATGCCTGATATCCGCGCTGTTCCCGGCTGCGGTCGAAATAACGCGACAGGGCTGTTTCATCCCCATTGAGGAATTTCAGCGTGGCGATCAGCAGGGTCAGCAGCTTGAAGAACAGCCAGATCGCAATGATCATCACGCCTAGCGCAATGACCGATTGAAGCGGACCAAGCGTGTATTCCGTGCCACCCGCTGTGATCTGCACCCCGCCTTTGGTTTCCATAAGGAACCCGGCGCCAAGAGCCAACAAGCCGACAATCGCAACAAAAACAAGGATCTTAAACAGTGACCACAGCATAGCAGGCCCCTCAGTTCGAGTTCGCGCTTGAGGCAAGCGCATTTGCAGAATCCACAGCAGAAACCCGCGTCTGGGCCGCCTGTTCCCACCCTTCAAATGCAGCTTTGGCTGCATCGGGCAGGGATTTCAGCTCATCCAGGGCAGCAGAGACATCTCCGCCCGACAAAGCAGCTTGAGCCCGCGATAGGACCGCATCGGGGCTGTCACCTTCTTGCGGGGTAACCGAACGTGCACCTGTCTGGCGCTGCAAAAACGCGACAATTCCGGTGCCCTTGTCCGCGTCCCGCGCATCGGCCAACGCCGTGCGCGCAGCGGGCGCAAAGCTGTCCTGAAGTGCTGCAATCGTCGCGACACCTTCGGTTGCCGGTGCTGCCAGCGCCTCGGGAACGGTTACGCCTGCGGCCTTCAGTTCGGCGATCAGGTCGCCATAAGGTTGACCCGTATTCAACTGTTCATGCACCCGTGACAGAAGGGCTGCATTGGTCGCCGCCAGCGATTTTGCTGCAGCCTCGGCCTCGAGCGTCTGAGCGTCGGACACCATCTTTTCCACCTCGGCCCGTTGCGCGGCCAAAGAGTCCTGGAGTTTTTTCAGCTCGGCCTCGATGGCCGCGCCGGTTTCAGGTGAAGCGCCCTGCGTCAGCGCGCCACTTTCCAACTCGGCCAAACGGCTGGCAAGCGGATCAACCTTGTTGGTCAGATCGGATATTCTGGATTTCACCCCATCCAGATCAGCGGTGATTGGCGCGATTTGGCCGGTCAGCGTGTCAATCTTCTGGGACAGATCCGACCCGTCGGTCAGAGACTTCGACAGTGTTGATATCTGATCGGATTGTGCGGTCAGCTTCGCCTCAAGCGCGGCGATTGCGTCGGACTCACCCGAGGAGAACGCGCCGCTTTGACCCAGAGCGAACCCGGCCGCCGCAGCAATCGCACCGCCAATCAGAGCCGGGATAAAGCCGCCGCGTTTTTCGACCGGCGGTTCTGCGACGGTCTGATCAGGCGACATAAGAGATGCTTCGGCTTCGGCTTCGGCTTCGGCTTCGGCTTCGGCTTCGGCTTCGGCTTCGGCTTCGGCTTCGGCTTCGGCTTC
>NZ_JBXWPN010000013.1:0-95239 GCF_059611885.1 Ruegeria sp. CDSA193 | reverse complement strand
GGCGTAGTGTCGAAAATCGTCGAGTAATTCGCGTAAGCGAATGATCAAATGGAAAGGGCGCCCATCCGGCGCCCTTTTTGATGCTAGGTTCTGATCAGTGCGTTTTCCTCAATGTAATCAGCGCATTCTGAGAAGCCACGCAAACGAATCTTTTGCAGTTCGTTCACTGTTACCGGAAGGTCGTACCCTGCTTGTCTGGATAGCCCTTCGCACTGGGGGCCAACTCTGGCGGCGCAACCAGACAGGACACCAGTTCCGATCCAAATCAAAATCAGAAATCGCATTGCGGAACCTCAACTATCGTTTCTTCGTTGTAGATGGTGCTGTCCACAAGTGTCATTTGCCCTCGTAGCATAATCGCGTTTTCGCTGGTTATGCCTTCCGGCAGCTTGAGTGACAGAACTCGGGCAAAGGTCTCACCAATTTTTGCCGCGTTTTCCAAAGTCATTACTTGCTCAGATATTCGGAGCTGATTGTCCGGCGCATCGACAATTTCCCGGTAGTCGAGCTTATATGCCTGAATGGAAAAACTGACGGGCTCAATAATTATTCCTTTTGGGTTTTTCACCTGGATTCTGGCGGCAAGCGTACAGTCATCGTGAATTTTCGAGGTAACGGTCAAGGTCGCGTGGGAAGAATGATCATGTCGAACAAGAACATACCAACCAGCGACCAACGCGGCTGTTATCACAACAATTTTTTGGACAATGTCCAACAACTTATCGGCAGTTTCCATTCACTAACTCTCCACCATCGTTTGGTCACCTGCGGCATTGGCACGCAAGAAAATGCCAGGCAAAGCCTATTTGAGGTGAACCATCGTATATTGGTTGGCTTGAAATCAAGAAGTTAGCTGGAATTTCCCCCGGAACCCTTCTGTGGCCACCAAAAGGCGTGAGATCCAGAAATGCGACAACAAGAGGAGTGGTCCTTACCTGTGCCAGTTTGGTAAGGGTCGACAATTTGAGTGTGACCACTCGTGATCAGCCTGCTCGGAGTTGCGAAGGATCAATCCGCCGCCAGTTGAGCAGCAGCCCTAACAGCCTTGATATTCTTGCCGTAAATTTCAGGTTTGTCCACCGACCCGCCCTTGAAAACCGCCGATCCGGCGACCAGAACATCGGCTCCTGCTTCCGCAACCAACGGGGCAGTTTTGGGGTCTACACCACCGTCGATTTCGATGTGCACCGGGCGGTCGCCGATCATCTGGCGCAGGCGGCGGATTTTGCTGGTCATGTCGATGAACTTCTGGCCGCCAAAGCCGGGGTTTACAGTCATAACGCAGATGAGATCGGTCAGGTCCAGCAGATGCTCGACCGCTTCGGCCGGAGTGCCCGGGTTCAGCGCGATACCGGCCTTCATCCCTGCGGCGCGGATGGCCTGCAGGGTGCGGTGCGAATGCGGTCCGGCCTCGATATGGGCGGTCAGCACATCGGCCCCGGCATCCGCATAGGCCTGAATGTAGGGATCGACCGGCGCGATCATCAGATGCACGTCCATCACCGTTTTGACATGCGGGCGGAAGGCTTTGACGGCGGGCGGGCCAAAGGTCAAGTTCGGGACAAAATGGCCATCCATCACGTCGATATGCACCCAGTCGGCGCCCTGCGCCTCGATGGTCTGAATCTCGGCACCGAAATTGGCGAAATCGGCGGACAGGATCGACGGGGCGATCTTGATAGTGCGGTCAAAGCTCATGGTGGCCTCGTGTCATCTGAACAGTTGAGGATGCGTATAGCGTTGAGGTCAGATGATGGATAGCCCCCGCGACAATCGCGCCGTAACAAAACTTTCACCTTACTGACACACAGCCGTTGAACAGTGGCTGTAGCTGACCGCCAAGACGAATTGGGGGTGGCCTGTGCTGCGTATCGACAAACTGACCAAACGCTTCGGCGATAATCTAGCCGTGGATGCGGCGACCTTGGATGTGGACAAACCGTGCATGATCGGCATCATCGGGCGATCCGGCGCCGGGAAATCCACCCTTTTGCGGATGGTCAATCGCCTGACCGATTCCAGCGAAGGCAAGATCCTGTTCGAAGGCCGCGATGTCACCCAGTTGAAGGGGCGGGACAAGCGGGCCTGGCAAGCCGAATGCGCCATGATCTTTCAGCAGTTCAATCTGGTCCCGCGCATGGATGTGGTGTCGAACGTGCTGCATGGCACGCTGAACCACCAATCGACGCTGGCCACCATGTTCAACCTGTTCCCGATGGAAGACATCCACCGCGCCATCGACATTCTGGATCGTCTGGGCATTGCCGAACATGCGCCGAAACGGGCCGAGGCCCTTTCGGGCGGACAGCAACAGCGTGTCGCTATTGCTCGGTCGCTGATGCAGGACCCGAAAATCATTCTGGCGGACGAACCGATTGCCTCTCTGGACCCGATGAATGCCCAGGTGGTGATGCAAGCCCTGCGCCGCATCCACGAAGAGGATGGCCGCACGGTCATCGCCAACCTGCACACGCTGGATACCGCGCGCCGCTATTGCGACCGCGTCGTCGGCATGCGCGATGGTCGCATCGTCTTTGATGGGCTGCCGGAACAGCTGACCACCGGCGTCGCCCGCGAGATCTATGGGGCCGATGCGAGTTTCTCGGAAGAGGCGACCTCGACCGAGATCGAGACGCTCGACGCCACCCAGAAGGCCCTGATGGAAGCCGAAGCCACCATCTGAGCCACCCCAACCACCTTTCATCGCCCGACCCGATGAGAGGTCGGGGACATCAACCTGGAGAGAGACAGATGAAAAACCTAATTGCTGCCCTTGTTGCGACCACTGCCATGGCCGCGCCCGCTATGGCGCAGGAAATAAGCGAATTCCGCATTGGTATTCTGGGCGGCGAAAACGCCCAAGACCGAATGAGCAAAAACGAATGCCTGCGCGAATACACCGAAGAGCTGCTGGGCGTTCCGACCAAGCTGTTCGCCCCTGCCGATTATAACGGTGTGATTCAGGGCCTGCTGGGTGGCACGATTGACGTCGCTTGGTTGGGTGCGTCGGGTTACGCCAAAACCTATCTGAGCGATCCCGAAGCGGTTGAGCCGGTTCTGGTCAAGGTCAACAGTGATGGCGGCTATGGCTACTACGCGGTAGGCTTTGCGCGCAAAGACAGCGGAATCGCTTCGCTGGACGACATGAAGGGTAAGGCCTTTGGTTTTGGTGATCCGAACTCGACCTCGGGCTACCTGATCCCTTCGATCGAGATTCCACAGGCCACCGGTGCGACCATGGACTCGGGCGATTACTTCGGTGAGGTCAAGTTCACCGGCGGTCACGAACAGACTATCGTTGCGGTAAACAACGGTGACGTTGACGGCGGCGTGACCTGGGCCGACGGTCTGGGCGATTGGGAAGACGGCTATCAGTCGGGCGCGCTGCGCCGTGCTGTGGATGCCGGTCTGGTCGACATGAACGATCTGGTCCAGATCTGGAAATCTGCTCCGATCCCGGAAGGCCCGGTTGTTCTGCGCAAGGCTCTGCCCGAGGATGTCAAAGTTCAGGTCACCGAACTGTGGAATACGCTGGATGAAAAAGACCGCGAGTGTTTCTACGGCGTGGCAGCAGGCGAAGCCAAGAGCTTTGATCCCATCACGCACGAAGCCTACGAGGTCATCATCGAAGCGCGTAAGCTGAAGTCGAACTAAGCCTGCAACTCACATGATCGGGGTCCGGTGTTATACCGGACCCCGTTTTCTCAGGAGCATTCTATGACAGACCTGACCGCAGGGTCCCACAGTGTCGATCAGATCCGCGACGAATACTCAGAAATGACCCGGCGAAAACGGGCTTATGGTGGCATTCTCCTGATCCTGTTTGTGGCTTTGATGGCCGCAGGGTTCCGCACTGCGGATGATCGAAACGCAGGCAGTTTCGTTGACGGTTGGCGCAGGGTTTTCGACTATCCGGCCGAAGTTCTCTCGGAAGCGTGGGAAAAGATCGGCGCGATGCCGGAAAATCTGATCCGGTTCTTTCCGGCCTTGATCGAGACGATCAATATCGCGGCAGCATCAACCCTGATCGGTACGATTGTGGGGACATTTCTTGCCCTGATGTCGACACGGGGCATGGCGCAGTGGCCATCTCTGATCCCATTGTTTCGTCGGATTTCCGATATCTGCAGGGCCATCCCTGAAATCGTTATCGCGCTGGTTTTGATCTTTATTCTCGGCGGCGGTCCGGTTCCAGCAATGATTGCGATTGCCATCCATACCGCCGGTGCATTGGGCAAGCTATTCTCGGAAGTGAACGAGAACGCTTCGCTGAAGCCGATTGAGGGGCTGCATTCGGTGGGCGCGAACTGGTCGCAACGGATGTATTTGGGCGTGATCCCACAGGTCGGACCGAACTATGTCAGCTATGCCTTGCTGCGGTTCGAGATCAACATCCGTGCCTCGGCCATCCTTGGCTTCGTCGGTGCTGGCGGGCTGGGCTATGAGCTGCGCAACGCGATGTCATGGGGGCAGGGGCGCTACGACGAGGCCGCGGCCATCTTCCTTCTGCTTTTTGTCACAATCATGGTCGTGGATCAGCTGTCCGGCTATCTGCGGGATCGCCTGACCCACGGGTCTGAAAAAGGAGCTTCGGCATGACGACCTTTGCCACTGATCTGTCGACAGTTGACCTCAAGGCCGAGGCCGGTCGTCTGTTCAACCGCAAACGGATCGTGAATTTCGGGTTGCCCGGCCTTGTCGCTTTTTACCTGATTTACGTGTTCTTTGCCTTTGACGTGCCTGGTATTGCCGGGCGTGCAAATTGGGAAAACGGCAAGACGCTTGTTGCCGACAGTTACAGCTACAAAACTCATGTCACGCGGGATAACCGCAATGGTGATGTGTCCGTTGCGGTCGAAGGGGACCGCAAAGGCACCTATCCTGACGGGACCGCACCCGACTGGGTGGCGTTGGGCGAAACCACGATCATTGACCTGGAAGATGGTCACGTGGTGCGTTTCGGCCCCGAGACAATCGAATACGATATCCCTGGCTATGGCGTCGTGCGCGCTTCGCCCAGCCGGGCCTCTGGTGTGCAAGCAGAGTTACCGGCGGGCGATGTTCCAGACTGGATCAATGTCTCGAAAAATCGGCTGGCGATCACCACCGATGCCGGGCGTCTGACCGTGACCCGCAACCGGTCCGAAGTGTTTCGCTATTTCCCAGGGTGGGAGCTGTTTTGGTTCACCCTCGACAGCCCGTATTATGGCAAATCCTTCCCCGAGTTGGTCAGCCGCGCCACCGCCGGTGAGGCCGGTGCTATTTTCAACGATTTCTGGACCAACAAGATCTGGCGGCATAAGGATGTGGCCTGGGCCATCTTCGAGACGATCCTGATGGCGTTTCTGGGCACAATGGGGGCAGGGATTATCGCCTTGCCACTGGCGTTCCTGGCGACGCGGAACTTTAACCCCTTGCGGTCGGTGCGCTTTGCCACACGGCGGGTGTTCGACTTTGTACGCGGTGTGGACGCCTTGATCTGGACCGTTGTTCTGGCACGGGCCTTCGGACCGGGGCCGCTGACAGGAGCACTGGCAATTCTGGTGACCGATACCGGGACATTCGGCAAGATATTCTCAGAAGCGCTGGAGAATGTGGATGAGAAGCAAATCGAGGGCGTGCAGTCGACCGGTGCGAATGCGCCGCAGCGCTATCGCTTTGGCGTGATCCCACAGATCACTCCCGTGCTGTTGAGCCAGCTTTTGTACTTTCTCGAATCCAACACCCGCAGCGCGACCATAATTGGCGCGATTACTGGCGGCGGCATTGGTCTGTTGCTGACGCAGGCGATCATCACTCAGAAAGATTGGGAAGAGGTCGCCTATTACATCGTTCTGATCATTCTCATGGTGATGTTGATGGATTGGTTCTCGGGCTGGTTACGGCGTCGTCTGATCCAGGGCGACAGCGGCAAGAAGAGCAAGCCGAGCAACGCGAAAACCAAAGATTTTATTCTGCCGTGAGCGCAGCTTGAAAGGTCAGGACTATGGCACGATTGCGCGTGGATGAACCGTTCATCCATCCCGATTGCCAGATTACCAACAGCAGCTTTGGTGCATTTGTCGAGATTGGCACCGGCAGCCGGATCGCCAACGCGGTCTGGGGCGACTATTCCTATTGCGACCGGACCTGCGACATCGCCAACGCCCAGATCGGCAAGTTTTCGAACATTGCCAGCTTTACCCGGATCGGCGCCACGGATCACCCGTTGCAAAAGGCCTCGCTGCATCATTTTAGCTATCGGTCTGCTGACTATTGGGACGATGCCGAGGATGATGCGGAGTGGTTTGCCCATCGCGCAAGCCGGATCGCATATATCGGGCATGACACATGGATCGGTCACGGAGCGATCATCAAGCCCGAGGTGACAATCGGTAATGGTGCGGTCATCGCATCCGGGGCGCTGGTGACCAAAGACGTACCGCCCTACATGATCGTTGCTGGGGTGGCGGCCCAACCACTCCGCCCCAGGTTCCCACAAGCGGTTGCGGATCGGATGGAGCAGTTGGCCTGGTGGGACTGGGACAACAGCGGCTTGCGTGACGCATTGCCGGATTTTCGCAAACTAGAGGCTGAGGCGTTTTTGGAGAAATACGAATAGCTGGCCCTGTGACCCTGGGTGCTCCGCGCCCGCAGAAGCATCGGCTTCGCCGATCCCCCTTTGCGGCCTTGGGCCGGGCGCCGCGCTTTGCGCGGCGCTACGCCCAATGGGATGAAACCTCCGATAGGAGGTTGAAGACGGGCGGGAGGCTTACGGGATCAATCCTCGTTCAGGGTCAGCGTAACTCGTTCCCCGGCAAAGGTTGTTCTTCCGTACTCGACAGGATTGCCCTCGGGGTCTGCATTGATGCCGATCGAAAACAAGACTGGTGCGCCCTCGGACAGGTGCAGGTGCAGAGCTTGAGTTGCCGTGGCCGCGCGCGCGGTCAGGCGGGTTGAGATGCGCGTGTAATCCGGCACATCGCATCTTTGCAGGGCTTTGGTGACGGATTGGGTTTCGGTCAGAATCTGCAGAATATCAGGAAATCGCTTGGCCGGAAAAACGCTTTGAAACAGGCCGATGGGTTGCCCGTCGGCCAGAGACAGACCGTCATAGACATGCACCGTGTCGCCGGTTTCAAGCCCCAATGCATCGGCCTCGGCTTCATCCGCGGCCCGTGTGGTCAGGGCGAGGATCTTCTTGCCGGGCATCTTGCCGCTGGCCGAGATGCTCTTGTGGTATCGCACCCGCTTACCAATCGGATACTCGGTTGGTCGGGTGGCGACGAATACACCGGCCCCGCGCCTAGAATGGACCAGCCCCTGGTCGGCCATGTCAGACAGCGCCCGACGAACCGTGTGGCGGTTAACGCCATGCGTTGCGGCCAGTTGCGCTTCGGTCGGCAGCCGGTCACCGGTTTGATATCGCCCTTCGGCAATGTCCGACGTCAGGCTTAGGGCGATGCTTTTCCAGATCGGCGTTTTGTTCATGTCACCAAAAATTCACACAGTTGCGATTGCGAGTCGCCGGGCGGCGGTCTATGATTTGTATAGTTGTATAGGATAAGTAGACAACCCCGCCAAGAGGCTTTGATGACACAACAGACAGATTCCGCGACCGAGGCGCGTAAGACCTGGATGGGCCTGCTGGCCCGCGCGCCAGATGACGCCACGTTGGCGCTGTGGAAGGGCCTCACGGACCGTCCCGGCTTTGAATGGCTGCGCAGCCCCGAAGTGGGCGGCGTGATGGTGCGCGGACGTACCGGCGCCACCGGGGCGCCCTTCAACCTGGGTGAAATGACGGTCACGCGCTGCTCGGTGGTCTTGCAGGATGGCACGGTCGGACATGGCTATGTTCAGGGCCGGTCAAAGCCCAAGGCCGAAGCTGCAGCTGTGATTGATGCGATGATGCAGACTGCGGCAGCAGACCATGTGCGGGAAAACCTGCTCGGTCCGCTGGAACAGAAAATGCTGGAGGTCAAAATCGCGCGGGCGGCAAAGGCGGCGGCAACCAAAGTAGAATTCTTCACGCTGGTTCGGGGAGAAGATTGATGACTGCGCAAACTCAATTCTCGGGCGGGTTCCAGAACATACCGGTTGATTCCGCGCATGCTTTTCGCGCGGCGATGACGGTGATGGCACGCCCTGGCGAAATCCGCAGCCTGTCAGGGGCCGTGCCCCCAGCGCCTTTGTCGGTAGCAGCGGGCACCTTGTTGCTGACATTGTGCGACCCGGAAACCAAGGTACATCTGGCGGGTGAGCTCGACACCGACGCTCTGCGCGAATGGCTGACCTTCCACACCGGCGCGCCGCTGGTTCCTGCTGTCGAGGCGGATTTCGCCGTCGGCACTTGGGGCGAGCTTGGTGGGCTGGATCGCTATCGCATCGGAACTGCCGAGTATCCGGATCGGTCAACCACTCTGATTGTTGAGCGTGACAGCCTGGATCAGTCCGGTGCCATTTTGCACGGTCCCGGTATCAAGCAGAGCGCAGGCTTGAACCTACCCGATATCCCTGCGTTGCAACGTAATGCGGCTCTTTTCCCTTTGGGATGTGACTTCTTCTTTACCTGCGGTGACAAGGTCGCGGCCCTGCCGTGCAGTACCCAGATCAGCGCGGAGGGTTAAGCGATGTACGTTGCCGTCAAAGGAGGCGAAAAGGCGATTGAGAATGCCCATGCCTGGTTGGCCGAAGAGCGCCGAGGCGCCCCGGATGTGGCCGAGCTTAGCCTGGTCCAGATCCGGGAGCAGCTGAGCCTGGCGGTGAACCGGGTGATGGCAGAAGGATCGCTGTATGATCCGGACCTTGCCGCACTGGCGATCAAACAGGCGCGTGGCGATCTGATCGAAGCGATCTTTCTGATCCGCGCCTATCGCACGACATTGCCGCGTTTTGGTTATTCCGAACCGGTTGAAACTGGCAATATGGCCTGTGACCGTCGGATATCGGCGACGTTCAAGGATGCGCCGGGCGGGCAGGTGCTGGGCCCGACATTCGACTACACCCACCGCCTGCTAGATTTCAAACTGGCTGCGGATGGCGAAACTCTACCCGCGCCCGAAGGTACGGCGCGACACGAGCCGACCCCGCATATCACCGAATTCCTCAAGGGTGAGGATATCATTCAGGACGAGCCGGTCAGCGATGCTACGCCCGGCGACCTGACCCGCGAGCCGCTGGAGTTTCCGGCGGGCCGTCCGCTGCGGTTGCAATCGCTGGCGCGCGGGGATGAGGGGTTTGTGCTGGGCATGGCCTATTCGACTCAGCGCGGCTATGCCCGCAACCACGCCTTTGTTGGCGAGCTGCGGATCGGCAAGGTCGCGGTCGAAATGGACATTCCCGAACTGGGCTTTGCCATCGAGATCGGCGAAGTTGAGTTGACCGAATGTGAGACGGTGAACCAGTTCCAAGGCTCAAAGACTGAGCCGCCACAGTTTACACGCGGCTATGGGCTCGTCTTTGGCCAGTCTGAACGCAAATCCATCGCCATGGCTCTGGTCGACCGGGCGCTGCGGTGGGAGGAGCTGGGCGAGGACAATCTGGGCGCACCTGCACAGGACGAGGAATTTGTCCTGAGCCACTCAGACAATATTCAGGCAACGGGTTTCCTCGAACATATCAAGCTGCCGCATTACGTGGATTTTCAATCCGAACTGGAACTGGTGCGGAAGCTGCGACGCGAGGCCGAGGAACGGACTGCATCGAGGGAGGCTGCGGAATGAGCTCTGAACGCTTTGCCCTACAGGCTCGTCCTACGGTTCAAAAACCAGTCGCTGCCCTGATTGGGCGATTTTCTGCCGAAAGCTTCGCGCGAATTCACGATTTCAAGCGATTCCCATTCGCACGAAAGGTCGCGGGCCATGGCCCCGAGGCGCCACTTTGCGCGAAAATTGCGCCAGATAAAATAGAGCATAATCGCCAAAAAGAGCGAACAAATACCAAATACGTCCATAAAAACACCAGAAACAAAATAGTTACATCAAATGACTGAATATAACTTCGCATATCTGGACGAACAAACCAAGCGGATGATCCGTCGGGCGATCCTCAAGGGGTTGGCTATTCCCGGATATCAGGTGCCATTTGCCAGCCGAGAGATGCCGATGCCTTATGGCTGGGGTACCGGAGGCGTGCAAGTATCTGCCGCAACTTTGACCCCGGACGATACGTTCAAGGTGATTGATCAGGGCGCGGATGATACGACCAATGCCGTGTCTATCCGTAAGTTTTTCGAGAATACGGCGGGCGTCGCCACCACCGAGGAAACCGAGAAGGCGACGGTCATCCAGACCCGCCACCGCATCCCCGAGGCGAAGCTGCGCGCGGATCAGATTCTTGTCTATCAAGTGCCGATCCCGGAACCGCTGCGGTTTCTGGAACCGCGCGAGACCGAGACACGCAAGATGCACAGCCTCGAAGAATACGGGTTGATGCACGTGAAACTGTACGAAGACATCAGCCAGCATGGTGCGATCTCAACCGCCTATGCCTATCCTGTGATGGTCTCGGACCGCTATGTGATGGACCCGTCCCCGATCCCGAAATTCGACAACCCAAAGCTTGAGATGGACGCGATCCAGCTGTTTGGCGCGGGCCGCGAGCAACGCATCTACGCGGTACCACCGCATACCAAGGTCGTCAGCCTCGATTTCCAGGACTACCCGTTCGAGGCCACCAAGGCCGACCATCCCTGTGATCTGTGCGGGGCCGAGGACAGCTATCTGGATGAAGTCATCATGGATGATGCAGGCACCCGCATGTTTGTTTGCTCGGACACTGATTATTGCCGGTCGCGCCGCGAGGCGGGCCATGTGGGCCGTTTGGCCAGAGAGGATGCCGCATGAAACGAGAAGATGTGCTTGGAATTGACCACCTTGGCCTTACGGTTTCGGACCTCGACGCCACTCGGACGTTCTTTGTCGATGCGCTGGGTTGGGAGGTCTTCGGCAGCAATCCGGATTATCCGGCGGTTTATGTAACCAATGGCGCGGCGAAGCTGACGCTTTGGCAGCAAAAAGGCAAGGGGCTACAGGGGTTTGACCGGCACAAGAACGTGGGGTTGCATCATGTTGCCTTGAAAGTTCCCGATGAAGAAGCGCTGACTGCGGTTTTCGATGCGGTCAAAGACTGGCCTGCCGTCGCTGTCGAGTTTGCACCTGAACCCTCGGGTTCAGGTCCGAAACTCCATTTCATGATCCGAGAGCCGGGCGGCAATCGGATCGAGTTTTCATATGACCCAAGGTGAATGAAATGACACCGCTGCTGAGTGTACAGGATATCAGAAAATCCTACGGGGCCCGTATCGGCTGTACCGATGTGAGTTTTGATCTCTATCCCGGCGAGGTGATGGGGATCGTGGGTGAGAGTGGTTCGGGCAAGTCAACCCTGCTGAACTGTCTGGCGGGTCATCTGGTGCCGGATGCGGGGCAGGTGATCTTTGACACTCGTGCAGACGGTCCGGTGGATACCGTGACCATGTCGGAACCTGAACGCCGGATGCTGAGCCGCACCGATTGGGCATTCGTGCACCAACATGCGCGCGATGGCTTGCGTATGTCTGTCAGTGCGGGCGGAAATATAGGCGAACGACTGATGGCCGTAGGTGGCCGCCACTATGGCGATATCCGCGACAAGGCGATCGACTGGCTGGGTCGGGTTGAGATCGAAGCGGAGCGGGTTGATGATCGTCCGTCCGCGTTTTCCGGTGGCATGCAGCAGCGCCTGCAGATCGCGCGGAATCTGGTGACCGGCCCCAGGCTGGTCTTCATGGATGAACCGACTGGTGGTCTGGACGTCTCGGTACAGGCTCGCCTGTTGGACCTGTTGCGCGGGTTGGTTCGGGAAATGGGGCTGAGCGCCATCATTGTCACCCATGATCTTGCCGTTGTCCGTCTGCTGGCGGATCGGCTGATGGTGATGAAAAGCGGTCATGTGGTCGAGGCCGGATTGACTGATCAGGTTCTGGACGATCCGCAGCATGCCTATACGCAACTGCTGGTGTCCAGCGTGTTGCAGGTATGAGGGCCGGGACAATGATTGAACTGAACAATGTCAGCAAAAGCTTTACCCTGCACAATCAGGGGAGCGCGGTGATCCCGGTCATGCAGGGCGCTACGCTCAGGGTTGAACCGGGTGAATGCGTGGCGCTGACCGGCGCGTCGGGGGCAGGTAAATCCACCTTGATGAGGGTGATCTATGGCAACTATCTGGCTGCCTCGGGCCAGGTTCTGGTCGGTGGTTTAGACGTCGCCAAGGCTGAACCGCGCGAGATCTTGACCCTGCGGCGCGAAACGCTGGGCTATGTCAGCCAGTTCCTGCGTGTTGTGCCCAGAGTGCCAACGCTTGAGGTCGTGGCCGAGCCGCTTCTTGCCGTTGGTTGCGATAAACAGAAGGCACTGGACAAGGCCGCGGGTCTGCTCGAGCGTCTGAATATTCCTGAACGGCTCTGGTCCCTTAGTCCGACGACCTTTTCGGGCGGCGAACAGCAGCGCGTGAACATCGCGCGCGGCTTTGCCCATGAATACCCGGCCATGCTGCTGGATGAACCCACAGCCAGTCTGGATGCGCAGAATCGCGAAACCGTCCTGTCCCTGATCCTTGAGGCGAAAGAGCGCGGAGCGGCGATTGTCGGCATCTTCCATGATGTTGACGGGCGGAAGCAGGTTTGCGATCGCGAGATCAACGTTTCGCAATTCACGCCGGGAATTGCGGCATGACGCTTGCCCCGGTCATAGCGGTTGTCGGTCCGTCAGGTGTCGGCAAAGACAGTGTGATTGAGGCGTTGGAAACCCGCGCAAAAGGTATCCAGCGGCTGCGCCGTGTCGTCACCCGCCCCGAAGGCGAAGCGGGGGAAGATTTCAAACGGGTCACAGATGACGCGTTTCGACAGATGCAAGGTGAGGGCGCATTCGCGCTCAGCTGGCATGCACATGGGTTGCTCTATGGTGTGCCGAAAGAGATTGCGCAGCAACGTCAGGTGGCGGAGGCAGTTCTGGTCAACCTGTCGCGTGCTGTGTTGTTGCAGGCGCAAGAGATCTTTGGCGATCTGATTGTTATCTCGTTGACTGCAGACGCGAGCGTTCTAGAGCAACGCTTGTCATTGCGCGGGCGCGAAAGTGACAGCGAACAGGCGCGTCGGTTGGGCCAGGCCAAGACCCCATTGCCTAAGGGGCTGGTCCGGGTGATCGAGGTCGACAATTCTGGTGCTCTGCAGGATACGGTGGCAAAAATTTTGTCCCGCCTTCAGTTGGAAAGCGCATAGCGATGGATCAGGTGAAACCGTCCATCCTCGGCCTCGCCCATCAGGGCCAGATCCGCAATTCGAAAGGGCTTCGGCAAAAGCGGCCCCAGATGGTTTTCCAGGGTGCGCTGGACCGAATCCAGCACGGGCTTGTCCAACCTACCGCTCAAGGTGATGTGAAACCGAAACGCGTTCAGCACATAAGGGTAACCCCATTTGACCAGGTTGGCGTCCTGATCCGGCGTCAGTCTGGAGGCGCGGCGATGGTCAAGTTCAGCCGCCGACGGTGGGGACCGGAACATATCAAGCTCTTGAACACAGGCGGCGGCCAACGCGTTCAGCGCGGCTATGTCGCCCAGTGGTCGCAGGGCCAGAAACCGGCCAAGGCGGGCAATCTCAAGACCCTCCATCATGATTGCGCATTGGCTGGCAGCAAGGGTGGCGCAGGCCTCTTGCAACGCTGTGACGGATTGCCCCTCGCGCAGGCGGAACGGGGGTTTCATGGTCGCGTGCAGCCCGTATTTTCGCGGTACCTCCGTAACCGCTGCAACATCCACACCATCCAGCCCAGGATGGGCGACCGCGGTGCCAGCCTCCATGTCCCAGCCCAGCCAACGGGTTGCGAATTGCGTCCACTCCGCCGTGGCGGGTGGCGCAAAATAGATCGCGTATCGCGTGAATGTCACATTGGCCTCCTATTGCGTGGCCTTCCAATACCTCAAACTGTGTGAAGTTCAGATGACAGAAGAATTGATCCTTGCCAATGCCACGCTGATCCTGCCCGACGAAACCATTACCGGCAGCGTCCGGGTTCAGGGCGACAGCATCACCGAGATCGATACAGGCGCGGCGGTTCCAAGCGGTGCAATCGATTGTGAGGGTGACTATGTCAGCCCCGGCCTGGTCGAGCTGCACACAGACAATCTGGAACGTCATATCCAGCCCCGCCCCAAGGTCGACTGGCCCCATGCGGCGGCAATTCTTGCCCATGACGCCGAGCTGGCCAGCACGGGCATCACAACCGTGTTCGATGCGATGCGCGTCGGGTCGATCCCGACTGGTCCGCGCTACAACAAATACGCACGTGGCCTGTCCCGCGAGCTGTGGCAGTTACGAGAGCAAGACGCCTTAAAAATCAGCCATTTCCTGCATTTGCGGGCCGAGTTGTGTTCAGAAACGCTGGTCGAAGAACTGGATGAATTCGGCCTCGAAGACCGTGTCGGGCTAGTGTCACTGATGGACCACACGCCCGGTCAGCGTCAATTCCGCGATATCTCAAAGCTCGAAAGCTATCTGAAAGGAAAGCTGGGGTTGGAGGGCAAGGAATTCCAGCAGCATGTCGCGGACCTCAAGGCGATGAGGGACAGGAACGGCGAAAAGCACGAGGTGGAAACCGTAAAGGCGGCCAAACGTTTTGGGGCCATGCTGGCCAGCCATGACGACACCACCCGGGAACAGGTACATGTGTCAGCGGGCCACGGTATCCGGTTGGCCGAATTCCCCACTACCGTCGAAGCGGCGCGGGCTTGCCATGATCACGGGATCAAGGTGATGATGGGGGCGCCGAATGTAATCCGGGGCGGGTCACATTCGGGGAATGTCGCCGCCAAACAACTGGCCGATCTGGGACACCTGGATATTCTGTCATCGGACTATGTGCCGGCCGCGTTGTTGCTGTCGGCGGCACGGCTGGGCGAGATGTGGGGCAACATGGCCCGTGGACTGCGGACCGTTACGATGTCCCCGGCGCAGGTGGTCGGGCTGGAAGACCGTGGCGAGCTGCGCGCAGGCGCACGCGCCGACGTCATACGGTTCCGGATGCGTGAAGGCGCGCCTGCCCTGAACGGAGTGTGGTCGCAAGGGCGACGTGTGGCCTAATCAGGCCCTGTAGAAAAGGTATCGGTCGGGTGCGATGGTCTCCGGTCCGGTGATCTGTTCAAACCCAACCAGTGGTTGGCCGGATATCAGCAGCCCACCGGGCAGCATGACCTGAGCGATCAGCGGGCTGAGCATCGCCGCCTCAGCCACATCATCCTGCTTGATACCGCGCCCGAAATCGTAATGTGCCAATGCTATTTTCGGGCCACCGGCTGCTAGTTTCTTTAACATAGGACCCGCTTCGCCCTGCAGAAAATCCTCTGCCGGAGGGGTGCTGGACGGGTGGCACTGTAAAACCCGGTCCATGACCCAGATGCGACGGTCTGGTAGAATTTCACGTAGGTGATCATAGGTGCGGCCATTCCCCAAACCCATGTCCAGTATATCGCCGCTCGTATCTGTAATCTGATCGACCGCCCAGTTCAGCCCGTCGCGTTGGGCCGTCAGGCGGCGCAGCATTGAATCCAATCGGCTCATTCGGGTCTCCGTGATTTATCGTTTTTTGGGGCGGTCCAGACGGTCGCCGGACCATCCAGAAACCGCGTCAGAATGTCCCGCGTAAAGGACCAGATATCTTCATCATGCACCAGGTGATGCGTCAGGATGCCAAACGGCTCGGTATTGTCCGCAGGCCCTTCGCGCCTGTCCCGCAGCAGATCTGTGGCCTGAGCGATCAGCTTGTCCCGAGGGGCCAACCCCCGTGACCCGCGCCAGTCGATCGGGTCCAGATGCGTGTTGACCTGCATAAGGCCAGGTGCCGCCATCTTTACCTTTCGGGGGGTGGCGGTGGACAGGATGCGATATCCCAGGCCCGGCAATTCCTGAACCATCTCTGACGCGATCCGGTTCCAGGGTGGCACAAACATAGGGCACAGCTTGTCTGGGAACAGGCTCTGTAACCGGATCAGCCCGGCCCGCGCATCGCTGCGGATGTCCTGAATGGGGCGATGCAGTCGAAACTCCGATTTTTTCTCGTTTGTCGGAGCGTGGTTTTGATGGGCCCAGCCATGGACCACCGGTATCAATGCGGACGAGCCTTCGACATGGGTAACTAGATCTTCATCTGCGTCACGCGGAATAATCGCCAGATGAACCGGCAGTTCCAGTGATGCGGACAGCGCCTCCAAACGTTCCAACTGTGGCGTGACACAGACCGCGTCATCATCCCTCCACCACAGCGGCAGAGACAGCCCGTCCCGCCGCCACAGATCAAGCTCGGTCATCAGGGGGTGCCAATCACCGGTCATGAGCGTGATCCAACAGTGATCTTACAATCTCGACAGATTTTGCAGCCCCGTCAAAACCCTGACCGGCACTTGGCCGCGCGGGGGCGGCCAGAACGGCCTCGACAGCCTGCACCAGGGTATCTTCGGTCAACTTGTTGCTTGGCAATACGTCGATCGCGCTGAGCTTCGACAGGCTTTGGCTGCGCAAAGTCTGTTCGACTTCGCTTCCGTCGTCGAAGGGGATGAAAACCGAGGGTACGCCAGACTGCAGAATGTCCAACGCCGTGTTGTAGCCGCACATGCTGACCGATGCGGCGGCCAAGGGCAGCATTTGTCGAAAGTCCGGGCGCACCGGTTCCAGCGTGACAGGGGCGTCGCCAACACCTGCTGTCAGGCGTTCTATGCGTGCTGCGGAGTCCAGCCCGCCTACCAACAGGCGCCAGCGCCAGTTGGTCATCTTTCGTGCGGCCTCGATGGCTGCCCGAAAGATCGGCTCGCCCACCGATCCACCGCCAGCGCTCACCAGAATCTCACCTTTACCAATCCCGTCGGGATGCGGGGTCGGTGCCGTAGGGGCCACGAACCCGGTATAGAACAGGCGATGCGCCAGACGTTCCGAGACTGGCCAGCTTACACTCAGCGGGATCATGCTTGGGTCTGAATGGACAAGGACACCGTCAAAGAGGTCAAGAATGATCTCCTCGGTGCGCTGGGCTTTGGCAGGTTTGGACGGGGGCGCCAGTATATCCCTGACTGATCCCAAAATAACCGGACGGGGACCCTGTGCGTGGGCCGCCTCCAACAGGGCGTCGAACTCATCCGCCAGGGATCTGCGGCCAAAGGGGTACAGCTCGGTGATCAGCGCATCCGGGGCAAAGCTCCGCAGCGCTTCTGTCAGGGCAACTTTGCGAGCGTCGAAATAGGCAGCATCTGCGACCTCATCCGTTTGCGTCAGCAATCGCGTGAAATTGGTGCCGTCTGAGCGCAATGGCGGCAGCCCTAGCAAGTCGATCCCGATATGGTCCAGCTGCGGCGCGGGCATTCCACCTGAGACCAGCAATACCTTGTGACTCTTATCCGCAAAGGCCCGGCCCAATGTAAGCGCGCGGCTGAGATGTCCGGTGCCCAGCAGATGGGTCACAACAATCATCACCCTCATATGCGGGTCTCCTGCCGGATCAAACGGATAGGGTCAGTTTCGGGGCGCATGGACTCCATGTCCACGATATAGAGGCGGTTGCGCTTGATCTTAAAGGGGGCGGGGCCGTCAAAATCCCATTCCCAGGCGCGGGCCAGAATGACCCGCATGATACCGATATGGCAAACGGCTACGGTATTTTCGCCAAGACTGGCAAGCCAAGGTTCCAGCCGCTGCCAGATTTCGGCAGGGCTTTCACCTCCGGGGGGTAGGAAATCCCAACCCCAATCCTCGATATGGCGATAACCGCTTGCGGGATCGGCAATGAGATCGGTGCCGTGCTGCCCCTCCCAAGCACCCCAGTTCATTTCCGTGAGGGCCTCGGACTTCAACGGTTCGCGCCCAGTAACCAGTTGTGCCGTCTGGGCCGCACGCGCCAAGGGACTGGACCAGACCATAGCTTGATCCCAAGGGGAGGGCAGGGAATAGCATGCCAGTTCTGTCTGAGCCTGTTCATCCAATGGAATATCGCTGCGCCCCTGAATGCGCCCGGCGCGGTTCCACGCCGTATGCCCGTGGCGCAATAGGGCGAGCTTGCTCATGTGGATGCCTCCAGCAAAGGATCAACAGCCGTCCAGAACCGATTAGTTGCATCGGGCATCAGGTGGCGCGCGGCTATATATGCGGCCGATTGGCTGCCTTGAGAAGACCGCAGTGCCGGATTGTCCAGAAGAGTGCGCAGCCTTGCGGCCAGCCCTACGGGCCCATCCGCAACCGAAGGATAGTCGGACGGCATCAGCACATCCCGAACGCCCGGCCTGTCCTGTGCAACCACGGGGATACCATGTGCCTGAGCCTCTAGATAGATCATGCCATAGGCCTCATTCACGCCGGGCCAGACCATCAGGGATGCGGTAGCATAAGCCTTGCGCAGCGCGTCGCGATCAAGTTGCCCCAGAAACCGGACTTTAGTGCCAAACTTGGCCATCAGCGCTTCGATTTCGGCGCGGGCGGGACCATCGCCCGCAATAGACAGGGACCAATCGCCCGGCAGGTGGCGCAGTGCCTGTTCAAGCACCCGGTAAGAGGCCAGCTTGTCGCCGTGTCGCATCATGCCCACGGCCAGCATCGGGCCATCGCAGCTAGAGGCGTGCGGCAGCGAGGAGGCGGGAAGAAACGGCGGAAGCTCGACAAGCGCCTGATTTCCGAACTGCTCGCGTTCCAGCGTGATGAGGTCTTTGGCGGTGTGATAAAAGATCACCCGGGCCGCGTCGCAGGCCTGATGGGCCGCTTGGGCAAACTCTGACCATGGCCCCTGAAGGCGGCTGTAGGCACGGGTGCTTTCAAGCTGAACATAGGGTATGTTTCGCGCTTTACTTACACGGGGTCCAATCAGATCAGGGGCCTTGTAATAATTGTGATAGGTCACCCATAGTGCAGTGTCAGCAGGCAGGTCGCAGGTCAGGCGCAGCACCTCGGCATCAGCCTCATGGCGTAGCTTGGCCTGGACCTCTTTGTCGCCGTGCTTGTCGAATACGCGTAGGTCCGAGGCCAGATCCACCGCATCCCCTCGGGCTTGGATTGCCAGAAGAAGATTTCGGGCCATTTCCCGGTCCCCCGACGGCACCGGGCTGTTGGGGGATTTCATCGGGGCATAGAAGGCGATGCGCGGCATCAGCTCTTATGCGCGCCCAGCGCGCTTAACCTGGCAGACAAAAGCGCTATGCCCGGGTCCATGCGGAATTCGGCGATCAGGCGATCATAGGCAGCGCCCGCCATACCAGCAGCCTGCGCGGGGTTGGCCGCCAGCTGTGCAATCGCATTTGCCAGCGCGACCGGATCGTCATCCGTCAGGACGCCATGCGTGCCTGTCTCGATAAACTCAGGAATAGCAGAAACGGGGGTCGACAGGATCGGCAGATATTGCGAGGCGGCTTCCATCAACACATTGGGCAGGCCATCCCGGTCCCCATCTGCGGCGATCCGGCTGGGCAGAACAAAGAGGTCTGCTGTGCGCATCGCGGCGATGACCTCGGGTTGGTCACAGGCCCCTTTCCAGGTGATGCGCCCGGACAACCCGGCCGATGCGGCCCGGTTCTGCAAGGTATCGCTCAGGCTTCCTCCGCCGATATGCGTCCAGTGCCAGTCAAGATCGTCCGGCAGCATGGCGAATGCATCAATCAGGCGATCGAAGCCTTTCTTTTCGACCAACCTCCCAACGGACAGCATATGAAAAGGGCTGTCAGCGGGGCGTAAGCCGCGTTCCGGCGGGGCGGGAAAGCGGCCCAGGTCCAGCCCGTGATAGATCAGTTCAACCCGTGCTGGATCGTCGGCGAGGCTGCGCAGATGCTGGGCGCCGATCGCGGTGCAGGTTGCACCAAAAGCTGCTCCGTAAGTGTCCGAGTGCAACTTTTCCGATTTTTCCCAGTCCGGTGACGTCCAGATATCTTTTGCATGGGCTGAAAAGCTCCACGGAAGGCCGCGCATGATCGCGGCATAGCGCGCGACCGACGAGGGCGTATGCATGAAATGCGCATAGAGAACCTGTGTGCTGGCGGGCAATTCCGCAGCCAGAACGCAGGCCTGGCCGAACCGACGGATGCGGTTATGCGTGGGATCGCGGCGCAAATCAGCGCGCCAGACCTTATGGGCCGCGCCGTATCCCGGCAGGCGCTGCGTTAGTTCGCGCGCAGCCCATATGCGCTGAGGTTCTTGATACAGATATTCCGGCAGATATCGAACCTGGCCACGAAACCTGTCGTGCAGCGGATGCCGTTTCACATCGGTTGGATGACGCAGGGACCAGATGTCGAACTGATGGCCTGCCTCTTGCAGAGCAACAAGTTCCTGCGCGATGAACGTTTCGGACAGGCGCGGCCACCCTTTGACCAGCACCGCCAGATTGGGCGCGCCTGCGGTCATCCGGTTGCCCGTTCCTGTTCCTGATTCAGCAATACCTCAATGCGCCCGGTGACATAGTCCAACCCGTCCAGCAGGCCCTGTTCAATGGCCTGAGACGGCAATGGCTGATGTGGTAGATCGCGAATGGCACGGACCATGGAATCGGTTGTTAGCCCGTCACGGAACTCGTCCAACATCCGGATCAGTCCCAGATCCTCGGCGCGTGAGGCACGGATCCACTGTTCCATACGCGGACTGGTCCGTGGAACAATGACGGCGCGTTTGTCAAAGGACAGGACCTCGCAGAACGTATTATACCCACCCATACAGACGACGCCAGCCGCGCCGTGGAACAGCGTTTCGATCTGGGATTCAAAGCCGACGGCGGTCACACGCCCGTTCAAGGCGGCCACACGGGTTTCGAATTCGTCCCGCAGATCACCAGACAGGAACGGGCCATAGACCAATACCGCTCGTGGTGACAGGTCGGGGTCCTTTTCGTAAGCCGAAAGAACCAAGTTTACCATCGCCTTGCCGTCCCCACCACCACCTGGGGTAATCAGGATATAGGGCTGTTCCGGTGGGGTACCGATTGGCCCCAGATCACGACGCAAATAGCCAGTCCAGTGAATGCGCGACTGGGCCGCGTGATTCAGAGGCAGCCCCTTGGTCGGATCATAGATCGAACGCAGTCCGTAAACCCAGATTTCATGATAGAATCTTTCGGTCGCTGCAGTTGCCTCTTTCCGTTCCCACTCTGCGGCCAGAACTTCGGGTTCATCCAGAACATCACGCAAACCCAGCACCAGTTTGGTGCGCTGCGAGAGCAACAGGTTTTCGAGTGTTGGCAATAGCTCGCCGCGGAACCCGGTGGGTTCTTTGTCTACGATCAGAATGTCCGGGTCGAACTGCTGAACGGCGGTCTGAATCAACCCCGATCGCAACTCGGTCACCTCGTCGATCCCCATCCCGATTGTCTGAGACGCGTATGACCCGTCCGCCCGTTTGGTCACGCCAGGCAGACGCACGTGGTCGACCCTGCGCGGAAATGTGAACCGGCCAGCGACAGGCGATCCGGTCAGGATCAGGGATGATGCTGTTGGATCCGCCTGCGTAATTGCGGCGGCCAGTGCACGAGACCTGCGCAGATGGCCCAGCCCGAACGTGTCATGGCTGTAGAACAGGATCCGTGGCGCGCGGCCAGTAGTATCGTTTTTTCTTCCTAGGCTCATGCCTTCGCCTGTCTTAAGTGTCTTGGTGTCGGTCCGCGCATCGGCACCTGTTAGCTTATCGTCTTTCACCCGTCTTGCCAAAGGGCCTTGTGACCCGCCGACTGGAAGGGACTGCGTAAAACGTCAGCCATTCCCCTGGTAAGCCGCAAAGTGCCTTTTCGTTTTTGCGCAAAGACCTTAGCTGCTTGCCCGAAAGTGTATGCCCAGCCCGTCATATTCAGTTTTGAAGCGGATGAAAACATCCGATTCCAACTCATTGCACCCGGAACACGCCTGTGCACTTTATCGGGACCGCAGCGGCGCACAAATTGAAGTGTTCGGAAAGCTTCTGTAACCTGCCACAACATGCGACCCGGAAGCGAGAATTCATGAGATTTAACCTATTGGCTGCAATGGCCCTGTTCGTCTGGGTGGCTATGCTATCTCTGGGGTCGGAAGCGACGGCGCAGACTTCGCTTATACCCGGGTATGGCTCGGGGTCTGGCACGACATCCGAAGCAGATAAGGAAAGCGATCTGGCTGACGCGATCCGATCGGCCACCGAAGCGGGTGCAAGCGTCATTGTCATCGACAGCGCCGGTCAGCTTGTCTCATCTGGTGGCAATACCGCCTCGACGCACGACGATATCGCCCATGACCCGATGTCCGAAGGGTCACAGTTGATGAAGGCGCAAGAGCGGTTCTCGAAGTTCCGCGAGTCGATGGAGTCGCGCCTGCAGGCTTTGCCGTATTCGATCTTCGAAGTGCAATATGTTTTGCGAGAGACCAGCCCGGACGGCCGAATACAGACCTATGTCGAAGTGTTGGGCTGGAATATACTCTTCCTTCTTCTGGGGCGCTGGCTGTCGATAGAAATCTACGGCAAGCGTCTTGCAAAAAGGCTGGTGGTGGCGCGGTCAAAAGAAGATCCGCAAGGCTATCGCGAAAAAATGCCCTTTCTGGTCTTTCGCTTTTTCATGGGTGTTGGGGCCACGATCTTCGCGATGCTGATGGCCCTGATCGTGGGCTATCTGATCTTTGGCGAGGCTGAAGATCTTTCGATTCAGTTCACGACCACCGCCATATTCACGGCTTTCTTTCTTGCACGCACAGTTTCCGATCTTTGGCGTATGGTGTTGTCTCCTTACCTCAGTCAGTACCGGCTGCCGCCCTTTTCCGACCGGGAGGCAAAACGCCTTTACGTCTGGGCCTCGGCAATCGCGACATATGATATCTCGGTAGTATTGTTTTCTACCTGGGTTGCGGATTTTGGTCTGAACTACAATGTCTATGCGATGGTCTATGGCGGCCTGACCATGTTTGGCGCCTTGGGCAATGTTCTGATGATTCTGTTCAACGCCCGCGCCATCTCGAACGCGATCCGAGGCGGGCGGTCAAAGGAACAGGTATCCTGGATTTTGCGCCTGATATCGATTGCCTGGGCGCCGGTTCTGGCAGTTTATATCGTGTTCAGCTGGTTCAAACTGGCTGTTGATCTGGTGCTTGAGAACGAGAATTCCATTCCGATTGTTGCCAGCAGCTATGCCATCTTCATGTCTGTGGTCATTGCCTATGGCGCGATGAACTATCTGCTTGAACGCTACTTCGTCCGCAATCGCCAGATTGAAGAGCTGAACACAGAGACTGGCGCCGGCGTTGAAGAGGATGAGATTCCCCAAACCCCGCAAGCTGAAAAGAGAAAGCACTCGATCGTCACCTATGAGGATCTGGCGCGACGTGTGGCCGGCATCCTGGCATTTGTCGTCGGGTTATATGCTCTGGTCGTAATATGGAATCCGGACGCAAGCTGGAGCGAAGACCTGCCTATTGAACGGGCTCTGGACGTGATGGTTATCCTGTTCATGGGCTATATCTTGTTCCATTTCTTCCGTGTCTGGATTGATACCAAGATTGCTGAGGAAGAAGACGTAGCCGGTGGAGAGGTTGAACTGGGCGACGAGGGCGGGGAAGGCGGGCAAAGCCGTCTTGCGACACTGCTTCCATTGTTCCGTGGCGCAATTCTGGCGGTTGTTGTTGTGACCATCGTTCTGATTGTCCTGATGGAATTGGGTATCAATGTCAGCCCGCTGTTCGCCGGTGCCGGTGTCGTGGGTCTGGCCGTTGGGTTCGGGTCGCAAACGCTAGTCCGAGATATCTTCTCGGGCGCGTTCTTCCTGATGGATGATGCCTTCCGCAAAGGCGAGTATATCGACATTGGCGATGTGAAGGGGACGGTCGAGAAAATCTCGGTCCGGTCGTTCCAGTTGCGGCACCATCTGGGCGCACTGAATACGATCCCCTTCGGCGAGATCAAGGTTCTTACCAACTATTCGCGTGATTGGGTGATCATGAAGCTGCCCCTACGGGTGACCTATGACACCGATGTCGAAAAAGTACGGAAACTCATCAAGAATTTGGGCCAAGAGCTTTTGAGCGATCCGGTGATTGGGGATAATTTTATCCAGCCGTTGAAATCGCAGGGCGTGATCGAAATGCAGGATTCGGCGATGATCATTCGGGTCAAGTTCATGACCAAGCCGGGCGATCAGTGGCTGGTGCGTAAGAAGGTCTATCAGGATATCCGCGAATTGTTTGCCCGCGAAGGGATCAAGTTTGCGCATCGTGAGGTGACCGTCAGGCTTGCCGACGGAAAAGAGGCCGAAAACCTGACACCGCAGGAACGCGAAGCGGTGACCGGTGCAGTGCATGCGGCCATCGACGAGGATTATCTGGACGATATCGGTCCTGGAGGCGACGACCGCTAGGGACCGCTCCCGCCTCTTTGGGCTGCGTCTCTGACGAGACCCCTTCCAAAGCGTTGGGCCGGGCCGCGCGGCTGCCGGCGAGGGCGTAGGCGTAGGGCTATGACCAGGTGGCGCTCGACGTGCCCAGCTTGCTTGCGGGCAGGTCCCACGACATCTGGGCCGGACCAACTGAGAGCGCGGGCTTCAACCTGTGACCAGGTCCCCATCCAGAGGTTTCGGTCTTGGTCGTGAAATCCGCAGGAACCGAAGCGCCAATTTCTGTCTTGGTGTCGAACTTGCCTAGAATGGTCAGCAGGTCAGCCGTGCGTGCCAGCGACAATCGGGCCTGCATGATCGGCGCACCCTTCGCGGCTTCGGACAATGCTGACAGGACGGCGGCAGCCATCAGATATCCAGTCGCGTGGTCCAGCGCCTGCACCGGCAGGGGTGTCGGCTTGTCTGCACCGGCCCATACCCGACCTGCATCGGCAATCCCGCTGCTCATCTGTACGAGGCTGTCAAATCCGCGCCGCGAAGACCATGGGCCTTGCCAGCCATAGGCATTCAGTGTGACTTCTACTCTGTTCGGGGCAAGCTCGTCCCGTTTGGCTTGGGTGAGGCCCAGCGCGTCCAGTGCGCCAGGGCGATAGCCGTGAATGAAGACATCCGCCTGGGTCAGCAAGCCGTGTAGCAACTCGATCCCTGCGGGGGATTTCAGGTCCAGATAGGCACAGCGCTTACCCAGAGAAATATCCGGGATCACACCCGGCTCGTCCCAGTCCGGAGGATCAATGCGCAGAACCTCTGCCCCGAACCCCGCCAGAGTTCTAGTTGAAACCGGACCGGCCAGAACGCGGGTCAGATCAAGCACGCGCAGACCTGCCAGCGGGCGCTTGGCCGTTGCCTGTGGCCGATTGCGAAGCGTAATCTGTCGGGGTTTGTGCCACCCGATCAGCGGATCTCGTGAAACCGCGCGCCCCTGTGGATGATCCTGCCATTCCCCGCGGCTGCGCATGGCGGCTGCGACACCGCCCTCGGCCACGATAGCGTTTTCAAGACTGGCCGCCGACAAGGTTGCAACGGCCTTTGTAACCGCGTCCCGATCTCCTTTGACCTTCAGGACTTTCAGGGCGGCCGCACGGTGCTGAGGCAGGTTCGTGTGCAACCTGATCCAACCGTCATTGGCAAGGTAGTCACCGGCGATGCTGTCCCAGAGGTTGGGCATTTCCCAGCCATCGGGTTTGAAAGAATATCCGTACCAGAGAGACGCCAACCGGTGATCGACCAAAATCTCGGGCGGGTTTTGTGTCAGGTTCAGCGCGCCCATCAGGTGTGCCAGTTCCTGGCCAACAGCCGCAAAGCTGGCGGTCGCCAATTCGGAGACTGCATACACGCTGGGTCGGGCTCCGGTGCCGGTTGTCCGATACCCTTCGGGTGATGGCAGTACGGATAGCAGTGTCATTGCTGATACGGATCCAGGCTGTCACGAAGCCCGTCACCCAGAAAGTTGAATGCCAGCACGATGACAATGATCGGCAGCATCGGGATGGCCGTCCAGGGGTAGATCTCGATCGACGCAAGGTTCTGCGCATCGTTCAGCATCACACCCCAGCTGACGGCCGGGGCGCGCAGCCCAAGCCCAAGGAAGCTGAGCGCCGTTTCGCCCAGGATCATTGCCGGGATCGACAGGGTTGCCGATGCGATCAGGTGCGACATGAAGTTGGGTAGCAGGTGCTTGCGGATCACCCGGCCCGAGCTTGCTCCCATCATTTCGGCTGCACGTACGTATTCTTCTTCGCGCAGCGATAGGAATTTGGCACGAACAGATCGCGCAAGGCCAGGCCAGTCGAGAATCCCCAGGATAATTGAGATGATGAAGAATACCGCGACCGGGCTCCAATTCGAGGGGACCGCCGCTGATAGCGCGAGCCAAAGGGGCAATTCAGGTAGTGAGCGCAGAATTTCGATTATACGGTTAATCACCCAGTCGATTCTGCCGCCAAAATATCCCGCAATCGAGCCGAACAGGATACCAAGAAAGAAGGACACTGAAATCCCGATCAGACCCACCGTCAATGACAGCTGGGCGCCAAAGAGGATACGGCTGAATACATCACGGCCCAGCCGATCCGACCCCCATAGGAACAAAGTCGCGTCTTCAGGTGCGCAGAACAGATGCGTGTCCGACTTGATCAGACCCGCCAGCTTGTACTCGGCCCCTTCGCAGAAAAACTTGATTGGCCGCGGGGTGTCGGTGTCGGCGACAAACTTCCACTGGAAGGTCTCCAGATCCGCCTCGGCCACCATCGAATAGACATAGGGGCCGATGAATTCGCCCTCATGGAACCAGTTGATGCTTTGCGGCGGGGCATAGAGGTGCTCGTCATTACGTTCATTCGGGCCATAAGGCGCGATGAAACCCGCAAAGGGCAGCATGAGATAGCACAGCAACAGGAAGACGCCGGAAATCAGGCCCAGCTTGTGGGTTCGGAATTTGCGCCAGACCAGAATCCAGTTCGGAGCATCCAAATCGGCGCGCTCAAGTTGTTGCAGGGCGGCATCGGGATCGAATGGTGCGTCGTCGACATAGCGACCATCAGGATGTTGGGTCATGCTTCACGCCCCTCATATCGGATGCGCGGGTCCAGCATGACCAGCAGAATGTCAGAGATCATCGTACCGATCAGTGTCAGCAAAGCCACAAACATTAGGATGAAGGCGGACAGGAACTGGTCCTGGGTTTTCAGCGCGGTCAGCAATGTCGGGCCGATTGTCTGAAGGCCCAGAACAACCGATACCAGAACAGAGCCGGACACCATCGAAGGCAGCAGGTTTCCGATATCCGCGACAAAGGGGTTGAAGGCCACGCGCAGCGGGTATTTGGTCAGCATCCGCGACGGGGCCATGCCTTTGGCGATTGCGGTTTCCACATAGGGTTTGCCCAGCTCATCCAGCATATTCGCCCGTAATCGCTGCATCATCGCCGAGGCGCCAGATGTGCCGATCACAAAGGTCGGTACGATCAAATGGACGAGGATGGATTTCAGCTTTTCCCAACTCATCGGCAGCCCTTCAAAGGACGGGTCCATCAGGCCTCCGATTGGCAGGTTGAAATAGCGGTGCCCATAGTAGAACAGGATCAGTGCCAGTAGAAAGTTCGGCGTTGCCAGACCCAAATAGCCCACAAAGGCCGAGGTATAGTCGATCCAGGTCCGCGACTTCGCGGCTGCAAGAACACCCAGGGGCAGGGCCACTGCATATACGAACAGGATGGCGGCCAGATTGACCACGACGGTCAGCCACAGCGTGTCGCCCACGATTTCTGCGACAGGGCGGTCAAATTCAAAGGACCAGCCGTAGTTGCCTTGCACCAGCCCATCGAACCCATGCGGGCCAGGCCAGAAACCGATCCAGATCAGATATTGTTCCCACATGGGGCGATCCAGCGCATATTCCGCGCGCAGGAATTCTGCCTTGGCCACACCCGCCGATTGTCCGGACGCCTGCAGTTCAGCGATCTGGTTGCTGAGATAGTCGCCCGGGGGCAGGTTGATAATCACGAATACCAGAACCGACACCACCAGAAGGGTCAGCAGCATCGTGAAAAAGCGATAGACTGCATAGCGCAGCATGACCATGTGGCTGCTCCTGATCAGTCGGCGAAAAAGAATTCGTCCGGCCGGTGAATGCCGAAATGTGCGCCGGGTTCCCAGGCCCACATGGCCTGCTCGGGGACGTTGCGCAGGCGGTTCGATACGACGATAGGCTGAGGCGCACCGTTCAGAATGCCAATGGCATAAAGTTGGTCAGCGTGGATTTTCAGCATCTCATCCCATGCGGCCTTGCGTTCCTCATCAGTCGAGGCGACCTCCCAGTTATGGGCCAGTTCCATCAGGCGCTCGGCCTCGGGCATATCGGGTTTCTCACCAACATCGCCTCCGGTCTGATAGTACTGCCCCCATTTTGGCCAAGCCAAAAACACTTGATCGGTAGGGGCAAGATAAGCTGGTGAGGTGTGGTGTTGCGGGATGCCGTCATCCCAGCCGAACCAGACGGACGCCATTGTGCTGCCGGCAAACACCCGGTTGCGCAGAATGTCCCTGTCCAATGGGCGCATAATAAGATCGACGCCAATGTCGCGCCATGTGTCCGTGACGATTTGCAAGGCGTTTTCGACCTCTTGCCGCTCACCTGCGGTTTCGATGACCAGCTCCATCGGGCGGCCATCGGGCAACAGTCGCGTGCCGTCTTTGTCGCGCTCGGTCAGGCCGGCCTCGTCAAGCAGCGCATTCGCCAATTCGATGTCGTACTGTGCCCATGCCTTTGCGTTTTCTTCGTTGAAGAAGGGCGAAGCGGGCAAGACCGACATCGCGGCGGGATGGGCCAGTTTGAAATACAGCGCCTGATTTATCGTTTTGCGGTCGATTGCCAGAGACAGCGCGCGGCGAACACGCGCGTCACGCAAAACGGTACGCCATGCTTCGTCTTCGTAGTTCAGATTGGGGTAAATCGCGATCTGTGAGGCCACCCCGGTTTTCCATAGTAAGGTTTTGTAGTCTCCGCCAGCCTCGCCTTTTTTCAAGATCGAAGCGTCGCGGAACGCCAGTCCGCGCCCCTGTAGATCGGATTCGCCAGCATTGGTTTTTGCAGCAACCAGACCCCCGGCCACGATCTCCATCTCGACCACGTCGATATAGGGAAGCTGCACCCCATGGCTGTCGATGCGATGAAAATAGGGATTGCGAACAAAGTTGTGACGGATCTTTTTGCCCGAACTTGCATTCAACCAGGGCTGCAAGGTTGGCAACTCGTGGTTGTCAAACTTGTAAAGGTTGTCGAGTTTGTTGTGTAAAGCTGCCCAGCTTTTGACGCGGGCATCTTCAACCTGAAAGGCAAGCTTTTCTGCGTCAGCGTATTTCTCGTGGTACTGTTTCAGGAACTCGGAAGGGCGGTAGATGAAAGGCGGGCGCGCTTGTGCCAGAGCCTGCAGGAAGCCGGGGTTGGGATCTTCCCATTCAAACACAACGGTCGTTTCATCGGGGAAGGTCACGGTCGGAGTCTTGCCTTCGACGATCAGAAAATCCGGTGGTCCCGACGGGCTGAGCAGTTCATTATTTGCCACATCCTCCCACCAGTATCGGAAGTCCTCGGAAGTGAACGGAGAGCCATTCGACCATTTGTGACCTTCACGCAGGTTGAGGGTGTATTTGCGGTTGTCGTCGTTCTGGAAGGATTCAAGCAGGTCTGGAACGACCTGATAGGTCTGGTCGAACCCAACAAGGCGGGCATATCCGTAAACCACCATCTGCCGGATGTCTTTGGACCGAGTAATCATTGTGCGCAAAGTGCCGCCCTGTTTGCCGAATTCCCTGCCTTTTGCAGCAAGATCCACAATCAGGGGTTCGGCGGGAATTCGGTCCTGTATGGGCGGAAGGTTCCCCGCATTCACTTCGGTTTCCCAGAAAGTACTTTCTTGCAACTCGGGCATGTCTGCCGTGGCGGGCAGGGCCCATGTTGCGGCCAGCGCAACGGCCAGTAACAGCGGGCGAGTGGTCTTAAACATGGCATCGTACCTTATGGCCGGGCTCCATCTCTACCAATGAAGGTACCACGGAGTCGGTAAATCGGAAGGCGTCATCCCAACTGTCAGGTGAACCAGCACCCAAAGCAACCAAATTCAGGTCGATGGGGCGGTTGATGTCGGGCTCTGGTTGCGCAGCAATCAGTGCCTTGGTGTAAGGGTGACGAGGGTTGTAAAACAGTGTCTCGGGCGGGGCCTGTTCCACGACAAGCCCACGACGCATCACAGCAACTTCGTCGGCAATGCGTGCAACAACCGCAAGGTCGTGCGAGATGAAGAAATACGACAAATTCAGGCTGTCCTGCAAATGTTCCAGCAACGTCAGGATTTGTTCCTGAACCGATACGTCCAGAGCCGAAGTGGGTTCGTCACAGACAATAAGCTGAGGGTCGAGCATCATTGCGCGGGCAATCGACAGGCGCTGTCTTTGGCCGCCGGAAAAAGCATGGGGATAGCGTTTCAGCATATCGGCGTTCAGGCCAACACGTGTCAGCATCTCGGCCGCTTTTTCGCGCTGCTCGGCGGTCGATCCGATACGGTGAATCTCCAACGGTTCGGTCATCGCATCCTGAATGCGCATGCGAGGGCTGAGAGAGCTGTAGGGATCCTGAAACACCATCTGCGCCTTGCGCTGAAACGCGGTGCGCTGGGTCCGGGTCATCTTGTGAACGGTGATTGCTTCTTCATCGGGGGAGGATCGAAACAGAACCTCTCCGCCCGGATCAGGCGGCTCAGCCCCTAGTGCGATGCGGGCGGCCGTAGTTTTGCCCGAGCCGCTTTCGCCGACGATCGCCAGCGTCTTGCCCCGCGCGAGGTTCAGATCGACTCCGCGGCAGGCATAGATCAGGCGTTCGCCCTGCCAGCCCTTGCTGGATCGCATCGTATAGGTTTTCGACACGGCCTTCATCTGAAGGATCAGATCTTCGTCGGGCATCGGGATGCCAACCGCGTCCTGATCCGGAATCTCGGGCGCGGCGTTGAACAACTGTTGGGTATAGGGGTGAGCAGGGCTGGTCAGGATCGGTGCCGCAGCTCCAGCCTCCATCACGCGGCCTTTGTGCATGACCACGACCTGTTCGGCCATATTGGCGACGACCCCCAAATCATGGGTCACAAGGATCAGTGCCATTCCCGTTTCACGCTGAAGCTCTTTGATCAGCCCCAGCACCTGGGCCTGTGTCGTAACGTCCAATGCTGTCGTCGGCTCGTCCGCGATCAGTAATTCCGGTTTGGAAACCATGGCCATAGCGATCATGGCGCGTTGGCGCATCCCGCCGGACAGCTCGAACGGGTAAGAATCATAGGCGCGCTGAGGGTCTGGAAAACCCACGCGTTCGAACTGTTCCAGAACCGTTTTGCGGGCCTGTGCCTCGGAGGCATTGCGATGCAGCCAAAGAACTTCGCTGACCTGATTGCCAATTTTGTGCAGGGGAGAGAGCGAGCGCATCGGCTCTTGAAAGATCATCGAGATCCGATTGCCACGAATGCCGCGCATCTGACGTTCGCTGATCTGGGTCAGTTCCTCCATGCCTTTAGAATCATTCAGAGTAATCGTGCCGCTTCGAATTTGGGCTGCTCGGGGAAGAATGCGCAACGCAGCCCGGCATGAGATCGTTTTCCCCGACCCTGATTCACCCACAAGCGCAAGTGTCTGTCCCGCTTCGACGTCGAAGTTGACGCCTTGAACCACAGACTCTCCGGCACCAAATCCGATGCTGAGGTCCCGGACAGACAACAACGCAGTCATGCGGGTATTCCACCCGTTAGGCCGTAGCTCGGCATAGGCTTGATCAACTCCCTGTGTTTTTTGTCGCAGTTTCGCGCGGTTGTGCCTGTATAGTCAAACCCGTTCTTAGGGTGAAATGTCGCGAAAACGTGAAACTGAGGCCGATTTGCCTACACAATGCCTTGAGGATTTGTCATCACATGCGATGTCGGTCACAGGTTATGTGTCGTCAAATATCAAGGAGAGATTTCCCAGTGCCCGATCCCCAAAGCCGTCTTGACCTGTTCATCGACCGTATGGTGTCGCAGCGTGCCTGCCTGGACCATGCCATTGCACAGACAAGCACCATGTCCGGTCCGGTGTTCGAGCTGGGATTAGGGAATGGTCGTACTTATCATCACATGGTTCAGTACATTCAAAACCGTCCGGTCTATGTGTTCGAGCGCGCCGTGGCCTCCCATCCGGACTCTACCCCGCCCGAGGATCTGGTGATTCTGGGGGATGTGCGTGAGACTCTGCCTGCGGCGCTGGAACGGTTTGGGGCGACGGCCAGTTTGATCCATGCGGATCTTGGCGGCCATAACAGGGACAAGAACGATGCTTTCGCGCGGTTGGTTTCCCCCCTGATAGAACCGTTGTTGGCAGAAGGTGGGCTGATGGTGTCCAGCGACCGGATGTATTTCGAAAACCTGACCGAAATCCCGCTGCCTGAACATGCGGTGGACGGACGTTGCTTTATCTACCGCCGCTAAGCGCGAGAAGGATACCAAATGCTTTTCTATGATTGCACGACCGCTCCAAACCCGCGCCGCGCGCGCATGTTCATCGCAGAAAAAGGGCTGGAGATTGAAACGCGCAATATCTCGATAGCAAAGGCGGAACAGTTGGATGGCGCTTTCCTTGCGGTAAACCCCAATGCGACGATCCCTGTTCTGGTGACGGATGAGGGTGCAACGCTGACCGAAAACCTGGGCATTGCCGCCTATCTTGAGGCGCGCTTTCCCGAACCACCTTTGATGGGACGTACGCCAGATGAAAAGGGGCTGGTCCTGATGTGGAACAGCATTGTCGAGCAGCAGGGTGGAGTGCCTATTGCCGAGGCTCTGCGCAACACCCATCCCGCGTTCAAGGATCGGGCGATTCCAGGCCCTGCGAACTATGCCCAGATTCCCGAGCTGGCTCAGCGCGGCACGGCTCGGGTGGGCCGGTTTTTCGATTTGCTTGAAACGCGGCTGAAGGATAGCGCGTTTGTTGCGGGGGCTGAGTTCACGCTGGCCGATATCTCGACCTTTGTGTTCGTTGACTTTGCCCGCGTGATCAAGATGCGGATTCCACAGGAAAATACCGCGACGCTGTCTTGGTTCGACAAGATCGCATCGCGTCCAAGCGCACAGCTTTAATGCGTTGAAATTGAGTGTCTGAACTTGCTCACTTGCACTGTACAGAAATGTCTAGACAGGTGTGAACAGTATCACTAGCGTCTCCCTCGAGTCATGCAGGGGAGAGCATAATGAAATCTCAGTATCGCGTTGTGGTCATCGGTGGCGGCGTTGTGGGCGCCTCGGTTCTGTATCACTTGGCCAAATTCGGCTGGTCAGATGTGGTCATGCTGGAACGGCGGCGGTTGGCGTCGGGATCGTCCTGGCACGCGGCGGGCGGTATTCACGCGCTGAACGCGGATCCGAACATGGCATCGCTGCAGGCCTATACAATCGACCTTCTCAGCGAAATCGAAAAGGAATCCGGGCAGAATATCGGCCTGCACATGACTGGTGGTCTGACTTTGGCTGGAACGCCCGAGCGGTGGGAGTGGCTGCAGGCCAACTATCGTATCTTCCAGTCCATCGGCATCGATGATTGCGAATTGCTGACCCCACAAGAGGCGCAGAGGCGCTGCCCCATCATGTCGACCGACGGCGTGTTGGGCGCGATGTGGGCCGATCGAGAGGGCTATATCGACACGACCGGTACGGTTCAGGCCTATGCAACTGCCGCCAAGAAACGCGGTGCCGAGTATTACGAGGAGACCAAGGTCGAGGAATTGATCCAGACCGATGATGGCTGGCAGGTCGTGACGGACAGGGGCACAATAACTTGCGAGCACGTGGTCAATGCCGCGGGGCTTTGGGCCAAGCAGGTCGGGCGCATGGCGGGTGTTGAGCTGCCAGTGTCGCCGCTGAAACATCACTATCTGATCACGGATACAGTACCCGAAGTGGCGGCGGCGGATTTTGAGATGCCAATGACCGTGGACCTCGAGGGGTTCACCTATATGCGGCAAGACCAAAAGGGCGTTCTGGTTGGTATCTATGAGGTCGACCATGAACATTGGGCCATGGACGGCGCGCCGTGGAATTATGGCGAGGAACTGTTTCAGGAGCAGCTTGACCGGATCGAGAATGAACTGACGCTGGGCTTTGAACGCTATCCGTCGATCCAGAATGTCGGCATCAAAACCTGGGTCAACGGGGCGTTTACATTCTCGCCTGATGGTAACCCGCTGGTCGGGCCGGTACCAGGCAAGCGCGGGTATTGGACCGCCTGCGCTGTCATGGCCGGGTTCCTGCAGGGCGGCGGCGTTGGCAAAACGCTGGCTGAGTGGATGATCCATGGCGAGCCCGAGGCCGATGCATGGCCGATGGACATTGCCCGCTATGGCGATTTTGCCCAGAACAAACGCTATATTCGTGAAACCACCGGGCAATTCTATTCCCGCCGTTTCGTGATGACTTATCCGAACGAACAGCTGCCTGCCGGTCGTCCGCTGAAGATGGCGCCAGCTCATGACGCGATGACTGGAGCGGGATGCAAATGGGGTGTCAGCTGGGACCTTGAGGTGCCGCTGTACTTCGCGCCGAAAGGGTTCGAAGAAACGCCGACCCTCAAGCGATCAAACGCGCATGACATCGTGGCCAAGGAATGCAAGGTGATCCGCGAGGGCGTCGGCCTGATGGACATCTCTGGCTTTTCCCGGTTCGAGGTCACCGGGCCAAATGCCGAGCTGTGGCTGGATCGCGTGATGGCTTCGAAACTGCCCGCGCCGGGACGGGCCAAGTTGGCACCAATGCTAGGTGAGAATGGGCGGCTAAAAGGGGATCTGACCGTTCTGAATTGGGGCGATGGCACCTGGTGGATCATGGGCAGCTATTACCTGCGCGCCTGGCATATGCGCTGGTTCGACGATCATATGATCGACGGAGTCGAGGTTCGCGATCTGGGCGAGGAGTATTGCGGGTTCGGTCTGGTCGGGCCGAAATCGCAGGAGGTAATCGAAAAACTGGCCGAGCAGGACGTCTCGGGCCTGAAATTCATGGGCTGTGGTGATTTTGATATCGGTCTTGTCAGGGCTCGCGTTGCGCGCATGTCAGTCACAGGTGAAAAAGGCTATGAGATCAACTGCCGCTATGGCGATCACATCAAGCTGCGTCGGATGTTGCTTGAGGCCGGGGCTGATGAGGGCATTCGTGAATGTGGGTTCAACGCGATGCTGTCCACGCGGCTTGAGAAAAGCTTTGGCATCTGGTCGGCTGAATTCACTCAGCTTTACACGCCGGGCATGACGGGTATGGATCGCTGGATCGATTGGGACAAGGATTTCGTCGGTAAAGAGGCCGCCTTGGCCGAACGCGATGGCAATGGTCCTGCGCAGGTTCAGGTGACGCTTGAGGTTGATGCTCTGGACGCAGATGCCAGCGGATACGAACCTGTCTGGTCAGGGGCAGAGCACGTGGGTTTTGTCACCTCGGGCGGCTATGGCCACTATACCAGAAAGTCGCTGGCGATGGCTCTGGTCAATCCAGATAAGGCCGTGCCGGGAACCGAGCTGTCGGTGCATGTGGTGGGGGTCGAACGCCCCGCGCGGGTGATTGCGCAGTCACCCTATGATCCGCAGGGCAAAGCGATGCGGGGCTGACAATGACCAACCCCGAACGTGGACGACGAAGGCGAGGGCGTGGCGCTGATGCCGCGCCTGCGACCAACCGCAAGGTCGACTACCGCCAGCTGAGGAATCCATTCCCGGTGATGGAGGTGTTTCCGGCGGATCAGATCGCTGACATGCACGAAACCGCGCTGCGTTTGTTGCAAGAGTTGGGCATCAAGGTGCTGCTGCCTGAGGCGCGGAGCATTTTTGCCAAAGCTGGCGCGCGCGTTGATGTCGATAGCGAAATGGTTTTTATTGGTCGCGACATGGTCGAGGCCGCCGTTGCCTCGGCCCCGAAATCCATCACCTGCCGAGCCGGTGCGTCGCACCGGGATTTCACTCTGGAGCTGGGTAGCCTTGTGTTTCAACCGGGGGCAGGGGCCCCCAATGCCACCGATCTGGAGCGCGGGCGTCGCCCGGCGACGGGGCAGGATTATCTGGAGTTCCTGAAACTCACCCATCATTTCGACGTCTTTCAAATGATCTCGCCGCAGGTCGAACCGCAGGATGTCCCGACCCCTCTGCGGCATTATTTCACCACGCAGGCGCAGATGGAGCTGACAGACAAGTTGCCATTCTTCTTCTCGCGCGGGACACCGCAGGTGATGGAATGCTTTGAGATGCTGACGACCGCGCGAGGCCTGTCGGATGACGAATTTAGGACCCACCCGCACAGCTATACGATCATCAACACGAACAGCCCGCGCACGCTGGACATACCGATGGCGCAGGGGCTGATCGACTTTGCACGCCACGGGCAGATGTCAATCATCACGCCCTTTACGCTGATGGGGGCGATGGCACCGATCACGGTGGCGGGGGCCATTACCCTGTCCCATGCCGAGGCTCTGGCCGCGCTGACCCTGACCCAACTGGCCAAGCCCGGCGCGCCGGTGTGTTATGGGACGTTCACCAGCAATGTGGACATGAAATCCGGTGCTCCGGCCTTTGGAACGCCCTCGCATTTTCAGGCCTCACTGGCGGCCGGGCAGTTGGCGCGGCATCTGGGCCTGCCGTGGCGCTCGGCTGCGGGGTCGGCTTCAAACATCAATGATGTGCAGGCGGCAAATGAAAACCAGTTTGGCCTGTGGGGGTGCCTGATGGCCGGGGCAACGGTGATCATTCACTCGGCGGGATGGCTAGAGGGCGGATTGACTGTGTCCTTTGAAAAACTGGTCTGCGACGCCGAAGTGTTGAACATGGTGGCCGAGCTGTGCGCCGGGGCGCAGGCTGGCGAAGCTGAAATTGGGTTCGGCTCTGCGCTAAGCGAGGTTGAGCCCAGCGGACATTTCTTTGCATCCAGCCAGACGATGGAACGCTACAATACAGAATTCTACGAGCCACATGTCCATGATTATGCCAATTTCGGCACCTGGGCCGAGCGTGGATCGTTGGACGCAAACAGTCGTGCGACCGGTGTATGGAAGGAAATCTTGGCCAATTTTCAGCCACCTGAGCAAAACAGCGACCAGATAGGCGCGCTGAAAGACTTTGTTGCCAAACGTACCGAAGAGGGCGGCGCGCCGCCGGAGAGTTAAATGAATACGAAACCCATCCTGCACCGGGACGATCCGGAAGCTGAACCGCTGATCGGCAATATCAAGGTCACGCGCGACGACTGGCTGAACGTGGCGTTGGATGTGCTAATCTCGGACGGGGTCGATCAGATCAAGGTGATGAATCTGGCGGAACGGATGGCCGTGTCTCGGTCGTCCTTCTATTGGTACTTCAAATCGCGCCAGGAACTGTTGGATGCTCTTCTGGCACGGTGGCAGGCCACCAATACCGCGGCATTGGTCGCGCAGGCTGAAGCTCCGGCAAAGACGATAACCGGTGCGGTGTGCAATGTGCATCGCTGTGTCGTCAATTCCGACCTGTTTGACACCGCGCTGGATTTCGCGGTGCGCGACTGGGCGCGCAAATCGGGCAAGGTGCGGCGCGCGCTGGACCAGTCTGACGCCCGACGGTTGCTAGCGCTGCACGCCATGTTTGCCCGCTTTGGCTATTCCGAGGTCGAGGCGGAAACCCGTGCGCGCGTGCTGTATTACATGCAGATAGGATACGATCTGGCGCAGCTGAATGAACCGATGTCCACGCGGATATCAATGGTGCCGCATTATCTATATGTCTTCACCGGGGTCGAGCCGAGGCCAGAGGAAGTAGAAGAATTCAGCGCCTATTCGCGCCATCACTGGAAAGGAGAGCCATCATGAGTCAACCAGATGCAATCATCATCGGAACAGGCGTGATCGGGGCGGCCATCGCGTTCGAAATGGCCAAGGCCGGGTGGAAAACCGTATCTCTGGACCGGAACGCTCAGGTTGGCCATGGCTCAACCGCCGGGTCCTGCGCGATCATCCGGATGCATTATTCCACCTTTGACGGCACGGCATTCGCCTGGGAAGGCTATCATTATTGGCGCGACTGGGCCGAGTATCTTGGCCTACCGCAAGGCGCCGATCTGGCCCAATTCCGCGAAACCGGCTGTCTGGTCATGAAAACCGAGGCGAACGGGCTGCTGGAAAAACACATGAAGAACAGCTCCGCGCTGAATTGCCCGTTCGAGGAATGGTCCCCCGAACAGGTCACCGACCGGCTGCCGGTCTATTCGCAGGACAGTTTTGCCCCCGCTCGTCGCATGGATGACCCCGAGTTTGGGCAGCCCAACGGACGCAAGATGCAAGGCGGCGTTTACTGGCCTCAAGCCGGGTATGTCACCGATCCGGCCCTATCCGCACAGAACCTGATGGATGCCGCCAAACAGCACGGGGCCGAAGTGCGGACCGGGGCCGAAGTGGTCGAGATTTTGACTGATGACGGGCGAGTTTCTGGTGTCAGGTTGGCATCGGGAGAAGACATTCATGCGAAAGTTGTGGTTAACGTAGCCGGGCCGGGTTCGGCCATCATCAACGGGATGGCAGATGTTCTGGATGACATGACCATTCAGACCCGCCCCTTGCGCCAAGAGGTCGTTCACGTCCCTGCGCCCGAGGGGTTTGACTTTGAAAATGACGGGACAATCGTGTCGGACAGCGATATCGCCTGCTATTGCCGGCCAGAGCATGGCAACCACATCCTGGTGGGCTCGGAAGACCCCGAATGCGACCCACATCAATGGTGCGAAGATGACGTAACCTATAATCGTGACTTTACCGACCAGTGGACGACGCAAGCGATGCGCTATGCCCAGAGAGTGCCCAGTCTTGGCATTCCTTCCAAGACCCGCGGTGTGGTGGACCTGTATGATGCGTCTACGGATTGGATTCCGATCTATGACAAATCCAGCCTTCCCGGTTTTTATATGGCCTGCGGATCCAGTGGAAATCAGTACAAGAACGCGCCGATTGCAGGCAAGATGATGACGGCGCTGATCGGGTATTGCGAAGACGGCGCGGATCATGACAGTGCGCCGCTACAATTTGAACTGCCCTATATTGGACGCACAATCGATGTCGGTTTCTATTCCCGCAAGCGCCCGATCAACAAAGAAAGCAGTTTTTCCGTTTTGGGCTAGCCGACGCGTCCTGATGCACTAGCATTCACGGGATCGAGTTGAGCCCGGACGCATAATGACCAAATCGAAGAACAAGGTTCTGATCCTCGGCAGCGCCCCCACCGCGCTGCGTGCGCGGGACTGGGCGCGTACGCCGTTCACGCATATCGTCGCTATCAACAATGCCTGGCGGGTCCGCGCAGACTGGGATTTTCTGATCCACCCCGAGGATTTCCCGACCAAGAACATGCCCACATCTGTCAGTGACATCCAGCGTATAGTCACTGCAAATGAATACGTTCCGATACAGAATGGTTTCGGTGGGTTTGTCTATGCCGGGGGAACGATGGCCTTTACCGCCGGATACTGGGCTTTGTCTGCATTACAGCCCTCGGTTCTGGCTTATTGCGGTTGCGATATGATCTATTCCGGACAGGGTCGGACGCATTTCTACGGCAACGGAGCCGCAGATCCGTTGCGATCCGATGTGACCTTGCGACTGCTTGAGGCGAAGTCGGCGCGACTAGGATTGTTTGCTGCGGCGCAGGGCTGTCGCACAGTGCGATTGTTCGAAGGGCCAAGCCGACTGGTTTACCCCTCGGTCGACAGCGAAGATTTGTCTTCGGTCGAGATGCCTTCTACATCGGGGATGGCTGAGATCATACGGTCGGAGTCGGATCTTGGATATTTCGTGGAGTCTGGCCGGTACTGGGAAGTTGAGACCGAGTTCGACCCGCAGAAGATCGATGCCATAGACCAGCGTTGGCTATCGCTCTATCCATCGGCCACTCAACTCTGAATTGCTGTGGTAATTCTGGTTCAGGCCGCGAATGTCGCCCAGGCCCAGACCATTGCCACATAGGTCAGATTATGCATGCACTGATCCAGCCCGGCTGCCCGCCAAAAGGCTGCCTGGGTTGGCATAAGCTGTTTTTTGTCGGAATAGCTGGCTTTGGCAAAGTCGATGTTGAAATGAACGATCCACTCTAGCCCGGCAATGATTACGATAAACGGCAGCGGGGTGCCGAATACCAAGAAAACCAACACCGACCCAATAACATGCACAGCGGCATGTTGGGCGCGTCCCCAGTGAAAATATTCGCCTCGGCCGGACAGCATCTTAGGCGTCTGGAGGTAAAAATCTGCAAACATATGTTTGATCTGCAATAAGCAGAGCATCAATAACACAGTGCCTAGAGTGGCAGGCAAATGAATCCTCCCGATATCGTCCTGAAGCAAACAGTAGGGGCTAATGTGAGGTTGCGCAAATGAACTTGTTCACATTCGGCAAATATCTGTTCAATTCGGAAACTATTTGCGTCTGCAGGCTTGATTGCGGTAAATTCAGACTGTTGAATTTACGAGAATTTCGTAAAGACCGGGTCAGTGATCCGCAGCAGGGGCAGGTTCCATAGAACGCACGATTTTCCGTTTTATCTGGAAATATTCAAAGCGCGACCAGCTGATTTTGCTGGCCGTAACCACGTCTTTGTTTCCGCTGCTATACCTGACGCTGGAACTGCCCAAGCGCATCATCAATGACGCGATCGGGGCTGCGACCCCTGTTGTTGATGTGCTGGGCTACAGCCTGTCGCAAACGAATTTTCTGATCATATTATGCATTGGGTTTCTGCTCGCCGTTCTGGCGCATGGTTTGATGAAAATGCGCATCAACACCATGAAAGGCGTCCTGAGCGAACGGATGCTGCGCCGATTCCGGTATCAGATGATCAGCCGCGCCTTGAGATTTCCGCAACCCTATTTCGAACGGGTCAGCCAAGGCGAAATGGTGTCGATGATCACCGCTGAAAGCGAGCCGATGGGTGGGCTGATGGGCGATGCGATCAGCCAGCCGGTATTGCAGGCGGGACAGATGATCACGATACTGTCCTTCCTGTTCCTACAGAGCTTTTGGTTCGGGCTTGCTGCCGTTTCCCTGATCCCGTTACAGGCCTGGTTGATCCCAAAGCTGCAGCGCCAGATCAATCTGTTGAACAAAAGCCGCATCCAGGAAGTGCGCGTGCTGGCTGCACAGATTGGTGAAAACGCAGCAGGTGCGTCAACGCTGCGGGCAAATGGTGGCTGGCGGTATCGCCGGGCAATGATCTCGGATCAGCTGGGCCGGTTGTTTGAAATCCGCTTCGATATCTACCAGAAAAAGTTCTTTATGAAGTTCATCAACAACTTCATTTCGCAGCTTACCCCATTCCTTTTCTATCTGGTTGGCGGCATTCTGGTCTTGCAGGGCTCGGTCTCGTTGGGTGCGTTGGTTGCGGCTTTGGCGGCTTACAAGGATCTCAGTTCGCCTTGGAAAGAGTTGCTGACCTATTACAATCAGACACAAGATATGTCCTTGCGCTGGGATGTTGTGATCGAACGCTTTGCGCCCTCTGGAATGCAGGACGAAAGCCTGTTCGAGGGCGAGCCCGACAAACATCCCAGGCTGGACGGGGATATTGTTCTGAAACATGCGTCTGTTCGTGACATGGACGGGAATCTGGTTCTGGACGACCTCGATCTGACATTCCCAGGCGGTAAGACCATCGGAATCGCTGCGCCCAGCGAAGAAGACCGGCGCGCGGTTTCGGAATTGCTGACCCGAGAGATCCTGCCCAGTTCCGGCAGGGTAACGGTCGGGCAGGAAGATTTGTCAAAGCTACATCAGGGAGTCATTGCTGCGCGGATCGGTTTTGCCTCATCGCGACCGGTTATGTTTCAGGGAACTTTGGGCGACAATGTGATGATGCCGATGCGTTTTCGTCCTCTGTCGACAGAATCAGACGACCCCGGCTTTGCTGAAACAAGACGAGCGGGCAACAGTACCGACCCGTTTAGAGTTGATTGGCTGGACCCGTCGCTGGCTGGTTTGAACACCGTGGAAGACCTGCGCGACTGGTGGTTACAACTGATCGACGGTCTAGGTTCGGGCGCTGCCCTGTTTCAGCGCGGTGCTGAACAGACATTCGAAGCCAACGAGCACCCCGAGTTGGTCAGAAAACTGGTTGAACTACGGCCCAAAGTTCAGGAGGCGGTGGTCAAGGCTGGGCTGCAACAGCAGGCTCTGATCTTTGACCGCAATGCATATAATGCGGCCTTGCCGGTCGCGGAAAACCTACTTTTCGCGACACCCTGCGTTCCGGTCACTCAGGAAATACTGACCCGTCAGGGCGTGTTTCTGGGCCAGCTGCGCGAGCTGGGCTTGGACGAAACCCTGGTCAGCCTGACGCGCGATGTCATTGATATGTTGCGCCAGATCTTTGGGTTGGACGGCACGGACCACCCGTTGTTCCGCAAGCTTGGCCTGCAGGCCGAAGTCTACGAAGCTGCAGTCGAACTGGTAGAGCGCACCCGAAACGAAGGTGTCAGCGGTCTGGATGATGGGCAACTGGCCAACCTTTTGGCGGTTCCGTTTGTCATCTCGGCTGAACAGATTGGTCCCGCGTTTACGGATGAATTGAAAAACCGCATACTTGAATTGCGGCAAAGCCACTCCGAAAAACTGCTGCAACATCTGAATGATGTCTTCGTACCGCTGAAGGAAACCGAGTTTGCCCCCGGTCTGACCGTGATGGAGAACGCTTTGTTCGGTAAGGTCAGCCAGATCGGCGGCGCGCGATCAGATGAGGTCCGTAAGCTGATCGTTGATGTCCTTTCTGAAAACGGAGCCCGACCTTTGGTGGTCGAGCTGATTTACGATGTACCGGTCTCGCTGGGCGGGCAGAACCTGCCTGCGGTTTTCGCCGAACCTTTGGCCTTTACGCGGGCTACGATCAAGAAACCCGACATTCTGATCCTTGATAATGCCTTGGCAAGCTATGACATGGAAACTCAGATTGCGGTCTATAAGAACCTGCGCGCCCTATTGCCAAATGCGACGGTGATTTATCTGAACGATCAGTACGAAAACCCTGACGTATTCGACATGTTCATAGAAATAAGGCAAGGTCGTGTGGTTTCAGACGAAGGACCCGCCGACGTGGAAGAAGATAGCGCAGCATCAGCCGATTTGGCGCGCAAGCTTCGTGCGCTGGAACAGACGCCGCTGTTTTCCGGTCTTGACCGCAGACAGCTGCGCCTTCTGGCATTTGGTGCGCGCTGGTTCCAGGCCCAACCGGGAGAGGTGGTGTTCCTGAAAGACGACCAGCCCACCGATGGGGCCTATGTCGTTTTGGAAGGCGAGGCAGGCCTGTATTTGCCGCAATCAGAAGGTCCCGATCAACTGATCGCAACGGTTGGCTCCGGCGCATTGGTCGGAGAGTTGGGGTTGATCCGAAAGGAACCCCGCGCCCTGAGCATGATTGCGGAAACCGACCTGTCTTGTCTGCGTATCGGTGAGGAAGAATTCCTGGCCGTGGTCGAAAACGATGCCGCAACCGCTTTCAAGCTGATGCAGGTGATCGCCGGCTATGTTTCGAACTAGGGGTTGGCTTCAGGTTTGCAGAACAGGTCGTATAGCAACTGGATGACTTTCTCTGTATTTCCGTCCTGCAGGGAATAGTAGATGGTTTTGCCATCGCGCCGTGTCGACACCAGCTGTTCTTCTCGTAGGCGTGCCAACATCTGACTGACTGCGGCCTGCCGGATTTGTAGCAGTTTTTCCAGCTCACCAACCGATTTCTCGCCATCACCCAGATGGCACAAAATCATCAGGCGGCCTTCATGCGCCAGCGTCTTCAGGTACGCGGCGGCACGTGCTGCACTTTCCTGCATGCCGGGCGGAGTTTCGTCCGTATTCAGTGTTTCGTGGTCTTGAACTGTCACGCGCGTATAGGTTCCAAACTTGGCTTTGGCGCAATATGACTCAGAATTTCAGTACTTGTCACCCCTTTGCAGCAGGGGCACCGCCCTGAAAGGCGTTGCCGTTGGCATAGTCGCAAGGTTCTTCCTGCATCTGAAGGTGCAACCCATCGCCGGTATAGGGGTGTGAGCGGGCCAGATCTTCGTCCACTTCGATCCCCAACCCTGGCGCATTCGGTGCCACGACAAAGCCATTTTCAACGCGCAGTGAACCTTTGATCAAAGCGTCGTGATACGGCGTATCAATGGTTTCCAGCAACAGCAGATTTGGGATTGAGGCTGCCAGATGGATGTTGGCGGCCCATTCAACTGGACCAGCATAGAGATGCGGAGCCATCTGGGCGTTGAATATCTCGGCCATGGCTGCGACTTTCTTCATCTCCCATATCCCACCTGCACGCCCAAGCGCGGGTTGCAGGATTTCTGCAGCACCTGCGCGCAAAACTGCACCGAATTCGGCTTTGGTGGTCATGCGTTCCCCGGTTGCCACGGGTATTCGCACGTTGCGAGCGACGCGGGCCATGTCGTCGATCATGTCAGGTGGGGTAGGTTCTTCGAACCAAAGCGGTGAATAGGGTTCCAGCGCCTGACCCAGCCGGATTGCGCCTGCGGTGTTGAACTGACCGTGGGTGCCAAACAACAGGTCGGCCCTGTCGCCGACCGCTTCACGGATCGCTTTGCAAAAGGCAACTGACATCGAGATGTCGGACATAGCAGGCATATGCCCGCCACGGATCGTGTAGGGACCAGCGGGATCAAATTTTACTGCCGTGAAGCCGCGGCTCACCATTTCAGCTGCACATTCCGCGGCCTGGTCGGGCGAAGTCCAAAAGTCGGCCAGGTCATGCCGGGGCAGGGGGTAAAGGTAGGTGTAGGCCCGGATGCGTTGATTAACCAGCCCACCCAAAAGCGCATAAACCGGACGGTCGCGATCTTTACCCAGAATGTCCCAACACGCGATTTCCAGCCCTGAAAACGCACCCATTACGGTCAGGTCGGGGCGCTGGGTAAAGCCGCTGGAATAGACGCGGCGGAACATAAGCTCGATATTCTCGGGGTTCTCGCCGAGCATATGCCGTTCAAAGACATCCCGGATTACGTGACACATAGCTTCAGGTCCAATGGATGAGGCATAGCATTCGCCCCAACCGGTGACGCCTGTGTCGGTGGTAACCTTTACCAGTATCCAGTACCGGCCACCCCAACCCGGAGCAGGGGGGGCCGTGACAATGATATCGAGATCCTGCAGTTTCATAGGATATACTCCAGCCGGGGCTGCTTAGGCCCTGTCAAACATGATGACGTTTCGTTTGGCCGATCCGGTTTTGGTATCCGCAATCGCCTCGTTGATTTGCGACAAGGGCCAGCGGCCCGAGATCAGTTCATCCAGCCTCAGCCGCCCCTGTTCATAGAGGTCGATCATCCAGGGAATATCACGTTGGATCACCACATCCCCCATCTTTGACCCGATCAGCCCCTGACCAAGTGCGGCCAGGACAACAGGTTCATAGCTTGCCATGTCGCCGGAATGGGGCATCCCGATCATGATGGCCTTACCGCCTCGGCCAAGATAGCGAACGGCCTGGTCATAGGCTGGGATTGCACCGACTGTGATCAGCACGGCATCGGCCCCTCGACCGCCAAGTGCGCGGTAAGCTGCCTTCCATGGTGCGTCCAAAGTGGCCAGAACGCCGTGGGTTGCACCAAATTCCTTTGCAATGGCCAGTTTGTCCTCGGTCATGTCGACAGCAACGATACGCCGGGCACCCGCAATCCGTGCGCCTTGTATGGCGTTCAGGCCAACTCCTCCGGCCCCGATCACGACGACATCCTGACCCGGGCGCAGACCGGCTGCATTCACGGCAGCGCCCACACCGGTGATCACCCCGCAAGACAGCAGACTGGCCACATCCTTCGGCATGTCCTCGGGGATTTTCACGATCTGCCGGTGGCTGACCACGACTTTTTCGGCAAAAGCCCCGCACGCCATTGCTTGCTCCAGCGGGCCCCCGTCAGCGGTGCGCAACGGACCTTTTACAGTGTCGTGGGGTGTTTCACATAAGGTTGGCTTGCCACCCGCGCAGGAGGGGCAGGAACCGCATGCACGGATCAGCGTCACCACGACGGAATCGCCAACCTCGAACCCTTCGGTCATGCCGCCCGTTGCGGTGATCACACCCGCGGCCTCATGGCCATATACAGCGGGCAGGAATCCACCCCAGGCGCCGCTGGCGAAAGAAATGTCGGAATGGCAGATCGCAACCGCATCTAGGGTGACCTCGACTTCGCCGGCGGCGGGCGGGGCGATCAGCACGTCTTCTATGACCAGGGGTTTGTCGAATGCCCGACATACGGCCGCCTTGATGGATTGCATGATGTCCTCGTATTCGGTTTTAATCACGGTGGCGCGGTTCGGAATGACCTGCAAGGCCGAAACCGTCATCGTCATGTCGTTGTTATGCAGAAATGGGGCGAGATCTGTAAAAGAGGATAAGGCCGACAATCATAAGGCACATGGCCAGAAGAAACGGCGCGCCGGGAAAATAGATGGCGGTGCCGGGCTTTGCGAACCAGGCAAATACGCTGCTCATGACCAGAGGGGAAATCACCATGGAAAGCGCGTGCAGTGAAGTTAGCACGCCCTGAAGCTCTCCTTGTTGCGAATCTGGTGTTGCGCGCGAGGCCAGAGCCTGGATTGCCGGGGTTGCGACTGCGCCGATAGCCGTGATCGGGATCAGCATCAGCGCGATTATTCCATTGGTCAGAAAAGCCAGAAGCAAAAAGCTGACAATCTCGAACACCATCCCGAGAAGGATTGTTACGCGTTCGCCGAGATAACGTGTGGCAGGGCGTATCAATCCGCCCTGAACCGCGGCCATTCCAATTCCGTAAAGACCCAGCGACACACCAATCATCTGGGGTGACCATCCAAAACGCTCGGCGGTGAAATAGGCCCAAATGGCCGGATAGACATAGATTGAGACAGAATAGAGGAAATAGACCCACAACATCGGACGGATCCCCGGCAGCGCCGCGATGGCACGCAGTGAATTCACGGGGTTAGCGCGGCGCAGGCTGAACGGGCGCCGGTTCTTATCGGTCACCGTTTCAGGCATCACTATCAAACCGACGCCGAATGTTATCGCCGAAAGCGCTGCGGCAGCCCAGAAGGGCGCACGGGTCCCATATTCGCTCAGCAATCCGCCGATGACCGGACCCAGGACAAAGCCAACCCCGAATGCCGCCCCTAACAGACCGAAATTCGCAGCTTTTTCGTGGGGTTTCGACACATCCGCCATGAACGCCGCGGCAGTGGAATGAGTTGCGGCTGTGATCCCGCCGACGATCCGACCGGCAAGTAATAGCCAGATACTGCCAGCAAGCGCCATGACCACATAGTCCAGCGACATGACAAACAGCGATACCAACAATACACCCCTACGCCCGAAAGCGTCAGACAGGTTGCCCAGGATCGGTCCAAAGATAAATTGCATCGCTGCAAAAGCGGTGCTTAGGACGCCGCCCCAGATCGCCGCGCTGGCCAGTGTACCACCCTGAACATCAATAATGAGCTCGGGCATAATGGGCAGCACAAGGCCAATCCCCATTGCATCAATCATGACAGTGGCAAGAACAAACAGGAAAGGTAAGCGCATGGGAACCGACAAAGAAAGTTTCGGGCACCCTATCGGGGGTCAGGTTCAGAGGAAAGCCGCAAGATTTCGCAGATCAGTCAAGAGTATCAAAGCCCTGCGCGATGTCGTCCAATAGATCAGCCAGTTCTTCAGGGTGCGAAAAGAATGGCGAATGAGAGCTTTGGATGGAATGGCGCATTCCCTCGGGCATGCTGAGGCTCATGATGTGCTGGTATTCAGGCGGGATGGTATGGTCGTCGAGTGTTCGGATATATGCTTTGGGCATATCCTGAAAATGTGCTGTCAGGGTAAGCCGTGTCTCCTGAGGTGCAATGGCCTGCGGGCAAAGCCGAGCCAGCGCATAAAGCAGGACCTCTTCCGGGCAGTCGTGGTAAAACAAGGCCTTCACTCTATCGGGTTTGACCGTATAGGACAGCCCGTCAGTCGATTTTTCGACGGCATCAACTATTGTTTGCCGCGGTGATTTCCGGCGCATCTCGACCATCGACAATCCGTTCTCGGGGACGTAGGCGGACAGGAAAACAAGTCCGCGCATCGCATCCGGTCTCAATTCGGCAGCGGCACTAATGGGGTATCCCCCCCAAGAATGGCCAACGATGATCGTATCCGATCTGCTCGCAGCCAGAACGGCGTTCCGGCAACTGTCCAGAGTCACCTGGTCGATCGACGTCGGGTCAGATCCGTGGCTGGGCATATCAATTGCGCGGACCGAATGGCCGCGTGTTTCAAGTGCTGGGATCAAATCTCTCCAACACCAGGCACCATGGCATGAGCCATGGACCAACAGAAAATCCGCCAAAGCAATGCTCCTTCAGATATGACCGATGCCAGTCAAAAAGTCTTTTAGTAGGGTCGCGTATTCAATGGGTTGTTCGACGCAAGGCAGATGGCCCGCTTTGCGTATCAATTCGAAACGGGCACCGGGAATTAGATCAATGGTTTCTTTTACTAGATCCGGCGGGGTAGAGCCATCCTCACTGCCCGCAATGCCCAAAGTCGGCAAACGCAGGCCACTTGTCGGCGTGTAAAAATCGGTTCCGGAAATGGCGGCGCAACATCCCAGATAACCTTCAACAGGTTGCCGCACCATCATGTTGCGCCATAGCAGGTGCTGGGGCGACGCGTAGAAAGCCCGCGAGAACCAGCGCTCCATAGTTGCGTCGGCTAGCATTTCGATGCCGCCGATCCGGACGGCTTCCATACGGTCCGCCCAAATCGCCGGGGTGGCTATTTTGGCCGCTGTATTTGACAGAACCAGCCCGCGAATCAAATCCAGGCGTTTGACGGCCAGACCTTGCGCGATCATCCCGCCGATGGACAGACCGACAAAAACGCAATCTCGGACCTTTAGGTGATCCAGAAGGCCTTCGGCATCGCGGATCAGCGCCCCCATCGAATAGGGCGCCTGAGGCGCCGAGGACAGGCCATGCCCGCGTTTGTCGTATCGAATGACTCGCAGCCCATCAGGCAGGTATGGCAGCATCGCATCCCACAGGCGCAGATCGGTGCCCAGTGAGTTCGCGAACACGATCGGCGCGCCTTGTGGGTCGCCGTCGATCCGGTAATGAAGCTGTACATCCCCAAGGTCAGCTATCTGCATAAAAATCCTCTGTCTTTGCATGCTGAACTGACACGCTGCCGGAACCGGCGGCGGTTGTCAGGTCAGGAACTCCATAGCTTTGGCAAAGACGTCCGGGTCCGCATTGCCACCCGATGCGACAATGATAACGGCGTCTCCTTGAATTTCGGACCTGCGAAACAACGCTGCGGCCAGGGAAACCGCACCACCCGGTTCCAGCACGATCTTCAGGCGCAGAAAGGCCAAAGCCATGGCGCGCATCGCCTCTTCTTCGGTCACAGACAGGCCGGGACCGCACAGCCGTTGCAGGATCGGAAAGGTGATGTCGCCGGGTTGCGGGGTCAGAATGGCGTCGCAGATATTGCCAGATGTGGCCGCGTTGTTCTGTATTCGTCCCAGTGCCAACGAGCGTTTGACGTCGTCAAACCCTTCGGGCTCGCAGGGGCGGGCGCGCAGACCGGGTGCGTGCCCCTCTAGCGCAAGCGCAATACCCGAGGTCAGCCCCCCGCCGCCGCAACAGACCAGCACATCAGCCTGTTCGACGCCCAGCACAGCCGCCTGGCGCGCGATTTCCAGCCCGGTTGTGCCTTGTCCGGCGATCACCAGCGGCTCATCATAGGGGCGGATCAAGGTCAGGCCGCGCTCGGATGCCAGGGCTTCGCCGATCGCTTCGCGGCTTTCATTGGCGCGGTCGTACAGAACCACCTCGGCCTCCAGCGCGCGCGTGTTGTCGATTTTGAGCTTTGGGGCATCCGAGGGCATGATGATAACAGCCGAAATACCATGCTGTGCGGCGGCATAAGCCACGCCCTGAGCATGATTGCCCGAGGAATAGGCGATCACACCTTTCTTTCGGTCTGCTTCACTGAGGCCCGAAATGGCCGACCACGCCCCGCGAAACTTGAAACTGCCGGTGTGCTGCAGGCATTCCGGTTTTACCAACACGCGGCGTCCCGCGATTTCATCCAAAAACGGAGAGGTCAGGATTGGTGTTTCTCTGACGTGCCCTTGCAGACGCAGGGCTGCGGCTTCGATCATTTCAAGTGTGCTCATGCCGCGTCCAGTACTTTGCGAATAACGCCCAATGATTGAGGTTCGTCCAGAAACGGCACGTGTCCGCGATCGGGAACGGTAGCCGAGATCAACCCCGGATGCCGGTTCTGCATCTCGGCCAATGTCTGCGCGCTCAGAAGATCGGAATTTTCACCGCGAATGACACCCGTTGGGATGTCGTGCAGGGCCTCGAAGAACATCCACATATCCGGGATTGCCCCGGCTGCGGCCTGTTCCAGCAGCGCTGTGCGCAGGGCCGGATCATAGCGCAGGGTCAAACCTTCTGTCGTTTCCTGATTTTGAAATTCAGCCATCTGCCGCCATCTTTCCAGTGAAATCCCTGGAAACTGGGGGCCCATCATGTGCTGAAGCGCCTGCGCGGCCTCGTCATAGGTTTTCGAGACCGGTTGCTTGCCGACATATTCCATTATTTTGGCGATGCCCGATGGGTTAAAGACCGGACCAACATCATTGAGCACAACAGCCGCCAGCCGCTTTGGGTGGGTGGTGGCCAAGGTCATCGCGATCAGGCCTCCACGTGAGGTCCCAATCACGGCCACCTGATCCAGGCCAAGATGATCCAGCAGATCGATCACGTCCTGAGATTCGCGTAACAGGCTATAGTTCCCGTGATCCGAGTCATGTTCGGATTGCCCGCGCCCGCGATAATCCATCGCGATCATCCGCCAATCGGTCATGTGCGGGGCAAGAAATGAGAAATCCCGGCTGTTTCGGGTAAGGCCAGCCAGACACAGGACCGGCTTGCCGCTGCCGGAGTCTTCGAAATAGAGGCGTTTGCCGTCGTTGGTCGAAAAAAAGGGCATCAGAGTCCTGCAAGTTCCGGAATGGATGTCAGGTCGGACAGTACATGCGTTGGCTGCCATGGCAACCGATCCATTGGTTCGTTCGCACGGTTGACCCAGGCGGTGACGAAACCATAGCCACTGGCCCCCGCCGCGTCCCAGCCATTTGAGCTGACGAACAAGACTTCGTCGCGCTCGCAGCCGAACCTCTGCGCGACCAGATCATAAACCTTGGCATGCGGTTTGAAGACGCCGACGCTTTCGACCGACAGAATATCATCCAGAACGCCGCTTATACCTGCGGATTGAACCGCACCATCCAGCATCGGCGGTGATCCGTTCGACAAGATCGCAGTCTGCATTCCGCCGGCCTTCAGGGTGGCCAGCATTTCGGGAACCTCGGGATAGGCCTGCAATTCCCAGTAGAGATCAAGCAGGCGCTGGCGTAGGGCAGGGTGCTGGTCCAGCCCCGTTGCCTCTAGTGCCCAATCCAGACCGTCTTGGGTAACGTCCCAGAAATCTGCATGTGCATCGGCCACCGCACGCAGCCAGGTGTATTGCAACTGTTTCAGGCGCCAGTGATTGGCCAGATCCGGCCATTTCTGCTGTAACGCCTCAAAGCCGGGTTCTGATGCAGCTTGCCTTGCGGCTGCGGCCACATCGAACAACGTGCCGTATGCATCAAAAATGCAGGTTGTGATCGGCATCAATTCCCCTCCGTTCATTCGGTGCAGGTTTGCAAAAGTGCTAAGGGTTTACAATGTTGCTTCATTGCCTAGGTTTGACCGCTCAATTTTTTATCGGCCGGAGGCCAAAATGACAGCGATAAAACAGGGCGACACAGTTCGCATCCACTATACCGGTACGTTGCAGGACGGGAATGTCTTTGACAGTTCACAAGGGCGCGATCCGCTGGAATTCGAGGTGGGGTCCGGGCAGATCATTCCCGGATTGGACAGTGCTATGCCTGGTCTGGTGGCCGGGGACAAAAAACGTGTCGAGATCGCCTGCGTTGATGCTTATGGGCCGATCAATCCCGAAATGCGCCAGAGCATTCCACGCGAAGGTATTCCGGACGACATCCCGCTTGAACCCGGCACCCAGTTACAGATGCAAACGCCCGAAGGGCACGCATTGCCGGTAACTGTTGTCGAGGCTGATGAGGTGACCGTCACGCTGGACGCGAACCATCCTCTGGCCGGAAGGGACCTGATTTTCGAAATCGAAGTGGTTTCGGTGAATTGAGTTTCGTGATCTGGATCAGCCTGAAAACAGGCTGGTCCATGATGCAAAGATCTCGCGTACATGCGGCTGAGTGAAGAATACAAACAGCATCAGCAGCATTGTTAGGGTCATCAAGGCGACGCGGCCCCTAAACCCCAGAAAACCCGGTTTTCGGCGGGAAACCCGCTTGCTGCTGGCGATGATTTGCTCTGCTTTGTTCATGCAACTATCCCTGCCTGCGAAAGATGGTCAAATCTTGGCACTGACAGGGAAAGAAATGGTCACATATGGTCCGGTTGAGGCATTCCCAGAACGTGGAAGCCACCATCAACACGAATAACTTCGCCCGAGGTGCAGGCCCCCGCATCCGAAGCCAGATAAACCGCGGTGCCGCCGACAGCCTCAAGCGTGGCATTGCTGCGCATCGGTGCGTTCTGGTCGCAGAACTTGAAGGTCTTGCGGGCCCCACCGATGGCCGCACCGGCCAGAGTTTTCATCGGACCCGGAGAGATTGCGTTCACCCGGATTCCGTCAGGTCCAAGATCGTTGGCCAGATAACGGGTCGCTGATTCCAGCGCAGCTTTGGCCACACCCATTACGTTGTAGTTGGGCACAACCCGGTTAGACCCCTGATAGGTCAGCGTCAGGATCGTGCCGCCGTTTTCTTTCATCATCGGATAGGCGCGGCGGGCCACTTCGATCAGCGAATAGGCCGAAATATCCATCGAATTCTTGAAATTAGCCCGGCTGGTGTCCAGGAACCGTCCGGTTAGTTCGGACTTGTCGGAATAGGCGACGGCGTGGACCACAAAATCTATGGTGGGCCAGCGCTGGGCAAGCTCGTCAAAAGCGCGATCCAACGACTCGTCATCGGTGACGTCCGCATCGACCATGAAATCGCTGCCAAGGCTCTGCGCCAGCGGTTCCAGCCGCTTTCCGAATGCCTCGCCCTGATAGGTGAATGCCAATTCGGCGCCCGCTTCGTGCATGGCTTTTGCGATGCCCCATGCAATCGAACGGTCATTCGCCACGCCCATAACGAGGCCGCGTTTGCCTTTCATTAGATCTGACATTCCATTCACCCGTTATACTTTGAAAGAACCATGGACCCGTTCGTCCCACCAAAGCCGAAGCTGTTGGTCATGACGCTGTCCAAACCTGCATTTTCAACTAGCTGAGTTGCAATTTCTCCGGGCTGGATGCCCTCGGCAAGCGTGTCGACGTTGATCGACGGCGTTATAAAATCATGTTCCAGCATCAAAAGGCAGAAAATAGCCTCCAGCGCGCCAGCCGCACCTTGTGCATGGCCTGTCATCGACTTGGTCGAGGAAATCGGCGGCACGCTACCCTCGCCAAAAATACGGCGTACAGCTTCGACTTCGCCGACATCTCCGACCGGGGTCGAGGTGCCATGGGCATTGATGTAGTCGACCTTGCGTCCTTCGGGCAGGGTGTCCAGCGCCAGACGCATGGCGCGTTCGCCACCTTCGCCAGATGGGGCTACCATGTCGTGACCGTCGGAGGTTGCTGCAAAACCCGTCACTTCAGCATAGATTTTGGCGCCGCGTGCCAATGCGTGTTCCAGATCTTCCAGCACGACAATACCGCCTCCGCCGGATATCACGAACCCGTCGCGGTCTTGGTCGAATGCACGAGAAGCTTTTTCGGGCGCATCGTTGTATTTCGACGACATCGCACCCATTGCATCGAACAGACAGGACAAGGTCCAGTCCAGCTCTTCCCCGCCGCCCGCGAACATTACATCTTGTTTGCCCATCATGATCTGCTCTGCGGCATTGCCGATGCAATGCAGCGAGGTCGAACAGGCCGAAGTGATCGAGTAATTGATGCCCTTGATCTTGAAGGCGGTCGCAAGGTTGGCCGAAATGGTTGAGCACATGCATTTAGGAACTGCAAACGGACCGATTCGCTTGGTTGCCCCGTTTTTCAGAACGGTCTGATGCGCCGTCAGCATGGCGCTGGTCGACGGTCCGCCCGATCCGGCGACAAGGCCGGTACGTGGGTTGGCAACCTGGTCTTCGGTCAATCCTGAATCGGCAATCGCCTGGCTCATTGCGATATGCGCATAGGCCGCTCCGGGACCCATAAAGCGCAGGGTGCGCTTGTCCACATGTTCGCTAACGTCGATTTTGAGCGACCCGGCGATCTGGCTGCGAAAGCCATGTTCGACCATCTGGTCATTGGCCACGATGCCGGACTTGCCGGCCTTGAGTGAGGTCAGAACCTCTTCGGCATTGTTCCCGATGGAAGAGACAACTCCCAAGCCGGTGACAACTACTCGACGCATGTGCGTGCTCCTTATTTGGGGCCGGTCAGGCTCAGGCTTCGGACAAAACTACTTTCATGTCCTTGACATCGTAAATCATCTCACCGTCGGCTTCGACGATACCATCTGCGACACCCATAGTCAGGCGGCGGGTCTGGATCGCTTTCTTGAAGTCGATTTTATAGGTCAGCATCTTGCGGTCCGGGCGTACCATACCTGTCAGCTTGACTTCGCCCACTCCAACGGCCATGCCGCGCCCTTGCCAGCCGCGCCAGCCCAGGTTGAATCCGGTCAGCTGCCACAAACCGTCCAGGCCCAAGCAGCCGGGCATGATCGGGTTGCCGGGGAAATGGCAATCAAAGAACCAAAGGTCGGGCGTAATGTCGAATTCAGCAAGAATATGACCTTTGCCATGGGCGCCACCATCGGCCGAAATCTCGGTGATCCGATCCATCATCAACATCGGCGGGGCGGGCAACTGTGCGTTCCCGGGGCCGAATAGTTCGCCGCGGGCGCATTTCAGCAGATCGTCCTTGTCAAAGCTGCTTGGGAATTGGGCCATTCTGCGCCTCTCCTGCCAGGGGTCTTTCCATCTAATTTGGTCTCGTCTAGCACCCGTATGCAAGGTCCTGCAAGAGCAGTGGCCTACATCATGTTGTGTTTACATTATTCTCTGCGAATGAAATTCATTTGAAATTACCTGACTACAGCACTTATATATACCTCAGCAACAAATTGGTATTGGACTGATGACAGCAGATTGCCAGAGCATAGCCACAGGTTGGTTGGTTCACGCCGGATTGCGTCCGACGCGTCAGCGCGTAGCATTGGCAGAGCTGCTGGTCGGTGATGGCCGCCATCGCCACGTCACCGCCGAAAGCCTGTTTGAATCGGCCAAACAGAACGGAGATGCTGTTTCTCTGGCGACGGTTTACAACACGTTGCGCGCCTTTTGCGATGCCGGGGTTCTGCAGGAAATTACCGTTGACGGATCGAAAAGCTATTTCGACACCAACACGCATGATCATCCGCATTTCTATTGGGAAGATGAGGGCCGGCTCAGCGATGCTCCGTCCGAACAGCTGGTCATCCAGCGACTGCCCGACGCGCCTGAAGGGGTTGAGATCGCGTCAGTCGACGTTGTGATCCGTCTGCGTAAAAAGTAAACTTAAGTCATCAGTCCGGTCAGGATGTGCTGTGCCTTTTCGCTATGCGGATCCATAGGGCCTGTTCCATGCCGTGCCACAACAACGGGTTCTGCTGCGATTTCATCTGACACAGGTATGCTGACCAACGGCATCCCGTCATAGCTGGTCTTGGCAGGAATGTTGGCATAGCTGATGGCAACGCCTTCGCCATGCGCCGCGAGGCTGCGTTGGATCTCGGGCGACGCGGCCCGATGTGCAACATTGGGGTTCTGCCCAAGTTGACGGAAGAGACTCAGGAAATGCTGCGCAGATAGTCCCTCGTTCGATAGGATCAGGGGGTAGGCCACGACATCTTGCAATGATACCTGCGCCCGATTGGCCAAGGGGTGGCCTTTTGTCATAACCGCGATTGGTCGATTGGTGAACAAGGTGGTCGTGGAAAAGGCCGCATCCAGTGTCAGACCATAAGTCAAGGCAAGGTCGATCTCACCATTGACGAGGCCGGAAATCAGGCCCTGAAATTCGTCTACGCGATACGTGATATCAACTTCGGGCATGTTCTGTCGCAGGCTATGCAGAGCTTTTGCCAGCAGGAAAGGCGCGAGGTCGTCGAAACAGCCCAGACGCAGGCGCGTGGTTGCGGTCCCGTCTGTTCCAGAATTTTCCAAACGTGCGGCACGTGTCAGCAGGGCCTCGGCGTTTTCAATAAAGCTGCGTCCCTGCGGTGTCAGCGCCATGGCCGCTCCGCGCTTTCGGATAAATAGCGGATAGCCCAACTGGTCTTCGACCCGGGTTAGCGCATTCGACAGAGCTGGCTGCGAAACATTTAGATGCAACGCAGCAGCAGACAGGCTGCCATGCCGTCCGATGGCGCAGACATATTCATATTGGCGTAGGGTAACGTATAACATAAAGTTAACTATACATTTCAAAGATATTATTTGAATAGATGAAAATTTCATGAGCAAATTCAGGTTAAATTCGAACGGAGGCACAGATGGCTCACCCCCTGGTTACGCAAGAGATGATTAACACATACCAACAGGACGGCGTGGTTCTGATCAAAGGTTTGTTTGCCGACTACGTGGATACGCTGCGTGACGGCATCGCGGTCAATATGGCTGAACCCGGACCATATGCGTCGGACAACCAAAAACAGGGCGAAACCGGTCTGTTCTTTGATGATTACTGCAACTGGTCGCGTATCGAACAGTTCCAGAACGTGATCCACAATTCACCGGCAGCCGAGGTCGCAGCGGATCTGATGCAGTCGCAAACCGTACAAATGTTCCATGACCATGTTCTGGTGAAAGAACCAGGCACGTCGATGGCAACGCCGTGGCACCAGGATGGGCCATACTATTTCGTCGAGGGCAGTCAGACGATCAGTTTCTGGTCGCCATTGGACCTGGTGACACAGGCCACCCTTCGTTGTGTGGCAGGTTCACATAGATGGGAGAAAGAGGTTCTGCCCACGCGCTGGGTCTCGGAAGAAGGGTTTTTCGCGGATGAAGGCCAGTACATCCCCATTCCCGACCCCGATGCCGAAGGTATGAGGGTGGTTGAATTCGAAATGGAACCCGGTGACGCGGTTGCCTTCAACTACCGTACGCTGCATGGCGCGCGTGGAAACCAGTCTGACAGCCGCCGCCGTGCTTTTTCCTTGCGGTTGGTTGGGGAGGATGCGCGATATGTGGAACGTCCGGGGCGCACTTCGCCTCCGTTTCCGGGCCACGACATGCAGCCCGGGCAGCGTTTGCGGGAGGATTGGTTCCCGGTTCTGCTGCGACGCTGAGCTGCCTAGAACCACTGCCCCGATTCGATGAGCCCCAGTTCCAACAGCTGCTGGGATGACCACTGGAACCGAGCCGAGTTGCGCCAGCGGAAACTGGGGATGTCGAAGGTCGACCCCGCGTTGCTTTTAAGCGCCTTGGCTGCGCGGAAGGAACAGATCGCCGCCGTCAGATTGTGGTGCCATGGGCAGGAATAGGTGTTGTACTCGGGCTCATTGAACGTGTGGTCAGGCAGTAACAACAGATCATTTCGCGATTTGAACAGCCCGATTCTGTCGATACGGCGGCGTTCATAGGGGATGTGATCTTCGAACCGCCAGCGCAAACCGCCGGATATGTCCAGCTGTCTTTCCAGCGGGTGTCCTTCGGCATTGTGTCGGGCATGTGCGTAATACCCGGTGCTGTCCAGCATGGCTTGGTCTGGGGCAACCCCATTTGGAAACGCGCCCAAGTCATCAGCATACAGGTCAATCACATGGGTTAGCATGGCGTTTCGGCGTTCTTCGGTGTGAAAGGCCAGTAACTCGCCGATCGTGCGCGTTTCGCAGAAGGGGAAGAACAGGTATTCAGCGTTATAGCAGTAATACATCCAAAGGTCAGGAGCGGCCCGGATGACCTGATTAACCGTGTCAAAGACGACGGTTCTCGGTGCGCAGGTCAGTGTCACTCTGTGGATACGCTCGGTCAGTTCAGGATCCAGCGTAAAGGCTTCGGGCATAAACACGATCAGTGACTTGAAGCCAAGGTTCAGATGGTGCCGGATGGTGCCGTCGATCTCGACATCGTCTTCGGCGAAGATCATCGCAACCGGACCTTTGGCCAACGCGGCCTTGCCGGATTGAAGGAAAGAAGTGAGACTGTCGTACTGCATTGCCTGTCCGGCCCCGTCCAACTGGAGTTTTCGGCCAAAATCGGGTAATCGCGCTGGCATTGCAAGCGGCGTTCGTTGGGTATAGATGACGCCGATCGCGCGAACGCAAAGGCCCAACCCCATGTCAGAACCCAAAAAGCTGTACATCAAGACCTATGGTTGCCAGATGAACGTCTATGACAGCGAGCGTATGGCCGAGACCCTGGGCGGGCAGGGCTATGTCGAAACCCAGAGCCCGGATGACGCGGATATGATTCTGCTGAACACCTGTCACATCCGGGAAAAAGCAGCCGAAAAGGTCTATTCCGAGCTGGGGCGTTTCAAAGGGTTGAAAGCCGAAAAACCCGATCTCAAGATCGGGGTCGCGGGCTGCGTCGCGCAGGCCGAGGGCGAAGAAATCATGCGCCGTCAACCCCTGGTCGATCTGGTGGTTGGCCCGCAAAGCTATCACCGTCTGCCTGAGATGGAAGCAAAGACGCGCGATGGTGCCAAGGCACTGGACACGGATTTCCCCGAAGAAGACAAGTTCGAAAAGCTCAAGAATCGTCCCAAAGCCAAACGTGGCCCCACCGCTTTTCTGACCGTTCAGGAAGGCTGCGATAAATTCTGTGCCTTTTGTGTCGTGCCCTATACCCGAGGCGCCGAAGTCAGCCGTCCGGTGGACCGTATTATCCGCGAGGCACAGGATCTGGTCGAACGTGGCGTGCGCGAGATCACTCTGCTGGGTCAGAACGTCAACGCCTATCACGGTGCTGGACCGAACGGCGACATGACGCTGGCGGGACTGATCTGGGAGTTGAACAAGGTCGATGGGCTAGAGCGCATCCGCTTCACCACGTCGCACCCGAATGACATGGCCGACGACCTGATCGAGGCGCACGGCACCTGCGAAAAACTGATGCCCTATCTTCATTTACCGGTCCAGTCGGGTTCGGATCGCATTCTGAAGCGGATGAACCGCAGTCACACAGCCGAAAGCTATTTGCGTCTGATCGAGCGTATCCGCGCTGCGCGTCCGGATATTGTCATGTCTGGTGATTTCATCGTTGGGTTCCCTGAAGAAACCGACGAAGATTTTCAGGCCACCATGGATTTGGTCGAGCAGGTCAAATACGGCTATGCCTATTCGTTCAAGTATTCGACGCGCCCGGGAACGCCCGCAGCCGAGCGGTCTCAGGTTGATCCTGGGGTGGCGGATGACCGCCTACAGCGGCTGCAGGGATTGATCACGCGTCATCAGCGCGAAATTCAGGATGCCATGGTTGGACGCAAAGTCCGCGTTCTGTTCGAAAAAACCGGCCGGTTGTCGGGACAGATGGTGGGAAAATCTGAATATCTTCATTCGGTTCACGTCTCTGACGCGGATGTGGAAATCGGCGCGCTGCGGGACGTTTTGATCACCGGATCAGGCGCGAATTCTCTGGCGGGGCAGTTGCTCTGACCCGTCCTTTATCTGTGATGTGGATACCATCGCTGGTATTTGTTTCCAAGATTTACCCTTGATTTATCACTTGGAATTATGTTCCGAGAAAAGTCAGGTTTTTTCGGGACCTAGGCTAACGCCTCCTGAAACGGCATATCAGTGCTGATCCTGGTGTCGGATCGGGATGACGGAGGGTGCGAGTGAAACTTTTGAGATTTAGTGCAGGGCCTAATATCAGGGTTGCCCTTCCCGCAATGGCCGCGTTGTTTCTGGTATTCAATTCCGCTGCCGCAGGGAATCTGGATCCGGATTTATCTGAACCGCCGGTAATATCGTCAGCACGTTATGGCAGCGATGTCAGCGCCTTCTATCTGGGCTTGACAGCCGGCTATTCGACCAGCGGCTCGGACCGCTTTGGCCTGACGACGCCTACAGATACGTTTGCTGTCGGCGAATTGGACCTCACCGGCAGTTACGGTGGTATTCGGGGCGGTTGGCGCGGTCTTCTGCCCGCAAAAGGCGGGCGTGACTACGTCTATGGGGTCGAGTTGGGCTATGATTTCGGATCTCTGGACGATGAAGTGTCGACGCAGATCGGAACCTCGGTCGTCAATGGCGGTTCAGAGATTTCGGATGTCATCTCAATTCGCTTTCGGAACGGTCTGACAAACCCAAGTGGCAGAGTGTTATACTTTATTTCCGTTGGTTACGTGCATGGCGATATAACCACGACCAGTTCGATTACATCCGGGGCAACAACCCAGTCCTTTCAGGATAAAGACAGTCGAAAAGGGTTCTCGGCCAGCATTGGCGCCGAGCACAAATTGAATGAGAACTGGTCGATCACTGGGGAATATGAATACGTCCGGTTCGATTCTGAAACCGTCGAATTTGACAACGGGTTTACGACCAAATCGACGCCCCGTTACCGTGGTTTGCGGTTTGGCCTGAACTATCAGTTCTAGGTTTGCCTGTATGGAACGTTCGCGGTGCCTCCAACTTGATCGGCGGTTTTACCATTCTGTACGGAAAATTTGAATCTCTGGCTTGCGCCCACCAAGAAATGTTGTCTACGCTTGGGGTGAAACGCCCAGACAGGAGAGCGGATTGGCCATTGGTGCCCTGAACCCACCGCAAAATGAAACGCCCCAGCGGGAAGCGTTTGTTGAATTTCCAGACAATCGGTTATTGATAGATCTTTGCGGCGAATATGACCGCAACCTGACCGAAATCGAACAGAAGCTGACCGTACAGATCGTGCGCCGTGGCAACCAACTGGTTGTCATGGGTGACGACGAATCCCAAAAACAGGCGATCGAAGTTCTGCAAGCGCTGTATACCCGCCTGGAAGGTGGTCGTGACGTAGAAGCAGCGGATGTAGACCGCGAACTTCGCATGGGCGGGTCGGAAACAGGAACCGGCAGCCGGGATGGCGATCAGCTTGAGATGTTCAAGGGTGGTTCGGTTGAGATCAAAACCCGCAAAAAGCTGGTCGAGCCGCGTACTGACGCCCAGAAGGTCTATGTTCAGTCCTTGTTCAACAATGAGCTGGCCTTTGGCATAGGTCCGGCGGGCACAGGTAAGACCTATCTGGCCGTGGCCGTTGGCGTATCGATGTTTATCGGCGGGCATGTCGACCGCATCATCCTCAGTCGTCCCGCCGTCGAAGCGGGCGAAAAGCTGGGATATCTACCTGGCGACATGAAGGACAAGGTCGATCCCTATATGCAGCCGCTCTATGATGCGCTGAATGATTTTTTGCCCGGGAAACAACTGGCCAAGCTGATCGAGGAAAAGCGCATCGAGATTGCACCTCTGGCGTTCATGCGTGGCCGTACGCTCGCGAACGCCTTCGTTGTGCTGGATGAGGCGCAGAACGCCACGACCATGCAGATGAAAATGTTCCTGACCCGTTTGGGCGAAGGCAGCCGCATGGTCATAACAGGCGACCGGTCACAGGTTGACCTGCCGCGCGGGGTTCAGTCGGGATTGGCGGATGCAGAACGGCTGTTGAGTACGATACCAAATATCAGCTTCAACTATTTCACCTCCAAGGATGTTGTCCGGCACCCACTTGTCGCCGCGATCATCGAAGCGTATGAGGCCGATACGGGCCGTGAAACGGGTTGATCTTCTGGGTCCCGGTATCGGGATTTTGGACATGGTGGCATGAACCTGGAACTATCGGTTGAAGACCCGCGCTGGGACGGGCTCGAATTTTTGGCAGAGCGCGCCACAAGGGCGGTTTTGGATCATTGCGATCTTGATGCGGACCTGTGTGAGGTTAGCCTGCTGGGATGCGACGATGCACGGATCGCCCAGTTGAACACGGAATTCCGCGAAACGGCGTCACCGACCAATGTGCTTAGCTGGCCAGCCGAAGATTTGGCTGCGGACTCTGCCGGGCAGACTCCGATACTCCCTGAACCCGATTTCTCAGGGGAAATTGCTCTGGGCGATATTGCGATTTCTTATGATACTTGTGCTCGCGAGGCGGCAGAGGCAGGGAAAAACATGGATGATCATGTCACACATCTGATCGTTCACGGCCTGTTGCATTTGCTGGGTTATGATCACATTCGTGATCTCGACGCCACGCTGATGGAGGGTGTTGAGGTGGAGATACTTGGCAAACTGGGTATTGATGACCCATATAATGCTTAGAGCGAGCCTTTCGGCTTATCATTTGGAATGGGAAAATGGGCGAAACAGACGGCAGTTCTATGGCGGCGCAGGGCGCGCAACCGAAGGACGGCAACGAAAATGTCACTGAGAGACCAGGACTTTTCTCTCGAATAGTGGATGCGTTCTCAACGCAGAGTGAAGACTCGGCTTCTGAGGTCAATGGGCAAGAGGTCGATCCGGCTCAACCTCGCGGCATGATTAACCTGCGCCGGATGCGGGTCGAGGATGTGGCGATTCCCACGGTCGAGATCGTGTCAGTACCGTCGACGATATCCAAAGATGAGCTGGCCCAGGTTTTCCGGGAAAGCGGTCTGTCCAGGATACCTGTATATGAAGGAACGCTGGATACGCCTTTGGGCTTTATCCACCTGAAAGATTTCGCGTTGACGCACGGGTTCAACGGCGGCTCGACTGAGTTTGATCTGGTGTCGATGTTGCGGACATTGCTGTTCGTGCCGCCTTCGATGCCGATCGGTGTGCTGATGACCAAAATGCAAACCGAGCGCCGCCACATGGCATTGGTGATCGACGAATATGGTGGTGTCGACGGGTTGCTGACGATCGAAGACCTGATCGAACAGGTTGTTGGTGAGATCGCGGATGAACATGACGCGGATGAAAGCCAACTTTGGGTTCAGGAAAAACCTGGATGTTATGTGGTGCAGGCGCGGATACCCCTTGAAGACTTCGAAGCCGAGATCGGGCGATCCCTGACCAGCCACGAGGATGTCGATGAAGAAGAGATCGACACGCTTGGCGGGTTGGTCTTCATGTTGTCCGGACGGGTTCCGGCACGAGGAGAGGTTGTTCTGCATCCGGAAGGGCCTGAATTTGAGGTGATTGATGCGGATCCGCGGCGCATCAAACGGCTGCGTGTCATGCTGCCGGATATTGTTGCATGAACCTGATACGGGCTTGGCCCATTTGGCTTAGATTTGTCCTTTCTGGTTTGTTGGGAGGGCTGGCTGCATTTGGACTGGCTCCCTTTGGGTATTGGGTGGCTTCTGTATTGGCGCTGGTGTTGGTCGCACCGATATTTCAGAGCACCGAGACACGTGCGCGTGCGGCGTGGATCGGTTGGGCGTTTGGGACCGGGTATTTCGCCCATGCACTCAGCTGGATTGTCGAGCCGTTTCTGGTGGACGCCGATCGTCACGCTTGGATGGCTCCGTTTGCTTTGGTCTTCATGGCTGGTGGTTTGGCGCTGTTCTGGGCGCTGGCATTCTGGGTTGCTCGCAGGCCCGGCGCGCGCGGGGTTTCACAGGCGTTGTTTCTCGCCTTGGCAATCTCGTTGGCGGAATGTGCCCGGGGTTATGTTCTGACCGGGTTCCCCTGGGCCGGGCTGGCGCAGGTCTGGGTCGAGACCCCTGTTGCGCAGCTACTGTCACTTTTTGGGCCTTACGGGCTTGGGGCGCTGACCTTGGTGGCGACTCTGCCACTAGGGGCGGCTTTGGCGCTGCGTTCCAGAGTATTCGTGCCCTTGGGCATCAGTGTGGCATCGGTCGCATTGGCTTTGGGCTATGCGGGGACGCGGCCCGCTGTGGTCGAAACGGGACATATCGTTCGCTTGGTTCAGCCCAATGCTTTGCAACATCAGAAATGGGATCCAGAGTTTGCACCTCTGTTCTTCGCACGTCAGATCGAGTTTACTGCCGCCGAACCACAGCCTGACCTGATCGTTTGGCCTGAAACCTCGGTTCCCGCCTGGCTGGGCAGCGCGCAGCCGTATCTGGATGCCATCGCCGAGGCGGCGCAAGGCACGCCGGTTGTTCTGGGAATTCAACGAGGCGACGGGCCGCGTATCTACAACTCGATGATCTACCTTGATGTGGATGGGGCTCAGCAGGGGCTGTACGACAAACATCATCTGGCGCCTTTTGGCGAATATGTTCCGTTTGGCGACGTGATGGCGCGGTTCGGGATCTATGGCATGGCTGCAACCACCGGACATGGGTTCAGCGCCGGGTCGGGGGCGGCGCTGCTGGATGCAGGCCCATTGGGTAAAGCGCTGCCGTTGATCTGCTACGAAGCTGTGTTTACCCAAGATGTCCTATCCGCGCCGGGGCGCGCTGATTTCCTTCTGCAAATCACCAATGATGCGTGGTTCGGAACGCGCTCGGGACCGTATCAGCACCTGGCTCAGGCACAGATGCGCGCCATCGAGCAGGGGCTGCCCATGATGCGTTCGGCCAATACCGGCGTCTCCGCCATGATTGACCCGCTGGGCCGGATCACCGAGGCCCTGCCGCTTGGGCAGGCGGGCTATATTGATGCCGGACTTCCGGCGCCTCATTCTCCGACGGCTTATTCCCGAATGGGGGATAATCCTGTCTTTGCCGTGTTATTGGTGCTGTTTAGCCTGTTATGGTACCGGCTGCGGCGGCGAAACCTATGATTTCGCATTGACCCTCAGTTTCGGGGGGCTTATCCCCTCTTGTGCCCATCACAACGGCTTCCTGGCGTGACGGGGTAATCTTAATGGAGCACTTGTATGTCCCGACAGAACTATACCTTTACTTCGGAATCCGTTTCCGAAGGGCATCCGGATAAGGTTTGTGACCGTATTTCCGATGCTGTACTTGACGCATTTCTGAACGAAGAACCCGAGGCACGCGTTGCGTGCGAGACCTTTGCGACAACGGATCGCGTCGTGATCGGCGGCGAAGTGGGGCTGTCTGATCAGGACAAGCTGCATGACTATATGGGCCGCATCGACGAGATCGCCCGCGCCTGTATCAAGGATATCGGCTATGAGCAGGATAAGTTCCACCACGAGACGGTAGAAGTTACGAACCTGCTGCATGAGCAATCTGCACATATTGCGCAGGGCGTAGATGCGTCGGGTGACAAGGACGAAGGTGCTGGTGATCAGGGCATCATGTTCGGCTATGCCACCACCGAGACACCCGCGCTTATGCCTGCGCCGATCCAGTATTCCCATGCAATCCTTCGCCGTTTGGCCGAGGCGCGCAAGAACGGGACCGAGCCTGCGCTGGGCCCGGATGCGAAATCGCAGCTGTCAGTGATCTACCAGGATGGCAAGCCGGTTGGCGTCAGCTCGATCGTTCTGTCGACCCAGCATCTGGATGAGACGCTGAGCTCGGCCGATATTCGTGCCATTGTTGAGCCGTATATCACCGAAACTCTGCCCGAGGGTTGGCTGACCGATCAGACCGATTGGCACGTCAACCCAACCGGCAAGTTCGTCATTGGCGGTCCGGACGGAGATGCGGGTCTGACCGGTCGTAAGATCATCGTGGACACTTATGGTGGTGCAGCGCCTCATGGTGGCGGAGCGTTTTCGGGTAAAGACCCGACCAAGGTGGACCGTTCGGCGGCTTATGCCGCGCGCTATCTGGCCAAGAATGTCGTAGCCGCGGGAATGGCCGAGCGTTGCACGATCCAGCTGAGCTATGCCATTGGCGTTTCCCGGCCTCTGTCGATCTATGCGGACACGCATGGCACGGGGCAGATCGCGGATGATCGGATTGAAAAAGCCGTCGGCCAGGTGATGGACCTGACCCCACGCGGCATCCGTCAGCATCTGGAGCTGAACAAGCCGATCTATCAGCGCACAGCAGCCTATGGCCATTTTGGCCGCCAGCCGGAAGCGGATGGAGGTTTCAGCTGGGAGCGCACAGATCTAGCAGACGCGTTGAAAGCGGCGGTTTGATCTGACTGTTATCAATAGGTGCGCCCTTGCGGGCGCGCCTATTTCTTGGGAATTGTATGAGAGGCGGCGGCTATTCTGCTCTGCCGCCGCCCCTTGCCTCTGAGCCGTCCCCGCAGTATGGGCACCGCCATGAGCACCCAGACCCCACAACGCCCCCGCAGAAACTTTTATGGCCGCTTCAAAGGCAAGACCCTGAAGCAAAGCCAAAAGACGTATCTAAGCGAAGACCTCGTTGCGCTGTCTCCGGGTGCTGTGGACTGGGAGAGCAATCCTGAACGCAGCCCGCTGGATCTGAAGGCCCTGTTCGGTGGCAAGGATGTCTGGCTTGAGATCGGCTTTGGCGGGGGCGAGCATCTGGTGCATCAGGCGGCCAGCAATCCCGATATCGGTATCATTGGGGCTGAACCCTATATCAACGGTGTTGCCATGTTGTTGGGCAAGATTCGCAAGGCTGGGGTCGAGAATCTGGCGGTGCATCCCGGCGATGCGCGCGATCTTTTTGATGTCTTGCCCGAAGCCAGCATATCACGCGCCTTTCTTCTGTACCCCGATCCCTGGCCCAAAACCCGGCATCACCGCCGTCGGTTCGTGACCCCAGAGCATCTGGAGCCGTTGGCGCGGTCGTTGAAACCGGGCGCGATCTTTCGCGTTGCAACAGATATTCCCGACTATGTCCGCCAAACGTTGGAAGAGGTGCCGGGCGCTGGTTTCGAATGGTTGGCGGAACGCCCCACCGATTGGCGCGAGCCCTGGGAAGACTGGATTTCCACGCGCTATGAGCAGAAGGCCCTGCGCGAAGGGCGGATACCGCATTACCTGACCTTCCGCCGCAACGACTGATTGCGGCTGGACCAAGCGGCCCCAATTCGCTAATCGGCTTGGGAACTGATAGCGAAAACAGGAGCCCCCATGTCCGGACACGGCACGCCCATCCCGATGACCTCGCACCCTTGCGGTCCGCTGACCGGAACGGCCGAGGTGCCTGGTGACAAGTCGATCTCGCACCGATCGCTGATCCTGGGCGCGATGGCCGTGGGTGAAACCCGGATCACCGGTCTGTTGGAGGGTGAGGACGTTCTGGACACCGCAAAGGCGATGCGTGCCTTTGGCGCCGAGGTGACGGATCACGGAGGCGGCGAATGGTCGGTCCATGGTGTGGGCGTCGGCGGTTTTGCCGAACCTGATCAGGTCATCGACTGTGGCAACTCGGGCACCGGCGTTCGGTTGATCATGGGCGCGATGGCGACCTGTCCGATTTCGGCGACATTCACTGGCGATGCCAGCCTGAACAAGCGCCCTATGGCGCGGGTGACCGATCCTTTGGCGCTGTTTGGCACGCAATCGGTGGGCCGCTCCGGTGGGCGCCTGCCGATGACGATTGTGGGCGCGGCAGAGCCTGTTCCGGTACGGTACGTGGTTCCCGTTCCCTCCGCGCAGGTGAAATCTGCCGTTTTGCTGGCGGGGCTGAATGCTCCGGGCAAAACCGTGGTGATTGAGGCCGAAGCGACCCGCGACCATTCCGAGCGGATGCTGGCAGGCTTTGGGGCCGAAATCACGGTCGAGGATACCGATGAGGGGCGCGTTATCACCCTGACCGGGCGACCCGAGTTGAAACCGCAGGTCATCGCGGTCCCCCGCGATCCCTCGAGCGCGGCCTTCCCGGTCTGTGCGGCGCTGATCACGCCCGGGTCTGACGTTCTGGTTCCGGGCATCGGTCTGAACCCGACCCGCGCGGGTCTGTTTACCACTCTGCGTGAGATGGGTGCTGATCTGACTTATGAGAATGAACGTGAAGAGGGCGGCGAACCGGTTGCGGATCTGCGCGCGCGTTATTCGCCCGATATGAAGGGAATCTCGGTTCCTCCGGAACGGGCGGCGTCGATGATTGACGAATACCCTGTTCTGTCTGTGGTCGCGGCAAATGCCACTGGCACCACGATGATGGGCGGCGTGAAAGAGCTGCGCGTCAAGGAAAGCGACCGCATTGATGCGATGGCCCGCGGCCTGCGCGCCAATGGTATCACCGTCGATGAGGGCGATGATTGGTGGTCGGTGGACGGTCTGGGAATTGGCAATATTCCTGGCGGCGGCACCTGTGAGAGCTTTCTGGATCACCGGATCGCGATGTCCTTTATGGTTATGGGTATGGGGGCGAAAAATCCGGTCGAGGTCGACGATGGCGGCCCGATCGCAACGTCTTTCCCGATCTTCGAACCGTTGATGGCTGGCCTTGGTGCGCGGCTGCAGCGAAACAACCGGTAAATGCGATGGCAGTTGCCAGTTTCACCATAGCAATCGATGGCCCGGCAGCAGCGGGGAAGGGCACAATTTCCAATGCCGTTGCCGCCCATTTCGGGTTTGCGCATCTCGATACCGGCCTGCTTTACCGTGCGGTTGGCCGCAGAACGCTGGAAGGTGCCGACCCGGTTAGTGCCGCGCAAACGCTGACGGCCGAGGACCTGGATCAGGGTGATCTGCGCACCACTGAAATCGCGCAAGCGGCCTCGAAAGTTGCAGTTATCCCCGAGGTGCGGGCTGCATTGGTCGATTTTCAGCGCGCCTTTGCGCGCCGCGCGGGCGGTGCGGTGTTGGACGGCCGTGATATCGGAACCGTTATTTGCCCGCGGGCCGAGGTGAAACTGTTTGTCACCGCCAGCGCCGAAGTGCGCGCTGAGAGACGGTTTCTGGAACTGGACGCCAAGGGCCATGAGGTGACACGCGCACAGGTGTTGGCCGATGTGCGAGAGCGGGACGCTCGGGATGCCGAACGCAGCACGGCACCTATGAAGCCAGCTGAGGATGCGGTCATACTGGATACCTCGGACCTGAGCATTGACGCTGCTCTTGCCCGCGCGATTGAGGTCATCGAACCAGTTCTGCCCTAGGGCCGTTTGCCAGAGCAAACACAACTTTGTTCACTAAGCTTTGTTTGGCCAGCGCCCGAGGCGTCGATTACCTTTGTATCGACATCTGCCGGAGGTAATCGATGTTCCGCCTTATTTTGATTTTTACCTTTCTCGCCAGTGCGCTTGCAGCGCAAGAGGCAGAACCGCCAATGACCTACGAGCGTTTGGGCAAGATATTGTTTGCGCTTGATCCTGAGACAGAGCCTCTTGGGCCAGGCTTTCAGCTTACCATCGCGGAGGTTCCCGTTCTGGTGATTACCGACGTCAATGCGGACCGGATGCGGGCCATGGTGTCGATCCAAAGTGTCGAAGATCTGAGTGCTCAGGACATGCAACGGATGATGCAGGCGAATTTCGACAGTACCCTGGATGCGCGATATGCGATTGCCAATGGCACCTTGTGGGCTGCGTTCCTCCACCCCTTGTCGCGGCTGGAAAGGGATCAGTTGATCTCGGGGCTGGCCCAGACGGTGAACATCGCCAACACCTACGGCACCTTGTATTCCAGCGGAGTTGCGGAATTTGGCGGCGGCGATAGCAATGATCTTCAGCGCGCTCTGATCGAAGAGCTTCTGAAAAAAGGCGAGGATATCTGACGCAGGGCCGGTACTTGCGCATATCCTTTCTCGTAGCATCCACCATCCTAAAGAAAGTCGCGCAGTGGCGAGCGGCCTGTGTTGCTGGGTCTGATGACCCGATATGTATGCAGGTTCGGCCGTCATAGTGCCTAGCTGGATGCAGGAAAGCTGTTATAGTTTCTCTCAGGCAAAAAGGGAAAGCTGCTTTACAAGCCCCAAAATCAAAAAGGGCAGGCGGCTAAAAAACCCAAAAACCAACAGGGACAGAAAATATGAATAATCGTTTGCGCAAGATCACCATTGTGGGTGGCGGCACGGCAGGTTGGATGACCGCGCTGATCCTGGAAATGGTGTTTTCACGCACGTCAGCACCCAAGGATCGCCCGCGTATCTGCCTGATCGAAAGCCCCAATATCTCGACTGTGGGCGTTGGCGAGGCCACGGTTCCACGGATGCCGGTCACGCTGCGCCAGGCCGGCATTTCAGAGCGGGATTTCTTCCGTGAGACCAACGCCTCGTTCAAGCTGGGCGTGAAGTTTTGTAATTGGAACAAGGACGCCAAAGGCAATCGCATTGATTACGTGAACCCTTTTGCGCATGGCCAGTTGTTAGAGGGGTTAGAGCCCGCGGAATACTTCCTGCGCTTTGGCAATGGCGATAGGGATTTCACGCAGTCCATCTCGCCCCATGATGATCTGGCGCGCCTGTGCAAAGGTGGGCGGCCACTGGGTCAACCAGAGTTTGAGCAGCGGTTCGGCTATGCCTATCATCTGGATGCTGTGAAGTTTGCAGGCATGTTGACCAGGGTTTGCACCAAGCGCGGCGTTGAGCACATCCAGGACGAGGTGAAATCGGTCGAGCTGGATGAGCAGGGCAATGTCAGCCATCTGATGCTGGAAAAGAAAGGCCGCCATGACATTGAGATGGTCGTGGATTGCACCGGGTTTCGCGGCTTGATTATCAACAAGGCGCTGGGCGAGCCTTTCATGGATTATTCTGACTATCTGCCCAACGACCGCGCCATGGCGTTGCAGATCGAGCACCCGGATCCAGAAAAAATCGAAAGCGTCACGCGCTCCACCGCACTTGGTGCGGGGTGGACCTGGAGGGTGCCACTCTTTAACCGTGTGGGCACGGGCTATGTCTACTCATCTGCGCATCGCACGGATGAACAGGCGGCGGATGAATACCTCGAATGGCTGGGCGACAGCGGCAAAGGTGCGACGCCGCGCGTGATCCCGATGCGTATCGGACGTGTGCGCAATGCCTGGGTCAAGAATTGCGTGGCGATCGGACTGGCCGGAGGGTTCATCGAACCGCTGGAAAGTACAGCGATCCACATGATTGATCATGCGGTGCGCTGGTTCGCCGAGCATCTGCCTACGCGGGACATCGAACCGTCGCTGCGGGCGAGATATAACAAGCAAATGGACAAGCTCTATGACGAGGTTCTGGATTTCATTTGTCTGCACTACCGCTTGGGCAACCGCACGGATGATCAATATTGGATCGACGCGCGGACCGAAATGAAGATACCGGATCGGCTGGCCGAGAACCTTGAGCTGTGGCAGCACCGCCTGCCTTTGGAACGAGATATCGAGTTTGCAACGCTTTTCGATTTCCGCGTCTATCAAACGGTTCTTTTGGGTAAGCAGGTCTATGATACGGGCTATGGTGCCGGCATCCGCGATCGCTTGCGGCCGTTGAAGAAACCGATCTGGTTCCAGTGGTGGAAAGGCGCGAAAGTGGATCTTGCGCAGATACTCAGATCAATGCCTGATCACAAAACCCTGCTGCGCGATATCCGGGGCGAGCTAGAGCGCCCGGCCTTTGGAAAGGCCGCAGCAGCGAAGCCAACAGTCGCGATGCCGGGCACAGCCCCGGCACCTTTGGCGGTCCAGAACATGCCGAATTTCGCCGAAATCCAAAGCGGCTCAAAAGATCTGCAACTGTTTTAGGCGCTCTGTCCTTTCGGAGCTGAAGAAGAATGCAAATCGACCCGACCTCAGCCATGCAAGGCTGGGGTTTGCGTGTTATTTTGTGATATGCACGGTAAAACTTGCAGCGCCTGTGCGAACCCGTTATAGAGCGCGCGTCGACAAGGCGATTTGAGCCATAAAACAATGAGACGAGCAGGGTCGGACCAACCGGCCCTCTTTGTTTTGCGGTATATGTCAGGTCGTCTGACCAATCCACTAAGACCGGCGGAGACAACCGCTCGGCCAGCAAAAACGTTATGTAAAGGAAAACACTGCCAGATGGCTGATACAACCATGGAGGAATTCGAAGCCCTCCTTAATGAAAGCTTCGAAATGGACACGCCCGAAGAGGGTTCTGTTGTCAAAGGTAAGGTTCTGGCGATCGAAGCCGGCCAAGCCATCATCGACGTCGGCTACAAAATGGAAGGCCGCGTTGATCTGAAAGAATTCGCAAATCCTGGCGAAGCCCCTGAAATCACTGTTGGTGACGAGGTTGAAGTTTACCTGCGCGCCGCAGAAAACGCCCGTGGCGAAGCTGTCATCTCACGTGAGATGGCCCGCCGTGAAGAGGCATGGGACCGTCTGGAAAAAGCATATGCCGACGACCAGCGCGTCGAAGGTGCAATCTTTGGTCGCGTCAAAGGTGGCTTCACGGTCGATCTGGGCGGCGCAGTTGCGTTCCTGCCCGGTTCGCAGGTTGATGTACGCCCTGTGCGCGACGCGGGCCCGTTGATGGGTCTGAAGCAGCCGTTCCAGATTCTGAAAATGGACCGCCGCCGTGGCAACATCGTTGTTTCGCGCCGCGCAATTCTGGAAGAATCGCGTGCCGAACAGCGCGCCGAGGTTATCGGCAACCTGACCGAAGGTCAGACCGTCGAAGGCGTGGTCAAGAACATCACCGAGTACGGTGCGTTTGTTGACCTGGGCGGTGTTGACGGCCTGCTGCACGTCACCGACATGGCATGGCGCCGTGTGAACCACCCGTCCGAGATCCTGACGATCGGCGAGACCATCAACGTTCAGGTCATCAAGATCAACAAAGAGACCCACCGGATCAGCCTGGGCATGAAGCAGCTGCAGGAAGATCCGTGGGATCTGGTTGCAGCCAAGTATCCGCTGAGCTCGGTTCATCAGGGTCGCGTCACCAACATCACCGACTACGGCGCGTTCGTCGAGCTGGAAGCTGGTGTCGAAGGTCTGGTGCACGTGTCCGAGATGTCCTGGACCAAGAAAAACGTCCACCCCGGCAAGATTGTTTCGACCAGCCAGGAAGTCGACGTCATGGTTCTGGAAATCGATGGCGCCAAGCGTCGCGTGTCTCTGGGCCTGAAGCAGACTCAGCGCAACCCGTGGGAAGTGTTTGCAGAAACACACCCCGAGGGCACCGAAGTCGAAGGCGAAGTCAAGAACATCACCGAATTCGGTCTGTTCATTGGCCTCGAAGGCGACATCGACGGCATGGTTCATCTCAGCGATCTGTCCTGGGACGAGCGTGGCGAGGATGCCATCCAGAACTACCACAAGAACGACGTGGTACAGGCCGTTGTGTCTGAAGTGGATGTCGAGAAAGAGCGTATCTCGCTGTCGATCAAAGCCCTGGGCGGTGACAAGTTCGCCGAAGCCGTGGGCGGCGTGAAGCGTGGCTCGATCATCACCGTTGAAGTCACCGCGATCGAAGATGGCGGCATCGAGGTCGAGTACGAAGGCATGAAGTCGTTCATCCGTCGCTCGGACCTGAGCCGTGACCGTGCCGAACAGCGCCCCGAGCGTTTCTCGGTCGGTAACAAGGTCGATGTCCGCGTCACCAATGTCGACAGCAAGACCCGTCGTCTGGGTCTGTCGATCAAGGCACGTGAGATCGCCGAAGAGAAAGAGGCCGTGGAACAGTACGGTTCCTCCGACTCGGGCGCATCGCTGGGCGATATCCTGGGTGCAGCGCTGAAGTCGGGCGACTAAGCCCAGGCCTCAGCCAAGCCGAATTTGCGGCCCCGCGTGAAAGCGCGGGGCCGTTTTTGTTGCGAATCAACATGTTCGCATTTTCAGGCTAAATGGGGCTTAGGTTCATGCATTTGTCGGGCAAATTACATGAACTGGCAAAAATTCGCGTTACTTAACTGTAATTTTCAGCCTTTGCCCGCAGAGTTTACGTTCCCCCGAACCCAGTTTTTTCCTATACTGTTCAGAATAATAGGCATGGTTAACCGGTCGCCTGGGAGGGTAACGCACATGATCCGTTCAGAACTGATTCAGAAAATCGCCGACGAGAACCCGCATCTTTATCAGCGTGACGTCGAGCGAATCGTGAACACTGTGTTCGAAGAGGTGACGGATGCGATGGCGCGAGGGGATCGGGTTGAACTGAGAGGCTTCGGGGCGTTTTCAGTGAAACAGCGCGATGCCCGTGTGGGCCGTAACCCGCGCACCGGCGAAACTGTGCAGGTCGAAGAAAAATGTGTTCCGTTTTTCAAAACTGGCAAGTTGCTAAGGGACCGCTTGAACGGTAAAGCCTAGGCCATGATGCGCTACATTCGATATGCTTTTCTGGCGATCCTCGGGATTGCTTTGATCTCCGTCTCACTGGCCAACCGCGAAGCGGTTGAGCTGACGCTTATTCCTTCGGCTATTGCAGATTTGCTTGGCTTCAACTTCAGCGTCTCGTTGCCGCTGTTTCTGGTTGTGCTGGGTGGTATCGTCGCCGGTCTTGTCATTGGCTTCCTCTGGGAATGGCTGCGCGAGCATAAACATCGCCGCGATGCCACCACCAAGAAAGGCGAAGTGCGCAAGCTTGAGCGTGAGGTCAAGAAGCTCAAGAAGAAGCAGAACGAAGGGCAGGACGAAGTTCTCGCCCTGTTGGATGAGGCCAGCTGAGGCCACATATGTCGGATGTATCGGTTAAAATCTGCGGCCTGACCGCACCGGATCACGTGCGCGCTGCCGTCGAAGCGGGCGCGCGCTATCTTGGGTTCAACTTCTTCCCGAAATCGCCTCGATATGTTTCGCCTCAACAGGCTGCAGCTTTGTTCGCGCATGTCCCCGTTGGGGTGGCAAAGGTCGCCTTGGTTGTGAACGCCTCGGATGAGCTGCTGGATGACATCACCGCTGCTGCGCCTTTTGACATGTTGCAACTGCATGGCTCGGAAAATGTCGAGCGGGTGCAGGAAATCAAAGCACGCTATGGGTTGCCTGTGATCAAGGTGATCGGCGTGGCGGATGCCGAGGATCTGGCAGCGATCGACCTCTATAGTGACGTTGCCGACCAGCTTTTGATCGACGCAAAAGCGCCGCGGAATGCGGTTTTGCCGGGCGGCAATGGGCTGACATTTGACTGGCGTCTGCTGGCCGGGCGCAAATACTGGCGCAAGCCGTGGATGCTGGCCGGTGGGTTGAACCCCGACAATGTGGCCGAGGCCATCCGTATGACGGGCGCGCGTCAGGTCGATGTCGCCTCGGGCGTGGAAAGCGCACCGGGGATCAAGGATGCCGCGATGGTTCGCGCGTTTGTTGACGCTGCGATTCAGGCTGGCTGAGCCGTCACATGTAGGGATTTCCATGTGCGTTTTGCCATGGCAAATCCCGCCGCTACCTCCTATGAACAACGGGTATGACGAGGGAGACACCCATGGCCAACGATCTTTTCAATTCCTTCATGTCCGGCCCGGATGAACAGGGCCGTTTCGGTATTTTCGGCGGGCGCTTTGTCAGCGAAACGCTGATGCCGCTGATCCTGGCGCTGGAAGAGGAATATGAAAAGGCCAAGGACGATGCCTCTTTCTGGGCCGAGATGGATGATCTGTGGGCCAACTATGTCGGTCGCCCCTCGCCATTGTATTACGCCGAGCGCCTGACCGAGCATCTGGGTGGTGCCAAGATCTATCTCAAACGCGATGAGCTGAATCATACTGGCGCGCACAAGATCAATAACGTATTGGGCCAGATCATTCTGGCGCGGCGCATGGGCAAGACCCGGATCATTGCTGAGACCGGCGCAGGGCAGCATGGCGTGGCCACAGCCACCGTTTGCGCCAAGTTCGGTTTGAAATGCGTGGTCTATATGGGCGCGCATGATGTGCAGCGACAGGCCCCGAACGTGTTCCGCATGCGCTTGCTGGGGGCCGAAGTGATCCCTGTGACGTCAGGTCGTGGCACATTGAAAGACGCGATGAACGATGCGTTACGTGACTGGGTGACCAACGTGCGCGATACTTTTTATTGCATCGGTACAGTTGCTGGCCCGCACCCGTATCCGGCGATGGTGCGCGACTTTCAGTCGATCATCGGCAAGGAAGCAAAGGAACAGATGCACAAGGCTGAGGGCCGTTTACCCGACACGCTCATCGCCGCCATCGGTGGTGGATCGAACGCAATGGGTCTGTTCTATCCGTTCCTGGATGATAAATCCGTCAACATCATCGGTGTCGAAGCCGGTGGTAAGGGCGTGAACGACAAGATGGAACATTGCGCCTCGCTGACCGGCGGCCGCCCCGGTGTTCTGCATGGCAACCGCACCTATCTGCTGCAGGATGATGACGGGCAAATCCTCGAAGGATACTCGATCTCGGCTGGTCTGGATTACCCGGGCATTGGCCCTGAACATTCATGGCTGAATGATATCGGCCGCGCGCAATATGTGTCGATCACCGACAAAGAGGCGCTTGAGGCGTTCCAGCTTTGCTGTGCAACCGAAGGCATCATCCCGGCGCTTGAACCTAGCCATGCGCTGGCTCATGTGATGAAGATCGCGCCAGATCTGCCCAAGGATCACCTGATCTGCATGAACATGTGTGGACGTGGTGACAAGGATGTTCAGACCGTGGCGAAATATCTGAACTTCGACATGTCGGATACCGAAGGCCGCAGCGCCGATTGACCAGGCGGTAAAATTTGAAATTTCTGACAAAAGCTGTGTGCCTTTGAACGGTGTGCAGCTTTGGTTTCCAGCCTGCGGCTTTTCGAATGTTGCGCAGCTGGGTAATTTTGTTGCGCACCCGCCACAGGTGCATTTCCACCTCTCAGAATATCATTGAGCGAATCCTGCCCCTTCGCCTAAACCCGCCGTTACCGGTCAAAACGGGCCGGACCCTAGCGAGCAGAGGTGATCACTCTCTCGGTGCGGACGGCGCTGCCGAAACCGTATGCCAGGGCCGAAACCGGGGATTGGTACATGCTTTGTAGCTCAGGTGGAAGAGCGGCAGATGGCAAATCTGTGAGCGGAGGTTCGACTCCTTCCAAAGCTCCAAATGTAGCTCATTCTGGTTAGAGCAATCGACTGTTAATCGATGTGTAGCGGGTTCGAGTCCCGCCATTTGAACAAACGCTGTTAGGTCAGCACCGGCCTTCAACGCCGGTCCGTGAAAACGGTCCAAATCATTAAGGTCCGGGTGTTCCCCAGCAGGGGTGGCACCGCGCTACGTCAGGCTTTGGCCGGGCGGGGCAGGGGTCTTCGCTGCTCTGGTCTTGGGCCGGAGGGCAGATGACGGTGTCGCCGGATTGGCGCCCCGCTTGATCCCTTGGGAACAGGCGGCGCATTGGTCCCGCGCCCCTCTCTCTGACCCTCTCGCAAAAGGGCACGGCGCGGGGGATGCCCGGTCTTTCACAGCCTTTATCCGAAGGCTTCACACCTGTCACCCAATCGGGGTGCAACCCACTGAAAACATGAAAAGGAGTTCGCTTTTGCGACGACGATAGAGCGAGACGAAAAGGAGAAATGAAATGACACTATTCCAAGATCTGATCGACCGGCTGACCGGTCATCAACGGCTGACCCTGACCGAGACCCAGCGGATGCTGGTTTTGCGCAAGGGAGTAATTGACACCATCCTCGGCCCCGGGAAACACCGGCTGCCACGCAGGGATGTGCTGACCGAGCTGCACGATCTGGAGGCTCTCTTTTTCGTGTCGCTCTATGAGCGGGCGCTGATGCAGAACCGGCCCGAACTGGCCGAGGCGCACCTGACCGAGTTTCGGGCAGGGCCCGACGAGGTTCTGGTTCTGCTTCGGGATGGCGTGCCCGCTCGAGTGCTGATTCCCGAAGTACGGGCGCTAGTTTGGAAGGATGCCGGCCCCTGGGCCGTTGAGCAACACGCGCTGACCGAGTCCATGGTTGTGCACAAAGCGGTCGCGCAGCGGCTGGTTCGGGTGGGGCTGCAGATGCACCTGACGCGGGTCGAGATTGCCGAAGGGCATGTCGGTTTGCTGACGGTGGATGGCGTGCTGGTGGATCGGCTGAACCCCGGCGCCCATGCCTTCTGGAAGGTGGGCCGGAACGTCGAGGTCAAGCAGATCGACCTGCGGCAACGAACCCATGAGGTAACGGGTCAAGAGATTCTGACCAAGGACCGGGTGACCATCCGGGTCAACCTCAGCGCCGATTACCGGGTCGTCGATCCGGTCAAGGCGATGGGGGCGGTGAAGGATTTTGATCAGGCCCTGCACCGGGCCCTGCAACTGGCGTTCCGGAAGACCCTTGGGTCGATGACGCTTGACCGGCTACTTGCCGAGAAGGTGGGCGTTGACATCGAGGCTGCGGATCGGGTGCGGACACAAATGGCCGGGATCGGCATCGAAGTGGGTGAGATCGCGTTGAAAGACGTCATCCTGCCCGGCGAGATGCGCGAAATCCTGACCGCCGTAGTCGCTGCCGAGAAACAGGCCGAGGCCAACGTCATCCGGCGGAGGGAAGAAACCAACGCCACGCGGTCTTTGCTGAACACCGCGAAAGTGATGGCGGAAAACCCGGTGATGCTGCGACTGAAAGAGCTGGAAGCGCTGGAAACCATCGCCGGCAAGGTCGAGCGGCTGACGGTTCATAACGGAACCGAGGGTCTGATGTCTGACCTTGTGAAATTGCGGGATTGATCCCGAATAAGGGCCGGTCCGGGTGATCCCGGGCCGGTCTGCCTAGTCCTGAACCGCGTGTTGGTTGAGAATGCGCAGAGGCACGATGTCCAGCGCCCGTTGATGTGTCGCCTCAAGATGAACCTTGGGCGCGCATCCTTCGTCGTGGGCTTGCAGGAAGCGACCCGCACATAAACACCAGCTGTCACCGGCACGCAGCCCTGGAAAATTAAACTCGGGGCGCGGCGTGCTGAGGTCATTGCCGACATATTTCGAATAGGCCAGAAACTCGACCGTCATTACCGCGCAAACCGTGTGGCTGCCCTGATCCTCGGGGCAGGTATTGCAGGCGCCATCGCGAAAGAACCCGGTCAGCGGATCGCGGGAGCAAGGGGCGAGCACGCCCCCCAGAACATTTATGCTTTCCTGTTTCTGCATAAGAGCATCTTACAGGCTTTGCGCAATCTTGCGGAACATTTCTATGTTGATCTCATTCACGCCAGGGTCTCGAAACTTGCGATCGGCTCCGGTGGACACGATCAGAACCCCGCGCGGCTGGTCGAAATAGATATACTGACCATAGACGCCGCGGGCCATGAACTCGCCCTCATGCGCGCCCACGGGAATCCACCACTGATATCCATAGCCGATCTTGCCCGATGCGGTCGGGGCACTGGGCAGGACCGAAGCGGCGATCCATTCAGCCGGTACCAGTTGCTGCCCATCATGAACCCCGTTTTGCAGGATCATCTGACCGAAACGCGCATAGTCGCGGGTGGTGAAATTCAAGCCCCCCAGAACAAAGGCAACTCCGGCCCCGTCGGTCACGTAATAGCCATCCCGCTCCAGCCCAAGCGGCTGTACAATGCGCTCTGTAAGCAGTTCGGCCACGCTGCGACCGGTTGCTCCTCGGACCACCATACCGATAACATGGGTGTCGATTGACACGTATTTCCAGGTTTCTCCGGGTGTTGCGAAACTGTCTTGCAGCGAGGCGGCAAAATCGTCCAGTTCTCGGCCTAAGGCGACCACTCGACCCATCCGGTTGATGTCAGAATTGTAATCCAGATAATCCTCGTTGAAGGTCACACCGCTGGCCATGTTCAACACGTTGCGGATCGTCGTACCATCATAGGCCGTGCCTTGCAGTTTGGGTACGTATTGCACGACAGGATCGTCCAATGAGGCGATTGCGCCTTCGTCCAGCAATATGCCGAACAATGCAGAAAGATAGCTTTTGGCAACCGACCACGAAATGCGTCGATCGTCTGGTGTGGTGCCCAGATAGTATTCCTCAAACCGGATCTGCCCGCCCTGCATCACAAGCAAGGATGTGACCGACCGGTCTTCGATCCATTGATCCGTGCCTGCTGGCAGGTCAAACCCGGGCCCGTAAGGCAATTCCCATGTGGCCCCATCCCCACGCGGCAAGTTGACGGTTTTGAAAGCTGCATCCATATGCGAGAAGTTGTGAACGATCTTTTCGGGGGAAAACAATGAGTTCACCGCCATCAAGCGTTGAATTTCCTCGCGTTTCCAGAACCCGACAACGGCGGCTGCCAGCACAAGCATCAGCGCGATACGCAGCACCCATTTAAACAAAGCTCTCATTTGTCGCCTCCCATGATTGCCGGTATTGGAGCCTGCCCGGGAAAATTCCGCAATCCGGACGTAGGGGCAACGGCAAGGGCGCTATTTGAACTTGTCCATCAGCTTCTGCATGGCTGACCTGCTGTCCTCGGCGGGTTCGGTAATCGTCTGGGCCGTTGGTTTTGGGTGCTCGGACGGTGACTTGGACGAACGTGGCGGTGCCGTTCGCTGGGCAACGGCGTTCATGAACTTACCGCCATCGCCATTGGCCAGGTGCCTTGCGCCATCCGCAACGCCGCGCAGGACATCTTCCAACCAGTCGTTGTCAGCCTTCGCGAAATCGCCCAAGACATATGGCGAAACCAATTCTTTCCGCCCGGGATGACCGATCCCAAGGCGCACCCGATCATAGGCTGGGCTGATATGTTCGTGGATCGACCGAAGCCCGTTGTGACCGGCATGGCCTCCGCCTGCCTTGACGCGGACCTTACCGGGCGCCAGATCCAATTCATCATGTAGGACAGTGACGTCGGTCGAATCCAACTTGTAAAACCGCATGGCCTCGCCCACCGATTGACCGGACCGGTTCATGAAGGTCTGAGGCTTGATAAGCAAAACCTTTTCTTGACCCAGCCGCCCTTCGGCGATTTCGGCCTGAAATTTGGATTTCCAAGGACCAAAGCCGCAATCCTCGGCGATCCGGTCAACGGCCATAAAGCCAATATTGTGCCGGTTTCGAGCATATTTTGATCCGGGATTTCCCAGGCCGACAAACAGCTTCATCGTCATGTCCTTGTCTCAAGCGCGATATCGCAACTGGTTGATGGCACGGATCGGGGCCGATTTTCCAGCCCAATGGGCAAAAGAAAACGGGACCCCGATGGGGCCCCGTCACAAAAACCGAAACTTTGGATCCGGCCTTATTCTTCTTCGCTTCCGACGACTTCGACTTCATCGGGTGCAACATCACCCTCTTCGCCATCTTCGTCATCGCTTGTAGCCAGGCCGGTTGGGGCCGAGATGTTGGCGATCACAAAGTCACGGTCGATGGTCGGCTTGGTGCCAGCAGGCAGATCGACCGACGAGATGGTGACAACGTCGTTGATGTTCAGACCGGTCAGATCAACGGTGATCTTCTCAGGAATCTCACCAGCGGTACACATCAGCTCGACCTCAGGACGGACAACGGTCAGAACGCCGCCTTTCTTGATGCCGGGGGCCTCTTCCTCGTTGATGAAATCAACCGGAATAAACAGTGCGATCTTGGTGGTCCGACGCAGGCGCATCAGGTCCAGGTGGGTCGGCAGGTCTTTGACAACGTCACGCTGAACGTCGCGGCAGATGACGCGAACGTCTTCCTGGCCTTCAACCTTCAGGTTCCACAATGTCGACTTGAACCGGCCCGCTTTCAGGCGCTTGAACAGTTCGTTGAACGGGATCTGGATCGGCAGCGGCTCTTTGTCGCCACCAAAAACAATGCCCGGAACCATGCCGTCGCGGCGTGCCTGACGAGCGGCGCCCTTGCCTGTCCCCGTCCGTTCCAGAGCTACGAGATCAGGAATCTCTCCAGCCATGATATTTCTCCAATGTTAGGGCGGGTATCCTCCAAGGCTGTATACCCGCGTGAAGCCGCGTCCTTAGCTTGATTCATTGAGTTTGGAAAGGGGTTTTTGCAGCTCGTCTATTTTGCGAGGCTCTGTCCCGCGCTCCGAGGTATTTTCGGCCAGATGAAGCAGGGAATCCTTACTTCAACTGGCTCTAAATATCTCGGGGGAGGCGGCCAATCGGCGACAAGGACAGAGCCCCCATGCGCGCGATCAATCTGTCCAGCTCCCTCCGAAGTCTTTCGGGACAAGCAAATTGTGCCGGCCCAGATCGCTCACATTGCGTTCACCGCAAAGTGCCATGGTCGTATCAAGTTCTTTCTGAATGATCTCAAGTGCCGTGGTCACGCCTTTCTGGCCCATTGCGCCAAGACCGTAAACAAAGGCGCGCCCGATAAAGGTGCCCTTCGCGCCAAGTGCCAGTGCTTTCAGAACGTCCTGGCCAGATCGGATGCCACTGTCCAGATGCACTTCGATGTCGTTCCCGACAGCGTCCATAATCTCGGGCAGGACACGAATGGAACTGAGCGCCCCGTCCAACTGGCGTCCGCCGTGGTTTGAAACCACGATGGCATCGGCGCCCAGCTTGGCGGCCATCTTGGCATCCTCGGAATCCAGGATACCTTTGAGGATCACCTTGCCGCCCCATTGGTTCATCAGCTTTTCAACCTTGCCCCAATCCAGGCTGGGGTCGAATTGTTCCGCCGTCCATGTGCCCAGCGATCTTGTATCAGTGATATTATCAACATGGCCAACAATATTGCCGAAGTTCCGCCGTTTGGCGCCTAACATTTCGATGCCCCAGGCCCATTTTGTCATTAGATTGGCGATGGTCTTGGGCGTCAGCTTTGGCGGCGCGGACAGACCATTCTTTAGGTCCTTGTGGCGCTGCCCGAGTATTTGCAAGTCCAGGGTGATCACAAGGGCCGAACATTTTGCATCCTTGGCGCGTTGGATCAGTCGAGATACATAGTCCTGGTCCTTCATGGTGTAGAGTTGGAACCAGAAGGGCGCGGTGGTGTTCTCGGCCACCTCCTCGATAGAATTGATTGACATCGTGGACAGGGTAAAGGGGACGCCAAAAGCCTCGGCTGCTTTGGCGGCTTTGATCTCACCATCCGCGTGCTGCATGCCGGTCAGACCAACGGGGGCAAGGGCAACAGGCATGGTAACATCCTGTCCGATCATCTGCGACGCCGTCGTGCGCCCGGTCATATCAACCGCTACCCGCTGGCGCAGGCGGATATCTTCGAAATCCGAGCTGTTGTCGCGAAAGGTCTGCTCGGTCCAGCTGCCGCTTTCGGCATAGTCAAAGAACATGCGCGGGACGCGTCGTTCATAGATGTGTTTGAGGTCTTGGATATTGGTGATGACGGGCATGAGATGCGGCTTTCGAAAGATTGGTCCTTTTTCTTTACCAATTTTTCGAAAGCCTCGCAACGCCACGTTTCTGTGCGCAACGTTAGGTGCAATAGAAAAACCGCAGCCGGGTTGCGCCGACTGCGGTCAAGATTGCGAAACCGGTCGTTGGATCAGGCCGAATGTGCCCCATCTGCCAGCGATTTGACAAAATCCAGAACTTCACCAACCGACTTCCCGGCGGCGATCTGGCTGACAATGGCCGAGCCGACCACAGCGCCATCGGCAACAGTTGCGATTGCCCGCGATTTTTCCGGGGTATTGATTCCAAAGCCCACGATCACTGGCAAATCCGTGGCGGATTTGATCCGAGAGACCTCGGGGCCTACATTCGTGGCCTGGGCTTCGGCTGCGCCTGTGATCCCCGTGATCGAGACGTAATACACGAATCCCGAAGTGTTCTGAAGAACGCGCGGAAGCCGTTTGTCATCCGTTGTCGGCGTGGCGAGGCGGATAAAGTTCAATCCAGCCGCCTGTGCAGGCAGACAAAGTTCGTCATCTTCTTCGGGGGGCAGGTCAACGACGATCAGGCCGTCGATGCCAGCCTCAGTAGCGTCCGCCAGAAACCTTTCCACACCGCGGCTGTAGATGGGATTGTAATACCCCATTAGCACAATAGGCGTTGTATCATCCGTTTCCCGAAAAGCACGTGCAAGATCCAGTGTGCGTTGCAAGGTCATCCCGCCCTCTAGGGCGCGTTGTCCTGCTGCCTGGATGGTCGGACCATCCGCCATCGGGTCGGTGAACGGCAGCCCAAGTTCGATCACGTCGACACCGGCACCGGGCAAGCCCCTGACGATCTCAAGCGAGGTGTCGAAATCGGGGTCACCGGCCATGATGTAGGATACGAATGCCTTTTTGCCCTCGGCCTTGAGGGCGGCGAACTTGGCGTCGATACGGGTCATCTGCGGTCCTTGCATACGGATTTGAACCTGATGTGCAGAAACTTTGCACGGAAATCAATCCCGCCGCGCCAGATTGCTTCAGAACCCGTAGTGATAACGCATGAACACTGAGTTGACGCCGGGATTGAAACTGTCCGTGCTCGCGTTCGAATTATGGGTGATGGCCAGCGAGAGCTTGTTTCCGTTTTCCAGGGCATATCCAATTCCGAAAAGGCTGCGGATCTGGAAATTTCCGCCGAGATCATTGTCATCATTTGAGGCGTTGTAGTAGCCAGGCATCACGCTGGCCTCTGCGAACCACCGGTCAGAGATCGTATAGAGACCGACCAAACCGGCGCCAATATGCGTGTCGGCATCTGCATCCACCGTCAGAGCCACACCCCAGCCAGCACTGAGGCGCGTGGCTTCGTGAAACGGGCTGTGCTGATATTCCAGTGACACGACCGCCTGATCATTGCTGCTGGTGTGGGTGAAATCCGCATATCCTGCTCCCAATACGATGGACTGCCCGTGTGCCATGGTCGTGGTGGCCAGCAAAGTGCTCATTAAGAAAAGTGTTTTCATCTCGGTACTTCTTGGTTTTCTCAACTCCCTGTCAGTTGGTGACGTGGCGGTGGCAGAATCAAGTATTCGAAGTACACGTTTGATTAACAGATAAGTGATGTTGCAACTGGGACTCGACCTGTTGCCGCCGTCTGGGTTGCGCATTTGCCCGGACGTGAATAGAAGACGCCGTCGTATCGCTTCAGGAGGCCGAGATGGGCTTTAAAATGGGAATCGTGGGTTTGCCGAATGTGGGCAAGTCAACTCTCTTCAATGCGCTGACCAAGACAGCGGCTGCTCAGGCGGCGAATTTCCCGTTCTGCACCATTGAACCCAATGTGGGCGATGTGGCGGTGCCCGATGACCGGCTGGACAAGCTGGCGGCGATTGCAAGTTCAAAGCAGATCATCCCGACGCGAATGACATTTGTGGATATCGCGGGCCTGGTAAAGGGCGCGTCAAAGGGCGAGGGGTTGGGCAACCAGTTTCTGGCCAACATCCGTGAGACTGACGCCATCGCTCATGTGTTGCGCTGCTTCGAAGATGGTGATGTGACCCATGTCGATGGCCGCGTCGATCCCGTGGCGGATGCCGATACGATTGAGACCGAACTGATGCTGGCCGATCTGGAAAGTATCGAAAAGCGCCGTGCCAATCTGGTGCGCAAGCTGAAGGGCAACGACAAAGAGGCACAGCAACAGGAACGTTTGCTTGCCGAAGCGCAGGCCATGCTGGAAGACGGCAAACCCGCGCGTCTGGTCGAAGTTAGCGACGAAGACGACAAGGCGTGGAAAATGCTGCAACTGCTGACCACCAAACCGGTTCTCTATGTCTGCAACGTCTCGGAAGAAGAGGCCGCCGAGGGCAATGAATATTCAGCCCGTGTGGCTGAAATGGCCGCAGCGCAAGGCAACTCGCACGTCATTATCAGTGCCAAGATCGAAGAAGAGATTAGCCTGCTGGAAGAGGACGAAGCGCAGATGTTCCTCGAGGAAATGGGGCTGGAAGAGCCCGGTCTCGACCGTCTGATCCGCGCAGGCTACGACCTGCTGAAGCTGGAAACCTATTTCACCGTCGGCCCGAAAGAGGCCCGCGCCTGGACCATCCGCACCGGCACCGCCGCGCCGCAGGCTGCTGGCGTGATCCATGGCGATTTCGAAAAGGGTTTCATCCGCGCCGAGACCATCGCCTATGATGATTACATCACGGCAAACGGAGAGCAGGGCGCCAAAGAGGCAGGCAAGATGCGGGCTGAGGGCAAGGGCTATATTGTCAAGGACGGCGATGTGATGCACTTCTTGTTTAATACCTAAACGCTTTGGCATTACGTGCTGCAGAAACGTCAGATGCGTCCAGCATCGCTGCCATCTCGATTGAGGTTTGGATCGGAACCTACCTCAAACATGGTGTCAGCGGGTTTTTTGCAGATTTCGCTTTGTCGGAATTCACGGCAAGCAAAGTATTAGAACAGATTCAAAACCCGGATGAATTCGTTCTGGTGTCCGACAATAACCAGGGGATTGACGGGTTAATCCGTGTTTCCCCTGCACGCAGCGCCCCTGTTTCCGGGTGGTGGGGAATGGAGATATCGACATTCTACGTCCAGCCGCGCCATCACGGAAAAGGCATCGGAAGTCGTCTTTTGGCAGCCGCGCTGGAACATTGCCGGGATCAGGGGGCAGATGTGGTCTGGCTGATGACCAATGCTGAGAACCCCTCGGCCATCAAGTTCTATCTGGCCAAGGGTTTCGAGTTCATTGGAGAGACCCACTTTCAGATCGACGATCAAAAGTATTTGAACAACGTCTATGCGTTGCACTTTTCCTGATCAGGGAAAGAGGCCTCTTTCCAGACCAAATATTCTGGAAGATGGTCTTCTTTCCCTCTGCTTCAAGCGCTCATCTGCTTTGCGGCATCTTCCAGAATGAGGTCCGCACCGCGTGCGGCCAGCATCATCACCGGGGCGTTGGTGTTGCCTGAGGTGATGCTGGGGAATGAGGATGCGTCGACCACCCGAAGCCCTGCGACCCCATGGACGCGTAGCCGGGAATCCAGAACTGAATCCTGTCCAGATATCCCCATGCGACATGTACAGCTTGGATGAAATATAGTTCCGGCGTTGGCGCGGAAATTTTCCAACAGCTGGTCGTCATTCATCCGCGTAACATCTGGTTCTATCCGGGTCCGCGTAACACTGCGGATCGCCTCAGTCTGCGCTAGTTTCTGTAATACCCGACCCGCTTTGATAGCCATGTCGCAGTCATGGTTTGTGGAGAGAGAGTTCGGTTGGATGGCGGGTGCATCCATGGGATCTGCCGAACGGATGTTGATCTCCCCTCTGCTTGTCGGCCTGCAGGGCTGGGCGCACAGAAGAAAGCCTGCTTCGGTATCAACGCCCGGCTGTCCTTTGGAGTCGGTCTTATAGGACATCGGATTGCAATAAATTTGCATGTCAGCAAATTCGGCGGTTTCGTCCGAACGCACAAAGCCGCTGACCTGGTTGACGGGGACGCTGAGTGGCCCGCTGCGGGACAACAGATAACGAATACCGGACAACATCTGTCCCAACCGATTGCCAAGCGTATTATTCAATGTCGGCTCGGTCGCATGAAAGAAATGGGATATGCCAAGATGATCCTGCAATCCCTGTCCAACCTGCGACAGGTTATGGCGCACTTTGATGCCGTGCCTTTTCAACAGGTTCGCAGGCCCGATCCCTGAAAGCTGCAAGAGCTGTGGCGAGTTTACGGCTCCGGCAGATAGGATAACTTCACGGGTCGCCATGGCCTCGGCCATTTGACCCCCGACACGATAGCGAACACCGGTGGCTTTGCCCTGATCCAGAATGACGTTCTGCACCAGAGCATTGGATACCACCCGCAGATTGCCGCGTTTCAGGGCAGGGCGCAGGAACGCAGCAGCGGATGACCAGCGGCGGCCGTTTTTGACGGTGCTGCGCAGGTTCATCATCCCCTCGGCATCCTGACCGTTCAGATTGTCAGAAACATGCCAGCCCATCTGCCGTGAGGCCTCTAGGAAGTGGCGGGAAAACGGGTGCATGCCCTTGCTGACATCGCTGACCACAAGGGGGCCGCCCTCGGGCGAATGCGTTTGGCCTCTTTCGACATGGGTCTCGATCGCCTCATAGGTCTGGCGCACGGTCTGCCAGTTCCAACCGTCGGCACCTGCCTTGGCCCAGTCGTCAAAATCATGCGAGAGGCCGCGCAGATAGGCCATGGCGTTGATCGAGCTTGATCCGCCAATAACCCGCCCGCGCGGCCAATAGGCCTGACGGTTGTTCAACCCGGGATCAGCCTGGGCCGAGTAACACCAGTTCACCTTGGGATCGTTGAAGGTTTTGCCGTATCCCAGCGGTACATTGATCCAGAAACGGCGATCGGTTCCACCGGCTTCTATCAGCAACACTTTATGGCTGCCACACGCGCTCAGCTTATTTGCCAGCACGCAGCCGGCAGATCCGGCGCCCACGATGATATAGTCGAAGGTCTGCGTCATCTCGAACCGTTCTGGGTAATTGGCCCCATGATTTGCACGCAATGATTGTCAATACAAACAATGTATATTACCCATTAGGCATAATTTTTATTGAAGGTAAGAAATGGCGAAACTGCCCCATGTCACCTGGTTGCGGGCTTTTGAAGTTGCCGCGCGTCACAACAGTTTCTCTGCGGCAGCAGAAGAGCTGGGGCTGACATCAGCCGCCGTCAGTCAGCAGATACGGTTGTTAGAGAAGCATCTAAACGTATCCCTGTTCGAACGCTTGCCGCGCGGGGTTGCCCTGACCGAAATCGGGCGGGCCTATGCGATGCCGGTTCAAAAGACGTTCTCCGAGTTAAGAGACGCAACCAGCGGCCTTTTCACCAATTCCCGCAGGCGGGTGGTCAAAATACGGGCCTCCATCTCATGTGCGGGGCTGGTAATCGCACCAAGACTGGCTGAGTTTGAAGACCTGCACCCCGACATCAAAGTGGACCTCTCCACCTTCGTCTGGGCGACCCAGTTTGGAGAGGAAGAAAGCGATATTGATATCCGGTTTGGCTATGGTGACTGGGATGACGGGATCGTTTCGCATCTGGGCCATGAATGTGCGGTGCCGGTCTGCCATCCCGATTATGCGGCATCTTTTGGCGCAGATCTGAGCATTCAAAATCTGGCTCAGGGCCGGGTCATCACAATCAAAGGGTCTGAGAATGACTGGATGAGATTGTCCGATCAATACACGCTCAATTTGGGCGCGCCCTCCAGAACGCTTCGAATGGATTCGTCACTTTTGGCCTTGCAGGCCGTCACGGCGGGGCAGGGCGCGGCCATGGTATTAGAGAGCTTTGCCCATGAGTACATTAAGCAGGGTCTGCTGGTGGCACCCTTTGATTACCGTCTACCCATTCAGCCTTCGCACTATCTGGTTAAACGCAAAGGCGCTGAAGACCGCATCGAGGTACAGGTTTTCGCAAGTTGGGTGACGTCACTCTATTAGCGGGCTATTCCAGCGATACCCAAAGCACACGGGCATCTTCGGTACTGGTTGAAATACAGCCGTGCCCCATTCCACTGTCATAATAGAGCGAGTCCCCGGCTTTCATCGGCAGCGGACGGTAGTGTTCCGACACAAAAGTCAGCTCTCCGCTGAGGACAAACATGAACTCTTCTCCAGAATGGCGAATCCAGTTATCAAATTCGGAAATGTCGCGCGCCTTGATTGTCGCGATATAGGGCAGCATCCGTTTGCTGGTCAGCTCTGAACACAGCAACTCATGGATATATGTGGAGGTGTCCTTGATCTCACCGTCGCCCTTGGGCGTATAATCGCGACGGCCTGATATACCCGATTGACCGGACTGTAGAAACAGCTGCGGTGTACTGAGGTCAAGCGCCTGTGTGAGCCGCCGAACAATATCAAAGCTGGGCTTTGTCTGGTTGTTTTCGATTTTTGACAGGGTTGATCTACCTATCCCGGCAGCACGACCGGCTTCTTCCAATGTCCAGCCTTTTGCACGGCGCGCGTCGCGGATCGAGCGGCCCAGAGCCATACCCTCGTCCTGATCGTCCATTCCGGAAACATCCGTTAAATTCTCTTCTGCCACGTTAAATCCCCCTGTTTTATCGATGCTTGCATAATTTCCAATCAAAATCAAATTCACCATTGTAAGAAAAATGTTGCCTTAAGGATGAAAATTCCACTATAGGAAACAAAGTTTCGCAATTTGGATTCGGAACCGTGGGAGGAGACCATGTTTAAAACGTCGCTGGCTGAGGCCGATCCGGTAATCTCTGCGTCGATTTCCCGTGAGGGTGCCCGTCAGGCGGATCAGATCGAACTGATCGCATCTGAAAACATCGTCTCGCAGGCGGTGATTGATGCGCAGGGGTCTGTGCTGACCAACAAATACGCCGAAGGGTATCCCGGTCGCCGGTATTACGGTGGCTGCGAATATGTCGACGAGGTCGAATCCGAAGCTATCGAGCGGTTGAAGAAACTGTTTGGGTGCGAATACGCAAACGTACAACCTCATTCCGGTGCTCAGGCGAATGGAGCGGTCAAGCTGGCGCTGCTTAGCCCCGGTGACACGATACTGGGAATGTCGCTGGATGCTGGCGGGCACCTGACCCACGGCGCGAAACCCGCGCAATCGGGCAAATGGTTCCGTCCGGTGCAATACGGTCTGAACGATGCCGGGCTGATTGATTATGATCAGGTCGAGGCATTGGCAGAAGCTGAGAAGCCCAAGCTGATCATCGCGGGCGCATCGGCCTATTCGCAGAAAATCGACTTTGCGCGCTTTCGGGCAATCGCTGACAAGGTTGGGGCCTGGCTGCTGGCAGATATGGCGCATATCGCGGGTCTGGTGGCGACTGGGCTGCATCCGTCGCCTGTTGGGCACGCTCATGTGGTGACGTCGACCACTCATAAGACCCTACGTGGACCACGCGGCGGGATCATCCTGACCAATGATGAAACACTGGCCAAAAAGATCAACTCGGCTGTGTTTCCGGGTCTGCAGGGTGGCCCGCTGATGCATGTGATCGCGGGCAAGGCCGTAGCCTTTGGTGAAGCTTTGAAGCCTGAGTTCAAAACCTACATGCAGCGCGTAGTCGACAGCGCGGCGGCTTTGGCGAATGTGATGATGGCGCGAGGCTGTGACATCGTTTCTGGCGGAACCGAGAACCATCTGATGTTGGTCGATCTGCGCCCCATCGGCGTGACCGGCAAAGATGCCGAAGCCGCGCTTGAGCGTGCAGGTTTTACTTGCAACAAAAACAGTGTTCCCGGCGATCCGCAAAAGCCAACGATTACCAGTGGTATTCGTCTGGGCACCGCTGCCGGATGCAGCCGTGGATTTGGCCCCGAAGAGTTTACGACGATCGGTCATCTGATTGGCAACGTGCTGGACGCTTTGGCTCAGTCTTCTGACGGGGATGCGACCGTCGAAAAACAAACTCGTGAAAAAGTCCGCGCCCTGTGCGCGAGCCATCCGATCTATTGAGGTTAAATCATGAGCACCTATGACCTGATCGTTATTGGCGGTGGCCCCGGCGGATATGTAGCGGCCATTCGTGCCGCTCAGCTGGGCATGAATGTCGCTTGCGTCGAGGGGCGGGGTGCTCTTGGCGGGACCTGTCTGAATGTGGGGTGCATACCCTCCAAAGCGTTGCTGACCTCCTCGGCCAAATATGCCGAGATCAGCCATCTCTCCTCCCATGGCATTGAGGTCGAGGGGGCCAGCATCGACATCGGCGCGATGATGGGGCGCAAGGACAAGATCGTTGGTGACCTGACCAAAGGGATCGGATTCCTGTTCAAAAAGAACGGTATCGACCTGATCGAAGGTTGGGCCAGTATTCCGGCTGCAGGGCAGGTTCAGGTCGGCGACACGATCCATGAGGCAAAGAACATCCTGATCGCCACTGGGTCCGAGCCCACCTCGCTGCCGGGGATTGAGATTGACGAGCAAGATATCCTCAGCTCGACCGGGGCGATTGCGCTGGACACCGTGCCGGATCATCTGGTGGTGATCGGTGCCGGTGTCATCGGATTGGAACTGGGTCAGGTCTGGGCGCGTCTGGGTGCCAAAGTCACGGTGGTTGAATATCTCGACCGTGTTCTGCCCGGCATTGATGGAGAGATCGCCAAGCTGGCACAGCGCGCCCTGTCAAAGCGCGGGCTGAAATTCCAACTGGGCAGGGCGCTGAAATCGGTCGGGAAAACCGACGTGGGCCTGTCCCTGATCGTGGACCGAGTTGGCAAGGACAAGGAAGAAGTGATCGAGGCCGACAAGGTCCTGATCGCTGTAGGCCGCCGCCCTGTGACGCGCGGACTGGGGTTGGACGCGCTTGGCGTTGCCCTGAGCGCGCGCGGCTTCATCGAGGTTGATGGCACATTCCAAACCTCGGTCCCCGGCATCTATGCAATCGGTGACTGTGTGCCCGGACCTATGCTGGCGCATAAGGCCGAAGAAGACGGCGTCGCCTGTGTCGAAATCCTGGCCGGTCAGGCCGGGCATGTGGGTTACAACACCGTTCCGGGCGTGGTTTACACCGACCCCGAGGTCGCCTCGGTCGGTTTGACCGAGGAGGCGCTGAAAGAGGCTGGCACTGACTACGCGGTCGGCAAGTTCGCCTTCATGGCAAATTCGCGCGCGCGCTCGACCGGCGAAACCGACGGTGCGGTCAAGGTGCTGGCCGATCCCAGCGGCAAGATCCTCGGCGCGCATATCTGCGGAGCGCATGGCGGCGACCTGATTGCCGAGTTGGTTCTGGCAATGACCAAATGCGCTACTGTTTCCGAAGTTGCCGCAACCTGTCATGCGCACCCTGCCATGGGCGAGGCGGTCAAAGAGGCCTGCCTTGACGCCCTGGGCCGTGCGATTCACGCTTAACGAGGATCAGCCAGATGACCATCCAGCTTCGCCCTCGCCACCCGGAAAAAGCCAAAAAGGCTGACAGTGTCATTCCGCGTAAACCGAAATGGATTCGGAAGAAACGGGTTGAGAGTGCAGAATATTACGAAACCCGCCGCCTGATGCGTGACCATAATCTGGCTACCGTTTGCGAAGAGGCTGCTTGCCCAAATATCGGCGAATGCTGGTCCAAGCGCCACGCCACCATGATGATCATGGGCGAGGTCTGTACCCGTGGCTGTTCCTTCTGCAACGTTGCCACTGGCCGCCCCGACGCTCTGGACCAGTTCGAACCCGGCCGTGTGGCCGTTGCGGTGAAAAAGCTGGGCCTGCGTCATGTCGTGATCACCTCGGTTGACCGGGATGATCTGGCTGATGGCGGCGCTGAACATATTGCCCAAACCATCCGTGCTGTGCGCCACCAGAATCCCGGCACAACGGTAGAAGTTCTGACCCCCGACTTTCTGGGCAAAGGGGACGCGGCCGATCTGGTATTTGCGGCCGCCCCCGACGTATTCAATCACAATCTCGAAACGGTTCCGCACCTGTATCCCACGGTGCGTCCGGGCGCGCGGTATTACACTTCGCTGCGTCTGTTGGACGACGCCAAGCGCGCCAACCCCGAGATCTTTACCAAATCGGGCCTGATGGTCGGGCTGGGTGAAAGCCTTGGCGATGTGCGGCAGGTGATGGATGACCTGCGCGCCGCGAATGTCGATTTTCTGACAGTGGGGCAATATCTGCAGCCGACCGCAAAACATCACCCGATTAACCGGTTCTGGACACCGGAAGAATTCGCCCAGCTTGAGCAGATCGCACGCTCAAAGGGCTTTCTGCACGTGTCAGCTACGCCGCTGACCCGTTCGTCGTTCCACGCGGACGAAGACTTTGCCGCCCTCAAGCAAGCTCGCCAACGGGCGATTGCTGCCGGGGCATAATCCAAACGCGCTAGGGAGGAATACCATGGAAGCGTTAAATTCAATCGTAGGGGCCATCAATGGCGTCGTGTGGGGGCCGCTGATGCTGGTCCTCATTCTTGGCGTTGGCTTCTTCCTGCAGGTGGGGCTGAAATTCATGCCGATCCTGCGTATCGGCACGGGCTTTAAGCTGCTGTTCGCCGGTCGAGAAAGTCAGGGCGATGGGCAGATCAGCCCGTTCAACGCACTGATGACGTCGCTGTCGGCGACAATCGGTACGGGTAACATCGCCGGTGTGGCTACTGCTGTCTTCCTGGGCGGTCCGGGCGCTTTGTTCTGGATGTGGATGACCGCCCTGGTGGGCATGGCCACCAAATATGCCGAGGCTGTTCTGGCGGTGAAATACCGTGAGAAGGACGAGCTGGGCAACTTTGTCGGTGGTCCGATGTACTACATCAAGAACGGTCTGGGTGCGAAATGGGCCTGGCTGGGTGTTGCATTTGCCCTGTTCGGCGCAGTTGCAGCCTTTGGTATCGGCAACGGTGTGCAAGCCAATGGTGTTGCACAGGTTCTCGAAGCCAATTTCGGCCTGAATACTTCGGTCACCGGTATCGTGCTGATGGTCCTGACCGCAGCCGTAATCCTAGGCGGTATCACTCGTATCGGCGCTGTTGCCGGTAAGCTGGTTCCGTTAATGGCGATTGCCTATATCACTGCCGGTCTCATCGTGCTGCTGATCAACATCGGTGAAATCGGCAACGCTCTGTCGCTGGTCTTTACCCATGCCTTCACACCCTCGGCCGCCGAAGGTGGTTTCGCGGGCGCCGCCGTTTGGGCCGCCATCCGCTTTGGTGTGGCGCGCGGTGTCTTCTCGAACGAAGCCGGTCTGGGTTCCGCCCCGATCGCGCACGCAGCAGCCGAAACCAAAGGTCCGGTAAACCAGGGCCTGATCGCGATGCTGGGAACGTTCATCGACACTATCATCGTCTGCTCGATCACCGGTTTGGCAATCATCGCCTCAGGTGCGTGGACCACGGGTGAATCCGGTGCCGCGTTGACTTCGGCCGCCTTCGAAATGTCGTTGCCGGGCATTGGTGGCTACTTGATCGCCATTGCGCTGTCGATCTTTGCCTTTACCACCATCCTCGGTTGGTCGTTCTATGGCGAAAAATGCGTCGAGTTCCTGTTGGGTGTGAAATCTTTGGTGCCATACCGCGTCTTGTGGATTATCATGATCTACTTCGGCGCAACCGCGGATCTGGGCTTTATCTGGCTGCTTGCAGATACGCTGAACGCCATGATGGCTATCCCGAACCTGATCGCCTTGGCATTGCTGAGCCCAATCGTCTTCAAATTGACGAAAGAGTTCTTTGCCTCCGGTGGCAAATCCGAAGAACCGGGCGGCACGCCTGCCGAATAAACCGGGCACTGAAAACCTACGGGGGGCCATTCCGGCCCCCCGACTTGAAACAGTATTCCTATCTCGAGGAGAGGCGTGATGGCCACGAAAATCCTGCTGCCGATTGATCACTCTGACGACCGTTCCTGGAAACAGGCATTGCCGGTCGCATTGGAACAGGCGAAATTCTACGGTGCCGAACTGCACGCGGTCGCCGTCATCCCCGAGATCATCCAGCTTCCGAACCTGCCTGCCAATTATGGCGCGGGTGCCAGAGAACATGTGCGTAACGCGGTTCAGACCATTTTGGACAATTGTGGCGCTGCTGGCGTAGCTGTCCATGTCCAAGAGGGCAGCGTCTATCGCGAAATTCTGAAGCTTGCTCATAAAGAGGGCTTCGACCTGATCGTCATGGCGTCGACCAAGGGCGATTTCCCGAATTATGAAATTGGTCCGAACCTGGCACGCGTGGTGCGCAATGCGCATTGCACCGTCATGGTAGTTCGTGACCAGTCCCGCTGATCGAAAGGTACCTGAAATGACGGATATTAAGCGCACGCCTTTGCATGGTTTGCATGTTGAGTTGGGTGGGAAGTTGGTTGATTTTGCGGGCTG
>NZ_JBXWPN010000012.1:0-118719 GCF_059611885.1 Ruegeria sp. CDSA193 | reverse complement strand
ACAATCGCATGCCTGCTGGCCAACACCCTGACCGCCGCATGCCGCGCAAACAAACTCCCAGAACCAGAAGGCCTGACTGTGTGACCCATAGCGGACAGTCGTGCATGTAGATTTTCAGGGCCGGGGTACTCCCCGGCCTAAAATTTGTTAATATGTAAACTAAGTGTGAGATTACGGGCATTGAATGTGCCTGTATTGGTGATAAACTTTCTATTCCAGCCGGTTACGTTGTAATATGGCAAGTCCCCGGTAGTATTGGCTGGACCCGGAGAGTTGTTGTCGAGTGTTTATGTTCACGAAACTGCGCCCAGTTTTCGCCGAAATAGTAGGGTACCGGTTGATTGCCGGGCTGGTTTTCCTTCTGCTATTGTCCTTCGTATTCCAACCATTTCAGGCCATCGAAGTAACCTTTCCTTGGCGCTTGGCCTTCTGGATCGGGGTGATGGGGCTGGCGCTAGGGGTGACCTGCGTCGCAAGAAGACTGTTGCGCAGGTTGTTCGCTGAGACCGAGTTTTCTGGGCGCGACCTTGTGCTGATATCTTTGGTTTTCGTCCTTTTCGTTCCAAGCCTTTGGTTGATGGTCTGGTTGCTGTTTTCGGCCAACGGGCTGCCGTGCCCGGATATGTTATCCGTAACATCTTATGGCGCCTTGCTGTCGGTCGGCTTGATCCTGGTGCGGCGTGAGGCATCGAAACCTCAATCCGAATATGCTGAAATTCCGCTGCCGCGCATGTACAAGCGGTTGCCGGGATCCTTTCAGGGTCGGGTCTATCGCCTGACGGTCCAAGACCACTATGTGGATGTGGTGACTTCTGAGGGCACGTTTACGATCCGGTCGCGTTTTACCGACGCCATAGAGGAAATGGAACCTATACCGGGCCATTGCACGCACCGATCGCATTGGGTTGTCGATGACGCCATTGCTGGGGTCGAACGTAAGGGTGGCAAGACCATGTTGCGCCTGAAGAACGACGAGCTTGTTCCGGTCAGCAGGAAATACCGTCCGTTCCTAGAAGAAGATGGCCTGATCTGAGACGCCCTATCTGGGCATTGGGATCATTTGCGGGACTTTCCCTGTCAAGATCGCCATTGCCTGATCGCTCATCAAGGCGTCCAGAACGTGATCCGAGCTAAAGAGCCCACCAGTATAAGTCCCATAGGCAGGCAGGATCAGACGCGCCTGATCCATCAGGAAGGCGGGGCGGGTGATGGAACGACCGCGAACCCGCACGCGCGCCTTGGGGTGGTAGTGTCCCGAAACCTCAGCCTTGCCCTTGGGTTGCGCAATATGACGAAAGACCAGAGGGTCAACCGCATATTCGGCCAGATGGCTTCCGCCCAGATCTACCGGGCCGGGGTCATGGTTTCCTTCGATCCAGACCCAGCGGCGACCGGCCTGCATCGCCGTAATCTGCAGCCTGTCGGGCACACTCAAGGCGTTTAGGGCATCAAGATCATCAAAACTATCCCCAAGGCAAATAACGATGTCAGGCTGCGTGAGCTCGATATCTGCGGCCAATCGGGCCAGGGTGTCCTGGCTGTCATAGGGGGGTAATGTCGTGCCGCCCCGGCGCGCCAAACGCTCGGATTTACCCAGATGCAGATCGGACACGCAAAGCACGCTTTTGTCGGGCCACCAAATGGCACCAGACCCAAGCGCCAGCAGATTTTGCCCGGCTAAACAGATCGAAACTTCGTTCATGTTACGTTCTTTGCGACGTTCCGCCACCGCGCGCAAGAGGCTTTAGCAGGATTTCAGCCCAGCCTCTTGCAATAGGCGCGCGCTTTCTTCCGCCAGCAGGCGTTCTTCAGCAGCACCTTTGACGGGTACCTTGCCAACCTCAAGAAACAGTGGTGCAGCCAGAGGTGAAACCCGATCCAATCGCATCAGATCTATACGTCCCCCGATCCGCTCGATCAGTGCCTCGATCCGCCCGAAATCGACGAGACCGCGCATGGCCTCTTCTCGGGTGATCTGCATTAACAGGTGATCGGGATCGTATTTCAGCAAAGTATCGTAGAGGATATCTGAGGAAAACGTGGCCTGCCGACCACTTTTGCGCTGACCGGCCATGCTCCGTTCGATCAGCCCTGCAATCGTGGCCGAGGCACGAAAGGTGCGCTTCATTACGGCATTGCCCGCCAGCCAGGTTTCCAAGCCGTTGCGCAGCTCGTCGGGCTGAAATAGCGGACGCGGGTCTATCACCGCGTCCAACCCCCAGATCAAGGTTGCATAGTCGGTGGCAACAAAGCCCAGCGGTGCCAGGCCGGTTTCCTCCATTCGTTTGGTCAGCAACAGCCCCAGTGTCTGCTGCGCATTGCGACCCGCAAAACCGTAGACACACAGGTTTTCGCGCCCATCGTTGGGGAAACTTTCGATCAGTAACCTGTCACGTTGAGGCAGGCGCGAGATATCGCGCTGCAACGCCAGCCAATCCGCGGTATGCGCGGGTAACTGGGGCCAATCGGGCTGTGCAAACAGCCGCAGGATACGGTCGCTCAGCTGCGTCGAGGTCGCAAATTTGGTGCCTGAAAACGTTGCGATCTTGGGCTTCTTATCCGCTCGGCGGCTGACTTCGACCGTCATCTCGCGCAATCCCTCATAGCGCACGATCTGGCCGCCGATCAGAAAGGTATCTCCGTGGGTCAGCGAGGCAGCAAAGGCTTCTTCGACCTCTCCCAGAGGTTTGCCCCCTCGATTGCGTTTCAGGCGGACTTTCAACGTATCGGTGTCCTGAATCGTGCCAAGGTTCATGCGGATACGCTGCGCAGCACGGGGGTCACGTAGCTGCCATTGACCATCTGGCCGTAGCTGCAGCCTTTGCCACCGATCATAGGCGCGCAGCGCATAGCCCCCGGTTGCACAAAAGTCCAAACAGGCGTCGAACTCTGCTCGGGTCAACCCGGCATAGGGGCCCGCTGCGGTCATTTGCCGGAACAGGTCATCGGCCAAGAATGGCCCGGATGCTGCGGCAATCAGGATATGTTGACACAACACATCGCGTGGACCTGCGCCGCGGGGATCACCGTCCAGATCATGAGCTTTCACAGCCTCAAGTGCCGCTATGCATTCCACAACTTCGAAGCGGTTTGCGGGCACTAACAATGCTTTGGAGGGGGCGTTGTATCTGTGATTTGCGCGCCCGATGCGCTGAACCAGCCTTTTGACGTTTTTGGGCGCCCCGATCTGAATGACCAGGTCGACATCGCCCCAATCAATACCAAGATCCAGACTGCCTGTGCAGACGATTGCGCGCAGCTCACCGCGAACCATTGCGGCCTCGACACGTTCGCGTTGCTGCCTGTCCAGACTGCCGTGATGAATGCCAATCGGCAGCCCGTCTTCGTTGGCAAGCCAGAGGTTGTGAAAGAAAATCTCGGCCTGTGCGCGGGTGTTGTGAAAGATAAGCGTCGTCTTATGCTTCCGGATCTGGTCCAGAACGGCAGGGATGGAATAGGCCGCTCCACCGCCCGACCACGGAGGCATTTCCGGCGTTTCCAACATTTGGATATCGGGGTCAGGCCCAGGATCGGCCTCAACGATCCGGCAGGGATCAGGGTGACGTGCCAGAAATCGGGCAATCGCATTGGGGTCTTCGACCGTTGCAGACAGGCCCACCCTGCGCAGGTCCGGGCAGAGCCCCTGCAGACGGGCCAGCGCCAGCATCAGCTGGTCGCCACGCTTGCTCTCGGCCAGGGCGTGGATTTCATCGACAACCACCCGTTGCACGCCCTGAAACATCCGCCCGGCGTCTTCGTAAGAGGTCAGCAGGGCCAGGCTTTCAGGTGTGGTCAAAAGGATCTGCGGTGGGTCAACCCGCTGACGCTTTTTCTGTGTGGCTGAGGTATCTCCGGTGCGGTCCTCAATCCGGACGGCCAGGCCCATTTCCTCGGCTGGGCCACGCAGGTTTCGCCGGATATCTGCCGCCAGCGCCTTGAGTGGGGAGACGTAGATTGTATGCAGGCCATCATGGTCCCGCTTTGCCAGATCGGCCAGCGTGGGCAGAAATCCGGCCATTGTCTTGCCCCCGCCGGTGGGGGCTATCAGCAACGTCGCCGGTTCAAGGGCCCGGTCGTACATGTCCTGCTGATGCGGGTGGATGGACCAACCTTTGTCTTCAAACCAGTCAGTAATCCGGGCGGGAATCTGCGTCATAAAGGCAGATTACCCGGCCCGTCAGCGAAATGGCATTAGGTTATTTGACGATTTTCTCATCTTTGACGAACATGTTGGCCCAAGCGCGTTCAATTAGATCGGGGCTCATCTGATAGGGGATGCCCTCGAATTCGCAGATCGAGATCATCTGATCAATCAGGAATATCGGCTGATAGTTCGCATAGATGTTGTCGATGGTCGGGTATTTGACCTTTAGCAGATGGACCAATGCGGCCTCGTCCAGAGGCATCCCGCGTTTGCGGGCCACCATGGCAAAGATTTTCAGGAAGTTCTCTTGGTTCGGACCGTCAATCTTGATCTTGAAGAAGATCCGGCGCAAAGCGGCTTGGTCAAAGATCTCGTTGGGGTGAAAGTTGGTCGAAAAGATGACCAGCGTGTCAAAGGGCACTTCGAATTTTTCACCCGATTGCAGGCCAAGGATATCCTTGTTCTCTTCCAGTGGAACAATCCAGCGGTTGATCAGGGCCTGAGGTGGTTCCTGCTGACGGCCAAGGTCGTCAACGATAAAGATGCCGCCCGTCGATTTCAGCTGCAGCGGGGCCTGATAGGTCCGCGCCGTAGGGTTATAAACCAGATCGAGCATGCTGAGTGACAGTTCACCGCCAGTCACAACAGTTGGTCTTTCACATTGGACATAGCGCGAATCAAACCGCTTGCGGCGGCGCAAGCTATTGGGATCATCTGCTTCTTGTTCGATGGCTGTGTGTACAATCGGGTCATACACCGTGATCACCTGACCAGCGTATTCGATGGCATATGGGACATAGACATTGTCGCCCAAAGCATCCCGAATACCGTTCGAGATAGAGGATTTACCATTACCCGGAGGTCCATACATCAGGATTGATCGGCCTGCACTGACCGCGGGTCCAAGGTGGTCCAGCAGGCTGTCAGGTAGAACCAGATGGCCCATTGCCCCGGTCAACTGGTCGCGGGAAACCTGGATATTCCGGATCGACTGGCGTTTTACCTGCTCGCGGTACACATCCAACGGGACGGGCATGGCGCCGAAATATTCGGACTGGCTCAGCGCATCCAATGCACGCGCTTTGCCCGCATCGGTCAGTTGATACCCCATCTCATTGCCGCTGTTGGCGTTCAAAGTACCGGTTGCTTCCAGCAGCTTTTGTTCGCGGGCAAGGTCGATCAATTCCTGTGTGACAGAACCCGGCAAGCAGATCGCTTGGGCAACTTCGGAAACTGTATCTACGGTTTTACGAAAGATAGTTTTCAGCAGGATATCCCGCATCATAACAATAGGAAGCTGCATATCGCCCAACCCCTTTGGGGTAGGGGGGGCCATTACCGAGGTTGTCTGCATATTCATGAGCGTTGCCCGTCTAATTCAGTATTCACGCCAATAGCCCTGAAAAGGGCCCTTTGACGAAAATTTGGCCGGGCTTTGTGTCAGTTCCAAGGCGGGGACAAGGCGGACTGATGATAGTTTACGAGCCGTAAACAGTTCCAAGTATCAGGTAGATGGCCAGGGTTGCACCAAGCGCGAAACCCATTGGAAATTGTTTGTCCCGACGCCAGCTTTCCCAATCTGGGGCAATAGCTCTGAGGGCGGTATGTTTGGCCAATCGATGCGTGACAAAGGCCGCCAAGGTGGTCGACATCAGGATCAACAATACCAATGTGAAATCGCCCATCCAAACAAAGGCTGAGGCCGCGGCTATGAACTTTGCGTCTCCGGCTCCCATAATGCCGGCTGCGTTGAGCAGAATGCCGATGACCAGCATTACAACTATATGTAACAGCTGCCACAAATAGGGTGGGAGGGACACAGAAAACGGGCCGGTAATCCAACCATCCGACCAGGGCGGCAGGACAAACAAACCGATGACCGCAAATACCGAAGCCAGTGCTACTACGGCGTGATTCTTGATGAGCATGTCACGCAGGTCGGTGAAGGCCACGTAATAGCAGATCGGCAGTACGAACGGCAAAAACCAGGCCGCAGCACCCGCTGGAATATGCATGTATCAGGCTTCCTCAAGCGCGCGCAGGGATCGAACGGCTTCGTCGTAATGTTGCGGATGGGTGGCGATCGCTTCGCGGAACAGGTTCTTGGCCGTCGCCACATCACCGCGTTTCACCGCCGAGATGGCCATTGTGTTCAACAACATCGCGCGTTCGACCTGAGACATGGGAACGACAGGCATGCTGTAATTGCCCTGTGCAGCCCGGGCGAGGACCAGATTGTTCTTTGCCGTGAATAGAGAGTTATCCTGTCGAATGGCCTCGGTGAATAACCGTTCGGCTTCGTCGTACTGGCCGCGCGTCAGCTTGGAGTATCCCCAGTTGTTCATCACACCACCGGGGCGGGTCGTCAGACCCACGGCGGTTTCATAGAAATGATCCGCGCGTTTCCAGTCTTTTTGCGAATCCGCGACGACGGCTTCCAGGCGGTAGCGTTTGAAAGATTCAAAAGTCGGCGGGATCGAATCCAATGTCGATTTGGCCTGTGACCAGTTCCCGGAACGTACCAGAGAATCTGCGTATTCGACCTTGTCTACATTGGTCGCACCGCTCATCGTGGTGACTTTTTTCCAGGCGGCGGTTGCCTCGGTCGTCCGTTTAGCGCGCGCCAGTGAAATCGCCAGCCCACGTTGCAGGTCTATACGACCCGGGTTCTTGGCGGCGGCACCCTGGAAATAGGTAACGGCTTCGTTTGGGTCGGCGGCCGACAGAAGAACGTCGTTCAGGTTGGTTTCGTCAATGACGTTCACTTCCTGAAATGTACGCTCGACCTTTTCTTCTTCGGACTCTTTTTCACAGGCTGAGAGGATCAGCCCGCAGATTGCGATAGACGGAATCAAGAATTGTTGGCGCATTTTTGCGTCCCTTACTGCTCTTGCCTATGTTACGGGAGCTTGCGCAGCATGAATTGCCCGTCGCCTTGCTGCTCCAGTGTGTATTCTTGTTCTTGAGGGGTATTATTATCAGTATTTTCCATTTTTGCGAGAGCTAACCGCAGATTGTCCCGGATTGCGTCACTTTCGCCATTATCGAGAGCATAGGCCCGGCGAAAGACCTGAGCGGCCTCGGGATATTCTCCGATTTCCATCAGCAACACACCCAGATTGTTCCAGGCGACAGACCATTCGGGGTCATCTTCAACCGCACGGCGCAGCAGTGTTTCCGCCTGTCCTAGCCTCCGAAGGCCCAGATTTGCCGTCCCCATCGAGGTCAGGATCTGCGTTGTCATTCCCTGATTGAGCGCTGCGCGGATAAAGGCATCCAACGCAAGCTCGTATTCACCCGAAGCCATCAGCCGGTTGCCGACTGCAATCTGATCCTCGGCCGGGGCTTTACGATCAATGCCAGGTGCATCCAGATCCCCAGAGGACCCCGTTTCCGTGCAAGAAGCCACCGTGGCAAGAACCACGGTGGCCTGTAACACGCGGCGTATCCCCGTTTGGATGCACCTGGGTTTCAATTTCATAGGCTATTAGCCTCCGCCGAATTCAGCGATGCCTTTGGCCGAGGGTCCAACCAGAATGACCAGCAACGGTGGCACCGTCAGCATCATAGTGGCGAGTGTCATTTTGGTTGGCAACTTGTTAGCGGCCTCTTCGGCGCGCATCACGCGCTTATCTCGCATCTCGCCGGCGTAAACCCGCAAGGCTTCGGCGATGGATGTACCGAATGTTGCCGATTGGATCATCACCGTCACAAATGAGTTAACATCCTGAACGCCACAGCGCGTACCAAAATCGCGAAGAACCGTATCCTTGTCCTTACCGGCCTTCAATTCGTGGGCGACGACTTCAAATTCAAGCGAAATCTCAGGGTAGGAGGCTTTCATTTCGCGTGCGACGCGAACGATGGCCTGGTCCAGCGACTGGCCAGCCTCGACACAGACCAGCATCAGGTCAAGAGTATCGGGGAAGCCTGCGGTGATCGCTTCTTGCCGTTCTGCGACCCTTCGGGTGATCCAATAGCGCGGCAGAAAATACCCGGCGGCCGAAGGGACAAGAACTCGTATTATCATCTGCTGCGCGGTAAATTCCTGACCATCGGAAAGGACAGTGACCAGCAAAACACCAATCACAATTCCGATGATGCCCAAGGAAAATTGAGCGAAGTGGAAAAACCGAACTGCGTCCTTTGACTGGTACCCCGCCTGCCGCAGTTTCAGCTGCATGGCAGACAGTTCTTCCTTATTCTGTGGCTCAAGGAAGTTGGCAAATTTCTCAAGCTGCTCGTTTCGCCCGCTGGTTCTGAGCTTGTCCTTTTTGACCTTCTTATCCTGTCGAGGGGCTGCATTAGAACGCTGCAGTTTCTTCAGGGGATCTTCTGGCTGGCTCAGGATCAAGGGGACGGTGATCAAGATCATGAACAGTCCAAGTACACCAACCACGATCAGTGGACCGAAGGGGCCAAGGAGCTCGGTTAGAAAGTCGTTTATTCGGGTCAGGATTTCCATGGTGGTGTCCTCAGACCTTGATGTCGGTTAGAATGCGCATGACGATCAGGTTCAGTGTCAGCATGATGCCGACAAAGAAACAGGCAGGAATGAACCATGGGTGATCCATTACTTCGTCATAGTACCCGGGGTCGTTCACCAAAATGAATCCCAGGCAGAACAGTGGAAATCCAGATAGGAATTTTCCTGACCATTTTGCCTCAGCTGTGATGGCGTTGACGCGCCGGAAAAGTCGAAAACGGGCCCGGATCACCTTGGCCAGACCGGCCAGAATTTCGGCCAGGTTACCACCGGATTGCTGTTGGATGCCGACGGCCACTGCCAAAAACCGTAGATCCTGCATATCCAGTCGTTGTGCCAGATCTTTGAGAGATTCACCGACGTCACGGCCATAGGCACATTCATCAGCGATAACCCCGAATTCAGTGGCGAGTGGATCCTGGACTTCATTTGCGACGATTTGAATGGTGGACACAAAAGGGTTCCCGACGCGAAGCGACCGAACCATCAATTCCACAGCATCTGGCAACTGTTCTTCCAGCATTGCCATACGCTTTTTGGCCTTGTTGTTTACCCACGCATAGACACCGCCAACACCGATTGCGACCGAAATAGCGGCCCGCATTATGGTTTCCGTTCCCGTTGCAATACTGAGCCCCATAAAGGCAAAGCCTGTCACCAACACCATAATCAGGATCAACTGACGGGGTGTGAAGGCGATGGCGGCCTTCTGAGCCTTGTCCGCCAACAGGGAATAGAGCGGAATGCTCTGGGACTTCATATGCTGCTGCATTTCCTTGCGCAGCTGTTCCAGAACTTGTTCGCGCCCGACGCCTTTATCCAGCATGTCCAGACGGCGGTTCACGCGGCTGTTCAGACTGATGGATTTTCCGAAGGCAACCAGATAGATTCCTTCCACCAACGCAAGTACGCCTACGAAGATCGCGACGTAGATCAGTGCCTCCATAGGCAGTTGCATTTCAAGATCTCCTACATAGTCGTTGGTTCGTAAATCGAAGGGGGCAGATCATAACCCCACAGACGGAAGCGTTCGGAGTAGTGGCTGCGAACGCCTGTCGCGGTAAAATGGCCAATGATCTTGTTGTCGGGTGTTAATCCAACGCGTTGAAAACGAAAAATTTCCTGCATGGAAATCACATCGCCTTCCATACCAGTGATTTCGGTGATCGAAGTCATGCGCCGCGAGCCGTCCTGCAGGCGGCTTGCCTGAACGATCAGGTTCACAGCACTGGAGATCTGGCTACGGACGGCCTTGATCGGCATTTCGATCCCGGCCATCGCGATCATGTTTTCAAGACGCGAAATCCCGTCTCGGGCCGAGTTCGCGTGGATCGTTGTCATCGAGCCATCATGGCCAGTGTTCATGGCCTGTAGCATGTCGATAACTTCCGAGCCCCGTGTCTCACCCACGATGATACGGTCGGGACGCATACGAAGGGCGTTTTTCAGACAGTCGCGGGGGCTGACTTCACCCTTACCTTCGACGTTGGGCGGGCGGCTTTCCATCCGGCCAACATGAGACTGTTGCAGCTGGAGTTCCGCTGTATCCTCGATGGTCAGAATACGCTCGGCGTCGTCGATAAAGCTGGACAAAGCGTTTAGCGTGGTTGTTTTACCGGAACCGGTACCGCCCGAAACGATCACATTCAGGCGTGTAGATACAGCAGCCTGCAGATAGGCGGCCATTTCTTCGGTGAAGGCACCAAAATTCACCAGGTCATCAATGGCCAGCTTATCTTTTTTGAACTTACGAATGGATACCAGCGAGCCGTCAACGGCAATCGGTGGCACCATGGCGTTGAAACGCGAGCCATCCGCCAGACGGGCGTCCACATAGGGGTTGGATTCGTCAACACGGCGGCCCACGGCGGATACGATCTTGTCGATGATCCGCATCAGGTGCTTTTCGTCTTTAAATGTAACGTCGCTAATTTCTAGCTTACCGAACCGTTCAACGAAAATTTGCTGCGGGCCGTTGACCAGAATATCGCTGACAGAGTCGTCCTGAAGCAAGGTCTCGAGAGGGCCAAGACCGGTTACTTCGTCATACAGTTCTTTGTTCAGCTGCTGCCGGTCGTCGCGGTTCAGAACGATGTTGCGGGATTCCAGAACCTCACTGGCAATCGCACTGATTTCCGAGCGCAGCTCGGATTCTCCAGCTTTCTCAAGGGCCGCTAGGTTCAGGTTTTCAAGAAGCTCGCGGTGGAGTTCGATCTTGATTTCGCCCAGACGCTCTTTGCGCTTGCGTTCCTTGTCCGCCCCTACAACCTCGGCCGCCTTTTTGGGGGTGGGTCGCCGGGCAACTGCAGTAGCGGTTGATGCTTGCTCCGCTGCAGGTGCAGGTGTGGCCTCGGGCGATTTAGCCGGTGCCTGGACCGGTTGTGCTTCTGGTTTTTTATATCTTGAAAACACGGCGGCTCTCCCTGTGGGATTGTGTTATGCGGCTTCGGCACTACTGCTGCCCAGGCTGTGCAGCGACTTCGCAAGCTTTGCGATTTCCTTGCGCAGTGGGTTCTTGGCCGCAGCGTTGGCCAATGGCAGACCGTGATCACCGCTTTGCATCACCGGTTTGCCGCCATCCGGCAGTTGAAGATCAATAGAGATACCCAGGCTTTCACCCATGCGCTTGACCCGGCCCTTACCATTCAGATCGGTAAATTTCGGGGCGCGATTGAGAGCGAAACGCAACTTATTGAAGGGTAGTTCCTCGGCCTGTAAAGCGCGCTTGAGGCGCAATGCGTTCTGAGCCGATCGCATGTCCAGTTCTATCAGGGCAAAGTAAACATGGGCGGCCTGCAGTACAGTTTCCGACCAGTGAACCAATGTCGTTGGCATGTCGACGATCACATAATCGAAGTGTTTTCGCGCCTTTTCGATCACCCGTTCGATATCTTCTTGCGTAATCAGATCCAAAGGCACCATATCCGACGGCGCGGTTAGCACCTGCAGCTTGTCCTCATAGGACTGAAGCGCCTGGTTGAAGACGTCATCATCCATTGCCGCCGTATCAGACAGCATCTCGAATACAGTTTCTCGACGGGGAAGATCCAGATAGGTCGAAACCGTTCCGTATTGCAGGTCCAGGTCAATCAAACAAACCGAAGGGGCCTCTTTGTCAGAGACCGTTGCCAGTTCCCAAGCTAGGTTGACGGCCATAGTCGTCGACCCGACCCCACCGGCAAGTCCCTGAATCACAAACAAAGCACCCTCTTTAGAGTCGCCAGCTGCACGTGCGGCATCTGATCCGGGGGCAACGGCGACGGGTTCGGGTTTGTTCATCCGGTCGATTGCTTCTTGCAATTCACCTTCTGGAAGAGGGTAGGGGACGAATTCGTCCGCGCCCTTGCGCAACAACTGATGCAGCGAAGCCGGGGTCACGTCCTCGGCGATCAGAACTATTTTGATATTTTTGTCTTTTGCCTGTGTGATGATTTCACCCATCAGTGACAGGTTGTCTTCATCCTCGCCATCAATGGCCAACGCGACAAATTGCAGTGAATTCGCCTCGGGTTGGTTGAAAAATGTCAGGGCTTCGGCAAAGCCGAGATCGCCCCAACGCTCACCCAAAGCGCCTTCCATATCTTCTATAAGCAGATCGAAATTCTGGACATCACGACTGATCGTGCAGGCCAGAATTGCGGTCTCTTCGTTTTGCGGCGTGGCGCTTGTCATTAACACAATCCTCGTCGAAGGGTAGGCGAACCATCCTGGCCCAGAGGACAGGATTGGCTTGCTGTCACCCTATTGCGGCCATTTTCGGACGCAGGTCACCCAATTGTTGAAAATGTGGCTTGGAACTTAGGCAAGAATTAGGCGCAAAAGAACCAATTGTAGGGAATTGGGCGACGATGCCGCCCAATCACAGTTTATTGTTCGCTTGTATCGCCAATAGCGGTTTCGCGGCGCAGCTGGGATTCATAAACCGCGCTTTCCACGTACTCACGATTGACGATAGCGGCGTATTTGCCATCGAGTAGCTGGGGTGCACGATCAACGAAGCCTGATACTTCGGTCACGGTGCGCCTGTTGCGACGGTCTCGATCCGGCGTAGCCACGAGAGGTCGAGACTTACCGAATGAAACAACCGCCTCCAACCGCGAGCGAGAGATACCCTGCCGCGTAAGGAACGCAACAGCCGCATTCGCGCGCCGCTGGCCCAGGCTTTGGTTATATGCCGTTGATCCAACAGCATCCGTATGGCCATAGACCCGGAACCGTGCCTCGGGGAACTGTTTGATCCAGTTCGCCTGACGCAAGAGTACTCGCTGAGCTGTTTCGTCCAGTTGAGCGCTGTTGAAATCAAAGTTGATCTGGGTCGGCACTTCGGCTGCGAACCGTTGGCCCAGGATCTGGGCATATGTCAGTTCGCCATTCATTACTTGAATGTTGTTCAGTGTCGCATTCCCGAACGCGCCTTGATCGGCTTCGTATCCGGCCTCACGCGTACATGCGGCGACAGCGACCGAAAGACCCAGTGTGATGATCCACTTCTGCATTGGTCCTATCCTCCTAATCAATCCAGGACGTAGCCGTACGAGCTACCGAAGTCCTGATTCGCGACTTCCGAAGCTGCACCGGCACCCAGACGTTCAGTCCGACCGACTTTGCCATTGACGAACAGATCAAATTCGCTGGGCGGTTTGACCCGATCCGTAGGCAGAGCCAGTGCCTCGCCACGAGTCGGCGACACAAGGTGGGCTGTGATGATGATCACCAGTTCACTTTGCTGACGCTGATATTCCGCGCTGCGGAAGAGGGCGCCAAGAACCGGGACGTCACCCAACCAAGGAATCTGGCTGTTCAGGTCGGTGAAATCATCCTGGATCAAGCCAGCGATCGCAAAGCTTTCACCATCGCGCAGCTCAACCGTTGTGCTGGTCTGGCGTGTGATGAAAGATGGAACATTATCACCTTGAATGGTGAAGTTCGACGAACCATCGATAGCTGACACGGCAGCAGCCATTTCAAGGTTGATCAGATCACCATCCACAACGCGGGGGATAAAGTCGATTTCAACACCGAAGGCTTTGTATTCAATCGCAATTACGCCGTCGTCCTGCGGTACCGGAATAGGAACTTCACCACCTGCAAGGAACGTCGCTTCCTGACCCGAAAGTGCGGATAGGTTAGGCTCTGCTAGGCTGCGCGCCAGTCCTTTGGACTCGAGTGCCTCCAGCAGCAGACGAACCTGTGTGGAGCCTGCGCCAAAGCCGAACAGAATTGCGCCGGTATTCGTCTGTACCGCCGGAATGTTGTTGTTCAGGGCATTTGCCAAAGCACCAGCATTGTTCAGCGTGTTGATACCGCCAGTCACATCACTGCCGCCGAAACCAAGCGATGCAGTCAGGCTTTTAGCTACCGACCGATTCATCTCGGCAAAGCGCACTTTCAGCATGACCTGCTGAACGCCGCCAACCGACATGAGGTTCGATACGCGCTCCGGTGCATAGCGCTCTGCCAGCTCCAATGCCCGCGCCAACTTGGCAGCGCTAGAAATTGTGCCAGAAAGAACGATACCGTCATTGGCGGTGCGAACTTCGATAGGCTCGGTTGGCAAAATCTGGCGCAGACGTTCTTTAAACTCGGTAACATCCGGTGCCACACGGACCCGAACATTAGCAAGTAGATTACCTGCGCCGTCGAACAATGTCAGGGTCGTCAGGCCAGGAGCCTTACCCAAAACATAGATAGTACGATCCGAAAGCGACGAAATATCAGCGATGCCTGCATTGGCGATGCTGAGTTCGGCAAACGGTTGCTCACTTTCTACAACTATTGCGCGGTTCATTGGCACATCAAGCGTTTCCGCTGTACCCTTCTTTACCACGCGAAGTGTTTCAGCCCAGGCAGCATTGCCGACTGGGCCAACTACGAGCGCCAAGCCCAATAGGGCTGCGCTTATCCAGGAACTTCTTTTCATGTGACCTGCCTCTCCGATCACGCCTCGTTTTTTGCGGCTACTGCCTTATGTCCGATAACACTGCGCGAATTGAGAATTTATTGCAATAATCAATGGTTTCTGGAATTTTCCTTATGTGGACAATGCGCAACATGCGAACAAATTAGGGCCGCGCAATTCGCGCGGCCCTGGTCATGTAACGCACTGATTTTCTGTTAATTTGTGCAGGGTGTTACTATTCCCGTGTCGACGATCTCGGCACCACGGCGTGTCTTGACCGTACAGACCTCTTCCGCGATTTTGGGTGCCACGGGGACGACATCTTTAATGCCCAGAAGTTTTCTTTGGTCAACTTCGACCGCGCTTGCGATTGTGTCGTCTTGCACGCCAACCAGCGCCAAAGACAGGCGGCCGGTGTTCTGAGCCTGAGCCAGTGCCGCGATTTGTTCTGGAGTAGCAGCGACCGTAACGGTGCGCGCGATCGTGGCTCCGGTCAGATCGGACCCGGCGCTCTGGTCAACAGCGATCAACTCAATGCTGGTTTGAATCAGGCGGGTGATTTCACCGCGCGACCCATCGATTCCGCCACCATACGAACCGGTCCAATAAACATCGATACTGTCCCCAGGGCGAAGGAAGCCGGATACGCCCGAGGCAACGTCCACGCTGATTGCAAATGCGCGCTTACCTTTCGCGATTCGTGATGTAAGACCCGCTGCCTCGCCTGGTTTGGTTACTTTGACCTCCATCAGGGCTTCGTCTTTTTCCATGGTCCTCAGAACGAAGCGGTCGCCACTGGCGTCCTCTGGAAACAGGACGGCCATTTCAAGGAAGCTTCCTTCGGGAATTGCATCCTCAGGCCATTTCACGATCCGCACATCTTCAGCGGCCAGACGCTCACCATATTTAAGAGCACGGTTCGAAACCAGAACGTCCACCGTCGGGACGGACTTAACATTTGCCAATGCTTCCTGAGCCGCCAAACGTTCTCTGGCCAATTCCGCCTGATACTGAGAAATATAGTCCCGCGCCATATAAACAGCTCCTCCTGCCAGAGCCACCCCAACAATCAGGACAAGTCCAAATACTGCACGCATGCGCGTTCCCTCATTTATTTGTATGCGATGTCAGTCGTCATAGGGAATACGACTTCAACTGACTATTGGTTACAGGAGAATTGTGTCGAAAAGGGGGACAATGAAGTATTTTTTTGACGCCCGTGTCCTTAGTGCCAGATTGATCAATCTGATTCCGATGCCTGTTCCTGATTCGCAGAATAGACCTCTATACCGCGAAGTGCGTTACCCGTCTCGGTATCGACGTGTTGTACCCCGCCCGTCAAGTTGAATACCGTGACAAGTCCAAGGCCGACCAGCGCAGCAGTAAGCACCACCCAATCAACGGTGATTGCGCCATGTTCCCCGGATAAGAATTTTGAAATACCCTTCATCGCAGGACCTCGTCTTTTTTCTATAAAAAAGGGGGCCGCGATCTGACGAGCGCAGCCCCCTTCAAAATTCTATCTAAATAATTACGGGGTTGTTGGGCCCGCGTTAGGTGCAGTAACAACAACACCCGTCAGGGCGGTGTCAATGTCGCCAGCCAGATCGTCGACACCGTCGCTAACCTGTGTCCAAGCAACAGCGGCCAGGCCAACAACAGCTGCGGTCAGAACGACCCAGTCTACTGTTACGGCGCCGTCTTCGTCAGTGGTGAAGTTCTTGATGAACTTGATCATGTTACGTCCCTCCTAAAGGATCTAATAAGTCTAATGAACCTCGGCGTCTTCCAGAGCTTCGTCTCTCAGTCCGCTCCCGATCGTCTCGGTATGGCATTATGTTTGCCTGTTGGGCGTGGCAGGAATTGGGCCAAACCCCAAATTTTTGTGCCGCAGCTTAACTTTTTGGTAGCTTTCCGATTAACTAATTGAAATTAAAGAAATAAAAATAATCCCTTCGTACGAGTACCGATAAAACCCGATGCAAAATGGCGCCAAATGAGGCGAAATTGCCCCAATTCACATTGTTTTTCTGGCCTTACAGACAGATTCGGGGTTCAAATTGACGCAAAAGAGAACGTGAGGCAGGCAAATGAATCTCCGGAACGCAATAACTTGCGCCGGCTTGGCGCTGGCAGTGGTGTCGGCACCTGTGTCTGTCCCCGCCAACGAAGTCGAACCGCGTGGCGTATATAAACGGATCAAAGCACCTAAACCCGGCCAACGTCCGCGCATTACCGTTCAGATATCGCCTACAGAACATGCCTCAGCACCTTCGGCGCCCAGCACAGGGGCTGAGATCGTAGTTCCTGAGATTATCGCGAGGACACGTGTTACGCCTCCGGGGCTTCCGGGAATTACGCCGCAAAACAAACCCGTCGGGTCATATAAAGCGTTCTGGGACAAGATCTCGCCCGGGATAGATGAGGCCAGTTCGGGTCGTTTGCAGGATTCGATAAATGCGCTTGCCGCCATAAACGTAGCCTCGCCCCGATTGCAGACGCTTCAGAATATTGCTCAGCGGCAGGGGATCGACATTTTACGCTCGACCGTAGGGACAAATGTGTCGCCTGCGTTGGTGCTGGCCGTCATCTCGGTTGAATCTGCAGGCCGGGAAAAGGCGGAAAGTTCGGCCGGAGCGCAGGGGCTGATGCAGCTTATGCCCGCGACCGCGAAACGATTTGGGGTCGAGGACAGCCTTCACCCGGGGCAGAACATCTCGGGCGGAGTGAAATACCTGAACTGGCTGATGGAAGAGTTTGGAAACGACCCGATCCTGGTCCTGGCCGGATATAATGCGGGCGAGGGTGCGGTTCGCAAACATGGTGGTGTACCGCCTTATGCGGAAACACGGGACTATGTGCCCAAGGTTCTCGCGGCTTTTCAGGTGGCGCGAGCGCTGTGTTCGACACCGCCCGAGTTGATTTCTGACGGGTGCGTGTTTCAGGCTCTTAATTGACCAAGGCCCACACTGAAGTGGGCCTTGCCATTAGGTGAATTGATCAGTCGACAATCGTCGCCTGTGTCGCGGCGCGCATCTCATCTTCGCTGACACCATCTGCGAGCTCTACGATCTTCAGGCCGCCATCGACCACATCCAGAACTCCAAAATTGGTGATGATGCGATCCACAACACCCTTGCCGGTCAAGGGCAGAGTGCATTCCTTCAGCACTTTCGATTCACCGTGTTTGTTGGTGTGATCCATAACCACGATCACACGGCCAACGCCGGCCACCAGATCCATGGCGCCGCCCATGCCTTTGACCAGCTTGCCGGGAATCATCCAGTTGGCCAGATCGCCTTTTTCATCCACTTCCATGGCACCCAGGATTGCCGCAGCGATTTTGCCGCCCCGGATCATGGCGAAAGACGTAGCGCTGTCGAAATAAGCAGTCCGAGACAGTTCGGTGATCGTCTGCTTGCCTGCGTTGATCAGGTCCGGGTCTTCGTCACCCTCGAAAGGAAAGGGACCCATACCAAGCATTCCGTTTTCGGATTGCAGGGTGATATCCTTGTCGCCAACATAATTTGCCACCAGCGTCGGGATACCGATGCCGAGGTTTACATACATGCCGTCTTCCAGCTCTTGCGCCGCGCGGGCGGCCATCTGATTCCGGTCCCAGGGCATTATGCGTCCTCCTTCTTGCGGGTGGTGCGCTGTTCGATGCGCTTTTCGTGATTGCCCTGAATGATGCGATGCACGTAAATTCCAGGTAGGTGGATCATGTCAGGGTCCAGAGAGCCACGGGGCACGATCTCTTCAACTTCGACCACACAGATCTTACCGCAAGTGGCGGCGGGCACGTTGAAGTTTCGGGCGGTCTTGCGGAACACCAGATTGCCGGTGTCGTCGGCTTTCCACGCCTTGATAATCGCCAGATCTGCAAAAATACCTTCTTCGAGAATATAGGTCTCGCCGTTGAAGTCTTTGTGTTCTTTGCCATCGGCAATAACAGTGCCTACGCCCGTTTTTGTGTAGAAACCCGGGATCCCGGCACCACCTGCGCGCATCCGTTCGGCCAGGGTGCCTTGAGGGTTGAATTCCAGTTCAAGCTCACCGCTGAGGTACTGACGCATGAATTCGGCGTTTTCGCCCACATATGAACTGATCATCTTTTTGACCTGCTTCGTTTGCAGCAGGATACCGATACCGAAATCGTCCACGCCCGCATTGTTCGAGGCAAAGGTCAGGTCTTTGGCACCCGAGGTCTTGATTGCCTCAAGCAGCAGCTCGGGAATCCCGCACAGGCCAAACCCGCCAGCGGCGATCAACATGCCATCCGAAAGCACGCCATCGAGCGCTTCGTTGGCATTGGCATAGATTTTCTTCATGGAAAACTCCCCCAATGAGATGGTGTTGGGCAGGTTGTGCCGTCACGTCACGGGGAAGTCAATGAAACCGGGCGAAGGGTGGTATTTCTACCTAACCGGCCTTCTTGGTTGTCTTCTTGGCGGCTTTTTTCTTGGGCGCCGCTTTTTTCTTGGTCCCTTTCAGGGCCGCGCGCTCATTGACCAGTTCGATGGCCATTTCCTGCGTTACGTCCTCGGGTTTGATGTCCTTAGGAATGGTCGCGTTGACCTTTTCCCACTTCACATATGGACCATAGCGCCCATCCAGGACCTGCATTGCGCCACCATCGGGATGTTCCCCCAGTTCTTTCAGCGCTTTGGCCGCAGCCCGGCGTCCGCGTCCCGGATTGGAGCGCTTTTCAGCAAGCAATTCGACCGCGCGGTTCATGCCGATCTCGAACACGTCATTGGGGTCTTTGAGGTTTGCATAAACCGGTTTGGCCTCATCCGTCAGCTGGTGCATCAGATATGGTCCGAACCGCCCGAAATTCGAGCTGATCATACCGCCCTCGGGGTGCTCACCAATCTGGCGGGGCAGGGATAGCAATGTCAGCGCCTTGTCCAGATCCATATCATCCTTGCTCCAGCCACGTGGCAGCGAGGCGCGCGGAGGTTTCTTGTTCTCGGGCGTTGGCTCTCCACGTTGAACATAAGGTCCGAACCGACCGGTCTTCAGCCAGATATCATCACCTGAATCTTCACCCAGCAGGCGCTCTTCACCCTCGGCACCTTCACCGGCGATAGGACGGGTATAGGTGCATTCGGGATAGTTGCCGCAGCCGACGAACCCGCCAGTGCGTGAAGTTTTCAGGTGCAACTGGCCCGCGCCGCATTTCGGACAGACACGCGGGTCAGATCCATCCTCGCGTGGCGGATAGAGCTGCGGTGCCAGTGCTTCGTCCAGTTTGTCCAGCACTTCGGAAATGCGCAGTTCCGATGTCTCGCCAATCGCGGCCGAGAAGTCGCGCCAGAATTTGCTCAGCAGATCCTTATAGTCCCGATCACCTGCACTCACATCGTCCAGCTGTTCTTCCAGATTGGCGGTGAATTCATAACCGACATACTGACGGAAGAAGTTTAGCAGAAAAATCGTGACGATCCGTCCCTTTTCTTCGGGGATCAGCCGGTTCTTGTCCTTGCGTACATATTCCCGGTCCTGAATCGTTGTGACAATCGAGGCATAGGTCGACGGTCGCCCGATCCCCAGCTCTTCCATCCGCTTGACCAGCGTCGCCTCGGTATAGCGCGGCGGCGGTTGAGTGTGATGTTGCAGCGCCAGAACTGATTCATTGTCTGACAGAATGGCCTCTTTCGCGGCCCGGTCCGTGCCATCGCTTGTCGCTTTGGTGAACTGATCCCGCAACGTGGTTTTAGAGAACCGTGCAGGGTCGCCCTGCATGATCTGGGGCAGGCGTTTGTCATCCTCATCGGCGACATCATCGCGGCCTTCTTCATAGACACGCATGAACCCGTCAAACATCACCACCTGACCGGTCGCGCGCAGGCCAACCTGCCCATCTTCGCTGCCGATTTCGACAGTTGTGCGTTCCAGCCGGGCAGCGGCCATCTGGCAGGCAATGGTGCGTTTCCAAATCAGGTCATAGAGCTTGCGCTGATCGTCGTCCGTTACCTTCAGTGCTTTGGCATCGCGGGTCATATCCGTAGGCCGGATGCATTCGTGGGCTTCCTGCGCGTTCTTTGCCTTGTTCTTATAGATGCGAGGGCTGTCCGGCACATATTCCGCACCATAGCGGTCGGCGATGGTCTCGCGCGTAGCCGCCACGGCCTCGGGGGCCATGTCGATGCCATCGGTTCGCATATAGGTAATGTAGCCGGCCTCATACAAGCGCTGTGCCACTTGCATCGCGTGACGCGCACCCATGCCGAACTTGCGGCTGGCCTCTTGCTGCAGGGTCGAGGTCATGAAGGGTGCGCTGGGATTTCGAGCGGCGGGTTTCGCCTCGACCGAAGTGACACTGAGCGCGCGGCTGGTGATCGCCTGCACCGCCAGTTCGGCCTGGGTTGAGTTGGACAGATCGTGCTTGTCCAGCTTTTTACCGGCTAGTGTGACCAGGCGTGCCTCATAGGTCTGACCACGGGGTGTTTCGAACAGGGCGCGCACCGACCAGTATTCCACCGGTTTGAACGCCTCGATTTCCATCTCTCTCTCGACGATCAGGCGCAGGCAGACAGACTGCACGCGGCCTGCGGATTTTGCACCAGGCAGTTTGCGCCACAAGACGGGCGACAGGTTGAACCCCACAAGATAATCCAGCGCACGGCGGGCCAGATAGGCCTCGACAAGTGGCATGTCCACCTGACGGGGGTTTCGCATTGCCTCGGTCACTGCGTCCTTAGTGATGGCGTTGAAGGTCACCCGGCTGACAGGCGTATCCTTTTTGATCGACCGGCGCTTGGTCAGTGCTTCCTGCAAATGCCAACTGATCGCTTCACCCTCACGATCGGGGTCGGTGGCGAGGATCAGGGCGTTGTCTTCTTTCAGCGCGTCGGCGATGGCTTTGACATGTTTGCGGCTGTCGTTCCCGACCTCCCATTTCATCGCAAACTCATCCTCGGTATCGACCGAGCCATCTTTGGGCGGCAGATCTCGAACATGGCCGTAAGACGCCAGAACCGTGTAGTCCGGGCCAAGATATTTATTGATTGTTTTGGCCTTGGCAGGGGATTCTACAACAACTACAGGCATTTAAGGGGAAACCTCGCTCGACGGAATTGGCGCCTTCTATGAGTGTGCAAGATGTGTAGGGCAAGAGCGAATTGTCAATGCGTTCCTTTGAAGGCAAGGATTTATACGCGATTTCAATGGGATACATGTGTAAGATTGGATATCCAACACTCAGGCGGTCAATGACAGAAGACCCCCGGGTTGGCGTTGAATACGTCCGTCCAGTTCCAGATCGACCAAAACCGGGGCAATTTCACCCGCCGTTGCCTCAACATCGCGGATCAACTGGTCTTCGGCGATAGGAGAGGGGCCGAGCCGGGTCAGAATTAGGCGTTCCAGGTCATTGGTTGAGCATGGTGTGCGGGGTAAATTCTTTTGGAGCATTTGCTGGGGTTCGAATAGGATCGCTTGCTGCGGTAGCGCTTCGATCACATCTTCTGCAGACCTTATCAAAGTAGCACCGTCGCGGATCAGCAGGTTGCAGCCAGCCGCACGCGCGTCAAACGGGTGTCCGGGCACAGCCAGAACATCGCGCCCCTGGTCCAAGGCGTCGCGCGCTGTAATCAGGCTGCCGGATTTGGCGGCGGCTTCGACCACAATAACGGCCTTTGCCAGGCCCGAGATGATCCGGTTGCGACGCGGGAAATGGCGCGCCTGTGGCGTGACGCCCATGGGTTGCTCCGAGACGCGCAGCCCGGAACCTGCGATTTCAGCGGCAAGATCGGTATTTTCAGCAGGGTAAACCACGTCGACCCCCCCCGCCATAACGGCGATGGTGCCTGTTTCAACCGTGGCTAGGTGCGCCGCGGTATCAATCCCGCGGGCCAGGCCAGAAACGATCACATAACCCTGTTTTCCCAGATCGGTCGCCAATCCGCGCGCCATTCGCGCGCCCAGAGATGAGCAGTTGCGGGCACCGACCATAGCGACCGAGGGGCGCTGTAAAAGACAGAGGTCACCGATTGCCCACAACATTGGCGGAGCATCATTCAGATCATGTAAAGCGGATGGGAAATCGGCGGACCCTAGGCACAAAAGCCGCGCATTGGCAGCTTTTGCGGCCTTGAGTTCCGCCTCAATCACGCCGGGCGGGCAGATTTCATACCCTTCTATTCCGGCGGCGCGTGCCATTTCCGGCAGCGCGGCCAGCGCATTCTGCGCCGAGCCATGTTCGCGAAGCAGCCGCCGAAACGTCGCCGGGCCCACTTTGCGAGAACGCAACAGACGAAGCCAGGAAAACCGATCCTCTTCCGTGGTGGGTGGGAGTGTGGGGTGATTGGAAGAAAGCTGCTCTTCGGTCATCCGTTGCTCCGTCTGATTGCAGAACTGGTTTACGGCTGCCAGGGTTAACAGCGTGTGAATCCCGTCAAATTTTCCGGATATATTTCGAGTCTCAGTTGTCTCAGTTGCGTAGGTTGTTGAAAAACAACGGCAAAAAATACAGCCGAGTCGGAAGTCGGAAAACGCCTCTCCGCAAAGTATCAATGCATATCCAAAGCGGGGCGTTAACCCTGCGCTTTGGAAGCAGTGACCGATTCTACTTAGGCCGCCGATCCTCCAATCGTCAGCCCATCCATCAGGACCGTAGGTTGACCGACGCCCACGGGCACCCATTGGCCATCCTTGCCACACGTGCCCATTCCCGGATCCAAGGCCATGTCGTTGCCCAACCCGCGAACGCGTTTGAGGGCAGAGGGGCCATCGCCAATCAATGTTGCCCCTTTGACCGGCGCGCCGATTTTGCCGTTTTCAACCCGGTATGCCTCGGTGCAGGAAAACACAAACTTGCCATTGGTGATATCCACCTGGCCGCCGCCAAAGCCAACCGCCCAGATGCCATCCTTTATATCGGCTACCAAAGCGGCGGGATCGGCATCGCCACCCAGCATGATTGTATTTGTCATCCGTGGCATTGGTTTATGGGCATAGCTTTGACGCCGCCCATTCCCGGTTGGTGCAACACCCATCAGACGGGCGTTTTGGCGATCCTGCATATATCCGGTCAGGATGCCGTCTTCGATCAGCACAGTGCGCGAACTGGGTGTGCCCTCATCATCGACGCTGATTGACCCGCGCCGGTCTGCGATTGTGCCGTCATCAACGACCGTAACACCTTTGGACGCGATCTGTTGACCCATCAGCCCGGCAAAGGCGGAACTGCCCTTGCGATTGAAATCCCCTTCAAGGCCGTGGCCAATCGCTTCGTGCAGCAAGATGCCGGGCCAGCCAGGGCCCAGTGCGACCTCCATCACGCCCGCAGGGGCGGGAACAGCCTCGAGGTTGACCATGGCGATGCGAAGGGCCTCGCGGGCTTTATCCTGCCAGTCGGTTGGTTCGATCAGCCCGTCCAGGCCGATCCGGCCACCTCCACCGGTCGAGCCGCTCTCACGACGGCCGTTCTGTTCTACGATGACCGAGATATTCAACCGGGTCATGGGGCGGACATCGCGGACCAGAATGCCGTCAGGGCGTAGAATCTCAACCTCCTGCACCGCAGCAGCAATAGTGGCGCTGACCTGTACTACACGCGGATCAAGATCACGGGCAAAGGCGTCAATCTCGCGCAATGTTTCGATTTTGACGGGGAAGCTGGCAGATTCGATCGGGTCTTCGTCTGTATAAAGGCGCTTGTTGGTGGCCCGGGGGGCATCAGCTAGCGTTCCGCCACCATCACCGACCGCCAGCCGCGCGGTCTCGGCGGCCCGTTTCAGGGCAGGAATCGAGACGTCCGTTGAATGCGCATAGCCTGCCACTTCGCCCTGCACGGCGCGCAGGCCGAAACCTTCGGACGCGTCATAAGAAGCGGTCCGCAAGCGCCCGTCATCAAAGACCAGAGACTCGGATTTCCGGCGTTCAACGTACAGTTCTCCGTCCTCGGCCCCGGCGGTGGCGGATTGCAGTACCGCAAGCGCTTCGTCATGTGGAAGAGCGCTTTCAAACGGGCGAAACGGGTCGTTGGGCATCTCTTGGGACCTTTCGAGTTTGATCCAGATCAAAAATAGCGTCTGTTTGACGCAAGCATTTTGCTTTATCTACCCGCAGGAATATGGTTTTTAACGCGGCCAAAGACAACGGGTGAGGTGTGGCCGATTCACACCTTTTCGCCAGGGACGCAAAGATCAAACGATCAGGACAGAAAATGAAGAACGCTTTGAAGCTTTCGGGGCTTATGACAGCCCTCTCCAGCCTTCCCGCCATGGCTCAGGAGCTTGAGATTATCGGTCAGCCGGTTGACGGCGGCATAGGATTCCAGCCCGCAGCCACAAGCCTTGCCGAGGGGATTCATCGCCTGGATAATATGATTCTGGTGATTATTACCGCGATCTGCATATTCGTTGCGGGCCTGCTGGTTTACTGCATCATGCGTTATAACCAACGCGTCAACCCGACCCCGGCGCGATTCTCGCACTATACTCCGGTCGAGATCGTCTGGACGTTGGGTCCGATTCTGATTCTAGTATTCATCGGTGCTTTCTCTCTGCCGGTTCTGTTCAAGCAGCAAGAAATCCCCGAAGGTGATGTCGTTATCAAGGTTGTCGGCAACCAGTGGTATTGGACATATGAGTATGTCGATCACGATTTTGCATTCGACAGCTATCTGCTTGGCCATCCGGCCACGTTGGACGAAGGTACCCGCCCCGCCGATGCGGACGTGACGGCGTTTGTCCTGGATGACGCGATGCGGGCCAAGCTGGCAGACGCAGGGTATAGCGACGATGAGTGGCTGCTGGCCACCGACACAGCGGTAGTTGTCCCGGTTGGCAAGGTCATCGTGATGCAAGTTACTGCGTCCGACGTGATCCATTCCTGGACCATTCCGTCCTTCGGTGTGAAGCAGGACGGTGTACCCGGACGCCTGGCTGAGCTGTGGTTTGAGGCCGAAAAGGAAGGCATCTATTTCGGCCAGTGTTCGGAACTGTGCGGCAAAGACCATGCCTATATGCCGATCACTGTCAAAGTTGTCAGCCAAGAGGCGTATGACGCGTGGTTGAAAGGTGCGATCGACGAGTATGCAGGCCTGCCGCAGAACTATCAGGTCGCTTCGAACTGATTTCAGTAAGGACGGGATGCGTCCCGCCTGCTACAAGATGCAGGCTGTGCGAGAGATCGCACAGCCTTCGCCCCAAAAGGACCCGAGATGAGCGACGCAAGCATCAATGCAAGCCAAACGACCGTCCAAGCGTATGCGAATGAGGCCAGCTTTGGCGATTACTTCGCCCTGCTGAAGCCGCGCGTGATGTCGCTGGTTGTATTCACGGCGCTTGTTGGTCTGCTGGCAGCGCCGGTACCGGTACATCCGTTCGTTGGGTTCTGCGCGATATTGTTCATTGCCATCGGAGGTGGCGCATCCGGCGCGCTGAACATGTGGTGGGATGCAGATATCGACCGCGTTATGAAGCGCACCAAAGGTCGCCCCATACCGTCGGGCAAGGTACAAGAGGGCGAAGCGATGGCCTTGGGCCTGGCACTGTCCGGCCTGTCGGTGATCATGTTGGGTCTTGCAACCAACTGGTTCGCCGGAGCCTTTCTGGGCTTCACCATCTTCTTCTATGTCGTTGTCTACACGATGTGGCTCAAGCGCTCGACGCCACAGAACATCGTGATTGGCGGCGCAGCTGGGGCTTTCCCGCCGGTCATCGGTTGGGTCGCTGCAACCGGATCCATGTCCGTCGAACCTTGGCTGATGTTTGCCCTCACCTTCATGTGGACGCCGCCGCATTTCTGGGCGCTGGCCCTGTTTATGCGGTCGGATTACGACGATGCGGGTGTGCCGATGTTGACGGTAACCCATGGTCGGCGGGCGACGCGCTGGCATATTCTGGTCTACACCGTTCTGCTGGCAGTGCTTGCGATTGGAACCGGCTTTTCGGCGATCGGCGGTCCGATCTATCTGACTGTCGCTATTGTACTGAACGCGTTGTTCCTGCGCGGAGCATGGGCAATCTCGCGTCGGACCGAGGATGACTCCGAGGCTGATAACTTCAAAGTTGAGCGTGGCTTTTTCAAGCTCTCGCTGCTGTATCTTTTCCTGCATTTCGGCGCGATCCTTGCCGAAGCACTGCTGAAGCCTTATGGGCTGGGAGGCTGGGCATGAGCCTGCGCAAAAGCCATGAGTTGCATCAACGTCGGTTCAGCCGAAATCTGGGCGTTGGCCTGACGCTTGCTGCATTCATCGTGCTGATCTTTGGGCTGACGATCGTCAAAGTCTCAGGGACCGATTTTAACAGGGCCATGCAAGAGGTGCAGAACTGATGGCGCTCACGGGGCCGCAAAAAACCGTCGTGCAAACTGTCGGCGTTGTTGTTCTGATGGGCAGTCTCGCCTGGGCTTCGGTACCGTTTTACGACTGGTTTTGCCGGGTCACCGGGTATGGCGGCACAACCGGAGTGGCTGAAGCCGCGCCAGAGGACATCCTTGAGCGCACTGTTACCGTTCGCTTTGACGCCTCAAAGGCGAAAGACATGGCCTGGGAATTTAAGCCGGTCGAGCGCCAGATGGAAATCCGCATTGGCGAAACGGGCCTGGCCTTCTATGAGGCATATAACCCCACGGACCGCCCGATTGCCGGTCAGGCGTCTTACAACGTTGCGCCTTATTCGGCCGGTGGGTATTTCCAGAAGATCGCCTGTTTCTGTTTTGAAGAACAGGTGTTGCAACCCGGAGAACGGGTTCAGATGCCGGTGAGCTTTTTCGTCGATCCCGAAATGGTCGAGGATCTGGAAGCCAAATATGTGCATACGATCACTCTGTCGTATACATTCTACGAAATTGACCTGCCCGAGGGCTATGCCGCCCTTGATGTTCAGGCTGATACAAACAAGAACTAACGCCTGTAGGTGAGGGACGCTGATGGCACACGCAAAAAATCATGATTACCACATTCTGACCCCTTCGATCTGGCCACTGATCGGCGCTGCGGGCGGCTTTGTGATGTTGTTCGGAGCCGTCCTCTGGATGCACGGCGTCACCTCCTACATGTTCTGGGCCGGTCTTGTCGCGGTTCTTTACACTATGTTCGCCTGGTGGTCCGAAGTGGTGGCCGAAAGCCGTGTAGGCGATCACACGCCGGTCGTGCGCATTGGCCTGCGCTATGGGTTCATCCTGTTCGTGATGTCCGAGGTGATGTTCTTCTTCGCCTGGTTCTGGTCGTTCTTCAAACACCGCATGTACCCGATGTACGACTATGCGGGCACCGAGTACATCCAGCCGGATATCCACGCGGTTGACCCGTTCCACTTGCCGCTGATCAACACGCTGGTCCTGCTGCTTTCGGGCTGTGCCATCACCTGGGCGCACCACGCGCTGGTGCATGACAATGACCGCAAGGCGCTGATCAACGGCCTCGCTATCGGTATCGTTTTGGGCATCGCCTTTACCGCTCTGCAGGGCTTTGAGTACTACGAATTGCTGGCCCATGAGGGCTGGAAATTCGGTGGTGATCAGTTCTATTCGAACTTCTTCATGGCAACCGGCTTTCACGGCTTCCACGTGATTATCGGCACCATCTTCTTGTCGGTCTGTTTGATCCGGGCGCTGAAGGGTGATTTCACGCCGGAAAAGCACGTCGGTTTCGAGGCCGCGGCCTGGTACTGGCACTTTGTTGACGTTGTCTGGCTGTTCCTGTTCTTCGCAGTCTATATCTGGGGACAAGCCCCTTTGATCTGACGCCGGACCGGTAACAAAATTGCAAAAGCCGCCCCCACGGGCGGCTTTTTCTCTATCAGGGTGCAAGATTGCACCCGATACAAATGGGTGGTTGCAATTCAGTTCACACCGCCCTTAACAAGACGCCGGTTTCTGCAACAAGGTTTGACCCCGCCATGCGCCGCATAACTTTCCTGCTGATCTTCGGGCTCGCCGGTCTGGGCGTACTTGTGTCGCTGGGCGTCTGGCAGGTACAGCGGCTTGGGTGGAAACAAGACGTGTTGGCCGAGATTAACGACCGGATCTCCGCCGAACCTGTTTCCCTGCCGCAGCAGCCTTCCGAGACACGGGACAAGTACTTACCGGTTTTCGTCCAGGGTGAGATGCAGCCGGGTGAAATCCATGTTCTGGTTTCGGTGAAACAAGTAGGCGCTGGCTATCGAGTTATCCAAGCTTTCGATACTGGCGACCGGACTATTCTGGTCGATCGCGGTTTTATCCCAACCACTGCCAAACAGGTTGAAAGACATACCGGGCAGATCGAACTGACGGGCAATCTGCACTGGCCGGATGAGATCGACGGCTATACGCCCGAACCCGATTTGTCTGCTAATATCTGGTTTGCCCGCGATGTTCCCGCTCTTGCCGCAGCTCTGGGAACCGACCCGGTTCTGCTGATCGCACGGTCCCAAACCGATCCGAATGTGACCCCTCTGCCAGTGGACACTGCGGGCATCCCGAATGATCATCTGGGATACGCGATCACATGGTTTGGCCTGGCTTTGGTCTGGGCTGCGATGACTGGTTATTTCCTGTGGCGCGGTCGCGCCCCATCAGAAAGTGAAGCGCAATGAAATATGTCTCAACCCGCGGGCAGGCGCCCGAACTGAGTTTTGAAGAGGCGATGCTGACCGGGCTGGCCCGCGACGGCGGCCTGTATCTGCCCGCCGAGATCCCGGTGATGAGCCAGGATGACATCGCTGCTTTGGCCGGCCTGTCCTATGAGGAGATCGCCTTTCGTGTGATGTGGCCCTATGTCAGCGGATCATTTGGGGAAGATGAGTTCAAACAGATCATTGCCCGCGCCTATAAAGGGTTCGGCCATGACGCCCGCGCACCGTTGAAGCAGTTGAACGAGAACCACTTCCTGCTGGAGTTGTTTCACGGCCCGACACTGGCCTTCAAAGACTTCGCCATGCAGCTAATCGGTCAGTTGTTCCAGGTAGCGCTAAAGCGTCGCGGGGATCGGGTGACTATCGTGGGCGCGACCAGCGGTGATACCGGTTCTGCCGCGATTGAGGCGTTCCGGGGGCTGGATGCGGTAGACGTGTTTATCCTGTATCCGCATGGCCGCGTTTCCGAGGTGCAGCGTCGTCAGATGACCACACCTTCGGACAGCAATGTGCATGCTCTGGCCGTCGACGGGGACTTTGACGACTGTCAGGCCGCGCTGAAAGATATGTTCAACGATTTCGACTTCCGTGACGGTGTGAAACTGGCGGGGGTGAACTCGATCAACTTTGCCCGCGTGCTGGCACAGATCGTCTATTACTTCTCGGCCGCCGTCAGCCTTGGCGCACCGCATCGCAAGGTCAGCTTTACCGTGCCGACAGGCAATTTCGGCGACATTTTTGCGGGCTATCTGGCCAAACGCATGGGCTTGCCGATTGACCGGTTGGTAGTGGCGACCAACCAGAATGACATTCTGCATCGGTGCCTGGCAGGCGAAGGGTATTTCAAGGGAAACACGATCCCTTCGATCAGCCCTTCGATGGATATTCAAGTCAGCTCGAACTTTGAACGGGCGCTGTATTATGCCTATGACGAGGATGGCAATTCTGTGGCTCAGCTGATGGGCGAGCTGAAGAATGGCGGCTTCAACGTCAGCCAGGGTGCGATGGAAGCGCTGCGTGAAAGCTTCGACTCGGGCCGCGTGTCCGAAGAGGAAACGCTGGCGACGATCACAGCCACGCTGGCCCGCAGCACCGAACTGGTCTGCCCCCATACTGCCGTGGGTATCAAAGTTGCCGAGGAGCACCGCGACGCGAACGTCCCGATGATCACTTTGGCGACCGCACACCCGGCCAAGTTCCCGGCTGCGGTCGAGAAGGCGAGTGGCGTACATCCGCCTCTTCCCTCTCGCATGTCTGATCTGTATGAACGTCCGGAACGGGTGGCCCGCATCGCCAATGATCTGGGCGCCCTTGAGGATCATATCAAAGGGCATATCGCCGAGTGACTGTCAGACAAGATCAACTGAAGAACGGCTTCCGTATCGTCAGTGAACATATGCCGGGGCTGCAATCTGCGGCCATAGGCATCTGGGTAACCGCCGGTGCGCGCAATGAGCGGATCGAACAAAATGGCATAGCCCATTTCCTTGAGCATATGGCGTTCAAGGGAACCAAACGGCGATCCGCGCTGCAAATTGCCGAAGCGATCGAGGATGTGGGCGGGTATATCAACGCCTATACTTCGCGCGAAGTGACGGCCTATTACGCGCGCGTTCTAAAAGACGATGTGGCGCTGGCGATGGATGTCATCGGTGACATCGTCCTGAACCCGATCTTCGATCCGCGCGAGATTGAGGTCGAACGCGGTGTGATCCTACAGGAAATCGGTCAGGCCTATGACACGCCCGACGATGTAATCTTTGACTGGCTGCAAGAGCAGAGCTATCACGACCAGCCCCTGGGCCGGACCATACTTGGCCCCACTGAACGCGTCAGCGCATTCTCGCGCGAGGATCTGTCGGGTTTCGTGGCCGAGCATTATGGCCCTGAACAGATGATCCTATCCGCTGCTGGTGCGGTGGATCACGATGCACTGATGAAAACGGCCGAAGAGATGTTTGGTCACCTGCAACCACGCAAGGGTTTGATCCCTGAAGTGGCCCGATTTACCGGTGGTGAGGCGCGGCAGGAGAAAGAACTGGAGCAAGCTCATTTCGCTTTGGCGCTGGAAAGCCCCGGCTATCGCGACGACGCGATCTATACCGCGCAGATTTATTCGACCGCGCTGGGCGGGGGTATGTCTTCGCGCTTGTTTCAGGAAGTGCGGGAAACACGCGGGCTTTGCTATACGATCTTTGCCCAGGCCGGCGCCTATGCCGACACCGGGACAACCACGATCTACGCGGGCACATCTGCGGATCAGATCGGTGAGTTGGCGACGATCACCATTGACGAAATGAAGCGTGCCGCCGAGGATATGAGCCCCGAAGAGGTCGCCCGTGCTCGTGCGCAAATGAAGGCCGGAATGCTGATGGGGCTGGAAAGCCCCTCGAACCGGGCCGAGCGTCTGGCGCGTCTGGTGCAGATCTGGGGACGGGTGCCGTCGCTTGAGGATACAGTCGCCAAGATTGACGCGGTCAGCACCGAAGATGTCCGCAGCTTTGCCGAGCAGATAGCAGCACAAGCGCCAGCGGCGCTGGCGCTGTATGGTCCGGTATCAGGTGCACCCACACTCGCGGACTTGCAGGAGAGGCGCGCGGCGTGATGCTTCTGGGCAGACGCAAGCTGAAACTTGAAACCGAGCGGCTCAGCTTGCGCCCGCCCGTGCACTCCGACTTTAATGACTGGGCAGCGCTGCGGCGCTCGTCCAAAGACTTTCTGACCCAGTGGGAGCCAATCTGGGCTTCGGATCATCTGAGCCGGAAGTCATTTACCAACCGGGTCTACTGGGCGCAGCGCTCGGTTGCGAGCGGGACGGCGATCCCGTTATTTCTGTTCCGGCGATCTGATGACCTGCTGGTCGGTGCAATCACCCTGGACAATGTGCGCCGTGGCCCAGCACAGGCGGGGACCCTGGGCTATTGGACGGGCCAAGCCTTTGCTCGCAACGGGTATATGCGCGAGGCTATTGGCGCGGTGGTCCATCATGCCTTCACGCGTTTAGACCTGAGCCGGATCGAGGCGGCCTGCCTGCCCGAAAACAAACCTTCGCGTGGGTTGCTGGAAAGCTCGGGCTTTAAATACGAAGGCGTGGCGCAGTCCTATCTGCAGATTGACGGGCGCTGGCGAACGCATGTGTTATATGCCTGTCTGCGGTCGGACCGGCGCGGCAAGACAGACGCAGGGTAGGACCATGGCGCGGGCGAAACAGCCAATGATTTGGATCAGCCGTGCGATGGTAAGCACCTCTAGCATCAAAGGGTTTGAGGCAGACGTTGTCTTGAACGACAGGGAGCGAGCCGTTGAAGCAATGAAGCGGAACAGACTTGGCGAACCGCAGCCCGAAGATTGCTTCCCCAAAGAAGTGTACGCGAAATACAAAGACAAAAAGGAAAAGAAGCAGCCGGACTTCTTTATGGCTGGAGGGCTATGGACGGTTTCTGCAGCATGCGCCGCTGTTCTACGCCAATTCGACCTTGGTGACGGAAATCTCTATCCAGTCAAACTGTTTCAACACGATCGCACCACACCGGTTGAGGGCGAGTATTTCTGCTTGAACTTTGGGGCGCAAAAAACTGCCGTGCTGACCGATCAATCACCGCGTATAGATAAGCCATATGAAAACCACAACATCTGGGAGCCGCCCGGCGCAATGCAAGACAAGGACATCGCCGTGAGTTTGTCTGCGTTGGATGGGCCCGACATCTGGATCGACACACAAATGCGCGACGCGTTTTTTGTGAGCGACGCATTGGCACAGGCCTTGCGTGCGGCGAAGGTCTCACGCCCGTTCAGGCTACGTAAGTGCATCGTGGTTTGAGGCACTTCAACCCGCGGAAAGTTCAATTTCACTTTGCGGTCGCGATTCAACCGTGCTCTGCGCTACAATCACGTCATGCGCTGGGTGGTTTTTGCATTGATGGTGATCTCGGGCGGGGCTGTCGCGCAGGAGCGGCGGCCAAGCCATTGCATCGCTATTGCGGATGCGACACCTGGGATCGAATACCTACATAAAGCGGCTTGGCAGGATCCGGTGCCGGAGCATTCGGTTCGGATCAACTATATCGCGCATGCGTCTTTCCTGATCCAGACGCAGGGCGGGTTGAACGCCGTGACGGATTTCACCGGCTTTATCGGCGGGGCCAGTCTGATTCCCGATGTGGTGACGATGAACCACGCCCATGGCACCCATTGGACCGAATACCCCGATCCCGCCATTCCGCATGTGCTGGAGGGGTGGGGCGTGTTCGGGGAGGGGATCGAACATCATCTGGATCTGGACGAGATGCTGGTGCGCAATGTCTCGACCGATATCCGTTCTGTTTATGGCGGGGTCGAAGAACGTGGCAATTCGATCTTTGTGTTTGAGGTGGCGGGCTTGTGTATCGGGCATCTGGGTCATCTGCACCACGTCCCATCGGACGCGCAATTTGCGGCCCTTGGGCGGTTAGATGTTGTCATGGCCGCCGTTGATGGCGGGACGACCATGCCGCTGCCCGAAATGATTACAGTTCTGAAACGGTTGAAGAGTTCGGTCATCATTCCGATGCATTGGTTTTCGGACTATTCGCTGGATCGGTTTCTGGCGGATATCAGGGGGGATTTCCCTGTTGAACGCGATGGCGTGTCGGAAATCACCGTATCCCTGCGCTCACTTCCGGACCGGCCAACGGTGGTTGTGTTAGAGCCGCAATACCTGATCGAGTTGGAATAGGGCTTGTCGGGACCCGTTGCCTTGGGCAAGGAATGGGCATGACCCTGAATCCCGCAGACGATCAATTCGCCCAATCAATTCGCGCCGCCTTGCCGGATGAAGTGCTGCGACCGGTCACCGCGCGATATCTCGAGGAGCCGCGCCGTCGGATTTCCGGGCAGGCGGGGGTGCTTGCGGTGCCCAGAACGGCCGAGGAGGTGGCGGTTCTGATCCGATTGGCTGCCGAGGCGTCGGTCCCGGTGGTGCCATATGGGGGCGGCACCGGTGTTGTTGGCGGTCAGGTGACGTCGGACGGGCCTGCGCCTTTGCTAATCTCGCTAGAGCGGATGACAGCGATCCGGGCTGTCTATCCGACAGAGAATGTGATGATTACAGAAGGTGGTGTGATCCTTGCAGATGTGCAGGCGGCTGCCGAAGGCGCGAACCGGTTATTTCCACTTTCCCTTGCCTCACAGGGGTCATGTAGGATCGGAGGGAACCTGTCGACAAATGCAGGGGGGGTTAACGTGTTGCGCTATGGAAACGCCCGTGACCTGTGTCTGGGCCTAGAGGCGGTTCTACCAAGCGGCGAAATCTGGCATGGGCTCAGCCGGTTGCGAAAGGACAATACCGGGTATGATCTGCGCAATCTTTTGATCGGAGCCGAAGGGACGCTAGGGATCATCACTGCGGCGGCACTCAAGCTGTTTCCCTGCCCTGAGGCGGTTGGAACGGCCATGGTTCAGGTCACCTCTGCCGAAGCGGCGGTTGATTTGCTGGCGCTGGCGCGGGACCTCATGGGGGACAGCGTCAGCGCATTTGAACTGATTCACCAACAGGGGCTTTTGTTCCTGAGTGAGGTTCTGCCAGACACGCGGCAGGCCTTTGCCGAGCCGCCCGAATGGTCTGTACTGATCGAGATTGGCTTGTCGATGGGCCAATCACCTGAAACCGCGTTTGAGGTGCTGTACGAGGCCGCTGAGGTACGTGGGCTGGTCACCGATGCGGTGATTGCCCAAAGTGAGGCGCAGCGGCAGGACATGTGGGCCGTGCGCGAGCGTATTCCGGATGCAAACCGGCTGATCGGGTCGGTCTCAAGCCACGATATCTCGGTGCCGATCTCGGCCATCCCAGAATTTATCCAGCGTGGTGCAGATGTTGTGGCCGCGCTTGGTCCGTATCGGGTGAACTGCTTCGGGCATCTAGGCGACGGAAACCTACATTACAATGTGTTTCCGCCAAACGGGCATTCCCGGTCAGAGTATGACGCCGAAAGCGCGAAGGTAAAAAGGGCCGTTCATGACCTTGTGCATGAGTTTCAGGGATCCGTCAGCGCAGAGCACGGTATCGGGCGATTGAAGACCGAAGATCTGGAACGATATGGCGATCCGGCCAAACTGAGTGCGATGCAGGCGATCAAGGCGGCGCTGGACCCCAAAGGGATCATGAATCCCGGCGCGGTCCTGCGATTGTAAGTGCGGGATCCGTCAGAGTCCTTCGAATTCGCACAGGACATGAACATCCATGCCCATCTCTTCCAGAACCTTGCGTCCGCCCAATTCTGGCAGGTCAATGATGAAGGAACATGACACGATCTCGCCGCCCAGCCGTTCGATCAGTTTGATCCCGGCGGCGGCGGTGCCTCCGGTGGCCAGCAGGTCATCCACGACGAGAATTTTCTCACCTGGTTGGATGGCATCATCGTGAATCTCGACGATAGCCTCGCCGTATTCCAGCGTGTAATCCTGGCTGATTGTTGTACCGGGCAGCTTGCCCTTTTTGCGGATGGGGACGAAACCGACGCTCAGCTGATGAGCGATGGCGCCGCCCAATATGAAACCGCGCGCCTCAAGCCCCACGACCTTGTCGATCTGTTCGCCGGCATAGGGGTGCAACATCTGATCAATCGCCATACGAAACCCGCGCGGGTCTGCAAACAAGGTGGTGACATCCCGAAACATGATCCCTTCGTGCGGAAAATCGACGATGGTTCGGATGTAATCCTTGACCGACTTGTTTCTTGACATGACCATCCCCTTCTGGCGTCAAAACACGCTGGGTTGTTTGGCCCATCGGGGACGGTCATGCAAGAACAGAATGAATGGCTGGCTTGCAATCTTCCTAGAACGTGCGATTGCCTATCTCACCGAAAAAACCAGATAGGTTTCCCAAGACGTCGTCTTTTTTAGCCAATGCGTTGGTTCCGAAAAAGAATTACCTGAATTGAACACTGGCTACTTGCAAAGATTCCGCAAGGTTGTTAGCTGCCATCATATGTTTTCTATATACTTAGTATATACGTTTCATTCCTTCTGAAGTCTTTTGGAGACAAAGTGCATGTCCGGGACAGATCGTAAGGTTTCAGCCAAAAAGGACAGCCAGCTGGTTCTGCGGCTGGATCGTGGCGAGCGCGATGCTTTTGTAGAGCTGTGCAGGGAACTCGACACGTCGGCGGCGCGAGAAATCAGGCGGTTTATTCGCGGATTTATGAATGATCACACCGCAGAATAGGCCCTCAGGCCGGGCGACGCAGGATTGATGTGGCGATCCCCATACCGATCAGGGTCAGCCCCCCGAAACGCGTCAATGCGCGAATGGTACTTGCGTGGCCGATCATATGGCGCAGCCGATCTGCCAAAAGGGCATAGGCCAATGCGTTCAACCAGGCCAGCCCGACGAAGGTGCCTATCAGGATCGCGAATTGAGGGCCCAAAGGTTCGGTAGGGCGCAGGAATTGCGGCACGAAGGCGATAAAGAACGCAATCGATTTGGGGTTCAGGGCGGTTACAGCGGCCGCGTGACCAAAGACGCCTCGCGCAGAGATATCTGCGCCGGGTTCAACCGCTTGCAGCCCCGCCGATGGGGCGCTGCGGAGTAACTTGATACCCAGCCACACCAGATAGGCCGCGCCGACCCACTTTAGGACAGAAAACAACGTAGCTGAGGCCAGAACCAATGCCCCCAATCCCAGCAATGAGGCCGTCATGGCCACCAAATCGCCAACCGCCACCCCGGTGGCCGAGGCTACGGCAACGCTGCGGCCTTTGGACAGCGCATAGCTGAGCACCAGCAGCACAGTGGGGCCGGGGATCAGCAGCAAAGCGGTGGATGCGGCCACAAAGGCCAGCCAGAGGTCAAAGGGCATGTGATCTCCGATTATGATACGCGGGTATCAAGCTTTGGTGACGGGCAAACGTCAAGCCCCCGATGGGCGCGTCACACGGTGCATCAACGCCTCAAGTGGTCCGCGTCTGAAGCGCAGGAACCATAGCAGAGCAAATCCTGAGGACAGCACGCAGAAACCCAAGGCGTAGCCAACGATCTGTGGCGCGCTGAGCGATCCGTCCAGCAGGTCGGCCTCGTCCAGAATGCCCATCCCAATCACGATATGTGCGATATACAGCGTCAGGCTTTGCCGCCCAGGCGCAGTCAGCGCCATCGCGGCGCCCAGCCCTTGAATCCGCGGCCAGAGCTTTAGCAACAGGCCGATCACCACACAGGCGGTTCCAGCCCCGGCCAAAATGTAAAACGGCCCCGGAGGGATGGATTGAGTGCCCAGATAGGCGGCCAGGTCAGGATCGGTTGTCAGCTTTTGCGGAAACAGGGCCAGAACGGCTGCGCCAAATCCCCACATGATCAACCGGTGCTGAACACAGACCGTCTGTAGTTGCGATCGCCCAATCGCCATACCGATCAGCAAGAACGCTGCCCAAGGTAGAACGGGGTGCCAACCATTGAACAGCAAGTTTCGTACAAAGCCCGGTATCGACCACAGGTCGGTATGGGTCAGGGAAACCCAGTCCCATCCCTGATCATAGTCAAAGATAAGATTGGCGAGAACAGCCAGGACAACGACACTGCATGCGCCAAGCCACAAACCAAAGATGGACGAGGACAGAAACGCCGCGCCGACAACAAAATACAATGCATAGAAATGCAGGATATCGGCCTCAAACATGGTCATATTGATCAGGCCAAGTACGAACAGAAATGCAGCCCGTCGTGACAGAATTCCAGCAGAAGGGCTGGACAGGCCAATACCGATCCCGGCCAGAATGACAAACAATGCAGCAGCACGACCTTCCAGTGCATCGACAAGCGCCGATGCCCAGTCATCTGTCGGTTTGACCTGCGCCGCGATGCGAAAGTTCACCAGCACCATGCCGCAAAATGCCAGAAAGCGTGCGGCGTCCAGGGCCTCGAGCCGTTTCATTCCTATCCTCTTCGTTCCCTGCCGCCCGTACCGAACTTAAAAGGCTGCCTTTCGGTTAAGTACTGATGCGGCCGACCGGAATAGGCGCTGATACCAATCGCTAGAGCACCCGCCCCGCGACTGCGTCCAGTTTCGCCAGCAGCGCCGGATCACGTTTTTCTGGCGCGGTAAGGATCGCGTATTCCAGCGCCCGGTCACACCCGTGCGGGCAGGGCAGGCGCTCTGCCCCCAGCAACTCTGGCAAGCCCTTGACCAGCGCCCGGCCTTTTTCGGCGTTCCCGGTCAGGGTGGCGATAATGGCGGTCACGTCGACCTCGCCATGGTCCGGGTGCCAACTGTCGTAATCGGTGACCATGGCGATCGAGGCATAACAAAGCTCGGCCTCTCGGGCGAGTTTAGCCTCGGGCATGTTAGTCATTCCGATCACATCGCAGCCCCAATGCTCGCGGTACATTTTGGATTCCGCCAGTGTCGAGAATTGCGGCCCCTCCATCGCCAGATAGGTGCCGTCGCGATGAATGGTGATGCCGGCGGCCTTGCCAGCAGTCTCACAAGCATCTGACAAACGCGGGCAGGTTGGGTGTGCAACGCTGACATGGGCCACGCAGCCAGAGCCAAAAAAGCTCTTGTCCCGCGCAAAGGTGCGATCGATGAACTGGTCGACGACAACAAAATCTCCGGGCGCCATATGCTCGCGGAACGATCCGCAGGCCGAGATCGAGATCACATCCGTAACCCCCAGACGTTTCAGCGCGTCGATGTTGGCGCGATAGGGCACGTCCGTCGGCGAATGAATGTGGCCACGCCCGTGGCGAGGCAGGAACGCCATCTCGATGCCGTTCAGCGCGCCGGTCAGTATTTGGTCCGAAGGCTTACCCCAAGGCGTTTCAACCGAGACCCATTGCGCATTCTCCAATCCGTCGATGTCGTAAATGCCTGATCCGCCGATGACGGCAATCTTGGTCTGGGTCACTGGTTTTCTCCAATTTTGGTGCCTGTTCAGCGATTTGTGCGCTGCGCTGCATGGTTTGACAAGGGTGATCGCCCGGTGGTTCTATCACTTTTTTCGCAGGGGTTCGGGTCGTTGCTATCCGAGCCAGGCAGAGCATCAAGCCAAGGTGTGACGGCAACGAACCGACATCAATTCACCTATTCGCGAGATATGTGCTATGCGTGCTGCGCATATCAGCCTCCCGCCTGATGCGGTGGCTCAAAAACCGGTTCACAGATAGAAGTCCCTTTTTCGCGCGAACCCATAAACCAACAGGACGCCCTATGCCCCGAGCTATGCTGGCAAGCTTTGCCAATCGTATCGCCAAACCTGATCTTCGTTGGGTTCCGGATGAGGGCCTGACCGTCTCGCGCCTTCGGATCGAGCTGCTGTCCGGCCTGACGGTTGCACTTGCTTTGGTCCCTGAGGCGGTGGCCTTTGCGTTTGTCGCGGGCGTGCATCCTCTGGTTGGTTTGTATGCTGCGTTCATGGTGGGGCTGATCACTGCACTGATTGGTGGCCGTCCGGGTATGATTTCGGGCGCAACCGGGGCGCTGGCCGTGGTGATGGTTGCCTTGGTGGCAGAACATGGGGTCGAATACCTCTTCGCTACAGTGGTTTTGATGGGAATACTGCAGCTGATCGCAGGGGCGATGCACTGGGGGCGTTTTATCAGGCTGGTACCACATCCAGTGATGCTGGGGTTTGTGAACGGATTGGCCATCGTGATTTTTCTGGCCCAGATGGGCCAGTTCAAAGTTCCCGGCAGCATGGAAAACACGGGCCATGGCATGAGCGGTGGCGAATGGCTTTCCGGTATTCAGCTTTTTACTATGTTGGGTCTGGTCGGCCTGACTATGGCGGTGATCCTTATCGTGCCGCGCATTACACGCATTGTCCCGGCGCCTTTGGCAGGGATCATGGTCGTCGCAGCATTGGTGATTGGTTTTGGACTGGACGTCCCACGGGTGGGCGATCTTGCCTCGATCGAAGGTGGCTTGCCGCCGTTCCACATCCCGATGGTGCCGCTGAACTGGGAGACGTTTGAGATCATCCTGCCATACGCCGTCATATTGGCAGCGATCGGCCTGATCGAGTCGCTTCTGACGCTGAACCTTGTTGGCGAAATCACCGGCAAACGTGGTGGTGCCTCGCAAGAATGTATCGCCCAAGGGTTTGCCAATGTGGCCACTGGCTTTTTCGGAGGCATGGGCGGCTGTGCCATGATAGGTCAGTCCATGATCAACGTGAAATCAGGTGGGCGCACGCGCATTGCCGGTATCGCAGCGGCGCTGTTCCTGTTGGTATTCATCCTGTTCGCCTCCCCGCTGATTGAGCAGATTCCATTGGCCGCTTTGGTCGGGGTCATGTTCATGGTGGTGATCGGGACCTTCGCCTGGAACTCGTTCAAGATCATGCGCAAAGTGCCCTTGATGGACGCGTTTGTCATCGTGCTGGTGACTGTCGTGACCGTGATGGAGGACCTGGCGGTAGCGGTTGTTGTTGGTGTGATCGTCTCGGCCCTGGCTTATGCTTGGAATAACGCCAAGCGTATCCATGCAATTACCCGCGATTCACTGACGGAAAAAGGCGCAAAGGTCTACGAGATTCAAGGGCCGCTGTTCTTTGGTTCGTCCGAGGGATTTGTTGAGATATTCGACGTTTCAAACGACCCGGAAACCGTGATTGTCGATTTTGCCGAAAGCCGTGTGGTGGATCAGTCGGCATTGCAGGCCATCGAGAACATCGCTTCGAAATATGAAGCCGCAGGAAAGCGCGTCATGCTCCGTCACCTCAGTCGTGACTGTCACAAACTGCTGAACAAGGCAGGCCATTTGATGGTCGACAGCGACGATGACCCCGATTACGCGCTGGCGGTCGATTATTCTGTTCGCACCGGCATTCTGGGTGGGCACTGATTGTGAAAGGCGGCCAAATGGGCCGCCTTTTTTAGGGGGCTAAACGCTCCAGCATATCGACGTTTCCGGACAGCAGAGCACTTTCGGCTTCGGTAATCAGATCAGTTGGCCAATCCCACCACTTCAAAGCAAGCAGCCGGTCGATTGTACCGGCCTCAAACCGATACCGTCGTACTTCTGCAGGATTGCCTGTCACGATTGCATAAGGCGGTACTGTTCCGCGCACGACGGATCCTGCACCGATAATGGCGCCATCTCCGATTTTAGCGCCAGGCATGATCAAGGCACCGTATGCGATCCAAACGTCATTTCCGATCACGGTATCGCGCCTGTCAGGTTGATATTCCAACAGCTTTTCGGGGTCGAAAACGGGAAAAGGATAGCATGTCGCCCCGCTCATGGCGTGATTGGCCGATGAAGTGATGAACCGGACGCCGTGGGCGATTTGACAGAATCTACCCAAGACAAGTTTTTCGCGGGAAAACGGGAATAGATAAGGGGCAAGGCGTTGCGCCCAATCCTCTGGTGCGTCGAAATCCGACGCATAGCTGTATTCACCGGCTTCTATTCTGGGGTGGTCGATAGCCTGAGATAGGAAGACCGTTCCCGGGTGGTCCGAGCCGTTAGGCAATGTGATTGGGTATCGGCGCGATGCGTCAGGTAAAGGCATTAGTCATCCGGTCTTGAAAGGCTGAACAGCTCGGACGCGACCGAATAATCCCGGTAGCCAAGCCGTGCCAGTGGTTTGAAAGACGTCACATCGAATTTGCCATCCCGCATATGGTCGTCGTGCAGATGCACTCCTGTCACTTCGCCGAACACAACCCGGTTCGCCTGTCCGGGCAGGGTCACGATCTCCGTGAGCTTGCATTCCAATGCGGCTGGGGCACCTTCGACACGGGCGCAGGGAATGGTCTCGCATTCGATTGCGGTAAGGCCGGCGTGTTTGAACTCGTCGACATGTTTGGGTAGCGCGGCTGAACTGGCGTTCATTGCGTCGCGGTGGGCGTGGGCGACAACGTTCACGCAGAATACGCCTGTTGCCTCGATATTGGCGATGCTGTCCTTTCCACCGTCCTGATCGGCCTTGGTTCCGGTCGAGGCAAACATGACCTGCGGGGGTGTGTAGGCCACACCATTAAAGAACGAATAGGGCGCGAGGTTGTTGGTCCCATCCGCGCCACGGGTTGATATCCAGCCGATCGGGCGCGGGGTGATAATGGCGTTGAACGGATTGTGTGGCAGGCCGTGGCCGTCTTCTGGGCGATAGAACATAAGGTCTCCAAGCGTTTGCCCAAGGCGTAACGAAGTGCTAGGGCGAATTCCAGCTAGGAAAAGAGGGCAGGGTGCAGCAATTCGTGATCAGGCCGGAGGAGCCGGACGATTGGTGGGAAGTCGAGGCTTTGTACGATTTGTGCTTTGCGCCCGGGCGCGAAGCGCTGTCTTCGTATCGCCTGCGCGATGATGTTCCGCCAATGTCAGGCTTGTCACAAGTGGTGCGGGACGGGCAGGATATCCTGGCCGGTGCAATAAGATTCTGGCCCGTGCATGTTGGCGATCAGGACGCGCTGCTTTTGGGCCCTGTGGCCGTCCACCCGACCCATCAAGGTGAAGGACTGGGTGGATTTTTGATCCACGAAGGATTGCGGGCCGGGCGAACCAAGGGTTGGGACAGGGTCATGTTGGTCGGGGATGCACCCTATTATGCTCGGTTTGGATTCACCCGTCTGACCGGGGTCGAGATGCCCCCGCCAACCAACCCGGATCGGGTTCTGGGCGTAGACCTGATACCCGGCGGATGGGACGGAATAACTGGTCTGGTAACTCGCTGGAGCCGCTGAGCTATTGAAACCGCTGCGGTAAGTGCCGATGTTCTAGGGGCAGGAGGGTACTTATGCAGGACTTGGTTCTTGTCGGAAAACTCAATGCCGAAGCGGAACTGGACCGTTTGGCCGGATATTACCAATCCGCCGGAGGGCCGGGCGTCAAGTTGTTGAACAGTGTCGGTGGCTCGGCAGAGTCATTGCTTGAACAGCTGCCGCCATCTGTGCGCGAAGCCCTAACCGGGGCGACAGAAAAGGCGCTTTGGATTGCGATGAACGCGGCTGAAGGGTCGCGTAGGGCGGTGCCCGATCAGTTGCCATGGGTCAATACGGCCCTGACGACAGCCATGGGAGCTGCAGGCGGTATCGGTGGCGTTCCGACCGCATTGATGGAGTTACCGGCAACCACGACCATGCTGCTGCGTTCAATTCAGGGCGCTGCGGCGCGCGAAGGGTTTGACCCTTCAGAGGTTGGTGTCAAATTCGACTGTGTCCGGGTATTGTCAGCCGCTGGTCCGATGTCTTTCGATGACGGCGCGGATCTGGGTTTCTTTTCGGCGCGTCTGACCCTGACAGGCCCAGCTTTGCAAAAGCTGATATCTGCCGTTGCCCCGAAACTGGCGGTGGTTTTGGGGCAAAAACTGGCTGCGCAATCCGTGCCTGTGTTGGGCGCCATTGCCGGTGGCGGGACGAATTACGTCTATACCCGCTATTACCAACAGATTGCCCGCGTCCACTTTGGCCTCAGGCGGCTGTCGGTAGATGCCGATATCCCGCATGAGGTTCTGGTCCGCAAACTTGAGGCGCGGATGCAAGGGATTGAAAAATAACACTTCATATGGCATTCTTCAGATGCGGGCCCGCTAAATAAGCGCAAAAGCGCATCGGGCGGGCATATACAACGTTCCCTGAAGAGGCAGCAGGACGTGATCGAGCAAAGGCAACTCAACCTGCATCAAGCGGGCACTGTACGAGTCGTACGGCAATCGGCGGCTCTGTGCTATCGTGTCCAAAGCGGCACGCCAGAGGTGTTGCTTATTACGACGCGTGGTTCCGGTCGCTGGATCATACCCAAGGGGAATTTGATTGATGGCCTTTCGCCCTCCGGTGCGGCCAGTCAAGAGGCCTGGGAAGAGGCTGGTGTGACCGGTACATGTACCCCAAATGCCTTTGGGCAGTTCCTGCACTACAAGCGGCGGCACAAGAAAGGATCAGCGGTTTATCTGGTCGATGTCTATCCGCTGGTGGTCAAATCCCTGGCCGCGCGATACCCTGAATGGCAAGAGCGCAAGCGCAGGTGGTTTTCGCTGGGACATGCCGCCTCTCGGGTTAATTCGCCCGATCTTGCATCATTGTTACGCAATGTAGAGCATTTGTATCACTGATGTCCCCCTCAGGGGCTTGCCATTGCAATAGTGGTTGGTATCTATTTGGCATCCGACATTTGGACAGAACATGATTCAATATGCGTTGAAATGTAATAGCGGTCACAGCTTTGACAGTTGGTTTCAATCAGCCGCCGCTTACGACAAACTTGCCGCCGCGGGCATGGTGACATGCGCTGTGTGCGGTGATCCGCAAGTTGAAAAAGCAATCATGACCCCGCGTGTCCGCCCCGGACGTACGGTCGAATCTCGTACCACGGTCCCGGCATCTCGGGATGAGGTCGTCAACATGGCAACGCCAAGCGTTGATGTCGAGAAAGCCCTTTCCGAGCTGCGGCGCAAAGTCGAGGACAACTCGGATTACGTTGGCAAGGATTTTGCCAAAGAGGCCCGTAAGATTCATTTGGGCGACGCGCCGGAACGTGCGATCTATGGCGAGGCCAAGCCAGAAGAAGCCAGGGCATTGATCGATGACGGCGTACCTGTTGCGCCGCTGCCTTTCGTACCTTCGCGCAAGACGAACTAGCCGATGCATGTTGTTATCACCGGTGCTGGGCGGGGGATCGGAAAGGTTCTGGCGGACAGGTATCGTGCGCAAGGATGCGACGTAACGGGCACGGCTCGGGATGGCAGCGCGGAGGTGGCGCTGGATGTAACAGACCCGAAACAACATAAAGCGATGGCGGAAAAACTGGCAATGCGCCCTGTTGATCTGCTGGTCTGCAATGCCGGTGTATATCTGGATAAATCCCAAACCATCGATGGCTACCCCGCCGAAATGTGGGCGCAGAGTTTCGCTGCCAATGTGACGGGGGTCTTTCTGACAGTTCAGGCCTTGTTGCCCAATCTGCGCGCGGCACAGGGCAAGATTGCGATTTTATCCTCGCAGATGGCCTCGCACACGCGGGCACCTGGTGGCAGCTATATCTACCGCTCGTCCAAGGCTGCTGTTCTGAATCTGGGGCGCAATCTGGCTGTGGACCTGCGCGGCGACGGCATTTCAGTAGGCATTTACCACCCCGGCTGGGTTCAGACGGATATGGGTGGGACCGGGGCTGATATCACGGTTGATAAGGCTGTTCAGGGCCTGATCAACCGTTTCGATACTCTGTCACTTGAAAGTACCGGGTGCTTTGAAACCTATGAAGGCCAGTCGCACCCTTACTGACGGGCAAGAGCGACTTTAGGGATCTCATATACCTCACCGGGATCAACGAAAATCACCATAACATCGCCTCGGTTTTCATAGGTGATCTTAGCTGCCGAATTTGTTGAATCCGGGATGCCATCGGTGAAATAGATGTTGCGGACTTCGCCATTTCCCATCGCAACCGCAAGCGTAGAGCTGCCGTCGTCACGGCGCCGCATTTCGGCGTTGCAAGTGCGCATCGCCTCGCCTGGGCTGGTCGCACAGGGCACCTTCCCCAAGGCGTTTTGACCGTCGGTGCCGGTCAGCGAGGCGACTTGCGCCGCCGCAGGTGTGGAAAATAGGGCAAGGACAAGGGCAAGACGGTGCATTGAATACCTCGTAGTGAATTTGATGCGTCAGGCTTACACCGTCATACACGGTTGTAAAGCGATGCTAGGCCCTGACTGATGCGGTATTGCACTCTTGCTCTTGCGGCCCCCCTCGCATAAGACGCACGGGATCTGAATTCCAAGGCGCGGAGACATCAGCCCCCATGCCCGTACTCGTGATGAAATTCGGCGGCACATCCGTCGCAAATCTGGACCGTATCCGCCGTGCTGCAAAGCGCATCGGCGTTGAGGTGGCCAAGGGTTATGACGTGATCGTCATCGTCTCGGCCATGTCGGGCAAGACCAACGAGCTGGTGGGCTGGGTCAACGAAACCTCGCCACTGTTTGATGCGCGCGAATATGACGCCGTGGTGTCTTCGGGGGAAAACGTCACCGCCGGCCTTATGGCGCTGACATTGCAAGAGATGGACATACCAGCCCGCAGTTGGCAGGGCTGGCAGGTGCCGCTGCTGACCACCAGCGCCCACAGCCAGGCGCGGATCGAGGATATCCCGACCGACAACCTGAACCAGAAATTCGGCGAGGGTATGAAAGTGGCCGTTGTCGCGGGTTTCCAGGGTCTCAGCCCTGAAGGCCGTATCACGACACTTGGCCGTGGCGGGTCGGATACCACTGCGGTGGCCTTTGCTGCCGCATTCGGGGCCGAGCGCTGCGACATCTATACCGATGTAGACGGCGTTTACACGACCGACCCGCGCATCTGCCAAAAAGCGCGTAAGCTGGATCGAATCTCGTTCGAAGAAATGCTGGAACTGGCCTCGCTTGGGGCTAAGGTGCTGCAAACCCGCTCGGTTGAGCTGGCGATGCGATATAAAGTGAAATTGCGCGTTCTCTCAAGTTTTGAAGAACAATCCGACGAGGCCGGTACGCTGGTCTGCGACGAGGAGGATATCATGGAATCCAATGTTGTGGCCGGTGTGGCCTATTCTCGTGACGAGGCCAAGATGACCGTCGTTTCCGTGGCGGACCGCCCCGGTATCGCCTCGATCATCTTCACGGCGCTTAGTGACGCGGGCGTGAATGTGGATATGATCGTTCAGAACATCTCGGACGAAGGGCGCACGGATATGACCTTTTCCTGCCCCACGGATCAGGTGACGCGCGCCGAAAAGGCGCTGTTGGCTGTGAAAGACCGGGGAGAGCTGAACTATGCCGACCTGGTCGCAGATAATGATGTCTGCAAGGTTTCTGTGGTCGGGATTGGAATGCGTTCGCAATCGGGTGTTGCGGCCAAAATGTTCAAGATACTCTCGGATGAGGGTATCAACATCAAGGTTATTACAACCTCTGAGATAAAAATTTCCGTCTTGGTGGACAGGAAATACATGGAACTTGCGGTTCAGGCACTGCATGATGCCTTTGAATTGGACAAGGCGGCCTGAGCAATTCAGCCAAGGGTCACGCCTGAAACCTTAGACTGGTTGGGCTATGGCAGACGGCACTGAAACAGAATCCCGTAAGCTGCTGGGGCGGCTGCGTGAAGAGATGGCGAGCGAAGCTGCCGGTCAGGAACGTCTTGACCGGATCACTCACCTGATCGCAGACAGTATCCGGGCCGAGGTCTGCTCGATCTATCTGTTCCGCGACGAAGAAACCCTGGAACTTTGTGCGACCGAAGGCCTGTCGCCCGAGGCCGTTCATAAGACCCGTATGCGCATGGGCGAAGGACTGGTGGGGCGCGTCGCGAAATCCGGCAAAATCGTGAATACGCCCGATGCGCCGTCAGCCAAGGGCTTTCGCTATATGCCGGAAACGGGCGAGGAGCGTTTCTCGTCTTTTCTGGGTGTGCCGATTCAGCGGCTGGGTGAAAAGCTTGGCGTTCTGGTTGTTCAGTCCCGCAACGCGCGCGAATATTCTGCGGATGAAGTTTATGCGCTGGAAGTGGTTGCAATGGTTCTGGCCGAAATGGCTGAACTGGGAGCATTCGTTGGCGAGGGCGCGGCCCTGTCGCCACGCCACCAGCAACCGGTTCAGTTTACAGGCGGCCCAGCACAAGAGGGCTCGGCCGAAGGCCATGTCTGGCTGCACGAACCGCGCGTTGTTGTTACCAACCCGATTGCCGATGACCCGCACCGCGAACAGGAGCGTCTGACCGAGGCGGTCGAAGAATTGCGCGTCGGTGTCGACAAGATGCTCGAGATATCCAAGAACGGCGACAAGGAACAGCTACAGGTTCTGGAAGCCTATCGCATGTTCGCCAACTCCAAAGGCTGGATGCGCCGGATGGAGGAGGACATTGCACTTGGGCTTAGCGCCGAAGCTGCGGTGGAAAAGGAACAATCCCAGGCGCGCGCGCGCATGAGCCAAGTCTCCGACCCCTATCTGCGCGAGCGATTGGCGGATTTGGACGATCTCAGCAACCGTCTGCTGCGCATTTTGACCGGGCAAGGGCAGACAAACAGTGCCGACCTGCCACCGGACCCAATCCTGGTTGCCCGGAATATCGGTCCAGGTGACCTGCTGGAATATGGCCGGTCCTTGAAAGGCATCGTGCTCGAAGAGGGCTCGGTCGGAAGCCATGCCACCATTGTTGCCCGTGCTTTGGCCATACCACTGGTGGTCCATGTCGGCCGCATTACGACCGAGGCCCTGAACGGAGACCATATCCTGGTTGATGGCGATCAGGGCACTGTGCAGCTCAGACCAGAAGATACCGTGGTCAGCGCGTTCCGTGATAAGGTCGCGATGCAGGCCAAGGCGCAGGAACGCTATGCCTCGATCCGCGAAACGCCAACGGTGACGCGGGATGGAGAGCGGATCAATCTGGTGATGAACGCGGGTCTGATGGCGGACCTGCCTTCGCTGAACAATTCCGGTGCCGAAGGCGTGGGCCTGTTTCGTACCGAGCTCCAGTTCCTGATCCGCAATAAGATGCCCAAGCGTTCCGAGCTTGTGACGCAATATCAGCGGGTTCTGGATGCGGCCGATAAAAAGCGCGTGGTATTTCGCACGCTGGATATCGGGTCCGACAAAGTTCTGCCCTACATGAAACATATCGAGGAGCCGAACCCGGCCTTAGGCTGGCGCGCAATTCGGGTTGGCCTGGATAAACGCGGCGTGATGCGGATGCAGCTGCAGGCTCTGATCCGGGCCGCCAATGGTCGTCCGTTGACGGTCATGTTCCCATTCGTGGCACAAGCGGAAGAGTATTACGAAGCGCGATGGGAAGTGAATAAGACCATCGACCGCGAGAAACGTCTGGGCCATGCCCTGCCTGAAAGTATTGAAGTCGGAGCGATGTTGGAAACACCCTCACTCGCTTTTGCACCGCAGAAGTTTTTTGACGAAGTCGATTTCATTTCGATTGGTGGCAATGATCTGAAACAGTTCTTCTTTGCTGCCGACCGTGAAAACGAGTTGGTCCGCCGCCGCTATGACTCGCTGAATGTCAGTTTCCTGACTTTTATCGAACGGATCGTAGAACGCTGCAACATCTCGGATACGCCACTCAGCTTCTGCGGTGAAGACGCAGGACGCCCGGTCGAGGCGCTGTGTCTGGCCGCGATGGGAATCCGGACGTTGTCGATGCGCCCGGCGTCGATTGGGCCGGTCAAAAGCGTATTGTTGCGGGCAGATCTGCAAGCAGTGCGCAAGATCATATCGGACGCTCGTCATCGCGGAGAGCAATCCGTGCGACCAGCTGTGATGGAATGGTTACGCAGCCAGGGGTAGTGCGTCAAATCCACCCTTGCTTTCTTTACTCGCTTTGCCTAAGGAAATGGGGAATGTTAGCGATAACATTTCCAATTCACCGGCGCTGTCAGCTTTAAGTGCTATTGTGGTTCAGCAGAGGATTGAAGGAGCCCGACGATGGTTTCACGCGTAATTCCCGTTAACCCGTTCGATCTGGTGCTGTTTGGCGCGACCGGTGATCTGGCACAGCGAAAAATCCTGCCGGGTTTGTGTCATCGTTTCGAAGTCGGCCAGATGCCAGACGAAGCCCGGATTATCGGGTCTGCCCGATCCGCCATTGATAGCGACGCGTTTCGGGATCAGATACGCGCCTCGATGAAAGAGTTCGCGCCGGAATTCAAAAAAGACGTTCTGGACCGCTTTCTGTCACGCGTGGAATATGTACAGGTTGATGCCTTGGGTGATGCGGGCTGGGACAATCTGGCCAAGTCATTGCGCCCAGACGTTGTGCGAGCGTTTTACCTTTCTGTCGGCCCAAGCTTGTTCTCGGGCATTGCGAAACGGCTGAACGATCACGATCTTGCAACGCCTGACAGTCGTATCGTTGTGGAAAAGCCGTTTGGTCATGATCTGGCCTCGGCCAAGGCGCTGAACGAAGGGCTGCGCGCCTGTTTCGAAGAACATCAGATCTATAGGATCGACCACTATTTGGGCAAAGAGACCGTGCAGAACCTGATGGCCCTGCGCTTTGCCAATTCCCTGTTCGAGCCGTTGTGGAACGCAACACATGTCGACCACGTCCAGATCACCGTGGCTGAAACCGTCGGCGTCGAGGGGCGTGGGGCCTATTACGATCAGTCGGGTGCAATGCGGGATATGATCCAGAACCACTTGGTACAGCTGCTGTGCCTGACAGCGATGGAGCCGCCGTCCAAGTTCTCTCCCAACGCGGTTCGCGATGAAAAGGTCAAAGTGATCGAGGCGCTTGAGCCGGTGATGCCTGCGGATATCGCCCGCGGTCAATACCGCACGGGCGAGGGCGGTGACGGGTATCTGGACCATGTCGGCAACCCTGCAAGCCGGACAGAAAGCTATATTGCGCTAAAGGTTCATTTGGGTAACTGGCGTTGGGCTGGGGTGCCTTTTTATCTGCGCACCGGAAAACGTTTGCGTGCGCGCGAGTCGGAAATCGCCGTCTACTTCAAGGATCCTCCACACACTATCTTCCCCAATGTAGGGCCATTGCATGGAAATGTGCTGGTGATCCGTCTGCAACCGGACGAAGGGATCACCCTGCGCACCACCATCAAAGATCCCGGTCCGGGCGGATTCCGGCTGTCGGATGTGTCGCTGGATATGAGTTTTGCCGAGGCGCTGGGCGCAGATGCGCGGGCTCAGGACGCTTATGAACGGCTGGTGATGGATGTGATCCGCGGTGACCAGACCCTGTTCATGCGTGGCGACGAGGCCGAAGCCGCCTGGGCTTGGGTTGACCCTATTATTCAAGGTTGGGAAAACCGGGGCGACCGGCCATCGAAATATGATCAGGGCAGTTCCGGGCCCGAAGAAGCTCTGATGCTGATGCATCGCGACGGGCGCCGCTGGCGTCAGATCGGAGGTTAGACATGGTTAATTCAGTTATCACCGACGTCACGCAACGGATTATAGCGCGCAGCGCCGATTTGCGCGGCCCGCATCTTGAGCGGATGGAACAGGCCCGGTCCAAAGGCCCGGCGCGGGCGCATCTGTCCTGCAGCGGTCAGGCCCACGCCTATGCCGGCGCAGGCGATGACCAACAATCGATGGCCACTGGTACGGCGGGCAATCTGGGCATCGTCACCGCCTATAACGACATGCTGTCAGCCCATCAGCCGTTCGAGCGCTATCCCGGCCTGATCCGCGATGCGATCCGCACCGCAGGTGGAACCGCGCAAGTGGCAGGTGGCGTACCGGCAATGTGTGACGGCGTCACGCAGGGCGAGGCGGGGATGGAACTGTCGCTGTTCTCGCGCGATGTGATCGCATTGGCTACAGGCGTGGCGCTGAGCCACAACACTTATGACGCCGCCGTGTTTCTGGGGGTCTGCGACAAGATCGTGCCCGGCCTTGTGATCGGCGCGCAGGCGTTCGGCCATCTGCCAGCTGTATTTCTGCCCGCAGGCCCGATGACCAGCGGTTTGCCAAATGACGAAAAGGCCAAGATCCGCCAGAAATTCGCCGCCGGAGAGATCAACCGCGCCGAGCTCATGGCCGCCGAGATGGCCGCCTATCATGGCCCCGGCACCTGCACCTTTTATGGCACCGCCAATACCAACCAGATGCTGATGGAGTTCATGGGCCTGCACCTTCCGGGATCCAGCTTTGTCAATCCAAACACACCGCTGCGCGATGCGCTGACAGAAGAAGGTGCGCGCCGTGCTCTGTCGCTCAGTGCGCTGGGCAACAACTATGCGCCGGTCTGCCAGATACTTGACGAACGTGCCTTTGTGAACGGCATCGTTGGTCTGATGGCCACTGGCGGGTCGACAAACCTGCTGATCCACCTGATCGCGATGGCGCGCGCGGGCGGTATCGTGCTGGATTGGCAGGATTTTTCCGAAATCTCCGCCGTGGTGCCTCTGGTCGCGCGAGTCTATCCCAACGGACTGGCCGATGTGAACCATTTCCACGCCGCGGGCGGGCTGGGCTATTGCATTGGCACGCTGCTCGAAGACGGGTTGCTGCACCCCGACACGCTGACCGTCGCGGGGCAGGGGCTGCACAATTATACCAAAGAACCCAAGCTGAAAGACGGCGACCTGACCTGGGAGGACGGCGCAGGCCAAAGCCTGAATGACAAGATATTGCGCCCCGCCAAAGACCCGTTCCAACCTACAGGAGGTCTCTCGCGGCTCAGCGGCAATCTGGGTACCGGAGTGATGAAGGTTTCGGCGGTTGCCCCCGAGCATCAAGTGGTCGAGGCCCCGGTGCGGGTGTTCCAAACTCAGGATGCGGTCAAGGCGGCGTTCAAAGCCGGAGAGTTCACGGATGACGTCATCGTCGTTGTGCGCTTTCAGGGACCCAAAGCGAATGGCATGCCCGAATTGCATTCATTGACGCCGATGCTGTCGATCCTTCAGGGCCGGGGGCAAAAGGTGGCGCTGGTGACCGATGGCCGTATGTCCGGCGCCTCCGGCAAGGTTCCCGCTGCCATTCATATTTGCCCCGAGGCTCTGGATGGCGGTGCGATCGCCTATTTGCAGGATGGCGACATTCTGCGCGTGGATGCCATAAACGGCGCGCTCGAAATCCTCACCCCAAGTGTGCTAGATCGCACTCCGGCCACGGCTGACCTTTCTGCCAACCAACATGGTGTCGGGCGCGATCTGTTCGGCGCGTTTCGCAACGCTGTCGGCACCGCGGATACCGGCGCCAGCATCTTCGGAGTGTAAGACCTATGTCCAAAACACAACGCACCCGTGAAATCTGTGCCCTTGCCCCGATTGTCCCGGTTCTTGTAATTGACGACGCCGCCAGCGCACGACCTTTGGCCGAAGCTCTGGTCGCGGGCGGTCTTCCTGCGCTCGAAGTCACCTTGCGCACACCGGCAGCGCTCGATGCGATCCGGGCGATAGCGCAGGTTCCCGGTGGCGTCGTCGGGGCGGGTACATTGATCACGCCTGATGACGTGCGCGCCGCGAAAGAGGCTGGCGCGCAGTTTGGCGTCTCGCCCGGTGCCACTGACGCCTTGATTGCCGCATGCGAAGCCCAAGACCTGCCCCTGCTGCCCGGCGCCGCAACCGCCAGCGAGGCGATGGCCCTGCTGGAAAAAGGCTATGACATGCTGAAATTCTTCCCGGCCGAAGCCTCGGGCGGGGCGCCTGCGCTCAAGGCTATCGGCGCGCCCTTGCCGCAAATCACCTTCTGCCCAACGGGCGGTGTATCGCCTTCAAATGCCCGAGATTACCTGTCTTTGTCCAACGTGATCTGTGCGGGCGGCAGCTGGGTAGCACCCAAACAGATGGTCGCAGAAGGCAACTGGTCCGGGATCGAAACGCTTGCCCGGGATGCCGCCAAGCTGATGGATTGACGCCGAAATTGGCCACGTTAGGGTAGGGCCAATTCAAACAGGTTGATCCCATGACACATCCAATCTCCCTCGCGCGTGGGCGCGAGTATCTGGCTATTCCAGGCCCCTCGGTCATGCCTGACGCTGTGCTGCAGGCGATGCACCGACCGTCACCTAATATCTACGACGGCGAATTGATCGAGATGATGCCCGATCTGATCCGCGATCTGCGTCGCGTTGCCCGCACGGCCCATAACGTGGCCATCTACATTGCCAACGGCCATGGCACGTGGGAGGCGGCACTGTCGAACACCATCGCGCCAGGTGAGACAGTGCTTGCCCCCGCATCGGGGCGGTTTACCCATGGATGGGCCGAAATGGCCGAAGGGATCGGCGCCAAGGTGGATGTGATTGATTTCGGAACCAGCTCGGTCTGGGATTTCGATCACATTGCCGAGGTGCTACGTGCTGATTCATCGCATGATATCAAGGCTATACTTGCAGTTCACGTGGATACCTCGAGCTCAATTCGCAACAACCTCCCGGCGCTGCGCGCGTTGCTGGATGATTTGGATCACCCGGCGCTGGTGATGGCGGACTGCATCGCCTCGCTGGGATGTGAGCAATTCGAGATGGATGCCTGGGGTATCGATGTGACTGTTACCGCCTGTCAAAAAGGGCTGATGACCCCACCGGGCGTGGGGTTTGTATTTTTCAACGACAAGGCGCAGGCAAAACGGGCCGCAATGCCGCGTGTTTCCCGGTATTGGGACTGGCAGCCACGAGCCAATCCCGAGCTATTCTACCAATACTTCGATGGTACCGCACCGACCCATCATCTCTATGGGCTGCGGGCCGCGCTCGACCTGATCCACGCGGAAGGGATCGAAAATGTCTGGGCGCGCCATCAACGCCTCGCTCAGGCAATCTGGACCGCCTGCGAAATCTGGGCACAGGGCGGTGCGCTGTCGTTGAATGTAGCCGACCGCGCCGACCGAAGTCATGCGGTCACCGCGCTGCGCCTGAGTGGAGGGCTCGGAACCCCATTGCGGTCCTATACCGAACAATCGCTGGGCCTGACTTTGGGAATAGGCCTCGGGATGGAAGATTGGGACGCCTGTTTTCGCCTGGGCCATATGGGTCACATCAATGCACAGATGGTCATGGCGATGCTTGGCGGCGTGGAAACTGCCATGGCCGCCCTTGATATTCCGCGCGGCACGGGTGCGTTAGAAGCCGCCGCCACCGCGCTTGTGACCTGAGATCAGCTCCCGATCTCAGTGCTAATCTGTATCTTCATCTGACTCAAAATACTTTCGGGGGGAATCGCGCAAACGGCGCGATGGGGGCAGACAGCCCCCCCGTCCCGATGGCCATAAGCGAGAGCTTCAGACGTTCAGCGCCCGGGCGTCAGCAAGCGCTTTTGGCAAAGAGGCGGCAAAAGCCCCTAGATTGGAGGCATCGCCGCAGCTCACTCGAATGCACCTGTTCTGAGGCGCGGCAAAGGGCATCCGAACGAAAACCCCCTGCGCCACCAGCGACTCCAGAACAGCCTTGGCAAACACCCCATCCTGACCGCAATCGATGGCCACGAAATTGGTGGCTGAGGGTAAAGGGTGCAGCCCGTTCTCCAACGCAATCGCGTTGATCCGCTCGCGCGCATCTGAGATGCGGGCACGGATTTGTAACAGCCAAACCTCATCCTGCAGCGCAGCCAACGCGCCTGCTTGTGCAGCCTTGTTCATACCGAAATGGTTGCGCACCTTGTTGAACGCCGAGATCAGGCCTGGCGCCCCAATGGCATAGCCGACACGCGCGCCGGCCATTCCGTACACTTTGGAAAACGTGCGCATCCGGATCACACGCGGGTCATCTGCGGCAACCGGCGCTGCAGTCCCGTCGGGGGCGCATTCCACATATGCCTCGTCCAGAACCAGCAGACAGCCATCGGGCAGCGCATCCAATACAGCCACGATATCAGTGCCCGAATGCCAGCTGCCCATAGGGTTGTCAGGATTAGCCAGATAGACCAGCTTAGCCTCGACCTCAGCGGCCTTGGTAAAGAGTGCTTGAGGGTCTTCGTGATCGTCGCGATAGGGAACCGTGTGTATCACCCCGCCAAACCCGGCGACGTGATAGTTGAAGGTCGGGTAGGCCCCGTCCGAGGTCACAACCGTATCTCCTTGCCCAACCAGCAAGCGCACCAGATAGCCCAGCAACCCATCAATGCCTTCGCCAACCACGATATTTTCGGGTGAGACGGAGTGGTACTCAGCCAGGGCGTGGCGCAGGTTGTGGTTTTCCGGATCGCCATACATCCAGATATCGCCAGTTGCCTGCCGCATGGCCTCGATAGCGCGCGGCGAAGGGCCAAAGACATTCTCATTCGCACCCAGACGGGCCACAAATGGTGCACCGCGCTGTCGTTCCTGTGTTTCAGGGCCGACAAAAGGCACAGAAGCAGGAAGAGATTGGGCAAGCGGGGTATAGCGTGGATTGGTCATGCAGACAGATAAACGCAAGGTCATCCGACAGGCAACCTTGCTTTGCCTGCACAGTGCCCACAGTCTGGCATCAACAAAAACAAAGGAGTGTCCATGCGCATCGCGATTGGTTTGGCTTTAGTGGGGCTTGCCTATTTGATATTTTGGCCTGTTGGCGTGGACCCAGTGGCCTGGGAGCCGCCCGAAGCTCCGGGCTTTACCGGCGTGTTTGCCGAGAACAACGCTTTGGACAGCCTCGAACTAGTCTCTTTGCCGGATGGGGAGGAAGGCCCGGAAGACATCGCGATCATGCCGGATGGCACGATCTACACGACATCCATGTCCGGCGCGCTTTATCGGATCGACGGCGACAGCCCGGTCAAGATCGACGACCTGGGTGGGCGCCCTTTGGGTCTGCAAGCTGGGCCGGACGGCGCGCTATATATCGCAGATAGCTACCGGGGACTGATGCGCTGGACCGGGCCCGGCACGCTGGTATCCCTTGTGTCCGAGATTGGCGGGTCTCCGGTGGTCTATGCCAATCAGTTGGACGTGGCTCCGGACGGTACGGTCTATTTCTCGAACTCGTCTGATCGGTTCGATCCCGAAACCATGGGCGGTACCAAAGCCACCTCGGTCCTGACCATCTGGGAGCAGTCGGATACGGGATACGTGGCCCGCTATTCCCCTGATGGCACAACAAAAAAGGTGGCCGAGGGCTTTGTCTATACCAATGGTGTAGCGCTTTCCCCGCAGACGGATTTTCTGCTGATCGCCGAAACTGGTCGTGCGCGGGTGCACAAGCTCTGGCTAACTGGGCCGAGTGCTGGGCAGCGCGAGGTGTTGATGGAAAACCTGCCGGGATACCCCGATAACCTCACGGCGCAGGGCGACGGCACTTATTGGATGGCCTTCGCCAGCCCACGGGTGCCGAGTGAAGCTTTGATGCCCTATCCCTTTTTGCGCAAGGTGATCTGGCGGCTGGGTCCCTTGGTGCGACCGGCGCCGATTCATCGCGGCATGATCGTCCAATTCGACGGGGATGGCACAATCCTGCAAACCTTGCAGGACCCCGGCGGGCGGCTGGGCATCACCACGGCGGGTCAGGTCGTTGGTGACCTGTTCTATGTCATGACGCTGGATTCGCCGTGGTATGGCCGGATGCCCGTCGCTGATTTGCCCTGACGTCGTGGTGGCACTGTCCTCATCTTGCTGGCATGGTCGACGCAACACTGATTTCCGGAGGGACCAATGTCTCGCGTTTCCATCGAATACAAAGACCATATCGCCCATGTCACGCTAACCCGTGGCGACAAGATGAACGCGCTGGACGAAGCCATGATCAAGGCGATCCTGTCCGCCGGGCAAGAGGTGGCGGTCTCCGACGCCCGCGCCGTGGTGCTGTCGGGTGAGGGTAAAAGCTTCTGCGCCGGTCTCGACATGGCCAGCTTCGCCAGCATGGCCCACAAGGACCCAACCGAATGGCTGATGAACCGCAGCCATGACGACGCCAACGAAATGCAGGAGCTTGCCTTGATCTGGCGCCGTGTCCCCGTTCCAGTCATCTGTGCCATTCAGGGTGTGGCCTATGGTGGCGGTCTGCAAATCGCACTGGGCGCGGATATCCGCATTGCCCACCCCGAGGCGAAATTGGCGGTGATGGAGATGAAATGGGGTATCATTCCCGACATGGGCGGCATGGTTCTGCTGCCCGAGCTTGTCCGCTCGGACGTGCTGCGCTTGCTAACGTATACTGCACGTCCAATAGGCGCGCCGCAGGCGGCTGATTGGGGGCTGGTCACGAAACTCTCGGACGATCCTCTGACCGAGGCGCTGGCTCTGGCTGAAGACATCGCAGGCCAAAGCCCTTCAGCCATCCGTGCCGCCAAGCGCCTGATCGACGTGGCCGAAACCCGTTCGCGAGCCGACGTTCTGCTGGCCGAATCTGCCGAACAGGTTGAGCTGATCGGCAAACCCGATCAGATGGAGGTTGTCATGGCGCAGATGCAGGGCCGTAAGCCCAAGTTCAAGTAGTCACCACATGAATCCCGATGCGCATCGCGGACCTGCGCGTCAGGCAGTGGGGTGTAGGCTTTGCGCATCTTTTCCAGCGTTACATGAAACGAATTCTCTGGGTTGGACTTTGGTCTGTGCTTTCTTGATCCGGCGTTCCACCAGAGTTCCCAATGATCCAAATTTAAGCTGGTTTTGCTTTGGCTGTGGCCTCAGGGCAAAGCGGCTATCGCAGCCGGTTAGTCACCAGATAGGCAATGCCACCAGCCAGCAAACCCCAGACCGCGGCCCCGAGTCCGAAGACTGTGATACCGGACGCAGTGATAGCAAAAGTCAGGATCGCCGCCTCACGCTCGGCTACAACCTCCAGCGCAGCGTGGATCGCATTTGCCAGCACACCGATCAGTGCGACCCCGGCCAGCGTCCCCATCAGCAACGGATCGGCATGGGCGGCAAATCCGGTGATGGCCACGGCAAAAATACCAAACAGGCAATAGAATACGCCACCCATGATGGCCGACCAATAGCGCAGCGCAGGATCGGGATGACTGTCCTGATTTGAGCACATCGCGGCGGTGATGGCGGCAAGGCAGGTGGCGGGGGCTCCGAACGGGGCGGACAACAGGCTGGCCCCTCCGACGGCCGAGAACAGTTTGCCCGGCACGGGCGAAAAGCCAAAGCTGCGCATCACCGCGATGCCGGGGATGTTCTGTGTCGCCATGGTGACGATGAACAGCGGCATTCCGATCCCTATGGCCGAGGCCAGCGAGAATGTAGGCATGGCCCAGATCGGTGCCGCAACCAGACGCTCGGGCATGATCGTTGTATCCCCGGCGTTCAGGATGACAACAACGGCTGCTGCGATCACTGCCGCGGGAACCGCAAACAGCCGGTTGAACCGCCCCGCGATGAACCATGTCAGGATTACGGGTAGCGCCTGCCACGGAATCTCGACGGCCGCTTTGAACGGGAGGATACATAGCGGCATCAGAACCCCGGCAAGCATTGCCTGCGCTAACGTGGTCGGGATTGCAGCTGCCAACCTTCCCAGCGGCTTCCACAACCCAGCCACAACCGTCAAAGCGCCAGCGCACAGGAACGCACCGATAGCTCCTGAGAATCCCTCGACAGGTGTGGCGGATACAGCCAACAGCGCGACACCCGGCGTGGACCAGGCGACACTGATCGGCAACTTGTAGCGCAAGCTCAGCACGATGGCGGCCAGCCCCATGGCGATGGCGGCGGTCATCAGGCCCGATGCGGCCTCCTCCGGTGACGCACCCATCGCATCCAGCCCCTGCAGTACGATGGGGAATGAGCTGAAAAAGCCGACGATGGCCACAACCAATCCGGTTGAGATGGTCTGCATTGGTGGAAATGCGCGTGTCATCCTGCCCTCAGCGTTATCAACCCGCACTTGCTAGCAATCGTAAGCGGAGGTGAACAGGGCGAAATCTGGGCCGGGGAACGAAAACCCCGCCAACGCGGGCGTGGCGGGGTCTGGTATCTTGAACGGTTTGGAGTAGACGAAGATCAGGCGATTTCTGCCAGACGGGCTAGCGCTTCGTTCAGTTTCACCTCTTCCTCTTCACGGGCGGCGAGGTTGGCTTTGGCTTCGGCGACAACCTCTTCCGGGGCCGAGGCCACAAATTTCGGATTGTTCAGACGACCGCGCAAACCACCCAATTCCTTGGCAAGTTTGCCCTTGGCCTTCTCAAGTCGTTCCTTTTCGGCGCCGATATCGATGATATCCGCCAGCGGCAAACCGAACGTCGCACCCGGCGCGGCAATCGAGATCGTCCCCTTGGGAAATGCGTCCACTTTGGTCAGGCTGTCGATCCGCGCCAGCCGCTTGATCAGCGCCTCGTTACGGTCCCATGCAGCTTGGCCATGCGCGTCAATCTCTGTCACCAGCATCGGCACATACAGACCCGCTGGCACCCGCATCTGCGAACGCGCCGAGCGGGTGTTCTCGATCACCGAGATCACCCAGTTCATTTCGCGATCCGCCTCTGGGTCGACCAGTTCGGTGCCGTAAGTCGGCCAGTCGGCGTGCACGACCATCTTGGCGCGCGTGCCTGTCAGGCCCCACAGTTCCTCGGTAACGAAGGGCATGATTGGGTGCAGCAAGACCATGCACTGGTCCAGAACCCAGCGCATGGTGGCGCGGGTCTCGGCCTGTGCCTCGGCGTCGTCACCCTGCAGCAGGGGTTTGGACAGTTCCACATACCAGTCGCAGACCTTGCCCCAGACAAAGGCGTAAAGCCCGTTCGCCGCATCGTTGAAGCGATAGCATTCCAACGCCGCGTCGACCTCTTCCCGCACGCGGGCAGTTTCGCCTATGATCCAACGGTTTACGGCGGCCTTGGGTTTCAGATCGGCGACGTCTGGTTGCGGTACGGCGTCGGTGAAGACCTCGTTCATCTCGGCAAAGCGAACAGCGTTCCAAAGTTTTGTACCAAAGTTGCGATAGCCGGTGATGCGTTCGCGAGACAGTTTCAACACGCCGCCAATCGCCGCCATCGAGGCATTGGTAAAGCGCAGCGCGTCGGCGCCGAATTCGTCCACGATCTCCAGCGGGTCGATGACGTTACCGGTGGTCTTGGACATCTTCTTGCCCTTCTCGTCGCGGACGAGCTGGTGCAGGTAGACGGTGTGGAACGGGATCTGATCGACCACCGCCAGTTGCATCATCATCATCCGGGCGACCCAGAAGAACAGGATGTCAAAGCCAGTGATCAGAACGTCCGTGGGGAAGTAGCGTTCCAGCTCCTCGGTCTGCTCGGGCCAGCCCAGCGTGCCGATGGGCCAGAGGCCGGAGGAGAACCAAGTGTCGAGAACGTCGGGGTCACGCCAAACCGGATAAACCAGCTTCGTCGGGTCTTGTTCAACTGCATACTGAGCAAGGCTTTCGGCGAATTGATGGATCGCTTCTTGCTTATCGGCAACTTCGATTACAGTTGCGTGGCTTAGCGGACTGGGAATGTTTGCATTATCGTCCAGGAATTTTTCAGTCACTGCTTCCAGACTCGACGCGCATTCCATGACATTGCCACGGTGCAACATACCACCTTCGTTCAGCAAACGACCCAATTCGACCAGATCAAGGTTGCCGTCGTTCTCGTCATCCTTGAAGTTTTCGGCCGACAGGTCGAGGCCATACCAAACCGGAATCTGATGCCCCCACCACAACTGGCGCGAGATGCACCAGGGCTCGATGTTTTCCAGCCAGTGGTAATAGGTCTTCTCGCCCGATTCCGGGATGATCTTGACCGTACCGTCCTTGACCGCGTCCAGCGCGGGGCCGACGACTTTTTCGGCATCCACGAACCACTGGTCGGTGAACATCGGCTCGATCACAACTTTCGAGCGGTCGCCAAAGGGCTGCATGATCGGTTTGCTCTCGACCAGCGGGACGAGTGCAGCCGGGTCGTCGTCCTCACCCAGCTTTGTGCCCAGAACCGGATTGTCGGCGCGGGTCATTACGGCCAGGCCGTCGGCGGTGATCTCTTCGACCACCTTAGCGCGCGCTTCGAACCGGTCCAGTCCCCGCAGGTGATCGGGGATCAGGTTGATTGCGTCGATCTCATTCTCGGTGAACTCCTTGCCGCGCGCGTATTCCTGCGCCTTGCCGGCCTCTTCGGCATAGGGCGCGCCATCGGCTCGCATTGCGCCACGCGTGTCCATCAGACGGTACATCGGAATACCGCCACGCTTGGCGACCATGTTGTCGTTGAAATCATGCGCGCCGGTGATCTTCACCGCGCCCGAGCCGAAATCGGGATCGGGATAGTCATCAGTAATGATCGGAATCTGGCGACGATGCTCTTTCGGTCCAACGGGAATTTCACAGAGTTTGCCGATGATTGGCGCGTAGCGCTCATCTGACGGATGAACCGCAACCGCGCCATCGCCCAGCATGGTTTCAGGCCTTGTCGTGGCGATTGAGATATAGTCGCGCTGTTCCTCAAGCACGATATTCCCGTCCTCATCCTTTTCGACATACGTATAGGTCTCACCACCCGCCAGCGGGTACTTGAAGTGCCACATATGGCCCGCGACTTCGATATTCTCGACCTCAAGATCCGAGATTGCGGTCTCAAAATGCGGGTCCCAGTTGACCAGACGCTTGCCGCGATAGATCAGGCCCTTTTCGTACATTTCTACGAAGACCTTGATGACGGCATCGTGGAAATTTGCAGAATTCTCATGCCCTGTGCGCGGGTCACCCGGTGCACCTGCCATGGTAAAGGCGTTGCGCGACCAATCGCAGCTGGCGCCAAGACGCTTGAGCTGTTCAATGATCGTGCCGCCGTATTCACCCTTCCATTCCCAGACTTTCTCGAGGAACTTCTCGCGCCCGAGTTCACGCCGCCCTTCGTTGCCCTGCGCCGCCAGCATCTTTTCAACCTGCATCTGCGTGGCGATGCCTGCGTGGTCCTGACCGGGTTGCCAAAGCGTGTCGAAGCCGCGCATCCGGTGCCAGCGGGTCAGGATATCCTGCAGCGTGTTATTGAACGCGTGTCCCACATGCAGCGCCCCCGTCACGTTGGGCGGCGGGATCATGATGGTAAAGCTTTCATCGCGCGATCTGTTCGCGCCCGCCTTGAAGGCTCCGGCCTGTTCCCAGGCCTCGTAAATGCGGGCCTCGGCCTCGGCCGCGTTGAATGTCTTTTCCATCGCCATTGGATGCGTCCTGCGTCAACAAATTCGGGTTAGCGCTTGCAATATCGAAAGGATAGCAAAAGGGAAAGGGCCAAGCGCCGGGGCTATGGACAATGATGCATCGCAGCCTAATGTCGCCTAGAGGCACAGACAGGAGTGCGCGGTGGAAAAGTTTGGCAAAAGCCAGCCCGTCAAACGGACCGAGGACCAGCGGTTTCTGACCGGGCAGGGGCATTTTATGGACGATGTCCTGCCGCACGGGGCTTTGCATGCGGTATTCGTGCGATCTCAGGTGGCGCATGGGGTGATTGGGGCGCTGGATCTGGATGACGCGCGCGCGGCCGAAGGGGTGCGGCTGATCATGACGCTGGACGACCTGAAGGCCGCCGGGATCGACACGTGTATGAATGCGGCCATCCTGAATAACCGAGACGGTTCGAAAGCCGCTGCGCCGGACCGGCATATGCTGGCCGCGGATCGCATACGGTTTGTCGGAGAACCCGTCGCTGTAGTCATTGCCGACACCGCCTTACAGGCCCGCGATGCGGCCGAGCTGATCTGGGTCGAAACCTCAGACTTGCCCGTAAAACTGGACGTGTGTGCGGGCGGAGAAACGCTGCACGCGGAAACTCCGGATAATCGGGCATTTGACTGGGCGCTGGGCGATGAGGCGGCAACTATTGCTGCGTTTCAGCAGGCGGCTCATACCGTTGCACTGAATGTGGAAGACAATCGAGTGATCATCACGTCGATTGAACCGCGGGGCTGTCAGGCGCATTGGGTTGATGGGCGGTTGCACTTTTCCTATGGCGGGCAGGGGGTTTGGGCCATGCGTGGTCAGCTGGCGCAAAAGTTGCGACTCAACCCCGAAGATATCCGCGTCACGACCCCGGATGTCGGTGGCGGGTTCGGCATGAAGGTCATGCCCTATCCCGAATATTTCTGTGTGGCCGTAGCTGCGATGAAGTTGAGCCAGCCTGTTCACTGGATGTCTGACCGTTCCGAGGCAATGTTGTCCGATCACCATGGCCGCGACCTGTCTTCGCTGGCCGAGCTGGCATTTGACAGCGATCACCGGATCACCGCCTATCGGGTGCACAGCAAGGTAAATCTCGGGGCCTATAACAGCCATTTCGGCCAGGCGATACAAACCAATCTTTTCAGCAAAGTGTTGATGGGCGCCTATGATGTACAAACCACCTATCTGCGGGTCGAGGGGTTCTTTACCAATACAACGCAGGTTGACGCCTATCGCGGCGCAGGGCGACCCGAGGCCATATATGTCCTTGAACGCGCTATCGACCGCGCCGCTCGAGAACTGGGCGTAGATCCCTGGGAGTTGAGGCGCAAGAATTTCATCCGGCCTGAGGCATTTCCTTACAAGACCGCGACCGGCGAAACGTATGATGTCGGCGATTTCGACATGGTTCTGTCCCAAAGCCAAATACAGTCCAGCGGATTTGCCGCCCGCAAGATCGCCGATGCTGAACGCGGTTTGTTCCGGGGGCAGGGGATTTGTTACTATATCGAAAGTATTTTGGGCGACCCTTCCGAGAACGCAAAGATCGAGTTCGTTGAGGATGGCACCTTGAAACTTTTTGTCGGAACCCAATCCAACGGGCAGGGGCACGAAACGGTCTATGCTCAGTTCCTGTCTGACCAAACCGGGGTTCCCCTGGATTGTATCATCGTAGTTCAAGGTGACAGCGACCAGCTTCCGAATGGTGGGGGAACCGGGGGATCGCGATCAGTTACGGTGCAAAGTACAGCGACGCTTGCCACGATCGACGTCATGGTTGCCGCATTCACGCCCTATCTCGCAGATAAGATGGGGGTGGAGGAAAGCGACGTGCGCTTTGATTTTGAAACCTTCCGCGCGCCGGGATCAAACCTGACGCCCACTTTGACCGAGGCCGCGGATATGGCCCGTGCCGACGGGCGCGTTGATTTGTTGCAGCATCAGGCAAGCATCACGCTGGACGACCGTAGCTATCCCAACGGGGCACATGTTGCCGAAATCGTGATTGACCCTTGTACCGGCGAAACATGGGTAGACCGCTATACTGTGGTCGATGATTTCGGTAATCTTATCAATCCGATGCTGGCCGAGGGGCAAGTTCATGGTGGTGTCGCACAAGGCATAGGTCAGGCGCTGTCCGAACATGTTGTCCATGATGCGCAGGGGCAACTGCTCACGGCATCGTTGATGGATTACGCCTTGCCCCGCGCAACCGAGATACCCATGATTAAGTTTACCTCGGCGCCGGTACCGTCAACCTCTAACCCGTTGGGAATGAAAGGATGCGGAGAGGCCGGCACCGTGGGCGCGCTGGCTGCAGTGGCAAATGCGGTTCAGGATGCGCTCTGGGATCACGGGGTGCGGCAGGCCGATATGCCTTTTACGCCGCACAAAGTATGGGAACTGCTGAACGATGCAACTGTCGCGGCTGAGTAGAAAGGTACTGGGGTGGCTTGGACGGCCGCTGCGATCCGAGCATTCGGCCGAAACGCGCCATCGTGAACCTGTCAGCCATGTCATCATTCTAGACGGCACCATGTCGACGCTTGAGCCCGGATATGAAACTCATGCGGGGCAGGCGCTGCGGCTGTGCTGCGAGATGGGAAGCAAGGTATCCGTCTTCTATGAGGCCGGTGTGCAATGGGAAAGCTGGAAGTCCTCGTTGGATGTGATGATGGGGCGGGGGATCAATCGCCAGATACGCCGGGCCTATGGATATCTGGCCTCGCGGTATAAGCCCGGCGACCGTATCTATTTCATCGGCTACTCACGTGGGGCCTACGGTGTGCGCAGCCTTGCGGGTGTTATCGACATGATTGGCCTGCTCAAGGCCGAGCACGCGACCGTTAGGAATATCAAACAGGCCTACCGCCACTATGAATGCAATGCCAATGGTAGCGCTGCCGCTGCGTTTCGCCGGCAGTTCTGCCATGAAGATGTTGCAATCGAAATGATCGGCGTGTGGGATACAGTAAAAGCGCTGGGCTTGCGTCTACCGCTGCTTTGGCGTTGGGCCGAGGATCGCCACGCCTTCCACAACCATCAGCTTGGTCCTGCTACGCGCCACGGCTACCACGCGATGGCGCTGGATGAAACGCGCGAGGTATTCGAGCCGGTCCTGTGGAAATGTACCCCCGATTTTAAAGGCCATATCGAGCAAGTCTGGTTCCGAGGCACCCATGGCGATGTGGGTGGCCAGTTGAACGGGTTTGAAGAAGCCCGCCCCCTTAGCAACATCTCGCTGGTTTGGATGCTGGACAAGGCAGAGCTGCACGGCCTGCCATTGCCGGAGGGATGGAGAGACCGCTTTGTGATCGACCCTCATGCGCGTTCGGTCGGCACATGGCGCGGTTGGGGTAAGATTTTCCTACTGCGCAAGCACCGCAAAGTAGGCCGGGACCGATCCGAGCGGCTGCATGTCTCGGTTTCGCCAAACGAACTGCCCGGTTGGGTGCCGATGTTGGATTTGCCATCGCATCCAGCGCAGTAATTCGGTTCCAGCTGCGAACAAAAATCACTGGGAACATTTACTGGTTAGTGAGACCCTAGTACTCATATATTGAAACAAGTATCGGATCATCATACTCACGCCGAACACAAAGGCGAATTGACATATGGCAGACCCATATTTTTCCGAACTCAAGTACCTTGGAGGCCCACCACAGGACTTTATCGAGGTCGCTGTTGACGCGGGTGCAGATGTTTCTGGGCTTGTTGTCACGATCTACAACTCTGACGGGTCTATCCGCAGCACTAACACGCTTGATGGGATCACCCCGACGACAGTCGCAGGCCGGGACGTCTATGTAATTGATTCAGCCAGTTCCGCCACCTTTACCGGGCTCGGTAAAACGAATGGTATCTCTTTATCCGACGGGTCAACGGTTTATCAGTTCAGCTCTTTCAGCGATCCCCCCAGCCCCGGCCCGATAACGGCGACAGCTGGCCCCGCCAATGGGATGAGCTCGACGGTTATCGGCGAGGCCGGGGCGGGAGATTCACTTATTTCCACCGACGATGGTGGAACCTATTCGGTGAACACCACTCCGACACCGGGCACCATACCGTGCCTTACGGCAGGAACGTTGATTGCGACCGATCAGGGCCCTGTCCTGATCGAGAGTTTGAAGCAAGGTGATCGTGTCTTGACGGATCATGGTTGCACGCAGCCTTTGTCACAAATCATTCGGCGACATGTCAGTGTACGGGATTTGCGCCGCAATCCCAAGCTTTACCCAGTACGCATTTGCGCTGGCGCGCTAGGGCAGGGCCTGCCCAGACGCGACCTGCTCGTGTCCCGTCAGCACCGGATGCTGATATCCTCGGCGATCGTTAAGCGCATGTTTGAGTGCCCCGAGGTTCTGGTCTCAGCTATAAAGTTGGTCGAGCTTCCGGGGATATACGTCGACGACAGAATTACAGAAGTTACTTATTTCCACCTGGTGTTTTCTGAACATGAGGTAATTTATGCAGATGGCGCCCCGACCGAGAGCCTTTTGCTTGGCGATGAAGCACTGAAATCTCTACCGGCAGCAGCCATGGAAGAGCTTGTTACGCTGTTCCCCGGTCTTGTCGAAACCCCGATGCAAAAGACCAACTACAAAATCCCAGAGGGGGGCGGCAAAAGCGATTGATCGCTCGGCATGCACGGAACCGGCGGCCGCTTTTGGCAGATTACGACTCTTCTTCGATTCCAGTGTGATCGCTCTTAGATGACGCAGAGCCAAAACAGGTGTATTACCTACATTCCGGCCTGCTGCGGGCACCGCGCTCTTTTGCTAGGTGCCTGCCTTCGTCAAAGCCTTACCGCCGCCGGTCGCGACGTGAGCTCATAGGCTGGAACGCCACACCCACATGCGCTTCGCAATAAGGTTTGCCTGCCTCAACGGGCAGACCGCAAAACCAGAAATCCTCGGTCGCGGGGTCGCCGACGGGCCATTTGCAGGTCTTCTCGGTCAGTTCCATCAGCGTCAGCTTTTTGGCTTTCTTCTCAACCTCGTTGACCTTGGCCAGCGCCTCGGGGCTGATCTCGTTCGCTGAAGGTTGCGGCGGCAGCGGTTGACCGGCCGGGATGATCTGACGGCGGGCCGGAACAGCGGGCTTGGCCTCGGCTGCCGGCGCTGCGGCTGGACGTGCCGGTTCCGTCTTGGGCGTGGGTTTGGGCTTGGCCTCGGCCTTGGGCGCGGGCGCTGGTTTTTCCTTTGGCTCAGCCTTGGCGGGGGTCGCGCCGGTTGCGCGATTCGACAGGCCCAGCCGGTGGACTTTGCCGATAACCGCATTGCGGGTCACACCGCCCAGTTCCTTGGCGATCTGGCTGGCCGACTGGCCCTCGCCCCACATCTTTTTAAGCAGCTCTACACGCTCGTCAGTCCAGGACATCATTTGCCTTTCAAAAGCGGAAAGCGGCCCCGGATTCGGGCCGCCTTGGGAATTCGTCTCAGCCCCCTATTTTAAACACTGCGGTCCGAGTTACAAGCGGTCTTCGAATCAGGTAGAGGGCAGATCATGCAGAATCTCATGGATCAGGAGGCACGCCGCTTTGGTGCGGTGAACTGGATGGGTCTCTATACGCTGGCCCGGCGGGAAACTTTGCGGTTTATGGCGGTGTGGACGCAGACACTTTTGGCACCGCTGGTGACTGCGGGGCTGTTTCTGCTGATCTTCAACATCGCTATCGGGCCCAGCCGGTCTGATGTGATGGGCGTGCCATTTTTGACCTTTCTGGCGCCGGGCATCATGATGATGACGGTGATCCAGAATGCGTTTGCCAATACTTCGTCCTCGATGGTGATCTCGAAAGTACAGGGCAACATCGTCGATACCCTTATGCCGCCGCTTTCGCCGTTAGAGATTCTGCTGGGATACCTTGCGGGCGGCATTGCCCGTGGCTTTCTGATCGCTGTTGTCGTTGCAACCGCGCTGGCGCTGGTGCTGGGTATTGTCCCGCAGAACCCACTGATCGCCATGATCTTTGTAGTGCTGGGAGGGGCCTTTATGGGCGCGCTGGGCCTTTTTGCCGGGATATTCGCCAATAAGTTCGACCAGATGGCTGCGATTACCAACTTCATCGTCACGCCTTTGGCGTTTCTTTCTGGCACCTTTTACTCGGTCGAAGCTTTGCCGCCGGTTTTGTACCGGCTAAGCCACGCCAACCCGGTTTTCTATCTGATCGACGGGCTGCGCTATGGTATGATTGGGGTTTCGGACAGCTCGCCCTACCTTGGGATGTTGATCTGCACGGCTGCAACACTGGTGGTCGGTGCACTGACCTGGCAGATGCTGCGAACGGGCTATCGGCTCAAGGCCTGACGGTGCCGCGCCTCGCGCCACACAAGAATCAGCCCTCCGGCCAAGATGATGGCAGATCCAATCAGGCTGACCGCGTCGGGGACCACATCGAATATCGCAAAATCATATAGCGCAGCGAACAGCAGTGTCGCATAGCTTATCGGCGCTACGAAAGACGCATCTGCCCGCGCCATGCCGTTAACGAAACAGGCCTGTGCGCAAGCCATCAATGCGCCGATTCCCGCAAGGGCCGCCCATTGCGCCGGGTTGGGCATCTGAAACACGAAACTCACCGCGACTGATGCGATGGTCAGGCCCATCGCGTTGTTTACCAATAGAATTTGGATCGGGCTCTCTCGCCCTGACAGCTTTTTGATAAAGATCAGCTCCATCCCAATGACGACCGCCGCCGCCAGCGCCAGTAACGCCGCAGGTTGGAAGCTCGCAGGGGTCGGGCGCAGCAGAACCATTGCCCCGATCAGGGCCACCGCCGCCGCCAGCCAGCGCCAGGGGCCGACGCCTTCTTTCAGCAAGGGAATGGCCAGAACCATCGCAAAGACCGGGTTCAAGAACGAAATTGCCGTCGCATCCGCCATCGGTATGAACGCGACCGATGCAAACATCAGCGTGATTCCCAGCCAGCCAAAGCTTGTCCTACCGATATGCAGCCCCCAATGGGGCCGCCGCAGGGTAGGGCGCATGATGCCCACTGCCGAAACGATGACCAGGAAGGCGAATAGAAACCGCCCGTGGCTGATCTGCATTGGATGCAAAGGAGCACCTAGCGTATCTGTCCCCAAAGCTTTGGCCAGCAGGGTAGTTGCTGCAAGGAATGCACTGGCGACAAAAATCAACAGTGCCGCTAGGGGCGGGTTATGCGCTTTGGGAACGAACATGCGTAAGCGGTGCTGTACGGGTGGACGAAAGGCAAGGGGTAAAACGGTCAGGGCTGTCCCGACGGTGTAGCAAGAGCCTGTTTGGCCTGTCGCAAGCTGTCCAGAAAACGATTTGCGCGCTCGATCCGCGCCTCAACCTCTTCGATCCGTTCCTGAAGAAATGCTACGCCGTCAAAGGTTTCGGGATCAGCCGCACCAAGTTGCCCCAGCAGGGTTGCAAGTTGCGCGATACTGATCCCCGCCGCCTGTGCATCGCCGATCTGTTCCAGCGTGATCAGCGTGTCATCCGGATAGTCGCGATAGCTGTTTGTCGCTTCTGGCCCGGGGCGCGAGGCAATCAATCCGTGCCGCTCGTAAAACCGCAATGTGTCGCGGGGCAGCCCGCTTCGGCGGGACAGTTCTCCGATACGCATATGTAAAACCATTGACTATACTCTATGGTTTTGATCTTATGGCTCGTGGTCAAAGCCTGCAAGGGGAAAGATGATGGGATTCAAATGTCAAAGCTGCGGCATGCCTCTTAGCAAGGATACCGAAGGGGGCGGCAGCGAAGCGGACGGAACCCGCAGCACACGGTATTGTTCACTCTGTTATGCGGACGGTGCGTTTCGACATCCCGATGCCTCGTTCGAGGAATTTCAGTCCCATTGTCTGGATGCGCTGGTGAACAAGGGCATGCCCCGTATTCTGGCCTGGGCTTTTACGCGCGGCATGGGCAAGCTGGACCGGTGGAGCGACGCCTGAAAACCAGCCCTTCTGACCAAAGAAACAAAACGCTTTTCATCACAAAGCATCGCCGCTATACGGCACCCATGATCAAACACGCTGATATCCTGCGACTTCGACGCCGACGCTTTGCCGCGTAACCGGCCCGTTTGATCCTTTTGCGCCGTCCAAATCGGCGCATCTCCCACCAAATCAGTTGACGAACATGGCTCTCGTGTATCACTCACGGGGCTCAACATATCGAAAAGGATGATCCGATGATCCCGTCCGTTCTGCCGACCTATAATCGTGCGCCCCTGACCTTTGTGAAGGGCGAAGGCGCTTGGCTGACCGAAGCGGATGGCCGACGTTTTCTGGATATGGGCGCGGGGATTGCGGTGAATGCACTGGGCCATGCGCATCCGGCGCTGGTGAACGCGCTGACGGAACAGGCCCACGCGCTGTGGCATGTGTCGAACCTTTATAACATCCCTCAGCAGCAGGCGCTGGCTGATAAGCTGGTTGAACATACCTTTGCCGACACGGTGTTCTTTACCAATTCAGGCACGGAAGCCTGCGAGCTAGCTGTGAAAATGGCACGCAAATATTTCTACGATAAAGATCAGCCCGATCGAGTCGACATCATCACCTTTGACGGTTCGTTTCACGGTCGGTCCTCGGCAGGCATCGCCGCTGCGGGGTCCGAGAAGATGACCAAAGGCTTTGGCCCGCTGCTGCCCGGCTTTGTACACCTGACATTTGGTGATCTTGACGGTGTCACCAATGCGATCTCGGACAAGACCGCGGCGATCTTGATCGAACCCATTCAGGGCGAGGGCGGTATTCGCCCCGTCCCTGATGCCGAGCTCAAAGCGCTGCGTCAAATCTGCGACGACAATGGCCTGTTGCTGATCCTCGACGAGGTCCAATGCGGCGTTGGGCGTACCGGTAAACTTTTTGCCCATGAATGGGCAGGCATCACGCCTGACATCATGATGGTCGCCAAGGGCATCGGTGGAGGGTTCCCTCTGGGTGCGGTGCTGGCCACCGAAGACGCGGCCAGCGGCATGACGGCAGGTACGCACGGGTCGACCTATGGCGGCAACCCTCTCGGTTGCGCGGTGGGCTGCGCGGTGATCGACCAGGTTGCAACCCCCGCCTTTCTGGACGGGGTCAATCGCAAGGCGGGCATGTTGCGCCAGAAGCTCGAAGGATTGATTGCAAATCATCCGGACGTGTTCGAAGAGGTGCGCGGCGCAGGGCTCATGCTGGGTCTGAAATGCAAGGCGACCAACTTGGACGTGGTGAATGCGGGATATGATAACGGCCTCATCACCGTTCCCGCCGCTGACAATGTGATCCGCCTATTGCCGCCTTTGACCCTCACAGAGGACGACATTGCACAGGCGGTTATTCGTCTGGAGAAAACGGCCGCGCAGGTCGAAAGCAATCTGGCGTCTGCCTGAGCCCACCCGATTAGAAAAGCGAAACGACATGAAGCACTTCCTCGACATTCACAAAACCAATGCCGCCGCTTTGCGGGGCATGATCGACCAGGCTGCTGCCATGAAGCAGGCGCGTCTGGGGCAGCCAAAGGCGGCACCGGATGACGAATTGGCACTCAAAGACCGCATGGTCGCCCTGATCTTTGAAAAACCGTCAACCCGGACGCGCGTGTCCTTTGATGTGGGCGTGCGCCAGATGGGTGGTCAGACGATGGTCCTTTCGGGCAAGGACATGCAGTTGGGCCACGGCGAAACCATCGCTGACACTGCCCGCGTGCTGTCGCGCTATGTCGATATGATCATGATCCGGACCTTTGACGAAACCATCCTAACCGAAATGGCGGAATACTCGGACGTGCCGGTGATCAACGGCCTGACCGATCGCACCCATCCTTGCCAAATCATGGCCGATGTTCTGACGTTCGAAGAGCACCGTGGCCCGATCGCCGGGAAGAAAGTCGTTTGGACTGGCGATGGTAACAATGTGTGTGCCTCGTTCCTTCACGCGGCGGGCCAGTTCGGGTTTGATCTAACTTTTACGGGCCCGGCGCAATTCGACCCCGAAGAGGATTTCATGGGTTTTGCCCGTCAAAAAGGGTCCAAGATTGTTGTGGAACGGGACCCCTACAAGGCTGTAGATGGGGCCGATCTGGTTGTCGCCGATACCTGGGTTTCGATGCACGACTCTCAATCCGCGAAAGAACGGCGCCATAACCTGCTGCGTCCTTATCAGGTAAACGCCGAATTGATGGCCCATGCCAAACCCGATGCGCTGTTCATGCATTGCCTTCCCGCGCACCGCGAAGAAGAAGCGACATCCGATGTCATGGATGGGCCGAACTCGGTCATTTTTGACGAGGCCGAAAACCGACTGCACGCCCAGAAGGCCGTTATGCGTTGGTGTCTGGGCGTCTGAACACATGAAAATGGCAAGAGAGAGCCGCGTGCTCTCTCATGATTTCCGGAGTGCACAATGCCCCATATAGTCCTCGAATTCTCTCAGGGTCTTGAAGAGAAACATGATTTCCACGCGGTCTGCGAGAAGTTGTTTGCGGTGCTTTCTGAACATGCTGAGTTTGATGCATCGGCCCTTAAGATCCGGGCCAACCCGGTCACCTATTTTCGGATCGGGACCGAACCGCAGACCTTTGTCCATGCGACGCTTTTATTGATGCAGGGCCGGGATGAGGCTACGCGAGCTGAATTGAACGCTACCGTTTTGGATGTTCTGACTGTTGCCATGCCCGAGGTTGGCAGCATCACGGTGCAAGAGGTCGAACTGAACCGTGCGTCTTATGCCAAACGCCTGGCGTGATTGTGTTTGGCAATTTGTCTATCTGAAGCACGGCGACTGACACCTTCTTTAGTCGTAAGCAACATTCCTTTGCAGGGCAGCAAAAATGCCCTGCATTCCCTGTCAAACAGGTGATCGGGTAGCGAGCTGTCTGGATGGTTCTTTTCTCAGGTGGAATTCCTGTCAGAATTGTTATGTAATAACATTAATGATATGTCATAACGGACAAAAATCCACCGGAGTTGTGCAGTTATTGAGGTTTCTTTCAGGTGCAGCGGCCTGCATCTTGCAGGGGCGAACCGTTACCTGCCGAAAAAGGGAGAAACTGGAATGAGCTGGAACCCGTCTCACAACCCCGATCGTTTGACTGAGAACCCGTCTTTAGAGGCACTGATCATTCCTCGTGCACGTGATCTGGGTGGGTTCGAGGTGCGCCGCGCGCTACCCTCGGTCAAACGACAGCTTGTTGGCCCGTTCATTTTCTTTGACCAGGTCGGCCCTGCAGAATTCATCACAGAAGGCGGTATAGACGTTCGGCCACACCCTCATATCGGGTTGGGCACGGTCACCTACCTGTATAAAGGGGAATTTGAGCATCGTGATAGCTTGGGCACCCATCAGATGATCTATCCCGGTGAGGTCAACTGGATGATTGCAGGACGTGGCGTGACCCATTCTGAACGCACCAGCAAGGAAACGCGCAGCAAAAGACACAGTCTTTTTGGCATTCAGACCTGGATCGCGCTGCCGGAGGACCAGGAAGATATTGCACCGGACTTCGAACATCATAAACAATCTGCGCTGCCCCATATTCAGGATGCTGGGGTCAGCGCTCGTCTCATCCTTGGCTCGGCTTATGGTGAAAGCAGCCCGGTCACGACACTGTCTGAAACCTTCTATCTGGACGTGCAGCTTGCCCCCGGGGCCTCTTTTCCTTTGCCTGATGATCAAGAAGACCGCGGTGTTTATGTGACGGAAGGAACGGTTGAGATCGCCGGCGATCAGTTCACCCAAGGTCGTATGATGGTGTTTCGGCCAAGGGATCGCCTTTCCGTTCAGGCAGGGCCGCAGGGTGCGCGGCTAATGTTGCTTGGAGGTGCGACGTTGAACGAGGATCGTTATATCTGGTGGAACTTCGTGTCGTCCTCAAAGGAAAAGATAGAAGCAGCCACCCGCGAATGGAAAACGGCGGACTGGGCCAAAGGGGCTTTTCAACTGCCTCCGGGGGACGATCAAGACTTCATCCCGATTTCAGAAGACCTTGAACGCACCCGTCCGAGGCGCGCGCGCTGACCTGGCGTCAGTTGGCCTTGTCTGACAGGCGGATCGCGGCAATCTTTGACCGAAGGGGAGGGGCGTCATGAGGATCGCAATCGCGGGGGCGGGCAGCATTGGATGTTACTGCGGGGCTTTGCTGGCCCGATCCGGTCACGATGTCACCCTGTTGGGGCGGGCACGAATCCTCGACCCGATCCGGGATAAGGGGCTGATGGTCACAGATTTTTCAGGCCTGCGGTGTCATGTGACCAACCTGTCCCTGACCGAAGATCCGGCGGAACTGAGTGATGCTGAAATAGTCATTGTCACGGTAAAGACCGGCGCGACGGAAGAGATGGCGAAGGATATCGGGAAACACGCTCCAGACGCTGTGATCCTCTCCTGGCAAAATGGACTGGAAAACGCAGGCACCTTACGTACGATGCTTCCGCACCACGATGTCCGCGCCGGTATGGTGCCGTTCAACGTCGTACCGACAGATACCGGCGGATTTCATCGCACGACTTCTGGTGAAATCGTTATCCAATCCGGCCTCGGCGATTTGGGAGCAAAGCTGACTGGCCCCGACCTACCGGTGTCAGAGAGTGACCAGATCGAAGCCGTCCAATGGGGCAAGCTGGTGATCAATCTCAATAACGCGCTGAATGCGCTGTCCGGGTTGACGTTGAAACAGCAGTTGCTGGACCGCAACTGGCGCCAACTGATGGCAGATCAGATGTCCGAGGCTCTGACCGTGTTGCGATCCGCAGGACAACCGATTGTGTCAATGACGCCGCTGCCCGCATGGATGACACCGTATATCCTGCGTCTGCCTACGCCTTTGTTTTCGCGGGTCGCATCCCGGATGCTGATCATTGACCCTTCGGCGCGCACCTCTATGGCCTATGACCTGATGGCAGGGCGCCCAACGGAAATCGACAGTCTGCAAGGCGAGATCATCCGTTTGGGCGAGCAGCAAGGCATTGCGACCCCAATCTGCGCGCAGGTTCGCGAAAAGATTGCACAGAACCCAAAATCCCCGCTTACTCCCGAGCAAATCCGAAGCTGATGGGTTAGAGAAAAGCCGTCAGTGTCCAGAAGATAGCGGCTGATAACACTGCGGTAGCGGGGACCGTTATGATCCAGGCAGCCACGATCGTCATGAAATGCGAGCGACGGACGAGTTTCCGGCGTTTTTTCTCTTCCTGTGCCTGGCGCCGCTCGGGCAGTCGTTGGTGGTTCGCGTTCTTTCTGCGCCGCTCGGCATGCCATTCGCGATAGAAGCCCACTCCGAAGACCGCGCCCACTGCGATATGGGTGGAACTGACGGGCAGGCCCAGCCAACTGGCCAGGATCACAGTGATCGCCGCAGAAAGGGCGACACAGAATGCGCGCATTGGGTTGAGCTTGGTGATCTGACTGCCGACCATCCTGATCAATTTTGGGCCAAACAGGAACAGCCCAAAGGAAATTCCCAGCGCTCCGATCACAATCACCCAGGTTGGAATTGCGACTTGTGCAGCGAAATCCCCGAACTGCGCCGTATGCACGATTGCCGCCAACGGACCAACCGCATTTGCCACGTCATTGGCGCCGTGGGCAAAGCTAAGAAATGTTGCTGAAATAATAAGTGGTAGCCCAAACAGCGTTTTCAGAGACTTCGTTCTGTTTTCTAGTCCTTCTGATCTGCGATGCACCCAAGGGACTGTCACCAGCCATGTCAGAAATCCGGTGGCCAGACCGAACAGCAAAGCGACTTCAAGCTCAACTTTGACCAGCTTGTTCAGGCCTTTGACGGCCAAATAGGTGGTAAAGGCACCAGCCATGACAGCAACGAGTATCGGCACCCAACGGCGGGCAGCGGCGATCTTGTCGTCCTGATACTGAATTTTGGCATTGATCAAAGCCAGAAAGCCAGCGGCAATAGTTCCACCTAACACAGGAGAGATGATCCAACTGGCGGCAATGGCGCTCATCGTGGTCCAACTGACCGCGCTTAGGCCAGCTGCTGCGATGCCCGCCCCCATGACGCCCCCTACCACCGAATGTGTGGTCGAAACAGGCGCGCCGACCCAGGTGGCCAAGTTGACCCACATGGCTGAAGAAATCAGAGCCGCCATCATCGCCCAGATAAAGACGGTGCTGTCGTGAACCGATGCCGGGTCTATAATCCCTTTCGAAATCGTCGAGACGACATCCCCACCTGCCAGCAAGGCCCCCGCGCTTTCTGCGATGGCTGCGATGACGATTGCGCCGGTCATGGTCAGCGCGTTGGCCCCGACAGCGGGGCCCATGTTATTGGCAACATCATTTGCGCCGATATTGATGGCCATATAGGCCCCAAAACCGGCTGCCGCGACAACGATCAACCCGCCATCAGCCCGCCCAAAAACCACTGCGGCCGTCAGCCCGGCCAGCGCAATAAAGGCGAAGGCGATACCCGGCGCCAGCATGGGGCGTGCCACATGGGCATTGGCATACTCAACGCGTGAGATGCGCGCCAGATCGCTGTCCAGCGATTGCCAACGGGGTTTGGAGCTTGGGTTCGACATCAGGCTATTGCGGGCGGTTTCCAAAAGAACACCCGCGGCTATACGGTTTCGCTCAGACGAGCAACCGTGGCGTCATCACTTTTTGTGGAGGTGTCACAGCTGCAGCAGCAAAGCGCGCAGTTCGGGCTCCTGAACACGTCCGGCCGCTATCACGGGCGAAACCCACTCGCGGGTCCTTTCCTCGGCCTCGGGGTAGATATCGGCCAGTTCCTGCACTTCGATCCGATAGACATTGGTCACCACAGTCTGGCTGGCCCCGTCTTTCAGGATCTTGTCATAAGTATATTGCCCAACTGGGTCTTTGGATAGGGATTGGGCGCGCACGCCGGCTTCTTCCCAGGCCTCTTGCCGGGCAGCCTCGGCGCCATCCAGGCCATCAATCGGCCAACCTTTGGGGATGATCCAGCGTCCGGTGTCCCGGCTGGTGATCAAAAGAACCTGCAGCCCGTCCTGTGTTTCGCGGGTGCACAAGGCGCCAAACTGCACCCGATGGGGGCGCAGGAACAGAGGCCGGGCGACCTCTTCCCAAATATTTCGCAGCCATTTTGTCATGTTTGTCGTTCGCGTACCCGGGTTTTACCTGAGCAGCCCACATAGCAATGAAACAGATAATCTTCAATGAACGCCCGGAATCGCCGTGCTTTCCGCATCTTCATGCCAAGAATTTTCGACGAAAATTCCCGACGGCCGCCTAATTTCGACGTTTTGCGCGCAGGGTGGGGTCGGCCTTGGTCGGATCTTCGGGCCAAGGGTGTCTGGGATATTGCGCGCGCATATCTTTGCGCACATCCGCGTATGACCCAGCCCAGAAACCGGGCAGGTCGCGCGTGATCTGGATGGGTCGTTGGGCCGGTGAAAGAAGAGTGATCTTGAGGGCCTCACCGCCAATGACCGGATGGCGCGTTACGCCAAACAGTTCCTGCAGCCGCACCGAGATTTCCGGTACTGCACCGCCATAATCTATCGGCACCTTTCGCCCCAGAGGAGTTTCAAACGACCCTGGAGCGCGCCGGTCCAGTTCCTGCGTCTGGGCCCAGTCCAGTCGGGCGCGCAACGCTGGCAAAAGGTCGAAACGTTTCCAGTCTTCAGCATTGCGGACGCCGGAAAGCATCGGCAACAGCCAGTCTTGCAGCGTGTCGGTCAACCCCTCGATCGAGAAATCAGGCAGCTCTGCGCCTTCGGTCCGGACCAGTTCCACCCGTGCCGTCAATCGCGCAGCGGCCCCGTTCAATCGCAGGCCAAGATCACGGACGCCATCCAGCATCGCCAATGCAACTGCTTCGTCCGGAACCTCTTTCCAAACACGATCACTCAACGTGATTGCGCCTAGCCGTTCTTGTTTGCGCGCAACGACACGGCGGTCACGTTTTGACCAGTCGCAGACCTCGATCCAGGTGATCTGATCCTCGAACAGGTCACGAATTTCCTTTTCCGAGATCTGTGCGGCCATGCGCACCTTTGCTTCGCGGGGGTTGCCATCGGTATCGGTCACAACCAGATAAGGCGCGGCAGCCAGCGTATCGCTGCCATCCAGCACAACACCCTTCCCTCCTGACAACACATAACGCGGCTCATCCCCTTTGCGCCGTTGTCCAATGCGATCGGGATAGGCGAGTGCAGCTGTTGCCGCTGGGCTGAAGTCGGACAGGTTGCCTTTGGTTTGCAGCCGCTTGGTCTCGGTTTTTATCCGTTCTAACGCACCAATGTTGACCTGCCAGACACGGTTGCGTTGAAAGGCGCGCATATCTCGCATGGCTTCGAGCCTAAGCAACATATCCACCGGAGCACCCCGTAAGGGATCGCGCTCGGCCATGAGAGCGGCCAAAGGTGCGGCGGCGGGGCCGACCTGTTCCAGCATATGTCCCAATCGCGGGTGCAGAGGTAGCGCCGCTAGTGACCGCCCGTGGTCGGTGATCCGTCCCTTCCCATCCAGCGCGCCCAGCATCATCAGCAACGTGCGTGCCTCTGTCATCGTGCCCTCGGGTGGAGGGGTCAGGAAAGACAGTTCTTCGGGGTCCGCCCCCCAAAGTGCCAGTTCCAGCGCCAGCCCGGTCAGGTCAGCGGCCTCGATCTCGGCCGGGGGATAGGCGGCCAGCGCGCCTTCTTCGCCCTTCGACCATAAGCGATAGCACTTGCCTTCGGCGACACGACCAGCGCGGCCAGCGCGCTGCGTTGCCTCGGCGCGCGTCACCCGCTCGGTCACTAGTCTGGACATACCCGACCCCGGATCGAAACGCGCCCGCCGAGCCTGTCCCATGTCCAAGACCACGCGAATGTCTGGAATGGTCAACGAGGTCTCGGCAATGGACGTAGCCAAAACCACTTTGCGACCGGTTTCGACCGGTGCAATCGCTTGGCGCTGGGCAGCGAAAGGCATCGCGCCGAATAGTGGTCGCACCGTAGCTTTGCTGGATAGCCGGCCAGCCAAGGCGGCCTCTGCCCGGCGGATTTCGCCTTCTCCGGGCAGGAACACCAACATCCCACCTTCTGTTTCGCGCTCGGCCTGAACCACAAGATCGACCAATGCGTCCAGCTTTCGCGCCTGTTGTCCTAGCGGTCGGTCCAGCCAACGTGTTTCGACCGGGTAACTGCGCCCTTGGGACGTAACAACGGGGGCCTCCATCAACCGTCCCACAGGCTCAGCGTCTAGCGTTGCCGACATTGCCAGCAGGATCAGATCGTCCCGCAATGCCCCGGCGACCTCAAGGCACAAGGCCAGGCCGAGATCCGCGTTTAGGGACCGTTCATGGAATTCATCGAAAATCACCGCACTAATGCCGGGCAGATCGGGTTTGACTTGCAGCATCCGGGTCAGGATACCTTCGGTGACGACCTCGATCCGGGTCGATTTCGATACCTTCGCCTCACCCCGCACGCGATAACCAACTGTGTCGCCCACGCGCTGTCCCAGCGTATCGGCCATGCGCTCAGCAGCAGCCCGGGCCGCCAAGCGGCGGGGTTCCAGCATCACGATCTTGCCATCGCATAGCCCCGCCTCGAATATCGCCAGCGGCACTCGTGTTGTTTTCCCCGCGCCCGGAGGTGCCTGCAGCACTGCGCGGCCCGAAGCCTTTAGGGCGGCAAGAAGGTCAGGAATGGCGTCGTCGATGGGCAGGCGTATCATGCGGGCTTTATCAGCCAACGGTACGACAAGGTCCAGTTCCGTCTCTTATGCCCGGAGAGCGCATATCCCAGAGGTAAATTCTTGTGCGCTCTGGTCTGGACAAACCCCTCGTTGGGACGGCAACTAGAACTGCCGCAACTGATTGGGGGCGAAATGGAACTGGACAGCCTGAGTGACAGGATTTTGAACGGAGACCGGCGCGCGCTGGCCCGTGGTATCACGCTGGTGGAAAGCGGTCGCGCCGATCATCGTGCGCAGGCGACGGAACTGCTGACCAGATTGACCAAAGAGGGCCGCCAGGCCCTGCGGATCGGATTGTCAGGAACGCCCGGCGTCGGCAAGTCCACGTTCATCGAAAGCTTTGGTATGATGCTGACAGGGCAGGGGCTGCGTGTTGCAGTTCTTGCAGTAGATCCCAGCTCAACTCGGTCGGGCGGGTCCATTCTGGGGGACAAGACCCGGATGGAACGCCTGAGCCGCGAGAAAAACGCCTTTATCCGTCCATCACCCAGCCAGTCGCACCTGGGCGGCGTTGCCCGCCGCACACGTGAGGCCATCGCTTTATGTGAGGCCGCTGGGTTCGATGTTGTTTTGATCGAAACGGTTGGTGTCGGGCAATCGGAGACGGTTGTCTCCGAGTTGTCGGATCTGTTTATGCTGTTGCTTGCCCCGGCGGGCGGTGACGAACTGCAGGGCGTCAAGCGCGGTATCATGGAAATGGCTGACATGATCTTGGTCAACAAGGCGGATGGTGACCTGAAATCTGCCGCCACTCGCACCTGCGCCGACTATTCCGGGGCGCTGCGTCTGTTGCGTAAACGACCCCAGGACCCGGAAGGGTTTCCCAAGGCGATGACTGTCTCAGCGGTCGAGGAACATGGGCTGGCTCAAGCCTGGGAGGAGATGCAGTCCCTCAGCAAATGGCGCCGTGAAAATGGCCACTGGGAGGTCAACCGCGCCACGCAAGCACAATATTGGTTCGAACAAGAGGTTCGGTCTGCCCTTCTGGCACGCCTGGCGACTCCACAAGCGCGCTCGGAAATGGAGCGTCTGGGCTCGCAGGTCAGCACTGGTCAGCTCAGTCCGTCGGTTGCGGCGGAACATATGTTGTCTGCTTTAGTCGCTGGCTAAGGCCTTATTCAAGCCTTTGATCTCATTCCCTTTCTGATTTCGGATCGGTGGGTTATCGCCCATAGGTTGCAAGTTGACCCAAACTTGATGCAAACTCAGGTTAAGGCCGCGCATCTGTCGCCAGGCCGGATATGCGGGAACCGTCAGCTATGCCCGATATTACTGGGACCAACGGCAACGACGATATCGACGTTAACAATGACACGGGGACCCTGAACGGTTCACCGGCTGGAACTCCGATTGATAATATCCGCGGCCGGAGTGGCGACGACGACGTCGACATCAATAACAGCACGATTACCGGGAATGTCATCGGGAATGCCGGCTCCGACAGGATCACCGTCACCAGTAGCACCATTGGTGGCAGGATTGCCAGTGGGTCGGATGACGACACTGTCGATATCGGTGGCTCGAGTGTTGGAAACATCCGGCTGGGGAGCGGCAACGATACCCTGAATTTCACCAGCACCAGCGTCAGTGGCGATTTGCGGGGTGGCGGCGGAACCGACACGTTGAACTTGCCTGTGGGTACCGTCATCACCGATACCAATTTTGGCGTCATTAACGTCGTAGATGGCGTAGGCTATACCCTGTCCAGCGGGACATTCACCCTACCATCCGGTATCACGGTCACATATTCTGCCTTTGAGAACGGAAGTGGCGTTCCTTGTTTTACCCGTGGCACGTACATCCTGACGCAGGACGGCATGAAAGCAATCCAAGCGCTGCGGATCGGGGACATGGTCCCGACCATGGGGTGCGACCCTCAGCCTATACGCTGGATCGGGCGCCGACAGTTTGACCGCGCCGCCTTGCTGGAAAATCCCCGGCTCTTGCCGGTACGAATCCTTGCAGGTGCGCTGGGCGAGGGTTTGCCGCATCGCGATCTTCTGGTCTCACGCCAGCACAGGATGCTGGTGCAGTCCAGAATCGCGGAACGCATGTTCGGCACCACCGAAGTTTTGATTCCGGCGATCAAACTGACCGCACTGCCGGGAATCTATATCGATGAGGCCGTGCAATCGGTTGAGTATTTTCACCTGCTATTTGATCGCCATCATGTCATCTTTGCCGAAGATGCCCCAACCGAAAGCCTGTTCACCGGAGTCGAGGCCCTGAAATCCCTCGGATCGGAGGCGCGGCAAGAAATTTTCGAGATCTTTCCGGAACTGATCGAAAATCATGGTGAAAACCCGGCCCGGTTCATACCATGTGGACGCCAACAGTCCCACCTGATCCAGCGGCATTTGAAGAACAACAAACCCTTGCTTCAACGCAATGGCGCCTAGGTCTTATAGAGTTTAAGATGGGTGCAAAGATTTCGCACGGCCCGTCTTGACCCTTCCTGTGATTCCCACTAAACGCATCCAACCAGTTTTCGGGCGCGACTTCGGGTTGCGCCCCTTGTGATTTGGCCACGGGTCCTGTACCCAGCCCGCAGATACAAAGGAAGAAACCATGTCGCGCCGTTGCGAACTGACCGGAAAAGGCCCGATGACTGGCAACAATGTCAGCCACGCCAAAAACAGAACTCGTCGTCGTTTTCTGCCCAACCTGAACGACGTAACCCTGCAGTCGGAAACCCTGGGTCGTGGCGTCAAGCTGCGTATCTCGGCCGCTGCCCTGCGTTCAGTTGACCACCGTGGTGGTCTGGATGCGTTCCTGGCCAAAGCCAAGGATGACGAGCTGTCCACCAACGCACTGAAAGTGAAAAAAGAAATCGCCAAGGCTCAAGCTGCGGTCTAAGCGTTCTTTTTCACCAAAGATTTCGACCCTGTACCCGAACGGTGCAGGGTCTTTTCTTTTGCCTGATTGAGTTTAGACGATTTCGCGGTCAGAGCGTGATCTTGTTCACATACAGTGTTCTGATGTTTGAATATGTTTGTTCATATCCTATTGGCGGAGTTCGATCTCATGTCTTTCAAATCCTTTGATTCCCTCTCCCTGTTGGCGGCCTTTTTTGGCAAGACGTTTGGGACATGTGTGCGGATGCAGCGTCAGGTGAACAGGTTGCATACCAGCCTGACAAAAGGGTCTGTCAAACGTCCCGGATTGGATAACTGACCTCGTACTGACCAAAAATGACCCGAGGGCTTCTGGCGCATTCGATTGTGCTTGAAGCCCTTTTTGTCTCGGGCGTATACCGAAGGCAGGATGAAACACTTTCGGAACCGATTTCTATCATTTGCCCTGTCGCTGCTGGTCATTCTGACCGGTCAGGGGGTGGCTGCTTCGCGTGGCGTTGATACCGCAGTCGGGCAGATGGTGCTGTGTACTGGTGTTGGTCCTGTTGTGATCTATATGGATGCCGAGGGGCAACCGGCAAAGCCCCCGCATTTCTGCCCCGACTATGCGCTGACGTTGCTGGGTGCTATTGCTGTCGTTTCACATGTGCTGCCCGATGCACCAAGTTATGCCGGGCCATTTTTAGAGCGCGGCGACAGGAGCCTAATAGCAGCGCCCGTTCCGTTTCAGCCCGCCCGCGCGCCACCTGCAAGAGCCTGATTAAATTTAACTTTTTCAGACACTTGACATAGGAGAGGCGCAATGTCCCTCACTTCCAAACTTTTGGCAACCCTGGCTGCGGCCGCATTTGCCACCATTGCAATGGCGCAGGAAACCATCACACTAGAAGATGCCTATGCGCGCTCCGCCGGCAAAACGGCGAAAGCGGGCGCGGCCTTTATGGTGATTCAGAACACGGGCGAGGCGGATGACCGTCTTGTTCGTGCGGAATCGGAGGCGGCTGCACGGGTTGAGCTGCACACGCATCTGATCGATGCCAACGGCGTGGCGCAGATGACCCATGTCGAAGAGGGGTTCGTCATCCCTGCCGGTGGTGCGCATGCGCTCAAGCGTGGGGGCGATCACGTGATGTTCATGGGATTGGTTGCTCCGTTTGAACATGGTGCAACTGTGCCTGTGACGCTGGTTTTTGAAAAAGCCGGTGAGGTTGAGATCGACGTGCCGGTTGATCTGGAACGAAAAGACATGGGCGCCCACTCGAACTAAGGTCACGTCAACCTTCAAGCCGCTATGCGGCCGTCATCCACGCGTCAGGCCGGGCTTTGCCCGGCCTGTTTGCCTATCGCTTCAACGGTTAACAACCCGCATCGAAACGCGGTCATGCGCCCGTTTGAAGCGCGCTGCCAGAAAGAACATCACGGCGGCGAAAGCCAGAGCGGAAAAGGCAATGGCCCACCCCAGTGCGACCATGCCACTGCCGGGCCAGAACAACAGCACCAACCCAATGATCAGCGCAATGATCCCCGAGTTTCGCACCATCACGGCATCCGGGTTGTTGCTGGGTATCTGCCGCCATGCCAGCAACGAACCGATGCCGACGATCAGCGCCCAAGCACCCAGCAGGAAAAATGTCAGCCGCGCAACACCCTCGGGCCAGATCAGCAGGACAAGACCGATCAACAGTGCCCCGATGCCGACGCCGCCGATCAATCCGCGCCGTCCAAAGCCTAGTAGGGTCAGGCCGCCATCTAGAACCAAAAGCAGGCCGACCAGTCGCAACAGCAATGAGATACTGCCCGTTGGCCAAAACAGCGCGGCGATCCCCAATGCTCCGGCCAGACATCCGCGCAACAGGAAGGTCCACCACAGATTTGCCAGTTGGTCGCCAAATGTATCGCGGCCCTCCATACTGGAATCGTCCAGGATTTCTTCGCGCGTGTGGTGGGGGTCGGTCATGGGAGCCTCTTATTTCGATTGTCGTATCAATAATTTTGGTGCCGGTCTGGCGGGCTAAGATTCGCGCAGCAGCTTTTGAACCCAGCGTGGCACGGTTTCGGATGCAGGGCCAAGTATCACCTGATCGAAACTCGAGGCGCCGGATGACGGATCTAGGTTCAACTCGACAGTTCGTGCGCCTGACATTGTCGCCTCGTGCACAAATGCTGCGGCGGGGTAGACCTGACCCGAGGTGCCGATTGAAGCGAAGATTGCAGCATTGGCCAGGTGATCGTAGATCAGGTCCATAAAATAGGGCATCTCACCGAACCATACAACATCGGGTCGGGCGGTTGGGCCACCGCAGGCGGGGCAGGGTTCACCCACCGACATCTCGGGCGGGGCGACCCAGCGGTGATCGCAGGTGGTGCATAAGGCCCCAGCGAGGGTGCCGTGCATATGGATCACATTCTCGGATCCTGCGGCTTCGTGGAGGCCGTCGACATTCTGGGTCACGATGATAACCTCGCCGGGCCAGTTGTGTTGCAGATGGGTCAGCGCGGTATGGGCCGGATTGGGTTGCGCCTGTGCAGCCTGCACACGGCGCGCGTTGTAGAACTTTTGCACCACCGCCGGATTGCGGGCAAAGCCTTCGGGCGTGGCGACATCCTCGATCCTGTGCTGCGCCCACAGACCTCCTTCGTCGCGGAATGTGCCCAGCCCGCTTTCGGCGGAAATCCCGGCACCGGTCAGAATGACGATCTTTTCCATTTCCGCCTCACGCGTTACACCCGGTTGTATGACACACCGTATCCTTTTCGTCTGTTTGGGCAATATCTGCCGGTCTCCGGCCGCCGAAGGTGCCTTTCGCGCCCGTGCGCCGCATCATGCCACCGACAGCGCCGGAACCTCTGGCTGGCACATCGGAGACCCGCCTTATGGCCCAATGCAGCAGGCTGCTCATGACCGTAGTATCGACATCAGCGATCTGCGCGCGCGCAAATTCGTGGCCGAAGATTTTGACCGCTTTGACCTGATCATCGGAATGGATGCAGAGAACCTTACCAATATTGAAAACTTGCGTCCCCGTGGCAACAAAACTCCGGTTCGCTTGCTGACTGATTTCGCTACTGAGACAGGCGCGGATCATGTGCCCGATCCGTATTACACCCGTGATTTCGAGGGCACGCTGGATTTGATCGAAAAGGCCGTCGCAGGTCTTGACGCACATCTGAGGGCTTAGTTGTAAATGCTCTGATGTCTTCGACATTCAGGTGTAAAATCAATCGACGCCTGCATCGGGGCCAAGCTCACCTGTTTGGTTCTTTCGCAATCACAGTGGATAAGGTGCGTGTCGTCCGGCTTCTGGTGATCGCAATCGCACCCAAAACCAAAGCGCAGGCTACGGCCTGTGGTGTTGTGATTGCTTCGCCAAAGGCAAGAAAGCCCACAGCAAACATTGTCGGCAATTCAATGCTGCCGACGACCGCAGTTTGAGAAGCGCCGATCAACGGCGAGCAGATCGTATAAATGAGCTGTGGCACAAGCGCTGTGACCAGGCCAATTCCGACGATCAAAATCCAGTCGGATTGCCCTTGCGGGAGCAACTTGGCAACATCGGCGTTCAACATCAGCGGCAACAGCCCGAGAACCGATCCCAAGGAAACCGAAGCAATGCGCGCAAGCGGTGCGATGCGGGACAACCTGTGAACCAAGACACATATGCCGAAGCCGAACCCGATTGGGGCTGCCAGCGACATCAGAAGCGTTGGTATGTGCTGTATCGGAACAGATGCGGGCGATCCTGCAATGAGTGCCGCCAACGTAATGAGGCCCGAGGCGAACAATGCGCGCCTTGTGGGTGTATCGGCGAACAAAGCCCAGGCAATGATCAGCGTGAAAACCGGATAGGTCATATAGAGAACGCCCACAGTCGATGCGGGCAATGTCTCCAGCGCCGTCACATATCCAATCCATCCAAGGCCCATTACCGCGCCTGCCGAAAGCCCCCAAACAATCTCGCGCCAAGCGTTTCGGTGTATAAAAAGAACAGGCAGCAGCAGAATTGCCGTAACGATGTAGCGATAGAACGCGACGGCATAAGGCGCGACGCCTTGCTCGGTCAGCCCTCGGCTAAAAAAGGGAACCAACCCGAAACAAATTGAGGCGAAAAGAACGCCGGCAACCGCAATCGGATAGGGAATAGTTGGTCTGGTCTGTGTTGATATCGTTGCCATTCCAATTTGCTATCACAGGTTTGCGACTGCTGTAGCAGAGATTCGTCGAGCGGTTGCTTCGGTTCGCAAAGCTAACCCTGGTTCAGTTCTGTATGAAGTTGGTGGCAGAAACACACGGCGCGTTAGTAAATATGCTTCCAATATCTGCGGTGCCCTACACTAACTCATCACCTTCAACTGCCCGCCCAGCCACGGCACCTGCGCGACTGCCGGATCAACAATCTGGGTCCGCATCAGCCGTCGGATCATGTCTGCAACCTCTTTGGGTACTTGGTCTGACCAGTCAGAGCGGGTGAAAAGCGAAATTGTGCGGGCGAAGTCACCGAACGGGACCGGATGCGCCTCCATCCCGTCATGAAACCGCGTCGCACGCATATATCCCAGTGGTGTTGTGATCGCCCAGCCAAGCCCCTGTGCGACCATTGCCATCAGCGCCAGGTGCGAGCCGATTTCAAACCGTTCCTCGAACTCCATTTGCTGGCGCGCCAGATGCGCCTCGATCTGGCGGCTGATCAGCTGATCTCGGGCGTATCGCAGAAAGGGCAGGTCCTGTATTGAATTCCCCATACCCTTTGGGGTCACCAGAATGAAAGGGTCCTGAACCAGAGGGTATTCAATCACACCCTTCAGGACCTCTCCGGAATGCGCGGATACAGCCATATGCAGCCTCTGCGCCTCCAGCGCGGCGAACAGGTTTAGACTGGGCAACGTGATCAGTTTGAATTTCGACCGGGTCAGGCTGTCGGCCAGCAAGGTCGCCAGCCGCGGGGTCAGATCGTTGTCGAAATCGTCTATCAAACCGATGGAGAGGGTGGTCAGATGCCCCAGATCCATCACGGTCAGTTCGCTTTGGGCCATTTGCAGTTCGGCCAGCACGACCTCGGCCCGCGCCAGAAAGCTGCGGCCGGCTTGCGTTAAACGCATTGGTCGTCGCCCGTGATCGACCAGATCAGTGCCCAATGCCTTTTCCAGATTGCGCAACTGCTGAGAAACCGAAGGCTGGCTGAGCCCCGTGATCTCGGCGGCCTGTGCCACAGATCCTGTCCGCGCCAAAGCCTCGAACACCTCAAGGCCCCGCAGGGTCAGCCCTTTCATTACCATCTGATACACCTTTCGCTGCGCCATTTCTGAGGTGCAGTGCGCATCAGGTCAAGCAGCGTGACCGGCTTAGTTGCAGATTGCCTGCGCCATCTGGCCAAAGTTCTTATACCGATCCCACAGCGCATCATCGCGCGAAGTCTGCGACATCTTCAACTCCTGCGCCTGATGGGGGTCGGTGAACCACTTGGCGACGGTCTTCTGATCGCCCCGCGTCAACGCCTGATCTGCGACGCGCTGAATGCAGCTGCACCGTGCCCGCGTCGCCGCCGACCGGTCCGACGCCAGACACGCCCGTTTGATCTGCGCAGCGTCGGCCGACGGAGCCACCGCTGTCAGCGATGCCGCACAGAATGCGATTAGGAGGAACTGTTTCATGCTCTTGCCTCGTTTTTGCCTGCCCGGACGGGTCTGATGCCCCTCTCGGTCTGTGGCGGAGTATGAATCAAACGGGGGGAGGGATCAATTGTTTTGACAGGCAAATCAAACGGTGTTGATTTGACGAGGGCACAACTACGCACTGAGGTGCGTCGGAAATGAATAAAAGCAGCTTATTCAAGGAGCAATTTTGTGGTTTCGATCAAAACGTTTTTCTTCTCGATCGCAGTCTGTTTGTCTCCGATAGCAGCTTTGTCAGATTCTGGTTCTCTGCAAGGCGAAGACGTGCCGGAATTCAACGAGGCGGTTCAAGCATGGTTGGATGGCGATGATTTGGTCGCATTGCAAAATCTGGCTGGACAGGCGCAACAAGGCAATACTGCGGCGCAAATCTTGCTGGCGAGTATAGCAAGCGGCAGCAAATACCACTCTCATGTTACTACAGATATGGAGCGCAAGGAGCGCATTGCTTTGTTGCGCAAACCCGGCGGTCTGTCTGGTAAATCTTGGCTGACCGAAGCACAGAACTCAGAGGCCTTAGCCCTGGCGCTTCTTCAAGCGTCCAAGATAGGAGAGAAGGCTCCGGCAATTGCAACGCTCATAGAGTTGGGCGAGCCGCAGAGAGCAATAATTGCTGCGCAATCTATGGTGTTAAATGGTGAGGCTGAAGAACTTGTTTCTGTCTTGCAGGGTCTGGATGACAAACTTCCCGAAGAGGCTGATGTATTATTGGCATGGGCGCTTTTTCAAGCTTCACAAGGCTCAGACAGCCCATATGCAGGATCGGCTAGTGTTCCTAGAACTTTGACTGGTAATGAGCATTTCCGACTGTCTGAGTTTGCTTGGGGCCATCTCTCGCCACGCGCACTGGTCGAAGATGGCGAAGCGCGTGAAGCGGCAATTAAACACAGCGGCAATATCCGAGCTTGGACGCCGGTTCGAAATTTCTGTGAAGATCAATGCCCGGACTCTATTTCGGAATGTACTGCAACCGGCGGAAGTTACCTTACGACGCCATTGTCACCGCGCAGCCCGTTGGAAAGTGTAATTTCGAACGAAGTTTATTGGACCAGTAAGCGTGTCACCGGCGATCTTGCTAGGTCCACTTGGGAAATCATCGTGGAGGCTGACAGTGATGCCAAGGTTCCCGACGCATGTTTCAAACGAAGTATGAAAGAACTGCAGCTAGTCGAAGGTCATGGGTAGGAGCGTTAGGTAAGATTTAGCAGGCCCAAGATGGAGCATACTGATGTATTTGCGCCTTAGCTGTTCTCTGTTTCAAATTTGATCGCCGCTGTTGTTTCAGCAGCCATTGACCAAACCTTAAAATCTATACATATCCCCAATCCATGACAGACCTCGCTCATATCCGCAATTTCTCCATCGTCGCGCATATCGACCATGGCAAATCCACCCTTGCTGACCGGCTCATCCAAGAGACCGGTACGGTCAAGGATCGTGACATGAAGGAACAGCTGCTCGACAGCATGGATATCGAGCGCGAGCGCGGCATCACCATCAAGGCCAACACGGTCCGCATCGACTATACCGCTGACAATGGCGAGCAATACGTGCTGAACCTGATCGACACCCCCGGCCACGTGGACTTTGCCTATGAGGTCAGCCGGTCGATGCGCGCGGTCGAAGGCTCTCTGCTGGTTGTGGACTCGACCCAGGGGGTCGAGGCGCAGACGCTGGCGAACGTGTATCAAGCCATCGACGCTGACCACGACATCGTGCCGGTGCTGAACAAGATCGACCTGCCTGCGTCCGATTGTGACCGCGTGGCCGAACAGATCGAGGATGTGATCGGCATCGACGCGTCCGAGGCGATTCAGGTCAGCGCCAAGACCGGGCAGGGCATCCATGAGACGTTGGAGGCCATTGTCACCCATCTGCCGGCCCCCAAGGGTAATCTGGATGCACCGCTTAAGGCGATGCTGGTCGATAGCTGGTACGACGCCTATCTCGGCGTCATCGTTCTGGTCCGCATCATGGACGGCACCCTGAAAAAGGGCATGCGCGTCAAGTTCATGTCGAACAACACCCTGCACCATGTCGACCGCGTCGGCGTCTTCCGGCCTGAGATGGAGATGGTCGACAGCCTCGGTCCCGGCGAAATCGGCTTTCTCACCGCCTCGATCAAACAGGTCCGCGACACCCGCGTTGGTGACACGATCACCAATGACCGCAATGGCGCAGAAATCGCGCTGGACGGCTTTAAACCCGCGCAACCGGTGGTGTTCTGTGGCCTCTTCCCCGTCGACAGTTCCGAATTCGAAGACCTGCGCGACGCGATCGACAAACTGGCGCTGAACGACGCCAGCTTCAGCTTTGAGATGGAAACCTCGGCCGCTTTGGGCTTTGGCTTCCGTTGCGGCTTCCTTGGCCTGCTGCACCTTGAGGTCATTCGCGACCGGATTGAGCGCGAGTATGATATCGAGCTGATCACCACAGCGCCTTCGGTGATCTATCACGTCTTCATGAAAGACGGCGAGATGATCGAGCTGCACAACCCCGCCGACATGCCCGACCCCTCAAAGGTCGACCATATTGAGGAACCGCGCATCAAGGCGACAATCCTTGTGCCGGATGAATTCCTGGGCGACGTGCTGAAACTGTGCCAGGACCGCCGCGGCATCCAGATGGACCTGACCTATGCGGGCAGCCGCGCCATGGTCGTCTATGACCTGCCTCTGAATGAGGTCGTCTTTGACTTCTACGACCGCCTGAAATCGGTGACCAAGGGCTATGCCTCGTTTGACTATCAGATGACCGGCTATACCGAGGACGCGCTGGTCAAGATGTCGGTGCTGGTGAATGACGAGCCGGTCGATGCGCTATCGACCATGGTTCACCGCGACCGGGCCGAGATGCGGGGCCGGGCGATGTGCGAAAAGCTCAAGGACCTGATCCCGCGCCACATGTTCAAAATCCCGATCCAGGCCGCCATCGGAGGCAAGGTCATCGCCCGCGAGACCCTCTCGGCGCTGCGCAAGGACGTGACCGCGAAGTGCTACGGAGGCGACGCCACGCGGAAACGCAAACTGCTGGACAAGCAGAAGGCGGGTAAGAAGAAGATGCGCCAGTTCGGGAAGGTGGATATTCCGCAGGAGGCGTTTATTTCTGCGTTGAAGATGGATAGTTGATAACTCCAGACAGATATATCCTGGAACTTAGCTCTGAGAATTCAACTCACGTTTTTGCCCATTCGCGACAACCCGTTGTCAGATTCAACCTGCATGAACCCCTTTTTTTGTTCTTGAAGTGGGATTATCTGAATTGAGCGTTGTACGCAGAGCTGGAATCGATCAATATTTACCGCGTGTCAATTTCTGTGCTATCAAGTGGTAATAGATTTTGATTGTCGGATTTTATGGGGAGTTTTGGGGCGTGGGTTTAACAATTCATAAAAAAGCTGACGGGAGCAAGCATCACTTTGATTTGATGTGTGTTTGTCGCTATGGAATTTTTGGTGCTTTCGTCGGCGGTGCAGTTGGCAATCTGGTGAACCCCGAGGCGTCAGCGTGGGTTTACGGTTGTGCAGTTGCCGTAGCTTTGCTGTTAATGGCGACTAAGGTTCTGTTTCTAGAGAGTAAGTAGTAATCTTAAAATGTATGAATTGTTCAGGTGGTTGGCATTTAACGCTAACACCCCCGTATTAATAGCTGTGGGGGTTGCTACCCTAGCTTCGATCGCCAGAAAGCGTAACGGTGGAGAGTTGCTTGATGGGGACCGCTTTGTCAGAGACGGCATTTCGAGCGTTGTCATCTACATTTGCTGTCTCCTTTGGTATGGTGTTGCTGTCGATAGCGCATCTCTCATCTTCTGGGCAGAGCAGCCATTAGGGCTACTAACGATTTCAATGGCTCTACTTGGTGTGGCCATGGCGAGAGCGCAAACCGTGAAGAGAAGCTGTTTGAACAGATAGCTTCGGATGGATATTTTCCAAAGCTTAGGGTCGCATTCTTGTATTTCAGTTTCTTCAACCAGTTAGCCTCCCGCCCAGCTGCGCCGACCCACACTCATGAGGCGGCGCGTTTGCGCCACCCCTCGGGTCGGCGCTGCCCTCCGTTCTGCTAATCAACCATTGCAAGCGCGATTGCGTCCCGACGCTCCGCCCGTTCGGCCCTGAGGGCTCCACCCGTTCGAAAGTGAAACCATCCCCCGGATGTTTTCCGGGGAGCTTTCTCACTCCACTGGACGAATTCCAAGACGCCGCTCACCCTGACCCAGATCAAAGACCGCAGGCGTGCTCGATCCTAGGATCAGCGGAACCTGAGTCCCTGATATGAGGCCCCCATGCTTCCCCTGATGTTGATCGTACATATCTTCCTTGGTTCCACCTTTGCCGGGTCCGCTGTGATTGCGGTTCTGTCGATGGGGTATACGACGCTATACCCTATCCTGATCGCTGCCGGAGCTGGCTTTATTGCGGCGTTTCCGGTTTCGTATCTGGTGACCCGAAAGATCGCGGGATAAGGCCTGTTCGGCCCATTGTGACCAACCTCACAGCCGCATCCCGGCTGGCCTGCTAGAGTTTACCTTGCGGAACCCTAGCAGGAGGCGCAGATGTCCACATCCATGATCCCCTTCATTGCCCTCGGGTCAGCGGGTCTCTATTCCGTTGCCATGGTCGCGATGAAGTTCTGGTGGAAAATCCCCGGCTTGGGGCTTGGCCTGCTGATCGTCGCGACCCTGCTGGCCGGGGCGACGCTCGAACTCGCCGCGCTGCGCGACGAACGGTTGGGCATAATCTATACTGGCATTCTGGGGGCCGAGGTCGTTCTGATCGCCATCGCCTCATTCTTTCTGTTTGGCGAAAACTTCTCGCATCGCGAAGTGTTTGGCATTTCCCTGGTCGTGATCGGCACCGCGCTGGCCTGGGCCTAAGCGCGACAATCTGGTTAGGCTTTTTTAAAGCCTTCATGAAGCTTCCTTCAGGTAAGTTGCAACCGGCACTCAGCCACCCAATCTGTGTAAAAGGCCAGCGAAAGGCCCAGCACAGGAGGTGAGCCAGTGACAGCAAATTCAACTATCGAAGCGGTAAATGCCCCTTCATTTAGGTTGGCTGCGTGGGCTGGCGCAAGATCCTTGGGCTGTATGTAATTTTGAATTTGCGTAGCCTGCGCGATCGAACGAGTTCCGGGCTCGTCTCTGGTCTCCAGGTGAACTGAAGCGTCTCTGGTCCGGTTGGAATTTAGGGGGTACTGGCTGCGAATTGCCGCAGCGCTTAGTAGGTAACCCAACCGGGTCGGAGCGCTTCTCAAATTCAGAACAGGCTTTCAGCGCAATGTGCGGGCAGGTGGCCCTGATTGGTCAGAAAATGCCTCGGTCCTCGGAGGCCGTGGCCAAAGAGCGACCCGTTCAAGGCGGGTTTGATTCGAAATATCAGGGATCGGATCGGCGCAATCGCTCACCAAAACCCCCAGAAGGGTCGTGCAGCCCGTTTGCGCCTGCAGAAAGAGTCCAAAATCCCGGGCCAAGCACGCAATTTCACTTGTCCATTGGCAACTCTGCGCAGGAACGTAGAATCTAGAGTTATCCACATCACTCTCCAGCGAGATATCAACAGTTTATCCCCGGCTATTTTTTATGCTGCAGTGCTATTTTCTTGCCCGTTTATGACCGCGATGTAACAGTCAGGTTACCGCAGAGGTTCTTAGGATCCTGGGTGGGACGCAAAGGCCAAGGGGGTCGCTGCGGTGAAGGGAAATCTTAGGATTTTGTTCTACTGCAAAGACTTACCGGTGCGTGATCCGCTGATTTGGGCGTCAAGTTTGAAACAGGTGATCAAGCTCTCAGAAGGTTAATGCGTGCTGTGCGGGGCCGTCGGGCTCTGTTCAGCGGCTGTGGCCCCTTAGGGGGACAAAGCAACTGGATCGGGACGTCCCTCGGGCGTGTCGAACCGGTAAGGCGTCAGGGGTGTCCTTTGGGCACGTGCAAAGACCGCGTCTGCGCACCTGACGCCTTTTCCTTTTTCCGGGCCCCGGATTCATACAGGCAGCGATTTAATTCCCCCTAAAACGGGAACGGGGTTCTAGCGTTTAAGCAAGAACCCCGTGATCGTGTCAGAAATGCAATGCCGCGTCTATGCACCTGTGTCCGCAACGATAGCGGGTCCGGGTGCAGAAGGCAACTATATCTTGTATGTCGCCCGATCTTGATCGCTACATTTCGAAAGGAATCAGATGTTTTCCTGAACCTCGGTGGCTGCGCCCTGAATTGCGTCACCTGCTTTTTCAATATCTTTACCGGCGCCTTTAGCGGTTTCACATGCGGCGAGTGTGCAAAGGGCCAGTCCAATAAGTGCGGCTCGGATCATAGGTCTCTCCTTTTGTATAAGTCCCGATTTTCGTAGCAGTTTTGCTAATGGTGAACCAGAGTTTTGAACCGGCAATCTATTCTTTACGAAAAAGTGGCCCGATGGCGGCGGTTACCAGAAAGATCACAGCTGCGGCGCAGACGATGCTGGGCCCGGCCGGAGTGTCGGCAAGATACGCACCGCACAGCCCGACAAGGGCGGCAGCTGATCCGATGATGGCGGCCCCGAACGCCATATTTTCAGGGGTTCTCACTAAAGACCGCGCGCCGGCTGCCGGGATGACGAGCAGGGCGGCAATCAACAGAACCCCTACCACTTTGATTGCCACGGCAACGGCCAGCGCCATGGTCAGCGTCAACCACACCTCCTCGCGCTTTGGGTCAATGCCGGATGCATAGGCCATGTCCGGGTTCAGCGTGGCGACAAGTAGGGCTGACCAGCGCCAGATCATGACTGCCAGGATCAACGCGCCGCCACCCCAAATGGTTGCCAAATCGCCTTTGGTGACAGCCAGGATATCACCAAACAGAAAGGCATTTAAATCCAGCCGGACGTCGGACAGCAAGGCGACGGTGACTAGCCCTGCGGCCAGGGCTGTATGCGCTATTACGCCTAGTAATGTATCCATCGCCAACCCCTTGCCACGCAAAAGCGTGACGGTAAGCCCCATGGCAAGCGCTGACGCCACAATCGACGGCAGCATCGGAAGTGAAAATGCCAGAGACAGTGCCACACCCAGAACAGCCGCGTGCGCTGTGGCCTCGCCCAGATAGGCCATCCGGCGCCATACCACAAAGCACCCCAAAGGGGCCGCCGCGAGTGCAACGCCAATACCCGCCAGCGCCGCACGAACCATAAAATCGTCTAACATCAGTTGGTTGTTTCCTGGTCGTGGTGGTGGTCATGGTCGTGCGAATGGCTGTGTTGATGTTGGTAAAGGGCCATCATGCCCTTGGTTCCGCTGCCAAATAGGGCCCGGTATTCGGGTGCGTCCGCGACGGTATGAGGCGACCCCTCGCAGCATATATGTCCGTTCAGACATAGCACACGGTCTGAGGCCGCCATGACAACGTGCAGATCGTGACTGACCATCACGATCGCGCAACCAAGGTCGCGTCTGACCTGCTCAATGCGTTGATAAAAGGCAGCTGCACCCGGTTGATCCAGGCCTTGCGTCGCTTCATCCAAAAGCAAGACCTGAGGATCATCAAGGAGTGCGCGCGCCAGCAGAACTCGTTGAAATTGACCGCCCGAAAGTTGGGTCATTTGCCGATTGCGCAGATCCGGGACGCCCGCTCGTTCTAGTGCATCCAGCGCTTTGCGGGCCGAGATCCGTTTGGGTAAGCCCAGGAAACGTTGCACGGTCATCGGTAAAGCGGCGTCCAAAGCCAGTTTTTGCGGGACATAACCGATGCGCAGGCCGGGTGCGCGGCTTACCTGGCCTTCTGATGGGGTAATGGCCCCAATGATCGCCCGTAAAAGAGTCGACTTACCAGATCCGTTGGGCCCCACAATGGTCACGATCTCTGCTTCGGAAACTGCCGCATTCACATGTTCAAGGATCGTGCGGCCGTCGATCCGAATGGACATGTTTTTCAATGAAATAAGGGGGGTATTCATGCCGCCGACCCTACGCATTCGGGACATAGGCCCTCGGCCTCGACCACTACTCGTTCGATTTGAAACCCCGAGGTGTTCGCCGCAGCGCCCAATCGACCCTGTGTCAGCTCGGTTTCCGTTTCAGCCACTGCTTTGCAGGACCTGCAGATCAGAAACGCGGGGACATGGTCATGGGTCGGGTGGGCGCAGGCTGTATAGGCATTCAGTTGCTCGATACGATGCACAAACCCGTTTTGCACAAGGAAATCCAGTGCACGATACGCGACCGGAGGTTGCGACCCGAGCCCTTCTGCAGCTAGCACAGCCAGAATGTCATATGCGCCCATTGCCCGGTGCTTTTCCAACAGGATCTCAAGAACACGGCGTCGGACAGTGGTGAATTGCAGGCGCTTTGTTCTGCACTTGTTTTCGGCCTGAGACAGCGCAGTGTGAACGCAGTGGGCGTGATCGTGTTGTCTGAATCCAACGGTGCTCATGACGGGGCTCCAATGATTTTGAACTTGATATGTAATAACGTCCGGATTAACAAGCGCTCAACGAATGTAATAACATATCAATTTGGAGGGAAAATGTTCCGATCTACACTATATGTGTGCTCACTTGCGTTTGCGGGCCAGGCAATCGCCGACGCGCCAAGCGTGGCCGTCGATATTGCGCCTGTCCATTCGCTGGTCGCCCGGGTGATGGACGGCGTGGGTGAGCCCAGCTTGATCATTCCACCCGGCGCGTCTCCGCATGATCACGCGATGCGGCCTTCTGAGGCGCGGTCTTTGCAGTCCGCCGAGATCGTATTCTGGACTGGAGAAGAGCTGACCCCTTGGCTGGCTAAACCCTTGGGTGCGCTGTCGCCGGATGCACTGCATGTCTCTTTGTTGGATGCCGATGGAACGATACTCTATGATTTTCGCGATGCGACCGATGGTGCGGATCATGATGACCATGCAGATCACGACGACCATGCGGACCACGCAGATCATGACGACCATGCGGACCACGCAGATCATGACGACGAACATGACCATGATCACAAAGGGATCGATCCTCATGCCTGGCTGGATCCCGAGAATGCGCGTATCTGGGTTCAAGTGATTGCTGCAACACTCTCACAGGCGGACCCCTCAAACGCCGAAACTTATCAGCAGAACGCTGCAACCGCAGATCGGGAACTGGTTGAGCTGAAAGAAAAAATTATGACAGATCTGACAGATATGCAGACGCTGTCATTCATAACGTTTCATGATGCCTATCAGTATTTCGAAAAGCGATTTGGGCTGGAGTCATCCGGCGCAGTCAGTCTTGGCGATGCGTCCTCTCCCGGGCCGGCGCGATTGGCGGCTTTGCGTGAAAAGGTTGAGCATGAAGGAATTGTTTGTGCCTTTTCCGAGCCGCAATTTGACACAAGGCTGGTGCGGACAGCGATCGAAGGAACCGGGGCCACGATCTTTGAATTGGATCCCGTAGGCGTGAGTTTTGACACGGGAATTTCGCACTATGATAGTTTGTTAATGGCCATGTCCGCCGGCTATCAAGACTGTTCCAAAAGTAAGTCGTAAGTAGCCGGGACAGCGGATTGCTCTTATTCTTCGTTGCAAAAGAGTTCGTAGACAACCTCTAACATCCGGCGTGGCCGTTCATCGGCAAGTCTATAAAAGATCGCCTTGCCTTCGCGGCGAGGCGTCACCAACCCTTCAAGTCGCAACCGCGACAGTTGTTGCGAAACAGCCGCTTGCCGCGCCGAAAGCAGCTCTTCCAGTTCTGTTACTGACTTTTCTCCCGATACCAGGTGGCATAGGATCATGAGACGCCCTTCGTGGCTGATGGCCTTGAGAAAATTTGCAGCATGCGTTGCGTTCTCAACCATTTTGTCGAAATTTTCCGGAGATGTTTCCTGTGAAAGTTGTGGAAGGGCCATCCTCTGTTTCCTTACCAGCCCACACTTTGGGCGCCTGTTTGTGTTGCTGCCTGGAGAAGGTCGCAAGTCAGCTAGTTATGAACATTTACTCTCATATGCATGAATCAAAATGAGGTGAGGGGAAAAGGGGAACTTGTGAGAGTTCGACGCAGATTTCGACTTTGAAGAGCGTATCGCTTTAGTCACCGCTGAATATCTATTTGCATTTGCAGGGCATGAAGTTTCCTGCACCCCTTGCAGCCCCACTGTGGCGATACTAAGACTCAGGTAACAGATTTTCGGGTAGTGTCCCGATCCATAGCAAAGCAGGCAGGTTTCTTATGTTCGATCCCGTTGACACATACATGAACACGCTTGTCCCAATGGTCGTTGAGCAGACCAGCAGGGGTGAGCGCGCATACGATATCTTCTCGCGCCTTCTGAAAGAGCGGATCATCTTTATCAACGGCCCGATCCACGACGGGATGAGCCATCTTGTGGTTGCTCAGCTGCTGCACCTTGAGGCGGAAAACCCGAACAAGGAAATCTCGATCTACATCAACTCGCCGGGTGGCGTGGTCACCAGCGGTTTGTCGATTTACGACACAATGCAGTATATCAAACCGAAATGTTCCACATTGGTGATCGGTCAAGCGGCCTCGATGGGGTCTGTTCTGCTGGCCGGTGGTGAGAAGGGCATGCGCTTTTCCCTGCCGAACAGCCGCATCATGGTGCACCAGCCCAGTGGCGGATATCAGGGGCAGGCAAGCGATATCATGATCCACGCAGCTGAGACGCAAAAGCTGAAGGATCGCCTGTATGATATCTATGTACGCCATACTGGACAGACCAAAAAGGCCGTTGAAAAGGCGCTGGACCGTGACAACTTCATGAGCCCGGAAGAGGCTAAGGAATGGGGTCACATCGACGAGATCGTTGAAAACCGCGCCAAGATGAGCGGCGAAGAGGGCTAAGCCCAGACCCCTCGTGTCGCCGATACGGGGGGTATTTTGAGATTGTAGCCGCCACAGTGCTGGCCTAAGCTGCACGAACAGGCGCAAGCGCGGCCCCGCAAGGGGCATAGGATGGAGCCCGAAAGGTAGATCATGGCGACGAATTCAGGCGGTGACGGCAAAAACACGCTCTACTGCAGCTTCTGTGGCAAAAGCCAGCATGAGGTGCGTAAGCTGATTGCAGGTCCGACCGTGTTCATCTGTGATGAATGCGTCGAGCTGTGTATGGACATCATCCGCGAAGAGACGAAAGCCAACGGGCTGAAATCTTCTGACGGAGTGCCGACGCCGAAAGACATCTGCGAAGTTCTGGACGATTATGTGATCGGTCAGGCTACGGCCAAGCGGGTTCTGTCAGTGGCGGTTCACAACCACTATAAACGATTGAATCACGCTCAGAAGGCCGGCAGCGATATCGAGCTGGCCAAATCCAACATCCTGTTGATCGGCCCGACAGGCTGCGGCAAGACGTTGTTGGCGCAAACTCTGGCGCGCATTCTGGATGTGCCCTTTACCATGGCCGATGCGACCACGCTGACCGAAGCCGGTTATGTGGGCGAGGATGTCGAAAATATCATCCTCAAGTTGTTGCAGGCCAGCGAATACAATGTCGAACGCGCGCAGCGCGGCATCGTTTACATCGATGAGGTCGACAAGATCACGCGCAAATCCGAGAATCCCTCGATCACGCGCGACGTGTCGGGCGAGGGCGTGCAGCAGGCGCTGCTGAAGCTGATGGAAGGCACCGTCGCCAGTGTTCCGCCGCAAGGTGGACGCAAGCATCCGCAGCAGGAATTCCTGCAAGTGGACACGACGAATATCCTGTTCATCTGCGGTGGTGCCTTTGCGGGTCTGGATAGAATTATCGCACAGCGCGGCAAAGGCTCGGCCATGGGCTTTGGTGCCGATGTGCGGGACAATGATGACCGCGGCGTGGGGGAGATTTTCAAAGAGCTGGAGCCTGAAGACCTGCTGAAATTCGGTCTGATCCCGGAATTTGTCGGACGTCTGCCAGTTCTGGCCACGCTTGAGGATCTCGACGAGGATGCGCTGGTCACCATTCTGACCAAACCCAAGAACGCGCTGGTCAAACAGTATCAGCGTCTGTTCGAACTGGAAGATGCCGAGCTGGGCTTTACCGACGATGCGCTCAAGGCAATCGCCAAACGCGCCATTGAACGCAAGACCGGTGCACGCGGGCTGCGCTCGATCCTTGAAGACATCCTTCTGGACACGATGTTCGAATTGCCTGGCATGAAGAACGTGACCGAAGTTGTCGTCAATGAAGAGGCTGTATCTTCGGACAAGCAGCCGCTGATCATCTATGCGGATGCGGCGGAATCAGCTTCGGCCGGGTAATCACTGAATTTGAATTGCAACAGATGGCGCGGTGATCCCGCGCCATTTTGTGTTTGGGAGAGCAGGATGACGATAAGGCGAATTTCCTCGGGCGGCCAATATGAGGCCAAAGTCGGCTATTGCCGGGCAGTGGTTGCAAACGGTTTTGTCTTTGTTGCCGGGACCTGCGCACAAGGCGAAATCATTCCCAAAGATATCGTCGGACAGTGCAAATCCGCGCTGCAGGTGATTGAAAAGGCCTTGGATGAGGCTGGATCAAATTTGGCGCATGTGGTTCGGGTAAACTACTACCTTCCGGACATGTCAGAATTTGAACTGTGCTGGCCCTTGCTGGTTGAGGCATTTGGTGAAAACCCGCCGGCGGCGACAGTGACCGAATGCAACCTGATCACGTCAGAGGACCGCATCGAGATTGAAGTGACCGCAGTTTTGCCGGATTGATGCGCAACGTTACCCTAGCACTGGACCTTGGCGGACCTTTGGTCCATATCTGCAGAGACAAAAATGCCGGAGGCAGCCGATGGGAATCCTGAACAGTCTTTTGCGCGCCGTGACCTGGTGGAACGGGGCCACCCTGAACACCCAGATTTACACTTCGCGCAAAGGCGTGAAAGTCGGTGAAGATAATGAAGGCAATATGTTTTATCGTACCGCGGATGACAGCAGGCGTTGGGTGATCTTCAACGGCGAGGCCGAGGCCAGCAGGGTTGATCCCGATTGGCACGGTTGGTTGCACCGCACCTGGGACGAACCTCCAACCGACAAACCTCTGGCACATAAATCCTGGGAAAAACCGCATCAGGAAAACTTGACAGGAACCGCGCTTGCTTATGCACCGGCGGGGTCTTTGCGCCGCCCGGATCCGGTCGAGCGTTCGGATTATGAGGCCTGGAACCCGGAATAAGACGAGGCGAGCAATGTCATCTTACAAAGTTTCAGAAGTTTTGGTCGGAGGCGCCGTCCTGGCCGGGGCAATAGCGTTTGGCGTCTATGCGAGCCAGTCGACAGGCCTGTCCCAGGGCGGTTCTGGTTATGAGCTTAACGCCTCTTTCCGCTCGCTCGAAGGCGTCGGCGTCGGAACGGACGTGCGGCTTGCCGGGGTCAAAATCGGCACCGTGACAGGGGTGACCCTGAACCCGGAAACCTACCGGGCGGACACGACTTTTGCGATTTCTGATGGAATTCTGGTCCCCGATGACAGTGCTATCGTGATCTCATCCGAAGGGTTGCTGGGTGGTAACTTTGTAGAAGTCATGCCAGGCGGATCGCTCTTTAACTTTGAGCCGGGCGATCAGGTCGAGGATACACAGGGCGCAGTCAGCCTGATTTCGCTTTTGGTTAAGTTCGTCGCCGGAGATGGCGGCGAATGAAGCGATATGCTCTGATCGCGGCAATACTGGCAGCCTCTGGGGTAGCGGCACAGCAAAAGGTTCAATCCGGACCGGGTGCAATGCTCAGAGGGCTGGATAAGGTCAATGGCCAGACCGTTGATGTCGAACTGCAAAACGGCCAATCCAAGACAGTCTTTGGGCTGGATGTCGCACTGGGTGATTGCCGCTATCCTGCAGATAACCCAACAGGGGACGCGTTTGCCTACCTGACCATTTGGGAACAAGGCGGAACGGATCAGCTGTTTGATGGGTGGATGATTGCCACCTCGCCAGCCCTGAATGCGCTTGATCATTCGCGCTATGACGTCTGGGTGATCCGCTGTATCACGCCATCCGGCGATTGATCGAGATCAGCAGAGAAATCTGCCGCAACAGTCACTGCCTCTTCCAGCGCGTTCCGATACTGTGCCCGTGGCACCTCAATCGCGCCGAGCGAGGCGAGATGCGCGGTTAAAAACTGTGTATCGAACAGTTTGAACCCGCAGGACCGCAACCGGTCGACCAAATAAGCCAGTGCAATTTTTGAGGCATCCTTGCGTCGGGAAAACATGCTTTCGCCAAAGAAGGCAGCGCCAAGAGTAACGCCATAAACGCCCCCAACCAAATTCGGGCCGTCCCAGATTTCCAGCGAATGGGCGTGACCGGATTGGTTCAGCTTTTGGTAAAGGGTGCGAAGTTCCTGATTGATCCAGGTATCCGTGCGATCAGCGCAGCCATCAACAACGCCGGCAAAATCCCTGTTGATTGACACCGTGTACCCACAGTTCCGAATCCTGCGGGCCAAGCTGCGTGAGATGTGAAATCCGTCCAGAGGGAAGATGCCGCGAAACTTAGGATCAACCCAGAACAGGTCCGGATCATCGCGATGTTCAGCCATCGGGAAGATACCGATGGAATATCCATGGAGCAGTAATTCCGGGGAAAGGCTCATGCCAGGCGCCTCAGGGTCGGAAAGCGGTAACCTTCCGACCCAGCAGAGTTAGTCGGCCATATTCTCCGCAAGCCAGTGCTCCAGCCAGTGGATGTTATAATCACCGCTTTGGACGTCACTTTCTTGCAGAAGCGCGTGGAACAAGGGAACCGTCGTGTCGATTCCGTCCACGATCAACTCACCCAATGCGCGTTCGAGACGGGCCAGTGCTTCGGGCCGGTCGCGGCCCTGCACGATCAGTTTGGCGATCAGTGAGTCGTAGTAGGGCGGGATCGTGTACCCGTCATACAACGCTGAATCCATCCGCACACCCAGACCGCCCGGCGCATGGTAGGCCGAGATTTTTCCGGGGCAGGGCGAGAAGTTTGGCAATTTCTCGGCGTTGATCCGAACCTCGATGGCGTGACCATTGATTTTCAGATCATCCTGACCGAATGACATTGGCTGACCAGCCGCAACGCGGATTTGTTCGCGCACCAGATCTACGCCAAAGATGCCCTCAGTGACCGGGTGCTCGACCTGTAGGCGGGTGTTCATCTCGATGAAATAGAAGTCGCCATTTTCGTACAGAAATTCGATCGTACCTGCACCGATATAGTTGATCTTGGCAACCGCATCGGCACAGACCTTACCGATCCTTGCGCGTTCTTCGGGGGTGATGCAGGGGCCGGGTGCCTCTTCGAATACCTTTTGGTGGCGGCGCTGCAGGGAACAGTCGCGCTCGCCCAGATGAACCGCTTGGCCCTTGCCATCGCCAAAGACCTGAATCTCGATGTGGCGCGGTGTGGTCAGGTATTTCTCTATATAGACCTCGTCATTACCAAATGCGGCTTTGCCTTCGGCGCGCGCGGTCATAAAGGCGCTTTCCATCTCATCCGCACTCATCGCGACTTTCATGCCGCGTCCGCCGCCACCGGCGGTGGCCTTGATGATGACAGGATAGCCGAATTCTTCACCGATCCGCTTGGCTGCGGCCAGATCCGGCACGCCACCATCTGAACCAGGCACACAGGGAACGCCCAAGGCCTTCATCGTGTCCTTGGCGGTGATCTTGTCCCCCATCACGCGGATATGTTCAGCGGTGGGGCCAATGAAGGTGATGTCGTGATCTTCGACGATCTGCACAAACTCGGCATTTTCAGACAAAAAGCCGTAGCCCGGGTGGATCGCCTGAGCGCCAGTGATCTCGCAGGCTGAGATGATCGCAGGCACCGACAGATAGCTTTGAGGGCTGGGCGGGGGGCCGATACAGACCGATTCGTCCGCCATGCGTACATGCATCGCGTCACTGTCTGCGGTTGAATGGACGGCGACTGTCTTAATCCCCATCTCGCGGGCGGCGCGGATGACGCGCAGGGCGATCTCGCCTCGGTTGGCAATCAGGATCTTGTCGAACATGGGGCCGCCTTACTCAACAATGACCAGAGGAGTGCCGAATTCCACAGCATCGCCATCACCCACCAAAATACGCTTGATAGTGCCGGATTTAGGCGCGTGGATGTGGTTCATGGTTTTCATCGCTTCGACGATCAGCAGCGTGTCGCCTTCGGAAACACTGGCACCGACGGAGATGAAGGACGGCGCACCCGGCTCGGGCTGCATGTACACGGTGCCGACCATGGGCGAAGTCACAGCGCCCGGATGGCTGGCTGGATCGTCACTTGCTGTGGGTGCTTCAGCTGCTGCTGGTGCGGCTGCCGGGGCTGCGGCTGGCGCGGCCGCCGGGACCGCAACCTGGACCGGAGCGGCGACGGGTGACATGCGGCTAACGCGTACGTTCAAGCTGTCATCTTCGCCATAATCACGCTTTACCTGCAACTCGGTCAGGTCGTTTTCCCGCAGCAGTTCGGCCAGTGCCTTGATAAACGCCACATCCGCTTCGTGTTTGGTATCTGTCATGAGTGTCCTCGACGGTTCCCCTTTGGCCCGTCTGTTTCGCGCGGGCTTTGGTCTGATTACGCAGCGTTATAAGCTAAGCGTACGGCCATGAAAAGCACAGTCTCGGCCTGTCAGATGGGGGTTTTGCTGAAGATTACCAGTGGTAAACAGCGTTACAGCGGCATTCCGGAGAGTTTCGCAACCAGTTCAGGCAGTTTACGTGCCCCGAATTTTTCAAGCAGCCGCGCACGGTAGGCTTCGATTGTACGATAGCTCAGGTTTAGTTCCGCACCGATTTCCTTGGCCGACAAGCCCTTGCAGGACAGAATGGCAACCTCGCGCTCACGGCTGGTTAGCTCGACCAAAGGGCGTTCCTCGGAAATATCCGAAAAACTCCAGATGCCATGGCGGAATGGATCTTCAGGCGTTAGCGAACGTCCACGCGCGCGGCACCAGAATAAGTCGCTATCGCGGCGACGCATGACCCTCTCATCCGTATAATATCCGGTGTCGCGCATGATTTGCAGGCTCCGTGCGCCGATACGTTCCCAATCTGCGACAGAAGGGTAGAGGTGTAGCAGGGGCATGTTGCGGTAATCGGCCTCTTCACCGCCGAAAGTGCGTGCGAACTGCAGATTGCACCGGCGGATCACGCGGTTCTCCAACTCGACCAATCCGATCGGCGCATATTCAAAGGCTGGGTCGCTCATATGTCCATGGTGCAGGTGTTTTTCCGAAAATAGAAGGGGAAGGCCTGTGATTTTCGAAATATGCAAATGGGTTACACCGTGGTCCGGGTGTTTGGAGCTGCGGGATGCGTTTGTGAAGAAAGTAAATTGCTCAAGAAAACTAATTGCTAAAGACTTATATTTAAATAATAGTTTTGAAAATGCTTCTGAGGTTGACCAAAGGAGGCAGCGGAAAAAGAGGAAATTTTGCGGGACACGTTAACAGGCAGCCGTATTCGCGAAAGGCGGCAGATCGCAGGATTGCGTCAGGCCCAGCTTGCACGGCAGGTTGGAATCTCGGCATCCTATCTGAACCTGATCGAGCATAACCGCCGCAGGATCGGAGGAAAGCTGCTGGTGGATATCGCTGCGGCCCTGACCGTTGAGCCTTCGGTGCTAACCCAGGGGATCGAGGCGACGCTGATTTCTGCGCTGCGCGAGGCTGCGGCAGATGCAGTTGGCCAGAAAGCCGAAGTGGACGGGCTTGAGGAATTCGCAAGTAGGTTTCCAGGGTGGGCGGGCGTTTTGGCGCAAATGCACAGCCGAGTGGTGTCGTTAGAGCGAACGATTGAAACCCTGTCGGATCGTTTGACCCACGATCCGCATCTGGCAGCATCCATGCACGAGGTCCTTTCGACAGCCGCCGCGATTCGTTCCACCGCTGCCATTCTTGCGGAAACGAAAGAGATTGAACCCGAGTGGCAAGACCGATTCCACCGGAACCTGCACCAGGATGCCGAACGCCTGGCCGATAGCTCCAAATCGCTGGTGGCCTATCTGGATGATTCCGAGGGGGCCGAGGATCGTCGCGGGGTCCCTCTAGAAGATGTCGAAGCATTTTTTGACAGGCATGATCACCATTTCCCGGAAATCGAAACCGGAGGGGGAAGCGCAGATGTTAATCTGAATGAGATTGATTCCTCTGCTGCGCGAAAAGTGGCGCGGGATATTCTGGACGTCTACGAATCCGACGCTCGGCTTTTGCCTCTGGATGCGCTCAAAGGGGCTTTGGATCGGGGAGTTACAGATCCTTTGCTTTTGGCAACAGAGTATTCAGTCGACATTGCCACCGTACTGAGGCGGCTGGCCGCCTTGCCCAAAGGGTATTTGTCGCGCCCGACCGGGCTGGTGATTTGTGATGCCTCGGGCAGCATTTTGTTCAGCAAATCGGTGCCCGGTTTTGCCATGCCCAGGTTCGGCGAGGCGTGTCCTCTGTGGCCGCTGTTTCAGGCGCTGAACCGGCCGCTGGTTCCGATCCGAAAACGGATCGTCCAGTTGGGGCGAACGGCTGCGGAATTCGATTGTTATGCCTATGCCTGGCCGCAATCCATTTCCGGCTATGACGATGCGCCGGTTTATCGTTCGGTCATGCTGGTTCGATCCGTCGAAGAAAGCCCTCAGGGCAGTCAGGCGGTTGCCCATGTTGGCCCAAGTTGCCGGGTCTGCCCCAATAAGGACTGTGAATCGCGCCGAGAGCCTTCGATTTTGAGCGAAGGTTTTTGACAGTTTCGTGACACTGCGCATAAGCTGTTTCGGACAGGTTGACAGTGGTGCAGCCCGTCTCGGGGAGGAATGAAATATATGAGCCGAAAGGTTCTGTTGATCGAGGATGAGCCGAACATTGCTGAAGCCATTCGGTTTTTGCTGACCCGCGAGGGATGGCAGGTTGAAACGCATGCTGAAGGGACGGATGCGCTGCTGGTGATTCTGGGTGCGAAGCCCGATCTTGTGATTCTGGATGTGATGCTGCCGGGCAAAAGCGGGATGGAGATTTTGCGCGACTTGCGCGAACTCGAAGAGCTGCGAAATCTTCCGGTTCTGATGCTAACGGCTCGTGGCCAATCGAAAGATCGTGAGATGGCCGAGAATGCAGGGGTCAGCCGGTTCATGACAAAGCCGTTTTCCAATGCAGAAGTTCTGACCGCCGTCCGCGATTTGCATGCGCAGGCCTCGCGGTCATGAGCATGCAGGACGACCGCCAACCATCTGGTGCGCGGCCGTCGCTGTTTCTTGAGCGTCAAAGTTACCGCCGACGCAGGCTAACCGACGCCGCCCGTTTATTGCCCATATTGGGGGCCGCGCTGATTGCGATTCCGTTGCTGTGGCCGCGTGGGGGCGATGCAGCGGACGGAGTGCCGCTGTCTTCTGCGATTCTCTATATCTTCACATGCTGGGCGGTTTTGATCGTTGCCAGCGTCCTCTTTGGGTTCGCCGCAAGACGCATATCAACCGGCGATGATTCCGAGCCAGGTCAAGACTGATGGCAACGCTGAACGTGCTGATCCTGGTTTGTTTGGGCTATGTGGTGCTGTTGTTCAGCGTCGCATTCGCCGCCGACAGAATGGCCGCGGCGGGCAGGGGGGCGTGGCTGCGATCTCCGTTGATCTACACGCTGTCGCTGTCGATCTATTGTACCGCCTGGACCTTTTATGGCGCGGTAGGGAACGCCGCCCGGTCGGGGCTGGAGTTCGTAACGATCTATCTGGGCCCCACGCTGGTCATGATCTGTTGGTGGTGGGGATTGCGCAAGCTGGTTCGGGTTGGCCGCAGCCAGAGGGTGACCTCAATCGCTGACCTGATTTCGTCTCGCTATGGCAAGTCGAACACTCTGGCGATTTGCGTCACAATTCTGGCCGTGTTGGGCGGGACACCCTATATTGCGCTGCAACTTCAATCCATTACGCTGTCATTCTCAATCTTTGCCGAGGCCGACCCAAGCGGTCTTTACCGCGAAGGGTCCAGTGTGTTCTGGGTTGCGGCGGGGCTGGCGGTGTTCGCCATTCTGTTCGGTACCCGCAATCTGGATGCCAACGAACGCCATCATGGCGTTGTCACGGCCATCGCATTGGAATCTGTCGTTAAACTTTTTGCGCTGCTGGCCGTGGGCATTTTCGTTGTCTGGGGTATAGCCGGAGGAGTCAGTCCGATGATGGACCGCATCGATGCCTCTGAGATCGGGCAGTGGAATGTGAATGCCGGACGCTGGACCACGTTTATTTTTCTATCGGCTGCGGCCTTTGTGTGTCTACCGAGGATGTTTCAGGTGATGGTGGTGGAGAACGCCGATGAAGGGCATCTGAGGACAGCCGCATGGGCCTTCCCCCTGTATCTGCTGTTGATGAGTCTCTTTGTCGTGCCAATCGCGGTCGTAGGATTGGACCTTTTGCCCGAAGGATCGAATCCGGATCTGTTCGTGCTGACGGTGCCCCTGTCGCAGGGCAATGAATGGCTGGCGATGCTGTCCTTTATTGGCGGCTTTTCATCCGCCACATCGATGGTGATTGTCACGGCAATGGCCCTATCGACCATGGTGTCAAATCACGTCGTGATGCCGATCTGGTTTAGCCGGCAGGAGGGCGCTGGCGCCGTATCCGGTGATGTCCGCAATGTGGTTTTGCTGTCCCGGCGGATTTCAATCGCCGTGATCATGGTGCTTGGGTTTTCGTATTACCGCATCTCCGGCGGCGGGGCTGCGCTGGCGTCGATCGGTCTGGTGGCCTTTGCCGGGATTTCCCAGATTTTGCCCTCGCTGGTTGGGGGGCTGTTCTGGCGCGGGGCGACGCGAACAGGCGCTTTGGTCGGGCTGACGGTCGGGTTCTTGTTGTGGATCTACACGCTGTTGTTGCCCGGCATGGGCAGCGCGATTATGTCGGATAGTGTCCTGCAGAACGGACCGTTCGGATGGGGCTGGTTGCGCCCGCAGGCCTTGTTCGGGATCGACGGAATGGACCCGATGGTGCACGCGGTGTTATGGTCGCTTTCTCTGAACACATTGGCATTTTGCGCGGCCTCTTTGCTGAGTTTTCCAAGCCCGCTCGAACGTTTGCAAGGGGCGCAATTCGTCAACGTATTCGACCATTCGGTCGCGCTGCGCGGTTGGACCGGATCGGTAGCGCAAAGCGAAGACCTGATGATCATGACCCAGCGCATTTTGGGCGCGGGTCCGGCGCAAGAGTTCTTCCAGGCGCAGGCGGAACAGCAGGGTGGGCGTTCCAGCCTGCCCGAACCTACGCCTGGGTTTTTGGAGCGGTTGGAACGTGAACTCAGCGGCTCGGTCGGAGCGGCGACAGCGCATGCGATGATCGGGCAGATTGTTGGTGGTTCCTCCGTTTCGGTCGAGGATTTGCTCGCTGTGGCCGACGAATCCGCGCAGATGTTGGAATACTCCAGCCAACTGGAAGCGAAATCCGCCGAACTCAGCCGCACGGCGCGTCAGTTGCGTGAGGCAAACACCAAACTGACCCAGATTTCCGAACAGAAGGACGGGTTCCTTAGCCAGGTCAGCCACGAATTGCGAACCCCCATGACCTCGATCCGGGCATTTTCCGAGATCATGCGGGATACAGAAGGCCTGACCGGCGAAGAGAGAACGCGTTACGCTGCCATCATCCATGACGAGGCGCTTCGGTTGACACGGCTGCTGGATGACTTGCTGGACCTGAGCGTTCTGGAAAGTGGACGAGTCAATTTGAACAAGAGCGGTGACACCCTGCGGTCGGTCTTGGATCGTGCCGTGTCCAGCGCCTTGGCTGGAAACAGCCAAAGACTGACCGTTCGGCGGTCTAAAACCTCCGAACGCGTTCTTCTGCATACGGATTTGGACCGTCTGGGGCAGGTGTTTATCAACCTGATTTCGAACGCTCAGAAATATTGTGATGCCAAAGAACCGGTTCTGACGATTTCCGCGCATGATGTCGGCGGACAGGTCGTCATTGATTTTGCTGATAACGGCACTGGCATTCCTCCAGATGCCCGGCAGATGGTTTTTGAGAAATTTGCCCGCGTCGGAGGCGACAAGGCAGGTGGTGCGGGGCTGGGATTAGCGATCTGCCGTGAGATTATGCAAAGACTGGGGGGCGATATCAGCTACTTGCCCGGCCATGGTGGGGCTGCGTTCCGGGTCAGGCTGCCACAGGCCTACCGACAGGCTGCGCAGTGACGGCTGTATAAACAGGTTGGTAACTATCGCCGGGTTAGACCTGAAAGAGAATGCAGGAACAATCAGCGGTTTTAGGCATGACGCAATCTGTCAGCGCGGCTCTGGCGCGCAAGCTTTCGATCAGTCAGGAGGAAAAGGGTGACAAGCCTCGCTCGATCCTACGTGCGCTGCGTCTGGCTTTTGCCCGCGCGGCAGAGGATCGTTTGCAGATGCCGTTGTCGGTTATCGGCGCCAAACAATCCTGTCGGCCACCAGGTGGGCTGATACAGTCTTTGGATGAGGATTGGATATTGCTGCTCTTTTCAGGCTCTGACAACAGCTTGGCTGCGATCTGCATGGATATAGGGTTAGTGTCGGCTGTCGTGCAGGCTCAGACAATAGGCGAGGTGATGCCCGAAGCGCCTTCTGCGCGGGGGTTCACCGATACGGACGCGGCCATGGTGTCCCCTTGGATCGAAGAGGGGCTGTCCCGCGCGGCATCACTTGTCGAAACGGCGAGTGACCGCATGTGCCTGATCGGTTTTGAATATGCTTCGCGCCTTGCAGATCTGCGAACTTTGACCCTAGCGATGGTGGAAGAGGAATACCGAGTTTTTGAACTGACGGTCGAACTTGGCGGTGGGCTGAGACAAGGTCAGCTTTCAGTACTGTTGCCCATCCGACCGGCTGAAACGGCCGAGACGGAGGTGATTCATGATGAGCCAGAGGGCAGGCTTGATCAGGCATCGGGCGTGTTGAGGGCAGATTTGAATACGGTGGTCTGCCGGATGCCCTTGTCTCTGGCGACGCTTACAGAACTGGCGGTGGGGGATGTGTTGCCATTGATCGGGGCGCGGCTGGATCGTACCGAGATTGTGGCGATCGACCGCAGCCGGGCCGCGATCGGACGACTCGGCCAATGCGGAGGGCTGCGTGCGGTGCGCCTGAACGAAACCTACAAAACTCAGACATTTTCCCAGCCCGAAGCAAATGAGTTCCTTGAGGCGAGTTCAGCCAGTATACACGAAGAGGGGCCAACCGAACACGGGCAGGAAATAATGCCATTTTCCCCCGGCGCGCTGGGCCAAGAGGGGACAGAATTGAACCTCGAGAATTCGGAACACATGGTTGCCGAGATATCTCAACTGGCTGGTTTATCCGGGGATGAAAGCGCGCTGAAAGGCAGTTAGCAGACGCTCAAGTCACTGATCTGCGTATTTCTTCCAAGGTTGGACGCAGGTTGTCCAACGCATAGCCTGCCTTGGTCGTCGCCTGAAGGATGTCTTCGGTGCTCATGCTTTCGCACTGCCCCAATGCCCAGATCACAGAACAACGCGTGCCCGATGCACAATATGCGAGTACCGGACCGGCACAGGATTCTGCCAGGTCACGTTGCAAGGAGACGTTTTCGGGCGTCATGGTCTGATGCGTCAGCTCTAGCACTTCGTATTCCAACCCGGCAGCACGCACGGCCTGTCCGATAGCATCTGACTGGAGATCCTTAGGAACTTCGCTGTTCGGCCGGTTGCAGATCACTTTGACAAAGCCTGCCTCGACAATAGTGGGAACATCCTCGACCGAAATTTGCGGCGAGACGGCATAGCGGGGGGTTATCGGTCGAATCTCCATGGCTACTGCTTAGGTCGCGTTTACGGTTCTGTCCAGTTTTGCACCTACGGCAGGAGCGGCATACATCCCTGCGAGCATGGAAACCAGAAACACAACGCCTCCGGTTCCGCCATACGTAAGAGACGCGATGGCTGGACCGGGACACAGTCCCGCTAATCCCCATCCCATGCCAAACATGACCGATCCGATGATAAGGCGGCGATCCAGTTCATGCTGAACCATCGTCGGGAATTTCCCACCCGACAGCGGTTTGCGATCTGGAACCAGCCTCCATGCGATCATCATGGGCACAATGGCTCCCCCCATCACAAATGCGAGTGTCGGATCCCAGTTGCCGAAAATATCCAGCCACCCCTGAACCTTGGTTGTGTCAGTCATGCCGGAAATCAACAGGCCTCCTCCGAACAAGGAGCCCGAAAGAAGCGATATCAGATTGCGCATCAGATCAACCCCCAGACATGGCGAAACAAGGCCAGCGTCACTGCCCCGGCCGCAATGTAAAGGATCGTTGCCACGATCCCGCGCACCGAAAACCGGGAAATGCCGCACACCCCATGTCCAGAGGTGCACCCGTTGGCAATTCGTGTCCCGATACCGACAAGCAGCCCAGCCCCGATCACAACCGTCAAATTCGAGGTCAGGTTTGTCTGCGGCCCCGGCGACAAAAACAGGCTTAGCATCAACGGCGTCCCAATCATCCCAGCGAGGAAATACAGCCGCTCGGCCGAGCGGTCAGAGCGATCGACAAGCCCTCCCAGGATACCGCTCGCCCCCATTACACGACCGTTTCCTAGCAGGTAAACTGCTGCGCCAAGACCAATCAACAGGCCGCCTACCAGTCCCCATATCCATTCTGAATACACTGATTTGTTCCCCCAAGAAGTTCGGCTCTAGCCGTCTAAAGTTTGTTCACTGGTAGTTTCAGGAACACGTCGCCATTCTCATCCTCAGGCGGCATCTGACCCGCCCGCATATTGACTTGTAAAGAGGGCAGGATCAGCCGCGGCATGGCCAAAGTGGCATCGCGGGCGTCGCGCATTTCAACGAATTCCTCGATAGATCGACCTTGCCCGATATGCACGTTCAAGGCTTTTTGCTCTTCAACAGTTGTTTCCCACGCAAACTCGTCCCGCCCAGGAGCTTTGTAGTCATGCCCGACAAAGATGCGTGTCGCATCCGGCAGTGAAAGGATCCTCTGGATCGAGTTGTACAAATCTCCGGACGATCCGCCGGGAAAGTCGCATCGCGCGGTGCCAAAATCCGGCATGAACAGCGTGTCTCCGACAAATGCCGCGTCGCCGATGACATAGGTCATGCAGGCGGGCGTATGCCCGGGGGTGTGCAAGACGTCCCCTCTCATTTGGCCGACATGAAATCCGTCGCCGTCGCGGAACAAGGCGTCGAACTGGCTACCATCGCGCTGAAACTCGGTACCCTCGTTGAAAATTTTCCCGAAAGTTTCCTGGATGGCGACGATTTGATCACCGATGCCAATCTTGCCTCCGAGTTTCTGCTGCAAATAGGGGGCTGCTGAAAGGTGGTCGGCATGGACATGGCTTTCCAGAATCCATTCGGTTCGCAACGAATTGGATTGGACATATCCGATGATCTCATCCGCAGATCGCGTTTTGGTCCGGCCGGATGCGTGATCGAAATCTAGAACACTATCTATGATCGCGCAGGCATCGCCTTCAGGATCCTGAACCAGATAAGACACCGTGAATGTCTCGGCGTCAAAAAATGCTTTCACTTTGGGCGTCATGGTTTCCTCCGCCGGTTAGGTCTTAGTCATATATTAATAACGGAATGTGAGGCAATCAACATTTGGTGATTTGATGCCGGTCAAGGCAGAAGCGGCAAAGTTGGGCTAAAATTCTGGCATCCTGCGAAAGCGCGCCGATGTTAGGGGGCGGTCGGGCGAATTTTCGCGCGATAGAATAACCGAGTGATGTAAGTCTTAAAACCGTTACTAAACTATAGGTAACTGATGACATTTGGGAGGATGGATATGCCGAGAATCGATTTGTATTCCGAAGCCGAACAACTTGAGAAAAAACTGAAGGGCGCCAGTGTTGATACCCGCCTTGCCCTTCAGCCCAGTGTCACAAAGGTCATCGAGAAGATGCGTCTGCAGGGTGTTGAGGTTCCTGCGCGCCTGCGTCGCCTGGATGCGGCGCTGTGCGAGGACGTTATGGAAGCGCGTTTCGACAATCTGCCGGTTTGATGGCCGCAGTCAACCGAACGAGATTCCAAGTATAACCAGCATAAGACCTATCACCGACAAAAAGAGCGCGCCCATGTTCCAGGGCAGCACCCGTTGAACAACGGCGCGCAGTTCATCATCAGACAGGCCGGATTTGCGCGCTTTCATTACGTGCAGAATGCACCAAACCAGCCCAGCCAGACCGATAAGTGACAGGGCGGCACCGCCCCAGGTGATGAATTCGAACATCGTTTTCCATTTTTCAGCGTCTGACCTGAGCGCTTAACTGATCGCGCTGGCCCGCACAAGCGAGACTGGTTTTTTGCATGCTTGCGGCTTGGCTCGCACCGATGTATCCCGCTTGTTGCCCACCTTTTCAGCATGACAAACCAGCCTCTGGGAGAGACTTAGATGGAAGAGAATACCGAAGATCAGGCCGCCGCGAATTACCGTGTAACCGCGGGTGAGTTGCGCCAGTTCATCGAACGGATCGAGCGTCTGGATGCGGAAAAGAAAGATTTGGCGGAGCAACAAAAAGAAGTGATGGCCGAGGCAAAAGCGCGGGGCTACGACACCAAGGTCATGCGGAAAGTGATCGCATTGCGCAAACGTGACAAAGACGACATCGCCGAGGAAGAGGCGGTGTTGGAAATGTACAAAGAAGCGTTGGGAATGTAACGGCTGCTTTCCCGCTATAGACTCAAGGTCTTAGAACCTGCACTCCGGGCATGGACTCAAGTCGGTCCATGTCCTGCGCATATAATTCTGCAAACGCGTCGACGATTTCCATGCTCCAATCTGGCAGATCAAGCTCTTCTGTTGTGAGCTCGGTTTTGGCGTGTTCCTCCAAAACCGTGGCAAGGTCATCACGCAAATGTTCGTCCTGTTCCAGGCTTTGATCAATCAATGCCAGACCTTTGGATTTGCCTGAATCGTCTAGAAGTGACAGCAGTAAATCAAACTCATCAACCAGCGTGTTGTCCGAGGGAAGGGCCGCGATTGCACGGATTATATCTCCCCAGATCAGAGGTGCGTCCTCGTTACTCCAGAGTGTGATTTTGACATTGGGCGCAAGATCTCTGATGTCCTCGACCATGCTGATCCAGCTGAGGCAGCTGATATCGGTACTTCGCATTTTGTCGAGGCGACTCTGTTCAGGTAGCGACATCAAAGCTTTGGGAATAAATCTGCCAGGGCTTAAAAAACCCATACAAAGCTCAATTTCGTGGTCAGGAAAGGACTTTTCAAGCAACTCCATTCGGCGTCCCGCATTTGGGTATAGCTGCCCGTCGTCCAGTGCATTTCCAACATCGCCTGCAAAGCTGGCGCATGAGTAAATCAAACGATCGACCTTCGGAGCCGATCGCAACCCAGCCCGAAGCATTTCCTTTGCGGCACCGATTTCATCCTGGTTTTCAATGGCAGCAAAGGCGGGTTCGAAAATTTGCCGATAACGGCGCGGGCCAAATACGGATGCACCATTTTGATGCAACGCGCCGGTGTTGCGTTGAAGGGACCGCAATACGAGACCTTCATCGGTGAACGCAGCACCTGCGTGGATTGCAACCTGCATATTCGGTTTTTACCCTCGCGTTCGTGCACATTATCTGTTGGGTTACAGGCTGTACTCCGCACAGTCAAACCAGGCGGAGTAAATTCTCTGGGCCAGACCCAGTGCCATGAATACAGAAAATCGTTAAGCGGCGGCAAAATTCTGTCTTGAAGTCCGTAACAAGAGGCATTAATCGACACCAAGTGCCCCTATAGCTCAGCTGGTAGAGCAACTGATTTGTAATCAGTAGGTCCGCGGTTCGAGTCCGTGTGGGGGCACCATTTCACTCTAAGATTCTTTCTATTTCTTGATTTTCCAAAAGTCAGAATGATTGGGACAGCGCAGGCGAATTGCGTAACGAAGAGTTTTTCCGAGGACTTTTTCTGATGACCTGCGTAAATGGGGTGGTGGTCAAAGGCGGCGATTGAATTTCCGCAAGTTGCATCGGCGAAACGCATTGTGTTCATAGCCTTATGGCCTTACTGGTGCTTTCAGCCTAAAAACTGGCCCAACGCGCTGTGCGGGCGTGATGGAATGGTAGACATATCAGACTTAAAATCTGAAGGGCGTATGCCCGTGTGGGTTCGAGTCCCACCGCCCGCACCACCTCTGATGCCCTGATTGATTTTCAAGTCTCGATGCAGCGGAACCTCTCCCGATTTGCTTTGGTTCGGGTTCGGCGGGAATTGAATACCGGGATTGGTCCAGCGCAAAAATCGGTGTCCTGCATTAAATGTCCAATATCTATCCAGTCTAAGGTGAGGGCCTGTCAGGCTACACCTTCCAGTTCCTGCATGTTAGCATCCCGTAAATTTCTTCAGGAGACACCATATGCCGTTGACCGTAAAACAAATGATGGAAGCTGCGAACTCCACCGTCGAGCGAATCCAGAGAGCCAAAGCGGTCGAGATCCTGGAGCGAGGTGGCCTGCTTCTGGACATCCGCGATGCAGCGGAATTGCAGCAGACAGGGCGTGCTTCGGGGTCACATCATATCCCGCGCGGTATGTTGGAATTTCGGGCCGATGACACTCTGCAATCACATGATCCAGAGCTTCGCAAAGATCGCCCAATTGTCTTGTATTGTGCCTCGGGTGGCCGCGCTGCCCTTGCGGGAAAACTGTTGCAGGACATGGGGTATGAGCAGGTCTATAACCTGGGTGGCTTGGTCGATTGGGTGAATGGCGGGGGCGAAGTCGCCTAGCCAATAGGAAACGCCAGAACCCGAGCTGTGATCGTTCGAAAGGTCAGGTCAGGCGTTGAGGAACGTCCTGACGGCGGCCTCGAACTCACGCGGTTTTTCCGCATGCAACCAATGTCCTGCACCAGGTATTTTTGCAAAACGTGCCGAAGGGAACATTCCGCGGATCACTGAGCGATGTTCAGGCAGCACATAGTCGGACTCCCCCCCGGACAAAAACAGTGTTTGACCACCCCAGGATGCGTCTATTTCAGGAAAGCCCATGATCTTGGGCATTTCAGAGGCCAAAGTATCCAGGTTCAAAAGCCAACGCTGTCCGTTGATGTCGAGTGACTGCGTGAAAAAGCTCTGAAGGGCTTTTTCGACTCCGTTGTCGGCCAGTTGTTGTTCAGCGTCCGAGCGACGCTCGACCCGGGAAAGGTCCACCGCGCGCATCGCTTCAATAAACTGAATCTGACTGTGGCTATAGGCCACCGGGGCGATGTCTGCCACCACCAGTTTGCGCAGCTTTGCGCTGTGCAGCAGGGCTAAAGTCATGGATGCCTTGCCGCCCATCGAATGTCCGACGACATCTGCCTGTCCGCCGAACTGGTCGATAACTTCGGCCAGATCATTCGCCAGATCGGAATACCCATGGTCATGCGTCCACATGCTGTTTGCGTGGTTGCGCATATCAACCGCCACAACTTGCCGCTCGTCAGATAGCCGGCGGGCGATGACCCCCCAATTCCGGGCCGAGCCATATAGGCCATGGGCGATCAGCAAAGGGGGCTTGTCGGTAGGTTCACCATGTATGATCGTGTTCAGCATATAGCCGTGATACCCGCCGCAATCTGAAACGGCCAGCCCCATTGTGGCTCCTATTCCACATGGGTAAACTGTCAGCTCAGGAGGCCGCAGCATGCCGCAAGACACAGATATACAAACCCAAATTGCGCAGACCATACAGCTGTTGCGTGACAAGTTGGGTGTGCGCGACAAAACGCTGACCGCCTCGGTCAAAAAGGCCAAAAGGCAACTGCCGCGCCGGATATACAAACAGGCAATGGTCCTGGCACAAGCAGAGCAGATGGCGGCCCATCCAAAACTGCGACTTGTGCTGGACAATCCGAAACTGATCCAGGCCTCGGAAGAGGTGCAAAAACATCTGGGGGGTATCAATTTGGCGGATCGGCGGATGGGGTGGTTTCTGGGAATGCTGGGCGGGCTGACTTTTAACCTGTTGGCCTTTTCTGCTTTGTTGCTGATCTTCATGATGTGGCAGGGGCTTATCTGACCACAAAAAAAACGGCGCCGGATTGGCGCCGTTTTGTTTCTTGGATGACTGAATTCTTACAAGTTTGGATAGATTGGGAATCTGGCGCATAGGTTTGCGACTTCGGTTTTGACTTTGGCCTCGACCTCACCGT
>NZ_JBXWPN010000011.1:0-162764 GCF_059611885.1 Ruegeria sp. CDSA193 | reverse complement strand
CAGTGTGTCCCAAGCGCCTCAGCAGCGCCGGTGAAGGGGGTTCTAAGCATTACAAACATACACCGCAAGCAGAAAATTCCCGAAACTCGCGAAAATCTTCAGAACTATTATTTAATGAAATAAAACAAATACTTACAAATAGTACCAGGCCCAAATACGGCGACCAACCGCCAAAATGCGTACGGAAAATTGTGTTTCGCACAGGCTTACCGACAGACTCAGGCCGAGTCGGGCGGAATCGCACCCCGGAATCGGCTCATCAGGGTCGAGATCGGTAGGCGCAAAGCAAGCAAAGCCAAAATCACGGACAAATAGATCAAGGGTTCGATCTGAAATCCTTTGGCCTGCATTACATAATGCACGCCCCCCAGAACTGCTGCCGGATAGACCAAACGCTGAAGCGCGCGCCAGCCCGGGCCAAGCTGCCGTACTGAAAAGTTGTTCGACGTCACGGCCAGTGGCAGCGTCAGAACAAATGCCGCCATACCCACAGTTATATAGGGGCGCTTCAGGATGTCCGCCCAGATCTGCCCGGGGGCCTGCACATCCAATACCAGCCAAACCAAAAGATGCAGACTGATATATATAAATGTCAAAACGCCCAGCGCCCGCCTGAACTTGATCAGGTTCACGCCGACAAACCTGCGCAGGGGCGATATAGCCAGAACAACAATCAAAAACTGCAATGCCAGTTTGCCGTACTTATGCTCAAGAGCCTCAATCGGGTCGGCACCCAAACCTCCGGTCAGCCCTTGATAGAACAGCCAGGGTGCCGGCAGGACCCCCAGCAAATAGACGGCCCAAACAGGGATCCGACGGAATATCTGGTTCAGCGCGCTCATACTCTCAATAATGCTTGGACAGATCCATGCCTTCGTAAAGCCCGGCGACCTCGTCCTCGTAGCCATTGAACATGAGCGTCGGGATGCGCTTGGCAAACAGCCCACCGCCGATTTGGCGCTCCGAGGCCTGCGACCAGCGCGGGTGATCCACATTGGGGTTCACGTTACTATAGAAACCATATTCGCGCGGACCGGCCATGTTCCAGCTTGTCGGCGGCTCAACATCTGACACCGTAATGCGAACGATCGACTTGATGGATTTGAACCCGTATTTCCACGGAACCACCAGACGCAATGGGGCACCGTTCTGGTTCGGGATCGGCCGGCCATAGATACCTGTGGCCATCAGGGTCAGCGGGTGCATAGCTTCGTCCAGCCGCAGACCTTCACGGTACGGCCAGTCCAGAACCGGATACTGAACACCCGGCATTTCATCTGGACGATAAGCGGTTTCAAAGGCCACGTATTTGGCGCCTTCCTGAACACCGGCCATGTTCAGCAGATCGGCCAGTTCAAACCCGTTCCAAGGGATCACCATCGACCATGCCTCGACACAGCGAAACCGGTATATCCGTTCTTCGACGGTCATTTCGGACAGGATGTCCTTGAAATTGTAATCGCCGGGCTTGTCCACCAGACCGTCAATCTTGATGCTCCACGGCTCAGTAACAAGAGTATAGGCGTATTTTGCAGGATCTTCTTTCCGCGTACCAAACTCGTAATAATTGTTATAGCCGGTGATCTCTTCCCAGGTATTCGGCTCCAGCACCTCTTGCGCGGCTGCCCCCTGCGCCAGCCCTGCCAATCCGACACCCGCCATCCCGGCCATCATCTGGCGCCGGTTCAGAAACGCCGCCCGGGGGGTGACATCGGCCTGTGTCAATGTGTTGGTCCAGCGATGCGCCATCTATGTCTCCGTCGTCATGCAACCTCAGAAGTGAGGTAGTCTGCTGATAGCACAGGGCCAAGGAAACAAGCGTCACGATTGAGCGACCGGATTGTAACGTATCCGCGTGCAGCGGTGCTTGCTTGGGTCACCACCTTTACAACGCAGGCCTCAAAAATGCAGGCTGGGCCGCAGGTATTACCAACAAGGGAAAAGATGGACGACCCCTCCAACGATTGAAATCCACCAGTGGGAGAAGAAAAATGTGTGACATCTGCGTTATGAATGCCGTCAAAGATCGAATGCTGTCGCGGCGGAGTTTCTTCAAAGCTGCGGCCGCCACGAGCGTTGCGGCTGCGACCACCGGAGCAATTGCACCAGCAGCGCTGGCCGCAGGTCATGGCGAGGTCGAGGACATGACCCATACGCTCAGCCCCGACTTTCCGACTTGGGGAGGCGAACCCGGCATTTCGGCCGAACAGGCGTTCAACTTCGCGGATCACGGCTTTAACCTGTTCAATCTGTCGATCAACGAACATACCGGCACGCATATAGATGCGCCTCTGCATTTTTCCGCGGATGGTATGTCGGTCGATGAGATACCGGTGACTGATCTGGTTGCACCGCTTTGTGTCGTCAATATCGCCGCCCGCGCGGCCGAAGACGCCGACACCCGCGTTACCCCGGACGATCTGAAGGCGTGGATTGCGGCCAACGGAGACATCCCCGACGGCGCTTGCGTAGCGATGCATTCCGGTTGGTCCGGCAAGACCGCCACGGATGGGTTCCGCAATTTCGACGGTGAGGCGCAGCACTATCCCGGGTTTCACGTCGAAGCGGCGCAGATGTTAATGGAAGACACCGGCGCGCGGTCGATTGCGGTGGATACCCTGTCGCTGGATCACGGCATGTCTGCTGATTTCGCCACTCACTATGCCTGGCTGCCCTCGGGTCGGTTTGGCATCGAATGCCTTGCGGGCCTGGATCGGGTTCCGGCCGCGGGGGCCACGCTGGTCATCGGCGCACCGAAACATGCTGGCGGCACCGGAGGTCCGGCACGGATATTCGCATTGGTCTAAAGCCACGATGCACTAGTGATGCAGCATACCTTCAAAGCACGGACCGATGCCCAAACCCATTGCCGAAATCACGCATCGCTACGATACAGCCGCGCCCCGGTGGCGGGACAAGATGCGCGCGCTTGGGTACTATGATGGCTACCTAGAATTCCTGACCTCGGGATTGCCTGTCGCTGACGAAGTGACACATGTGGTCGATATTGGGGCTGGCACTGCGTCCTTCGCCGAGGCCTGGGTAGCGGTCCACGGAAAACCGGCCAGGATAACCTTACTTGAACCCAGCGCGGCGATGATCAGGCAAGGCCAAAAGGCTCTGCGGGCGCGGGGGGTCGAACCAGAACTAGCCCAAGGGGTGCTAGGCAATGTCAATCTAGACCCCGTAGGCGTAGCTCTTGCGGCCCATGTGATTGAACATTGCGCAGATCCGTCCCAAGCCTTGCAAGACATTCACAGACTGCTGCGCCCGGGGGGTCGCCTGTTTTTGGTGGTATCAAAGCCACATTGGTGTAACGCCATCATCTGGTTGCAATGGCGACATAAAACGTTTCAGCGCGCGGAGATCTTAGAGCTGCTAGATGAAGCAGGTTTTGATTGCGAAACGGTCTATTCTTTCCCATCTGGCCCACCCTCTCGGACAAGCCGGGGGTTAGTCGCAAAAAAACGCGGGTAAATTCAAGAATGGACCCACCAGTCAAGCGGGTCCATTCAACAATCAGTTTAGGTTCAATGCACCACGGCATCATCCGGTCGTGGTCGCTCAGACGTGCCCAGCCGATCGCCTATGATCAGGCCCTCGGCCCCGGCGGTGACCGGAATAGACTCACCATCCTTGATCTCACCCGCCAGCAGCGCCTCGGCCAGCGGGTTCTGCAAGGCGCGTTGGATCACGCGTTTCAGCGGGCGAGCACCGAAGACCGGGTCATAGCCCTCGTTGGCCAGCCATTCCTTAGCCCCGTCGTCCAGAACCAGCTCGATCTTCCGCGCGGCCAGACGTTTTTGCAGGCGCGCCATTTGGATATCGACAATGCCATCCATATCACCCCGTTTCAGGCGGTCGAAGATGATCGTTTCGTCCAGACGGTTCAGGAATTCGGGCCGGAAATGCGCCCGGACCGCATCCATCACATCCCGCCGTGCCTGTGCACTGTCGGCACCGTCGGGCAACTGGCTGAGCGCCTGAGAGCCGAGGTTCGAGGTCAGGATGATCAGCGTCTGCTTGAAGTCCACGGTGCGGCCCTGACCATCGGTCAGCACACCATCATCCAGTACCTGCAACAGCACGTTGAACACATCCGGATGCGCCTTTTCGACCTCGTCAAACAGCACGACTTGATAGGGCCTGCGCCGCACGGCTTCGGTCAGCACACCGCCTTCGTCATAGCCGACATAGCCTGGAGGGGCGCCGATCAGACGGGCAACCGCGTGTTTCTCCATGAACTCGGACATGTCGATGCGCACCATCGCGTTGTCGTCGTCGAACAGGAAGTTCGCCACCGCCTTGGTCAGCTCGGTTTTCCCCACGCCGGTTGGTCCGAGGAACAGGAACGAACCCAGCGGACGGCCTTCGTCGTTCAAACCTGCACGAGCACGGCGCACAGCGTTGGACACGGCGGTCACCGCTGCATCCTGACCGATCACGCGTGAATGCAGATCGTCTTCCATCCGCAGCAGCTTTTCGCGCTCGCCTTCCAGCATCTTCGAGGTCGGGATTCCCGTCCAGCGTTCGACAACGCTTGCAATCTGTTCGGGGCGCACCGTCTCCTCGGCCATCATCTGGCTGCTTTCGGCGTTTTCGGCCTCGGTCAGCTTCTTCTCAAGCTCGGGGATGACGCCATAGGACAGCTCACCCGCCTTGGCGAGGTTGCCTTCGCGCTTGGCGATTTCCAGATCGGCCCGTGCCTTGTCGAGCTGTTCCTTCAGATCGCGCGCACCAGCCAGCTTGTCACGTTCGGCTTGCCACTGGGCAGTCATCTCGGCGGATTGCTCCTGCAGATCAGCCAGATCCTTTTGCAAGGTTTCCAGACGATCCTTCGATGCCGCATCATCTTCGAGCTTCAGCGCCTGTTCCTCGATCTGCATCTGCAGAATCTGACGATCCAGCTGATCGAGTTCTTCGGGCTTGCTGTCCACTTCCATCCGCAAGCGAGCCGACGCTTCATCGACAAGGTCGATAGCTTTATCGGGCAGGAAGCGATCAGTAATGTAGCGATGCGACAGGGTCGCTGCCGACACCAAAGCCGAGTCCGAGATACGCACACCATGGTGCAACTCGTACTTTTCCTTGATACCGCGCAGGATGCTGATCGTGTCCTCGACAGTCGGTTCCTGAACCACAACCGGCTGGAACCGGCGCGCCAAAGCCGCGTCTTTTTCCACGTATTTGCGATACTCATCCAGCGTGGTGGCACCGATACAATGCAGCTCACCCCGGGCAAGCGCAGGCTTGATCAGGTTGGCAGCATCCATCGCGCCGTCGGATTTGCCCGCACCCACTAGCGTGTGCATCTCATCAATGAACAAGATGATCTCACCGGCGGCTTCAGTCACTTCGGTCAAAACCGCTTTGAGGCGTTCTTCGAATTCACCACGGTATTTCGCACCTGCGATCAGCGCACCCATGTCGAGCGCGAGCAGCTTTTTATCCTTTAGCGATTCCGGCACATCCCCATTGATGATGCGCAGGGCCATACCTTCGGCAATCGCGGTTTTACCCACGCCGGGCTCGCCGATCAGAACGGGGTTGTTCTTGGTGCGGCGCGACAGAACCTGCATCGAGCGGCGGATTTCCTCATCCCGCCCGATAATCGGGTCGATCTTGCCCTCAGCAGCCGCTTCGGTCAGGTCACGCGCGTATTTCTTGAGCGCATCATAGCCCTCTTCCGCCGACGCGGTGTCAGCGGTGCGCCCTTTGCGGATGTCATTGATGGCTTCGTTCAGTTTCTGCGCCGTCACTGCGCCATCTTCCAAAGCATCCTTGGCTTTGGATTTCACCATGCACAGCGCCATCAGAATTCGTTCAACCGGCACGAAACTATCGCCTGCCTTGGTGGCGATCTTTTCAGCTTCATCCAGAACTTTGGCGGTCTGACCATCCAGATAAACCTGGCCCGCATCGCCGCTGACCTTGGGAATTTTGGCCATGGACGCATCCAGTGCGTTAACGACACGGCTGGGCGCTCCGCCTGCGCGGGTGATCAGATTGCTGGCCAGCCCCTGATCATCGTCCATCAAGGCTTTGAGTATATGTTCAGGGGTCAACCTCTGGTGCCCCTCGCGCATCGCAATCGTTTGCGCTGCCTGCACGAAACCTCGTGCCCGCTCGGTGAACTTGTTCAAGTCCATATTTTGCTCCTTCTCTAAGCGCCCGGTTTTGACGCGCCCGCCTGGCAGCGCGCGTCGGTCTGGGCCTCACATTCAATCTGGGAAATATCTTGCACGGTTCAAGGGGTCTGCCAACAGAATCCAACCTACCGACGCGGCACAGAATAAACTGTATACCCCCCAGTTTTCGCCACAGAACGCGCACCGTACATATCGACAAGCGATTGCGCCGCATCGCTGCCTATCGGGCAGGAAACCAGATCGGCGGCGTCATCCAGAAAATCCACGGTAAAGGCGGATTCCCCCGTAACCTGACAGTCATCATCCATCGAACGATAACCGCCAATCAGCCGGAGGTTGTCGTTTGTCGGAGACCTCAGAACTGTATCAGCAGCCTCTTTTTCCAGCGCCATGTCCTGACACCCGGCCAGCATCAGCCCCGCGCAGATTGCGATAGTGGGTTTCGTAAACTGTCTCATTCCGAATTCCGTCCCAGTTGCACAACGCGATAATAGCACAGTCGGAAACCTCTGCCGTGATCTGAATCACGCAAGGCGCGCATGGACAGAAGCGCACGAAACCGTTAGGACGCAGACGTTTGCCAAAAGGAGCCCCCAATGTCCGATGACCGCCTGATTGTAGCCCTTGATGTTCCCAACGCCCTGGACGGTCTGGCCTTGGCCGAGCGGCTGGGGGACAGTGTCTCATTCTACAAGATCGGCCTGGGAATGCTGACAGGGGGCGGGCTAGCCCTGGCGAACGAGTTAAAGCAGGATAAGGGAAAGCGCATCTTTCTGGACATGAAACTGTTCGACATCGGTAATACGGTGGAAAATGCGGTGCGTGGTCTGGCACAGTTCGATTTGGATTTCCTGACCGTTCATGGTGACCCGCACGTGGTGCGGGCCGCCAAAGAGGGCGCGTCTGGCAAAGACCTCAAGATCCTGGCCGTGACCATCCTGACCTCGTTGAACCGGGATGATCTGGATGCCAGCCTGCTGAAGTCGGGCGATGTCCAGGACCTGGTTGTCGAACGCGCGGCCAAAGCGTTGGAGGCGGGTGCCGATGGCGTCATCGCGAGCCCGCAAGAGGCCGCGCTGATCCGTGCCCTGCCCCAAGCCGAAAACCGCTTGATCGTGACACCCGGCGTTCGGCCCGCAGGTGCCGCGTTGGGAGATCAGAAACGGGTCGCAACCCCGGCAAATGCCATCGGTGATGGTGCCGATCACATCGTCGTCGGGCGCCCAATCTATCAGGCGCAAGACCCTAAAGCCGCCGCAGAGGCGGTGCTTGCAGAGTTAAATTCATTATCCCGACACTAGGGCAATCCGGCTAAATCAGGCTAAATTTTCGCAAGAACAACCCGCAAACAGTTGACCTTAGGTCACTTTTCACCCGATCCGCGCCAAATCGTCCCTGTGCCCCAAAACACACATGCAAAACACGAGTTTCCACTGTGTGAACTGGGTTCTATCGAAAAATTCGATTTTGAGAGAATCTAAGTAGGTGATACTCCCCGCGGACCATCTCTTCCTGAGGTCCGTCACCTCCCCCCGCCACTTTGCGGGGGGCCTTCTTTTGGCAGATCTGGTTCCTACCCTCACTGTGCGGGTTTTGCCCGTGGCATGCGAATGATATAGTCACCAAACCTTACGGACCGCATGGAAGACGGGAAAAGAAAATGCCCGGCCTCTGCCGAGATTGCCTGACAGAACTGACGAAGGAACGCCGCTGCCCGGACTGCGGCAGCCCGCGCATCAAAACGCATCCTGAATTGTTTGACCTGTCCATCGCACATATGGATTGCGATGCCTTCTACGCCTCTGTCGAAAAACGGGACAATCCGGAGCTGGCCGACAAACCCGTCATTATCGGGGGCGGCAAGCGCGGTGTTGTGTCTACGGCTTGTTATGTAGCCCGGATTCGCGGCGTCCGTTCGGCAATGCCGATGTTCAAGGCGTTGCAACTATGCCCCGACGCTGTCGTGATCAAACCGCGCATGTCGGTCTATGCCGAGGCTTCGCGCCAAATCAGGTCGATGATGGACGAGCTGACTCCGATTGTTGAACCGCTGTCCCTGGACGAAGCGTTCATGGACCTATCCGGCACGCAACGTCTGCACGGTGCGCCTCCCGCCGTGATGCTGGCGCGGCTGGTCAAGCGGATGAAGGATGAACTGGGACTGACCGGGTCAATCGGGCTGTCACATAACAAGTTTCTAGCCAAGGTCGCATCCGATCTGGACAAGCCGCGCGGATTTTCGGTGATCGGCAAGGAAGAGACATCCGCGTTTCTGAACGACAAGCCCGTGCGCCTGATCTGGGGCATAGGCCCTGCGGCGCAGGAATCTCTGGACCGCGCAGGCATACGCTTGTTCTCGGACCTGTTGCGCTGGGACCAAGAGGATCTGACCGCGCGGTTTGGCTCCATGGGCTACCGGCTGTGGCATCTGGCCCGCGGTCAGGACAAGCGCCGGGTTTCGGCACATGAACCGATGAAGTCCATCAGCAACGAAACGACCTTTTTTGAAGATACGGCCAATGCCGACATTCTGGATGGGCACCTTTGGCGGATGGCCGAAAAAGTCTCGGATCGGGCCAAGGCCAAGGGGCTGGCCGGGCGGGTTGTGACGCTCAAACTGAAACGGGCCAATCACAAACTCATTACACGACGCGTTTCTCTTCGCGATGCCACGCAGATCGCCGATCGGATCTATCGCACAGCACGGGCGCTGTTTGATCAGGTTGGTGATCAGGGCCCCTATCGGCTGTTGGGGTGTGGCCTGTCGGATCTGTGCCCCGAGGATCAGGCGGATATTTCAGGGGATCTGCTGGACCCGGATGCCTCGCGCAGATCGCAGGCCGAACGCGCAACGGATGAGATTCGCCGCCGTTTTGGGACGGATGCCATCGTCAAAGGACGTGCCCTTCGCTGAGGTTATTCGGCTGCAAGCTGCAGCGGCTCAGGCCCGATCCGCGCAATATCCATGATGATTTCGCCCAGGGTCTCTTTGAAGGCAGCGAAATTTTCATTCGGCTCGATCCTGCTTTCATCCATATACAGGGATCTGTCGATCTCGATCTGTACAGCATGCTGGTGGCGGCTGGGGCGTCCATAGGTCTGGGTCACATAGGCCCCGGCAAACGGCGTATTTCGGGCCACGCTCAGACCCGCCGAGACGAAAGCGGCCTCTATCTGTTCGACGACCTCTGGCGCTGCAGAGGCACCGAACCGATCCCCCAGCACGATCTCGGGACGTCTGGAATTGACTGTGGACGCAAGGGCCACGGCTTCGTGCGGCATCGAATGACAGTCGATCAGAATCGCCTGCCCGAATTCCTGATGCGATTCTGCCAGCAACGATTTAATCCGGGCATGATAGGGACGCCAACAGGTATCGATTCGCAGACGCGCCTCATCCATGGTCAGCTTACCGCGATAGATTTCTCGACCATTGGCGACCACACGCGGAATCACCCCCAGCCCGGACGCTACCCGCGGGTTATGGCCTTGGCGGCGCGCGCCCTGAATAAGGGCTGGATCCAGCTCTTCTGCGCTGCGGTTCAGATCGACATAGGCGCGTGGCATCATCGCCGAAATCAGTGGCGCACCATGGTCCGCCGCTGATGAAAACAACTGATCCACAAAGGCATCCTCGGAAGAACGAATCACATCTTGGCTGAGAACCGACCGCTTCATCAACCCATTTGGATAGTTTCGACCGCTATGCGGAGAGGAAAAAACCACACAGGACGTGCGCTTGGCAGGCATATCCAGTAGGTAAGCAGCGTTTTGCATGGCGACTCCTTGTTCGCACCAAACATAGACCGGAAAATAGTTCTACCAAACCCCTTGAACCCTTTTGCGACTCCTTTTATAGACCCCGCTACCGGCGCGGGGTTCCGCGCCCCATTTCGTTATGGGGTTGGCCACGCGACGGTTTCATGGGCGGTTAGCTCAGCGGTAGAGCACTTCGTTGACATCGAAGGGGTCACAAGTTCGATCCTTGTACCGCCCACCATGAACTCACTGCTTCGGATTTCCGGGGCACCCGCAAACCCAGGCGCTGGCCACGTCCTTGATGAAGGCGCCGCAGATTGGAGACAGACCCATGAAGGTCAAGAACTCGCTCCGCTCGCTCAAGAACCGGCACCGTGATTGCCGGGTTGTGCGTCGCAAAGGCCGCGTCTACGTGATCAACAAGACGCAGCGTCGGTTCAAAGCTCGTCAGGGCTAAGAACTGCACATACTGAATTCAAAGAACCGCGCCTTCGGGTGCGGTTTTTTTTGTCCGGCATTTCAACCAGATGTAATGCGGACGGAACTGCAGGAATTCGCTCAGAAAGTTCGGTTCTGAGATTCAACGTTGTGATAGGGCGATCTCGTGCTACGCTTTCCGTGATTTTATGACGGGAGGTCGGATTGGCCAACGATGATCTGGACAAGATATTCGGAACAACTCTGACCGACATGGTAGCCGATATAGGCCGCAGTGTGGCCCAGGCGGCCGAACAGCTTAGCATTGATCAGCTGAAAGCGCTGAAGAACTACCCCCAGGAACTGCGCGATCTTGGCATCCCGCCGGTCTTTTATCACATGCAGGATGTCGATGTGGAACTGAAGGTCGTCATGGAGATGAGCAGTTCCACCGAAGAAGGCCAACGCAGCAGGATTGGCACCTTTATTTTTGGCCCGAAATTGACTCAGACAGACACGCTCGATTCCAAAAGCGCGTCCACGATGCGAATGCGTTTCGCGCCCGGTCCCGTAGATGAGAGCAGATCTTTGGATGGCAATGATGGCAACTAAGAAAGTCAAAGCCCCCAAAAGAGCGCCCATAGATGTCCGCGTCACCGAGATGCCCGAGGCATTCACCACTCTGCTTCAGTCACTTGAAAACCGCATGACGGCAATGGAGGCGCGCGAAGTCGCGCTGCTCGAGACGATCAACGACCTCCAAGAACGGATCGACGATCTGGAAGAAGGCAGCGGCGGCATGTTGATGGGCGCGGGTAACCCGGTGATGAACCCGATGGCCGAGGGCCGCGCGGCAATGGGAGCGGACGATCCTGGCACACAGGTCGTCAACGCTCAGGAATTCTCGCAAGCCCTGGGTGAACAGATCCTCGCCGGGTCTGATGGCAGCAGTGATTTCACCATCGACAACGTCAAAGTCGAAGCGGTTGTTGGGTTGGGTCAGGACGGCACCAAAGCCCAAATCGCGACGAATGCCCGAAAACAGGCGATCAGCCAGAACGCATCCAAGGTCACTTTTTCCGTCAGGAGGCGGACCGCCACGCAAATTATTGAGAAAGACTGAATTAACAGAGGAGATTGGAAATGAGTATCGGGCAGGAACTGCTAAACGTCCCGTTTGCGGAAATGGTTCAAAAGCTTGCGCTTTCCGTTGCCGAGTCGCAGACCGAGTTGGATCGACATTCTACAGATGTCGCCAAATATATGGCCGATCAGAAGATCCAGCTTCCGGACCTGTCCAATCCCAATGGCCCCCCCAAAGAATTCAGTTTGGTTTCCATGGGCTTTCTACCCGCATTCTACGCGGTGCAAGAAGCCGAAATTGAGGTCAAAATGGCGATCTCAATGACTAAGCAAACCGAAAAAGCGGGCAGCGCTTCGGTCAAAGGTGGTTGGGGCCCTGTCGCAGCGCAGGTCAATGCCAGCTATTCCTCGCGCTATGCTTACAGCCAAGAAGGCGCAAGCAGGCTGACCATCAAACTGGCCCCGGCCGATCCTCCGGTCTTGCTGCAGAAATACATGGAAGCTGTCACACAGGTCATGCTGAAAAAAGAACCGGTGTTGACCGACGATCCAGACCCTGAGCCGGCCCCCGCACCTGTCCCGGACCCGTCTCCAACTGAACCTGAAAAAAGACAGAGAAAGCGCTAAGCAGCATCTCTCGATCTTTCAGTTTTTAAATCAACACGACTAGGCCAGCCATGACGGCGTAGCCAGGATGGGCTTTGCCGACCCTAAGGCCCCGCTGTGCTGCACCACTTGGTCGGGGCCAGCGACATGTTGGCAGTGATTTGACCAACTAATTTTGTCGGAATTTCTTGCATCCCCCTGAGAATCGTTTAATTGACCATTTCAGTCGGGTTATTACCCGCGCCGATTTTCAATGTTGGGACACATGATGCTGAAATCCTCTACCTGCGTTGCCGCCGCCCTGACGGCCCTGATCGCGACCTCTGCCGCTGCCGAGGGCGAACTGAACCTTTATTCTTCGCGCCACTACGACACCGACGAACGCCTCTATTCCGATTTCGAAGAGGCCACCGGTATAACCATCAACCGCATCGAAGGCAAAGCGGACGAGCTGATTGCCCGGATGGAAGCCGAGGGCGCGAACTCACCCGCAGATATCTTGCTGACCGTTGATACCTCGCGTCTGGCGCGTGCCAAGAACGCGGGTATCCTGCAGCCGGTCCAAAGCGCGGTTCTGGAAGAACGTATTCCCGCCAACCTGCAGGACGAAGACAACCAGTGGTATGGCTTTTCGCAGCGCGCGCGGATCATCTTCTTTGACAAGGCCGATGTGACCAACCCGCCCGCGTCTTATCTGGATCTGGCCAAGCCCGAATACAAAGGTTTGGTCTGCATCCGGTCGTCCAGTAACACCTATAACCAGACCCTGCTGGCCTCGATCATCACAAACCACGGCGCGGAAACCGCCAAGACCTGGGCCGAAGGCATGGTCGCGAACATGGCGCGCGAACCGCAAGGCGGCGACACTGACCAGCTGCGCGGCATTGTTTCGGGTGAATGCGAGATCGCCGTTTCGAACTCCTACTACTTTGCCCGTGCAATGCGTAAAGACGTCAAAGGCCTGAGCGCTGAGATTGACATGATCGGCGTCCAGTTCCCGGCGCAAGAAGCCGAAGGCGCGCACATGAACCTGTCCGGTGCCGGCGTGGCCGCAAATGCCCCGAACAAGGACAACGCGATCAAGTTCCTAGAATACCTCGCCAGCGATCAGGCGCAGGTCTATTTCTCGAACGGCAATGACGAATTCCCGGCGGTCGAAGGCGTCGCCCTTGCGGATAACGTGGCAGCGCTGGGTGAGTTCAAAGCCGACGAGATCAACCTGTCCCAGGTCGCCAAAAACATCCCCGAGGCACAGAGGATCTTTAACGAGGCCGGCTGGAAGTAATCTTTCATTCTATCGAGCAGAAGGGTGCAGTTTTCTGCGCCCTTTTTCTATTGTGAAGTTATGTTTTCTGGTCAATGATCTCATATACGGAAATGATTCCCATATACGTGCTATGCCTGATACCCTATCCGACCGCCTTGCAAACCACCTGAATCAACTTCGCCAAACGCGGGGATGGTCGCTGGATCAGTTGGCCAAATACAGCGGTGTCAGCCGGGCCACCCTCTCGCGTATGGAAAAGGGTGATGTCAGCCCCACCGCGGAAACTCTGGGCCGGTTATGTGCGGCCTATGGGCTGCCGATGTCGCGTCTATTGATGATGGTCGAGGACAGTTTCGCCCCTCGCGTTCCCTTCGAAAATCAACCCGAATGGCGCGACCCCGAGACCGGCTTTACCCGCCGGTCCGTCTCCCCTCCGGCTGCGGGTCTGAGCGGAGAGGTCATGGAAGGCCATCTGCCCCCAGGCGTTGTGATCACCTATGACACGCCGCCAAAACACGGGCAGGAGCATCACCTGATCATGCTGGACGGTGGCCTGACCCTGACCGTGGATGGAACCGCGCATCATCTGACGAGCGGGGATTGCCTGCGCTATCACCTGTCTGGCCCGACACGGTTCGAAACCCAAGCCGACCGAGGTGCTCGGTACCTGATGGTGCTGATATGATCTTACGACTGGCGGCCAATGATCTGAACCAAGCCCTGGACGATCTGACAGAGATACTGCACGCCTGCGTGCATGACGGGGCGAGTATCGGGTTCATTCAGCCATTTCCGTCGGGCGACGCGCTGCGCTATTGGCAGTCCCATGTCTGGTCAAACATCCAGACCGGCGCGGCCGAGATATTCGTCTATCGTGATGGCGAACGGATTGTCGGCACCGCACAGCTGGTGCCTGCCGCGATGCCCAACCAAGCGCATCGCGCCGACGTGTCCAAGCTGCTTGTTCATCCCCGCGCGCGACGGCGGGGCATTGGGCGGGCGCTTATGGCGGCGGTTGAGGCGCGGGCACGCGAACTGGGGCGGTCCCTTTTGGTGCTGGACACGCGCAGCACGGACCCGTCGCTCCTCCTCTATCAAAGCCTAGGGTTTGAAATTGCCGGAGAAATTCCGAACTACTGCCGCAACCCGGAAAATGATCAGCTGGAACCAACTACCTTTATGTTCAAAACCCTGACCTGAGGGGCGATCAGTCCACGGCGCTTACGGCTGTGTAAAGCCGCCGAAACCGTCCCAGCCGTTCAGATAACGCATGCATTTCTGCAGGCTCGAACCTGTCGGTGGTCGCCGGTTGCTCGGCCAGATCGGCAATGGTCAGAGCGCCGTCAGCACAGGCTGCCAGCCGGGCGGCACCATAGGCCGGGCCGGATTCCGCCCCCGCTGAACGCACGATGGGCTTTTCGGTCACAGCGGCGATCAGACCCAGCAGCAGGTCGGATTGGCTGCCCCCGCCTATGGCGGCAAGCTCGGGCAAATTGTCTATCGTGTCGCCGAAGCTCTGCGCCGCATCAGCGAAACAAAAGGCGATTGCCTCGACCACCGAACGGCAGATCTCGGCACGTGTGGTGGCATCCTCGAGGCCAAAGAATCCGGCACGGATATGCGGGTCCCCAAGGGGGCTGCGCTCACCTGTCAGATAGGGCAGGAAAATGGGCACGCGATCACCGCTGACGGTTTCAGCAAGCCCGACAACCTCGGCAGCGGACAGCCCCAGCTGATCACCAATCCACGAAATGGGCCTTGCCCCGTTCAGCATCGCCGCCATTTGATACCAGCGGTCGGGCAATGTATGCGCAAACGCATGGACATAGCGTTCGGGGTTGGGCTTGTATTTACGATCCGCAACAAACAACTGACCGGATGTCCCCAACGAGATAAACCCACGTCCAGGTTCGGTTGCGCCCAATGACACCGCACCGGTTGCCGCATCCCCACCTCCGGCCACGACGGGCACGCCGGAGTTCAATCCGGTCTCAGCTGCAGCCTGCGTTGTTACCGTGCCAACGACATTGTGGCCGTCGAACACCTGCGGCAGCCAGTCAACAGCGACATCCGTGGCTTCCGCCATTCCGGTATGCCAGCGGCGTGAAGCCTGATCGAGCCACATTGTTCCTGCGGCATCGGAAGTATCGGTTGCCAGCTCTCCATGCAGACGCAGGCCGACATAATCCTTGGGCAGCAGGATATGGGAGAGTCGGGCATAATTGTGCGGTTCATGCCGTTTCAGCCAGGCAATCTTGGGCGCCGTAAAGCCGGGCAAGGGCAGGACGCCTACGATGTGACCAACCTGCGGCTGTGCCGCGCGAATGTCGTCGCATTCGCGGACCGCGCGGCTGTCATTCCACAGAATCGCCGGACGGATGGGGCATTGGTTGCGGTCCAACAGCACGGCCCCGTGCATCTGCCCCGACAATCCGACTGCTTTCACATCCGACAGGGAGATTTCGCCAGCAAGCAGGCCCAACGCATCGCGCGTCGCCTGCCACCAAATCTCCGGGTTCTGCTCGGACCAGCCGGGCTGTGGCGACGACGTCCCGATGCCGACTGACGAGGTCGCAAGAATTCGGCCGGCATCCGCGCAGAGGAGTTTGACCGCTGACGTTCCGATGTCGATCCCAAGATACATTCACACCCCTTGCCTTGCATAATTCCGATATCACCGGCCAGGCTATTGATTTTTTTTGCGCGCGCAAAGAATATGTAAAATTATGATAAGATCAAGGTGGACGAACAGACTGGCATGACGAAGATCAGGAACATGGAAGAGTTTGCGGCCCTCAGCGGCATCTCTCGGCCCACCGTATCGAAGTATTTTCAGGATCCGGACAGCGTCCGACCCACAACACGGCTCCGCATCGAAGAGGCGCTTGAGCGCTTCGACTATCGCCCCAACATCTATGCGGTGAACCAGAACCGAAAGCTGACCAAGAATATCGGCATCGTGGTTCCCTATCTTGCCGATCCGTTCTTTGCCGAAATCGCGCGCTATCTGGAACAAAGCTGTATTGCTGCGGGGTATCGCCCGTCGCTGTTCAGCTCGCATGGTGATCCCAAGCTGGAAATCGAAATTCTCGACGGGTTGAAATCCATGAAGCCTGCTGGAGTGCTGCTGGCGCCCTTGGGGCGCACCTCGGATCGGTCAGCGATCGAGAAGTTTTGCGCCAATGTGCCGACCGTCCTGTTTGACAGTAATCTCGAAGGCCTGGGCGCGGCCTTTATCGGGTCGGACAATTTCAGTTTCGTCTCACAAACCGTCGAATACATGACCCGCACCGGCGAACCGCCGTCATTTTTTGAGATGCGAACGCCAGCGAACCCCAATGCTAATAAGCGGCGCCACGCCTATATTGAAGTGATGGAACAGCTCGGCTTTGAACCACATGTCATTAGTATCGACGGCCAGGGTTGGGCATTTGAAGAGATTGGCAAACATGGAGCCGCCGGAGTTCTGGAGCGGCAAGAGCTGAAAACGGATTCGGTTTTATGCAGCAACGACCGCCTGGCAATCGGGTTTCTTTCGGCATGTTACGAACAAGGGATTCGGGTCGGTCGCAAGAAAGACTGCGCGTTGCGGGTCGCTTCAAACGATGACCATCCCTTCTCAAGGTTTACCTGCCCGTCTTTGACAACGGCCGCCCATGACTACGACAATGTAGCGGGGCGCAGCGTCGAAACTCTCTTTGAACTCATTGAAAATGGAGGGAAATTTAACGAGAGGACGGAAACACTGTTTCCTGCACGACTTGTTTTGAGAGACTCCGCATGATCAAAAATTAACGCGCGTAAAGTTTTTATTGACGCCGCGACAATTTTTCCCTTACCCTGTCCAAACAACATCCAAGCTCAGGGAGGACAAGGATGTATCTCAAGAACGCACTTCGTGCGGCGACAGCAATGACTTTCGTCGCCACGGCAGCAGCCCAAGCGGATACCTTAACAATAGCGACCGTGAACAACGGCGACATGATCCGGATGCAGGGCTATACCGATAAATTCACCGAAGCGACCGGCATCGATGTCGAGTGGGTTACGTTGGAAGAGAACGTGCTGCGCCAGCGCGTGACAACGGATATCACGACCAAAGGTGGCCAATTCGACATCATGACTATCGGCATGTACGAGACGCCGATCTGGGGCGCGAACGGCTGGCTGGTACCCCTGGACGGGCTGTCGGATGAATACGACGTAGGTGACATCCTGCCCGCCATGTCAGGCGGCCTTAGCCATGATGGAACGCTCTACGCGGCTCCGTTCTACGGCGAAAGCTCGATGATCATGTATCGCACTGACCTGATGGAAAAAGCGGGTATGGAAATGCCGGACGCTCCGACTTGGGAGTTCATCCGCGAAGCGGCTGCTGCGATGACCGATCGCGACGCTGATATCAACGGTATTTGCCTGCGCGGCAAGGCCGGTTGGGGCGAAGGCGGTGCTTTCATCACAGCGATGTCCAATTCCTTTGGTGCGCGCTGGTTTGATGAAGATTGGAAGCCGCAGTTCGATCAGCCTGAATGGGCTGACACGTTGAACTTCTACGTGGGTATGATGAACGAGTCCGGCCCCGCAGGTTACGCCACTAACGGATTTAACGAAAACCTGTCGTTGTTCCAGCAGGGCAAATGCGGCATGTGGATCGACGCAACGGTTGCGGCCTCTTTCGTGACCAACCCGACCGACTCGACAGTCGCGGATAGCGTCGGCTTTGCACTTGCACCCGACACGGGGCTTGGCAAGCGCTCGAATTGGTTGTGGGCGTGGGCTCTGGCAATTCCGGCTGGTACGGAACAAGCAGACTCGGCCAAACAGTTCATTGAGTGGGCAACATCCAAAGACTACATCGAACTCGTAGCCGAAAACGAAGGCTGGGCCAACGTGCCTCCGGGCGCACGTACGTCGCTGTACGAAAATCCGGACTATCAGGCGGTTCCGTTCGCCAAGATGACGTTGGACTCGATCCTGTCGGCTGATCCGAACAATCCGACTGTAAAGCCAGTGCCTTACGTTGGTATTCAGTTTGCAGCGATCCCGGAATTCGCAGGTATCGCCACGCAGGTGAGCCAGGAGTTCTCGGCAGTTTATGCCGGGCAGCAAACGGTAGAAGAAGCTCTTGCCAAAGCGCAAGCCTTCACTGCCGAAGAAATGGAAGCCGCAGGCTACTAAGGCCTCCTTCCCAGCGGGTGGACAGAGGTCTGTCCCCCGCTTCACCCTTCCACAACTCGCGTTTTTCTCGCAGGCTGAGCTATGCCTGAACAGAGAGGTTTTGCGTCATGGCTACTCAACATTCCCGATCAGTTGCACGCCTGATGATGGCACCTGCAGTGATCCTGCTTCTTGGCTGGATGCTCGTGCCTCTGACGATGACGCTGTATTTTTCCTTCAAGAAATACCTGCCCCTGCGCGGCGGTGATCTGGGATGGGTCGGCTTGGACAACTACGTCCGGTTCGTCTCCTCCAGTTCCTTCTGGCCCGCGGTTCAGGCCACGCTGATGATCGTCGGCGGCGTGCTTGCCATCACGGTTGTTCTGGGCATCCTTCTGGCAATGCTGCTCGATCAGCCGATGTGGGGCCAAGGCGTTGTCCGCATCCTAGTGATCGCACCGTTCTTTGTGATGCCGACCGTTTCCGCATTGGTCTGGAAGAACATGTTCATGGACCCGGTCAACGGGTTGCTGGCCCATCTGTGGCGCTTTTTCGGGGCTGAGCCAGTTTCCTGGCTATCCGAGGCGTCGATGACGTCAATCATCATGATCGTATCGTGGCAATGGCTGCCATTTGCGACGCTGATCCTGCTGACCGCGATCCAGTCGCTGGACAGTGAACAGTTGGAGGCCGCGGAAATGGACGGCGCGCCGCCGCTCAAGCGCTTTTACCATATCATCCTGCCGCATCTAAGCCGCGCGATCACCATCGTGATCCTGATCCAGACGATTTTCCTGTTGTCGATCTTCGCCGAAATCTTCGTGACCACCGGCGGCGCCTTCGGCACCCGTACACTCACCTACCTGATCTTCCAGCGCGTGCTAGAGGGCCAGAACGTCGGCCTTGGATCAGCCGGAGGTGTCTATGCAATCATCCTTGCCAATATCGTTGCGATCTTCCTGATGCGCATCGTCGGCAAGAACCTGGACGCGTGAGGAGGTAACGATATGAGCCGCTCAGTTACACCCCGTCGCAAGTCGCTTAACACCGCCCTGGCATGGGCCGTTGGGCTGCTGATCTTTTTCCCGATCCTCTGGACCATCCTGACCAGCTTCAAAACCGAAGCACAGGCCATCGCCAGCCCGCCGCTGTTTCTGAACTTTGACTGGACGCTGGAAAACTATGCCATCGTTCAGGAACGCTCGGACTATATGCGGTTCCTGTGGAATTCGGTCATCATCGCGGGTGGTTCGACCATATTGGGCGTGATCATCGCGGTGCCCGCCGCCTGGGCGATGGCCTTTGTGCCATCAAAACGCACCAAGGACATCCTGCTGTGGATGCTGTCCACCAAGATGCTGCCTGCGGTCGGTGTTCTATACCCGATCTACCTGCTGTTCATCCGGCTTGGGCTTTTGGACAGTCGCGCAGGTCTGGTTGTGGTTCTGATGCTGATCAACCTGCCGATCATTGTCTGGATGCTGTACACCTATTTCCGCGAAATCCCCGGCGAGATCCTGGAAGCCGCCCGCATGGACGGGGCAACGCTGAAAGAGGAAATCCTCTATGTGCTGACGCCCATGGCGGTGCCCGGTATCGCCTCGACCATCCTGTTGAACTTTATCCTCGCCTGGAACGAGGCGTTCTGGACCCTCAACCTGACCGCGGTTGACGCGGCACCGCTGACGGCCTTCATCGCCAGCTATTCAAGCCCCGAGGGCCTGTTCTTTGCCAAGCTCAGCGCTGCATCGACCATGGCAATCGCACCAATCCTGATCCTTGGCTGGTTCAGCCAGAAACAACTTGTCCGCGGCCTGACCTTCGGCGCCGTGAAATAAGGAAAACTCCGCATGGGACGCATTCAACTCAAATCCGTGACCAAGAAATTTGGCGACGTTGAAGTCATTCCGCCGCTGGACCTGACCATTCAAGATGGCGAGTTCACTGTCTTCGTCGGCCCCTCTGGCTGCGGCAAGTCCACCTTGTTGCGGCTGATTGCCGGGCTCGAGGACATCACCTCGGGCAATATCGACATTGACGGGGCGGATGCCACCGATGTGCCGCCCGCAAAGCGCGGTCTGGCAATGGTGTTCCAATCCTACGCGCTGTACCCGCATATGACGGTGCGCAAGAACATCGCATTCCCGCTACGCATGGCCAAGCTGGATCAGGCCGAGATTGACCGCCGCGTAGAAGGCGCTGCTGATGTCCTGAACCTGACCGATTACCTGGATCGCCGACCGGGCCAACTGTCCGGGGGTCAACGCCAGCGCGTTGCCATTGGCCGCGCCATCGTACGTGAGCCTGCGGCGTTTCTGTTTGACGAGCCACTCTCGAACCTCGACGCCGCCTTGCGCGTTGGAATGCGGCTTGAAATCAGCGAGCTGCACAAGCGCCTTGCAACCACGATGATCTATGTGACCCACGACCAGGTCGAGGCGATGACGATGGCCGACAAGATCGTCGTGCTGCAGGCCGGTGTGATCGAACAGGTCGGCAGCCCGCTCGAGCTGTATAAAACTCCCCGAAACCTATTCGTCGCGGGCTTTATCGGATCACCCAAAATGAACTTCATTGCGGGCGAAGAGGCCGCGAAACATGACGCCCACACGATCGGGGTCCGCCCCGAGCATCTGGAGGTATCCGACAGTTCCGGCACCTGGTCCGGGGTGGTTGGGGTTTCCGAACATCTGGGCTCGGACACGTTCTTCCACATTCACGAAACCGGCCTTGCGGACACGATCACCGTACGAGCGGGGGGTGAAGTTGGCTTCAACCACGGCGACCGCATCTATCTGACGCCACGCGCGGATGTGATCCATCGGTTTGACGCAAAGGGCCTGCGGATCGAATGACACGTCTGGTCGGTAAAACCGCCCTGATTACCGGGGCCGCGCGTGGCATCGGACTGGCCTTTGCCAAAGCCTATGTTGCCGAAGGGGCCCGTGTCGCGCTGGCCGACATTGACGGCGCGCGCGTGCAAGCCGCGGCCGCCGAAATCGGTGAGGCCGCTTTGGCTATCGAGACGGATGTGACCAACCAGCAGAGCATCGATGCCGCGGTGGCAAAGACGGCTTCACATTTCGGTCCCATCGACATTCTGATCAATAACGCTGCCATCTTTACCGCAGCACCCATCATCGAAATCGAGCGTGCCGACTACAACCGCGTCTTTGACATCAATGTCTCGGGCGCCTTGTTCACGATGCAGGCCGTCGCGCGCCACATGATCGAACACGGGACCAAAGGCCGGATCATCAACATGGCATCGCAAGCCGGACGACGGGGCGAGCCTCTGGTCGCCGTCTATTGCGCAAGCAAAGCCGCTATCATTTCGCTTACCCAATCTGCAGGGCTGAACCTGATCCAACACGGCATCAACGTAAATGCCATTGCTCCGGGGGTTGTCGATGGCGAACACTGGGATGGTGTGGACGCCTTTTTTGCAAAGCATGAGGGCAAAGAGCCCGGGCAGAAGAAACGCGAAGTAGCCGCAGCGGTGCCGCACGGACGGATGGGCCGTGCCGAAGACCTGACCGGAATGGCCGTGTTTCTGGCCTCAGACGAGGCGCAGTATATCGTCGCGCAAACCTACAATGTCGACGGCGGGAACTGGATGAGCTGATGAACCCTCTGGCAAACGCAAATCCCCCGGTGCGGCTGCGGCGCGACAGCTTTGCAGATATACCTGCGACTGTCAGGACACCGAATTACCTGCCCACAGACCTGAAACCCGGCATCGTCCATATCGGGCTGGGCAATTTTCACCGCGCGCATCAGGCCTGGTATATCCACCAGTTGATGCAACAGGGCCAAGCACTGGACTGGGCGATCATTGGGGCCGGTGTCCGCAGCTATGATGCCGAAATGCGAGAGAGGTTGCTGGCGCAGGACTTTCTGACAACACTGATCGAGCTGGATCCAAAGGGAATATCCGCCGAAATTGTCGGAGCCATGATCGACTACCTGCCAATCGAAGAGGGCAATGCGACGCTGATCCGGCAGATGGCCGATCCGTCCATCCGGATTGTGTCGCTTACAGTGACCGAGGGCGGCTATTATCTGGACGCCAATACCGGCGCGTTCAACGCCGATCACGAAGACATTCGATACGATGCCGCACATCCCAACCAACCCCGAACCGCGTTTGGCGCCATTGTCGCAGCTCTTCGACAGCGCAAGAAGGAGGGTTTGAAACCCTTTACCACGCTCAGCTGCGACAACCTTCAGGGCAACGGGGTGATCCTGCGAAACTGCATTGTTGGTTTGGCGCGTATGTCTGACCCGGATCTAGCCAACTGGATCGACCAATATGGCGCATTTCCCAATTCGATGGTGGATTGCATTGTGCCTGCTACGACAGAGCAGGTTGTTTCGCAATGCCACGGACTTGGAATCGATGACCGCGTCCCTGTCTCACATGAAAACTTTCGCCAATGGGTGATCGAGGACAATTTTTGCGCAGGGCGTCCGCCGCTCGAACAAGTCGGTGTCACACTGACCCACGATGTTCATAGCTATGAGACGATGAAACTGCGTATTTTGAACGGCGGTCATCAGCTGCTTGCGAATGTCGGAGAAATCCTGAACGTCCCGACGATTTCACGATGCATGCAGGACTCTGATATCCTGGCGTTTTTCGCTAAAGTTCAGGCAGAAGAAATCCTCCCGCATGTCGCTGCTGTCCCCGGCGCTAAACCAAGTGAATATCTTGATCTGGTCGAAAAGCGATTTGCAAACACCGCCATCCATGACACCACGCGCCGCGTCGCGTTTGACGGATCCTCACGGCATCCCGGGTTCTTGCTGCCTTCACTGCGTGACGCGGTTGCCTCGGACCCTGCCCCCAGCGGACTGGCCCTGGCCGAGGCATTCTGGTGCCGGATGTGTGCAGGCAGGCGCGAGGATGGGTCTGAAATTGCGCCAAACGACCCCCATTGGGACGCTCTTCAGCACATCGCGCTGGCGTCCAGAGATGATCCGAAACTGTGGATCGAGCAGGATCAGTATTACGGCGAGATTGGCCGTGAAACCCGCTTTGGTCAGGCCTTTTCTTTTTGGCTGACCAAGATCTGGAGACATGGCAGCCGCGCTGCGATAGCAGACTACGTCGCGCAGACCTCCGCGTCAGAATAACCGGTCAAAACACATGGAGATCAGTCGCGGGCCAAAACCGCGCAGTTCCGTGACGTATCACGTGCAAACGCGGCGCAGGGGTTCTGACACAGCAAATTGGCACGCACCCATAAAAATTGTAGGTGCTCTCATAACGCTGCATCGCCGCCATTGATTTTACTCACAAAAATTGAAGACTTTTGCGCATAAATTTGCGCGATTTGCCCATAACATTGCGCGGTTCGAGAAACGCGCTCAATTGATGGTAGTCACCACACATCCTCTTCAACTAAAACCGGGCGTTTCTCAATCAAGAGTAAATTCTTACTGGAAATATTCGGCCCGGATCATAGGGAAGCAGTTCTTTCGAGGGCTTGTGATAGATCCTCGCTTCGAGAATGGATATTCCCGTAATTGCCAAGTGAGCGCGTCCAAACCGACGCGCTCACTTTGCTTGGTATTGCTTGTCACTACGGAGTTAAGAGCGATGTATCACTCTGCGGCAACAGCTTTCTCTTCCAGTACCGGGTAGTCGGAGTACCCTTTTTCATTGCCGCCGTAGAGCGTGGTTGGATCGAGCTCATTCAGAGCGGCGCCTTTCTCCAACCGGTTGACAAGATCAGGATTGGAAATAAACGGCCGGCCAAAGGCCACCAGATCGACGGCTCCGGTTTCAACCGCTTCAATCGCCATGTCTCGGTCATAAGCGTTGTTGCCCATTTTCGCACCGTCAAACAATTCATAGAGCGCCTTCAGATCGCCACCTTCCGGAATATCGCGAGGGCCGCCGGTCTGTCCCTCCACAAGATGGAGATAGGCCAGCCCATACCCATTCAGCAATTTGACCGCATGAGTGAATGTCGCCTGCGGGTCGCTGTCGGAGATGTTGTTGGCGTCCGAGAACGGGCTTAGGCGGACACCAACACGGTCGGCGCCCCACACGTCAACAACTGCGTCCATGACCTCTTTCAGAAACCGTGCTCTGTTCTCGACAGGACCGCCGTATTCGTCTTCACGCTTGTTGGACTCGTCCCTCAGGAACTGATCGATAAGGTATCCGTTGGCTGCATGGACCTCGACACCGTCGAAACCGGCCTCCTTGGCGTTTTCTGCGGCCCTCCGGTAGTCGGCAACGATGCCAGCAATTTCTTCGACGGCCAGAGCCCGCGGCTCGGATGTTTCGACGAACTGCTCACCATCAAAGGTCTTGGCCTTAGCGCCGATCGCAGATGGCGCAACAGGGGCACCACCATCCGGCTGTAAGCTGGTATGCGAAATCCGGCCTACATGCCAAAGCTGGATCACGATCTTGCCGCCCTCAGCATGGACGGCCTCAGTCACTTTTCTCCAGCCGTCGATCTGTGCTTCGGAATAAATGCCAGGTGTCCAGGCATAGCCTTTGCCTTGGGGCGAGATTTGCGAAGCTTCCGTGATGATCAATCCAGCACCCGCCCGTTGCACGTAGTACTTGGTCTGCAATTCATGGACGCTGTCATCTTCGGCTCTTGCCCGGTTGCGGGTCAGTGGCGCCATGACAACGCGGTTTTTCAGCTCGATTGCACCAGCTTTGATGCCGGAGAACAGTTTTTCATCAGCCATTGCTGCTTCCTTCTTTGGTAAACTTCGTTCAGATATTATTGGACCAATTAGTCCAATATTAGGGTCACTGTCTCTTGATTGAGTTTGTGTTAGGTTTCATTTCCTTGTTGTAGCGAGAGGCCTTATGGCGAAATCACCAACCGGGCTTGTTTCAGGGTTTGCGAAATCTGCTCAGAGGGAATGCCCGCCTTGCGCAAGGCTAGCGTGCCAATTGCAAGGGAGGCAAAGGCGCGTGCCTTGTCGAGTACCTGTCCCGGATCCGAAGGCTCAAGCGCTCTTGCAATAATCTCGTCAATACTCTCCAAATGCTGTCGCCCGAGAGCCGCCACTTCATTGTCATGCGGGGCAAGTTCCGTTAGGCAATTGATCAGCATGCAGCCGTCACGACCGCCTTGCGGGTTCGCCAAAGCTTCCATTATCGCACCAACGGGATCATTTCCGCCCGCATCTGCAACGTCACGCAGATTTTTCAAACCACGCCTTGAATAGTGCTTGAGGGCTTTGTGAAACAAAGTCTGCTTGTTGACGAACGTTCCATAGAAGCTGGACCGGCTCAAACCCATGGCCTTGGTCAGATCATCCACAGATGCGGTCTCGTAGCCCTTGTGCCAAAAAACGCACAAGGCTTTTTCCAAAGCCTCAGCTTCGTCAAAGGCGCGAGGCCTACCCGGGCCTGCGGGTGATTTAATGTCGCCAACTGCGAGAGTTTCTTTGCTCATGAGCAAGATGTGGAATGGTCGGTCCAGAAATTCAAGGTGGCGGTAGAGAATTTTTGGAATGATCAGTCCGTATTGTGACCTGAGAAAGGAATTTAGATCGGTAGAAATGCAAAACCTCCCCATCGCGCTTGGTGTCACGCCAATCTTAGGATCGGGACCTTTTGTCTTTTTGCGGGAGTGTCAGACGAAGAGGATCGTGATCGTAGAAAAGAAAGTTCACCCTCGGTACTCGTTTCCAACACTGGACAGAGTGACTGGTGGCTTTGTCCAATACGTAGATGTTGATCACTCACAAACCAGAGATTGGTTCGGTAGATCCATGGCCAATGCCCTCAACTTGTGAGGATTACTACCCCAATGAGTAACAAAGCCACGAATTCAGAACTGGTTTTACGAGCATACGAACGGCGAGCCATTGTAAGCAAACCAACAATAATTTCAGCGCGCTAGATTAAAAAAACGAGGTTAGCTGAAGTTTAATTCGCCCAATGTGAACTTCTTAACTTTGGCTAGAACGATTTCTTGTCAGTATCGTTTCATGAGTTGTTAGCGAGTTCGGTGAGTAAGTAGATGTATTTGCATAGTTTCGAGGGACATTGTAGCGCAGTCAATGACATCCGGATGGATGATTTTGCGCTTGAGCATCCGTTGTTGGACGATGCCGGCGTGCACGCACAATGGCAAAATGGCTCCCGGCAGATCACGCGGATAGCCGATATCTGGACAAGAACCGGGAAGGTACTTTCTTTGCCTTACAAAGGGGCCAACGCCTATCCATCTTTCCAGTTTGCTGAGGATGGAACCCCGCTTCCTTTGATGGAAAAAGTGTTGAAAGCCCTGCCACGTGAAATGACGCCGTGGCAATGCGCATTCTGGTTAACCTCACCCAATTCAGAACTCCGAGGGGAAAGCCCGGCAAATCGCATTCAGACCGGCGATGACTGCATAGTCGATATCGCAGGCGAAGCTGGTGGTCTGATGGCAGCTTAGTGTTAGCTTCTAGTCACTCATACGTCATACAGCATCTGGCAAATTCGTGTCTCCCCTGCTGTTTCTGCCTCCGGCAAGAATAGCGAGATCAGGGAACTCAACGCAGCACTCTTTAGCGTACTTAGCTGTGGAGCAGAACTTCACGGAACATACCGTTCTGGCTTCGGAGACTGAATACTCTCCAAATACTCAGCAATTTCGATAAGTCTGGAAGGAATACGCGCAACCAAACCGTTGCCGGTATCGAATTCGACAGCAGGGCCGTCATTCAACTCGGTGATTATCGGCATGTCATCGCGAGGTTCTTGTAATTTCAAATAACCGTCCAAGATCGACATAACCTCCAACATGGGCCACACGCCCCCCCTGCGTTCGGAAATCTTTGTTAAATCAGCAGGCTGTGTTTTCAGATCAGTGGCGTCAGGCCCATCTCCTGTCGCATCGACTCCGTGACACCTGGCGCAATGCTCGACAAAAAGGTCTTTCCCAAGGTCCGAAAACTCGTCGGCCGCAGATATCGTTGCAACCGAAGAAATGCCCATGCTTGCAGCGATCATAAAGTACCTCATAAGCTGGAGGTCCTTTGCTAAACGAGAGTTTACTACAACAAAAATGAACCGACATCTTCCTCCGGTCAACGTCGGTCCTTTACCAAATAACGTTCGCTATCCTGTGGCCCAAAACCAATTGATGGGGACAGGCAGCAGCGAGCTCAGAACAGCTTCACCATTTAACATTCTAGATTTAGCATGTGACGGTGCTCGGCTCTTTGACATAAATCATATGTCAACTCGCAGTTTGCCAGAATTGGGCTCAGCACGCCAATTCGGCCAAAAGATTTTGAGTGACTGCTTACGCATAGCAGACCACGGCGCTTCACAATGCTGGGTCTGCAATAGTCACCGGGTCAAAAAAGGTGCAAATCCAGAACACCGACAAACTGTCAATTTCTGATCTAACGCCAAGATCACTAATCTACTGTTGGATACTTTCTAAGAAGAACAATAAACCTGCTAATTCCCGCGGAGTGGGCGTCAAGACACCCTCGATTTCAACCGGAACCAGGTCTTCCGCCATTTCCCCGCCAAACTCCGGCATAACCCGAGCAAGATGGCTGTTTTCCGGGTCGCCGTAGATGTAGCTAAGTGCGCGTGCTTGAGGGAAAGTGCCTCCGTTCTTCGCGCTCAATGTTGTCAAATCTGTTGGCGCAACAGAAAGACCGCTGCTTGCCGGGCCACCGCCTCTACCATCCACACCATGACAAGAAGTACAGTTTTCTGAGAAAAAGGCCGCTCCATCAGCGCGAGTGGGCATGACATCGGCGTCAGGATACAGATCTGAACACGACGCCGTGGCCAGAGCAATAAATCCAGCCGATAATATAACCCACCTTTTAGCGTGCATGCTCTACCCCGGTTTTTAATCAAGCCTACGGTCTATTGTAGCGCATGGCAATGACCGCAACTGCGGTTTGAAAATCGATGAGGGCCAACTTTACGAAACTCTTACAAGGACTTGGGCATCGCCGCTCACCATGGGCGGTGAAAGCTATTTGTCGACCTTCTATGTCCTGTGGGCATTTCACTTTTGAGAATCTAAGCAAAGTATACGACAATCTGGATTGGGGGATCCAAACATGCTGGAAACCTCATCCCGAATAGTTTGGCTCGAAGCGATTGGGGCGATCCTGATGATCCTACTCAGATCCGGGCTGTACTTTGTATATGTTTTGCTGGGAAGTTGGGCACCAGTGGCGCTTGTGGCAGCTGTCAACGAGTCAATTTGGGAACACTTAAAGCTGGCTTTTTGGCCAGGATTTTTTTGGCCTGCCTGATGCCGCTTCCACCCCAACTTACAAGAAGGGACGTATTTAGCGCTAAGGGATTTAGCCTCGCAACTACTGCTATTTCGATTGTGACAGTATTCACGGCATACACAGCGATACTTGAGCGCAACTTTTTGGTTTTTGATATTGGACTATTTGTTGCAGCAATTTGCATCGGCCAGATCGTGTCAATTCTGATGCTTGATTATGAAGGTCGAATTCGTGAACTCATCCATGTATTCGGCCTGGTTCTCCTTGGGGTTCAAGTCGTCGCCTATAGTACCTTAGGTCGTGTTGACAAAAGGGATTCACAGCGCCCGCTGATCGTGATTCAAGCCGGTATCTGCGATGGAGGCCAGCTTGGCACGAAATCTAATGCCGGATGAAGAGTGGGCGTTCTTTGTACGGTTTATCCTTTCGGTCCGTTCCCCGAATGGGCGCAGACCGACCAATCACCGCCTTGTTCTTGATGGCGTTTTCTGGATTGCACGTACAGGTGCCCCATGGCGAGACCTGCCTGAGGAGTTTGGGAAGTGGTCGAGTGTCTACCGACAGTTCCGCCGATGGACTCTCGCGGGGCTCTGGGAACAGATCCTGGAAGCCTTGACCGGGAGCAGGATCGTTCCTGACGCTCTTCAGATGGTCGACAGTACAGTGGTTCGTGCCCATCATCCATTGCCCAGCAGGGCATTGCGCCAGCAATGTCCCGAGAGGGAAGCAGCGGGCGCAAAAGGGGGACTCCGCAACAGAGTTTTGGCCGCTCAAAAGGCGGCTTCACGACCAAGACCCACCTCCGGGTAAATGCCGCCGGGCTGCCGATGAGAACGGACATCACACCCGGCCAGACATCGGACTATCTTGGATTTGATCGGGTCATGCACGACAACCTGCCGGAGCCAGTCGAGCTGCTGGCCGACAAATAGTACGATGCCGACCGTATTCGCACCGAACTGCACAGCCGAAGCATTCGACCGGTGATCCCAATGCGAAAGTCCCGAAAGAGGCGCGTTGGGTTGGATTGGCCCCTCTACCGGCTGAGAAACCTGGTCGAGAGATGTTTCAACAAACTTAAGAATGCTCGGCGGGTGGCTACCCGCTATGACAAGACAGCCGAAAGCTTCCTCGGCTTCGTGGATATCACTTCAATCCGCCTCTAGATCCACCATTTGTCAACATGACCTAGAGCCTAACACATTAAGCCGTGGAAAGACTGCGAAACTGATGCTGAGCGGTTGGACGTCCACAACGGAATTTTGCTGTCAGCATTATGGGACGCAGCATTCGACAAGGGTCTGGTGACTTTCAAGGACGATGGGACACCTAGATTTTCGAGTAAACTGTCCGCGCCGGCATTGAGCTCGTTGTCCGGACATTCCAAGCGGATCTCTAGTCTAACTGCTGGGCACAAGGAGAACCTGATCTGGCATCGCGAACAGGTGTTCAATCCTGGAGAAGCTGAAATCTATCATTCGGCACCCGCGTAAGGCGATTTACTCACTTTTCTCTGCACCATTATCGCGAAACATTGCAGGCTTATGAGCAAATCGTGCAAACTTATGGGGTGCGTGAAGGTTTGTGCGCGCCCCTACAAAAATTCAGAAGTCCAGATTTTCGACGCTCAGAGCATTTTTCTGTATGAATTCACGGCGCGGTTCCACGACATCACCCATCAATTTAGTAAACAGGTCATCAGCTTCGAGCATATCATTCACCCGTACCTGCAACAGCGTTCGTGCATCCGGGTCCAACGTGGTTTCCCACAGCTGATCTGGGTTCATCTCGCCCAGTCCCTTATAGCGCTGCAGGGACAGGCCCTTTTCACCCTCTTCCAGAATGGCACGCAACAGGTCCAGCGGACCGTGGATGGCCTGCGACCGGTCGCGGCGGATCAGGGTTGCGGATGTGTTATAGATCTCCTGCAGGCTTTGGGTAAAACTGCCGGTCTTGCGCGCTTCGCCCGAGCGCAGCATCGGGCCATCCAGCGTACGCACCTCTTCAACGCCGCGCAGGATACGAGCCAGGCGGATGCCGTGATCCTGCGTGATCCGACCCTGCCAGCCACGTTCGTATTCCAATGCGATCAGGTCAAGACGGGCTGCGACCTTGTCGGCCACGCCTTGCAGATCGGCATCAACCGCACCGGGGACAAAGGCACCGGCCACGGCGGCCTGTTCCAGAATGTGGCGCGGATAGTGTGTCGGGAATGCATCCAGAACGCGTTTCAGCTGGCGCGCTTCGTCAACCACGCGCGCCAAGTCCTGGCCGGTCAATTCCTCGCCCGAACCCAGTTTCAGCACCGCACCCTCGACGCCCTGATTGATCAGGTAGTCATCCAGTGCCGCCTGATCTTTCAGATACACCTCGGACTTACCGCGCGCGACCTTATAAAGCGGCGGCTGCGCGATATACAGGTATCCGCCTTCGATCAGCTCTGGCATCTGCCGGAAGAAGAAGGTCAACAACAGCGTCCGGATATGTGCGCCATCCACATCCGCATCCGTCATGATAACGATCTTGTGGTAGCGCAGCTTTTCGATATTGAACTCATCGCGGCCAATGCCCGTGCCCAACGCCATTACCAGATTGCCGATTTCCTGGCTCGACAGCATCCGGTCGAACCGTGCACGCTCCACGTTCAGGATTTTCCCACGCAGCGGCAACACGGCCTGTGTCAAACGATCCCGACCTGTCTGAGCCGAGCCGCCAGCCGAGTCCCCCTCGACCAGGAAAACTTCGGTCTTTGACGGGTCCTTCTCGGAACAATCCTTCAGCTTGCCGGCCAGATAGTTCACATCCATCGCCGTTTTGCGGCGGGTCAGTTCACGGGCTTTTCGTGCGGCTTCACGGGCCAGAGCAGCCTCGATGATTTTGCCCACGATGATTTTGGCTTCATTTGGGTTTTCTTCAAACCATTCAGCCAGCTTCTCGTTCACCATTCCTTCGACCGCCGGGCGGACCTCGGAACTGACCAGCTTGTCTTTGGTCTGTGAGGAAAACTTTGGATCCGGTACTTTGACCGACAACACGCAGGTCAGGCCCTCGCGCGCGTCATCGCCCGTAAAGCTGACCTTTTCCCTTTTCGCAATGCCGCTAGATTGGGCATAGTTGTTGATCGTGCGGGTCAGCGCACCCCGGAAACCAGCAATATGAGTACCGCCATCGCGCTGAGGGATGTTGTTGGTAAAGGGAAGAACCGACTCGTGATAGCTGTCATTCCACCACATCGCGATTTCGACACCGATATCGTCCCGCTCACCCTTGATATAGATCGGCTCGGGCATGGCAGACGACTTTGACCGGTCGAGGTATTTGACGAATTCCTTCACGCCGCCCTCATAAAACAGCTCAGTTTCCAGCCGTTCTGCGGGGCGTTCGTCGACCAGGATGATCCGCACACCCGAATTCAGGAAGGCAAGCTCGCGCAGGCGCTTTTCCAGCGTTTCGAACGAGTATTCGAGGTTCGAGAACGTATCAGTCGAGGCCAGAAAGCGCACCTCGGTCCCCGTACGGTCACCACATTCGCCGACCACTTTCAGATGCTCGACGGTTTCGCCCCCTTCGAACCGGGCAACATGTTCTTTGCCCTTGCGCCAGACGCGCAGTTCCAACCAGTTGGACAGCGCATTCACAACCGAAACGCCCACGCCGTGCAGACCACCAGACACTTTGTACGAGTTGCTGTCGAACTTACCGCCCGCATGCAGCTGAGTCATGATGACCTCGGCGGCGGACACGCCTTCTTCGGGATGGATATCCACCGGAATCCCGCGACCGTTGTCGCTGACTGAGACGCTGGAATCGGCGTGAATTTTCACTGTCACATGGTCGGCATGACCGGCCAGAGCTTCGTCAATTCCGTTGTCAACAACCTCATACACCATATGGTGCAGACCCGAGCCGTCATCGGTGTCGCCGATATACATGCCTGGGCGCTTTCGAACTGCCTCTAAGCCTTTGAGAACCTTGATTGAATCCGCGCCGTATTCTTGCGGTGCCTGTGCGTCTTCGGACATGCCGTTAGTACCTATATTATTTTGGTAACTTATACGTTCTCTGGTGGGGAATGTCACGCGATCCCCCAATATTTTGTGCCAGAGCTTGGATTTTCAGCCGATCAAAGCTGATCGAGGTCTGCGGCGATATCTGCGGCGATTTCCTTGGCGTTGACGTCGCTGCGTTCAGCGGACAATCGCAGGCCCAATAGGTCGGATTGATAGCGCGCCGCAAGCCGCTCTGGATCGTGGTCAGGACCGATCTCTCGGGCCTGTTGCGCCTGTCTAAACAGCGTTGCAAAACATTGCTTCATCTCAGCCATATGCCGGCTGGCTTTCCGCGCTAGCTGGTGATCCCTGGCCTGCAATTCGGCAAAGGTCTTGGCGAGCATACAGGCCTGCACCGGCGTTTGGCTGGAATCGATCACAATCTGCGGCTGCGTCTTTAACGCGGCCAGCGGCCCGATGTCTTCTGCCAGCGTTGTCAGTCGCGCTACACCGTCCTGCGTGTAACGTTCCAGCGCCAGCGCATAAAGCGCGTCTTTCGACCCAAAGGCCGCATAGAAACTGCCCGGTTTCAACTTCAGCTCGCGCTCCAGATCCTTCAACGACGTCCCGGCCCAGCCATGGCGCCAGAATATGTCGCGGGCCTGCGCGATCAGCGCGTCTCGGTCATAGGCAGGTTTGCGGGGCATCAACATCACCAATTCTTGAACGGTCACTCAAATATATACTTGAGTGATCGCTCAAGAAAGACTATTTCCGACTCAGACATCAAAAAATGGAGCATCCACATGGCCGACTTCCCATCCCACGACCTGACCACTGCGCCTGAGGGGTCCAAACCTCTGCTGGAAAAATCTCAGGCCGCCTTTGGCCGCCTGCCCGGCCTGCACAAAGTGATGGCCGAAAGCCCGCAACATCTGGAAGGCTATCAGGTTCTGCACGGCCTCTTCATGCAGACCGATTTCGACAATGACGAAAAAACCGTTGTCTGGCAGACCATCAATGTGGAAAACGAGTGCCACTATTGCGTGCCCGCCCACACCGGCATCGCCAAGATGATGAAGGTATCGGATGACATCACCGAGGCACTGCGCAACGAAACCGCGCTGCCCAATGCCAAGCTCGAGGCGCTGCGGACATTTACGCTGCAGATGATGCAGACCCGTGGCAATCCCACCGAGGCGCAGCTGCAAGCCTTCTTTGACGCTGGTTATTCGCACCGCGCCGTGTTGGACGTGGTGCTGGGCCTGGCGCAGAAAACCATGTCGAACTACGTCAACCACATGGCACAGACCCCAGTTGACGAAGTAATGCGCGGCTTCTTGTGGGAACGTAAGGTCAGCGAACCGGCCTAATCGACGACCGAGCCCTCATCGCCTTCGGTGACAACCAAGGTCTGGGCCCGGTCCCCCAATTCTGCAAACAGTTCAGGCCCGGTCCCCGTCATCCAGGCCTGAGCCCCCAACGCGCAAATCTCTTCATAAAGCGCGGCGCGGCGCCCGGCATCCAGATGGGCGGCAACCTCATCCAGCAACACAATCGGCGGTGCCCCGATCATCCCGGCCAAAGCGCGCGCGTTGGACAGGATCAGCGAGACCAGCAGCGCCTTTTGCTCACCGGTCGAGCAATCCTTGGCCGGAACGCCCTTGGCGGCAAAGACGCCGTACAGGTCAGACCGGTGTGGCCCGACCAGTGTGCGCCCCGCCGCCAGATCGCGAAAGCGGCTTTCATTCAGCGCCTCACGCAGATCATCCGCCGTTTCCGGCATGGCGCCTTCGGTTTGAACCAGTTCAAGAACAGCCGACGGAAAGGCCGTTTCGGCCTGGTCCTGTGCTGCACGCAGACGATTCAGCGCGGCTACTCGTGCCAAATGAATGCGGTGTCCGGTCTCGGCCATCTGCCCTTCCAGCGCCGCGTACCAATGGGCATCGCGCACCTGTTCTTTCAGCAGCCGGTTGCGTTCGCGCATGGATTTTTCATAAATCAGTGAGGCTTCGGCGTGGGCAGGATCAAAGCTGAGCGCGATGCGATCCAGAAACCGCCGCCGCCCCTCGGCGCCTTCAATCCACAGCCGGTCCATCGACGGGATCAGCCAGACGACCCGCGCCAGCTTGCCCAGATCGATCTGACTGGCGGATTTGCCATCTATCCGAACCTGCCGCGCCGTGCCGCCTTCGGACCATGTCTCGATCTCGTAATGCTGTCCCTGCGCTTGCAGCAGACCGGATAGCTTCCAGCCCAGCGCCTCGGGCCGCCGCGTCATCTCGGCAGCACTGGCCCGCCGCATGCCACGGCCGGGTGAAAACATCGAAACAGCTTCAAGGATATTGGTCTTGCCCGCGCCGTTGGGTCCGTGAATGGCAACCGGACGGCCATCCAGCGACAGACGCGCCAGTTTGTGAGAGCGAAAATGCGAGACCGTCAGTTCGGTCAGGGCCAAGGTCATGACCCCTCTCTTTCCTCAGCGATCAGCCCCCAAAGCCGATCAGACACGCATCGGCATGACCACATAGACCGCGCTCAGGTCATTGCCTTCACGCATCAGGGTCGGATCACCGGCGGAGTTGAACAGGAACACCGCGTTTTCGCGATCTACCTGAGAAGCAATTTCCAGCAGGTATTTTGCGTTGAAACCGATTTCGAGCCGTTCATCTGAATATGCGACGGCCAGCTCTTCTTCGGCGGCACCGCTGTCCGGGGCATTGACCGAAAGAACCAACTTATCCGTGTCCAGCTGTAGCTTGACCGCGCGCGAACGTTCCGACGAGACCGTCGCAACCCGGTCGACGGCCTGCGCAAACTCAGCCGCATCCACTTCCAGTTGCCGCGTATTGCCCTGCGGGATGACCCGTGTGTAGTCGGGGAATGTGCCGTCGATCACCTTCGAGGTCAGCGTGATATCCGGCGTTGCGAAACGCACCTTGGTTTCGCTGACGGAAACGGCGATATCCATCTCGTCATCGTCCAACAGCTTGCGCATCTCACCCACGGTTTTGCGCGGCACGATCACGCCGGGCATGTCCGCAGCCCCATCCGGAAGGTCTGCGTCAATGCGCGCCAGACGGTGACCATCGGTGGCCACACAGCGCAGCACCTTGCCGCCTTCGGAGCCATCTGAAACATGCATATAGACGCCATTCAGATAGTACCGCGTCTCTTCGGTTGAGATGGCGAATTTTGATTTGTCGAACAAACGGCGCAGCAATGCTGCCGAAGCCGTAAAGTTCGACTGGTATTCCGATGAGGCCATAACCGGGAAATCTTCTTTCGGCAGAGTCGCCAGAGAGAAGTTCGATCGCCCGGCTTCAACCGTCAGACGACCTGCCGCACTGTCGGCGGTCAGGGTGACCAGCGCGCCATCGGGCAGCTTGCGCACGATCTCGTGCAGGGTTGTGGCGGCAACCGTGGTGGCGCCGGCCTTTTCCACCTGCGCAGGGGCCTTGTCGACCACTTCGATATCCAGATCGGTGGCGCGGAACATGGCCTGATCGCCTTCGGCCTCGATCAGAACATTAGCAAGTATAGGGATCGTGTTGCGTCGCTCGACGACGGATTGGGCCTGGGAAACGGCCTTGAGAAGGGTGCCGCGTTCGATGCTGATCTTCATACCCTTAATTCCTCTGACTTGCGTGCCGAAAATGGGCGGGACTGGCACGTTAGCGCCTCCGCCCTGAGGCACAAGGATTTTTTATGGATTTCTGAGTCGGTTTGCCCGCAGGGTCAAGAGGCGCGTGACCCTGCGGTCACAGTTCATAGCCAACCGTGGACTATTGCGCACAAAAAAACGCCCCGGCTATCAGGATCCGGGGCGCCTGTTTAATGCCTAGAAGATACTCAGGCTTCCAGCGCGCGACGCAGCATTTCCACGTCTTCGGCGATTTGGCCATCGGTTGTCTTCAGTTCTTCGATGCGTTTGACGCCATGCATGACCGTGGTGTGATCGCGTCCGCCAAACCGACGGCCAATCTCGGGCAAAGAGCGGCTGGTCAGCTGTTTGCACAGATACATCGCCACCTGACGCGGGCGCGCATAGGAGCGCAAACGCTTGGGGCCTATAATGTCGCTAAGGCGGATATTGTAATATTCTGACACTTTGCGCTGAATCTCTTCGACGGTAATCTTGCGTTCTGACGCGCGCAGCACGTCCGCCAGGCAATCCTGCGTCAGCTCCATGTCGATCTCGCGCCCGACAAGCGAGGCAAAGGCAAATAGCCGGGTCAAGGCCCCTTCCAAAACACGCACATTGGTCGAGATGCGATGGGCCAGGAATTCCAGCACCCCATCTACGATAGTCACGTCAGGATAGGTGCGGCTGTATTGCTGAACCTTGGTTTGCAGGATGCCCAGACGCAGTTCGTAATCAGTGGGATGCAGATCAACGACCAGACCGCATTGCAGGCGTGATTTCACACGGTCCTCCAGGTCCTTGATCTCGCCCGGAGCGCGGTCGGCCGAGATGATGATCTGTTTGTTCTGGTCTACCAGCGCGTTGAAGGTGTGAAAGAACTCTTCCTGAGTCGAATCCTTTCCAGCGATAAACTGGACGTCATCAACCATCAGCACATCGACCGAACGGAACAGGTGTTTGAAGTCCATCATCCGGCGTTCCCGCAGCGCCTGCACAAAGCGGTACATGAACTGTTCCGCCGACAGGTACAGAACATTCAATTCGGGATGTTTGGTCTTTAGTTCCCAAGCGATGGCATGCATCAGGTGGGTTTTACCCAGGCCGACACCGCCATACAGAACCAGCGGGTTAAAAGTCACGGGGCCACCTTCGGACACACGACGCGCGGCGGCATGGGCCAGCTCGTTGGGTTTGCCGACCACAAAGCTGTCAAACGTGAAACGAGAATCCAACGGCGCCGCCTGCAGGGATTCCAACGCATCATTCGCGGTCGCGGATAAAGTCTGCGTTTGCGCTTCCTGAACGCGGGCAGGCGCAGTTGCCACGTCGTTCGAAGGACGTACCGGCGAGTTCGCTGCCACTCGGAACGCGAGGCGCTGTACAGATTCTCCAGCGGTGTTCATCTCATACAGGATAAGATCCGCAAAATTCTGGCTCACATAATTGCCCATAAAGTTCGTCGGAACCGAGAACACCGCTACACCGTCCTGCAGCTCTTGGAATTCAAGAGGCTCGATCCAGGTGGTATAGTTGTTCTTTCCGATCGCCTTGAGCAGTTTGTTACGCAGTAGTCCCCATTTCTCTTGTGTCATTAAGCGCCTCACGCATCCCATTCTTTATTGGCCTGTCGGCCTTATTACTAAGCCCCGGTCGCCCGGATCACGATGTCACTCGCAAAAGGATACCCTGCGCCAAACCGCAGAAGTTTGGCGGGTTTGTCCCTGAAAGTCAGCACAATCCAAACTCGTGACATCCAGCACCTGAATATCCCGAAAAGCGGCCTGCGCTTCGCAATCTTATCTTTAGACAGGGCTCGGATCCTCGGTTACCCCAAGACCCTCAGCAGATCAGCAAACCGGTTTATCCGGATGCCAACATTCGTTCCTCGACCGCTCTGATGCCCGTCAGTACAATCGCAGGAACAGCCTGTCCCCCCAAGCGAGTGAATCGCTGTATCAGTGGTAACAAGAGGCCGACGTCTGCGGCAACGAAACTCTGATATTGACTCGGGTCTTTGTGCGAAAGAATCTCTCGGCAACGTGAAGACGCGGTATTCTGGCAACAGCAAAAGGGCGCCGCGATATGCGACGCCCTTCGGAATAGTTCAGCCATGCTTACGTGACCCTAGGTCACATAAAGACTCAGGCCAGCGCTTTGACGCGGGCCGACAGACGGGACATTTTGCGAGAGGCTGTGTTCTTGTGGAAGACGCCCTTTGTGACGCCGCGCATCAGTTCGGGCTGAGCTGCGCGCAGAGCAGCAGTTGCTGCGTCCTTGTCACCGGATGCGATTGCTTCTTCTACTTTGCGCAGATAGGTGCGGATACGCGAACGACGCGCTTTGTTAACGGCGAAACGCTTTTCGTTCTGACGAGCGCGTTTTTTTGCCTGGGGCGAATTTGCCATGTGTCTCTGACCTTTGTTAGGTACGGTTATGTAGTAAGCGCGCCACGGATATCCGCACCGGATCAGAATCACGAGTGTGAGTCGGGCCAAGCGGGCCGCACGCGCATGTATAGCGGCGGTGCATAGCCAAGTTTTCAGGCTTTGCCAAGCCGATTCTTCACTGCTGAACCGCTGGCAAGAAAAAGGCGGGCTCAGCTCGCCTGTTCGATACATATTTCGTGGCCGGTTTACTTGTCCCGGAACTGAGCCGAGCGTTTTTCCAGAAAGGCTGCCATGCCTTCTTTCTGGTCCTCGGTGGCGAACATCGAATGGAACACCCGGCGCTCGAACAACATACCTTCGCTCAACGGCACTTCATAGCTGCGGTTGACCGCCTCTTTTGCCGCCATGGTCGACAGTTGCGATTTCTCGGCAATTTTCTGGGCCACGCCAATGGCTTCTTCGATCAACTTCTTGGCCGGTACAATCCGGCTGACAAGACCAGAACGTTCAGCCTCTTCCGCGTCCATGAAGCGACCGGTCAGATTCATGTCCATCGATTTTGACTTGCCGACGAACCGGGTCAGACGTTGGCTGCCGCCCAGCCCTGCAATAACGCCCAGATTGATTTCAGGCTGGCCAAACTTGGCAGTATCGGCGGCAATGATGAAATCGCACAGCATCGCCAATTCACAGCCACCGCCCAGCGCATAACCCGCAACTGCTGCAATGATAGGTTTGCGGATGGCCGAGATGCGATCGTTGGCCTCGGCAAACAGGTTGACAGTGAAGACGTCAACAAAGCTCATCTCGGACATTTCCTTGATGTCCGCACCTGCGGCAAAGGCCTTGTCCGAGCCGGTGATGACGACGCAGCGTACCTTGTCGTTTCCATCCGCCTCTTCCAACGCGGTGCACAATTCACCCAGCAACTGAGTGTTCAGCGCATTCATCGCATCGGGGCGGTTGAGTTTGATGAGGGCGACGTGGTCTTCGATTTCGACGATGATCGTCTCAAAAGCCATGAGTTAAAGCTTCCGGTTGTTCCGTTCAGGTACGATTCCTTACCACGCGAAAAACTTGGATCAAGCTATCTTTGGCATTGCACACAATAGAAGGATGAGCGACCGGACTGGGTGATTCTCTTGATTTCTGCCCCGCACCCCCCTGTCCGGCAGGGCGCACCCTCGCGCCCGTAGACATCAAAGCTGTGCTGAAAATATCCAAGTTCTCCATCGGCTTGCCGGAAATCCCGCAGCGACGATCCACCTGCCTCGATCGCCTCCTGCAGCACTTGACGAATGATCGGAACCAACCCGGCAACGCGGGTTGAAGAAATCTGTCCCGCTTTGCGACGTGGCGACACTCGACCCCGATACAGCGCTTCGCAGACGTAGATATTGCCCAGTCCTGCAACGATTCCCTGATCCAACAGCGCTGATTTGACCGGTGTGTTCTTGCCTTTGAACGCTTCGATTAGATGCTGTTCATGAAAATCATTGCCCAAAGGCTCCGGTCCCAGGACCGATAACAGCTTATGATGCTCGGCGGTTGCCGTAGGTAGCAGGTCCATCGCACCAAACCGACGTGGGTCATTGAAGGTGATCCGGGCACCATTGGCCATGTGGAACACCACATGGTCATGTTTCTCGGGCATGGGATGGGTATGCGCAAATTGGCCCAGCGGATCACCCGAGACCGTCATCCGCCCGGACATGCCCAGATGAATCAGTAGCGTTTCGCCACTGCTAAGATCAGCTAGAATGTACTTGGACCGCCGCCGCAACCGATCGACCCGCTGGCCGGTCAGCCGTTCGGCCATCCGGTCAGGAAACGGCCAGCGCAAATCGGGGCGATTTACATCCGCCTGTTCGATCACGATACCTTCCATCGCCGGGGACAGGCCGCGTCTTACTGTCTCGACCTCGGGCAATTCGGGCATTTCCTGGCTCCTATTCCAAAGGGCCGCATTGTGCCCGGTTCTTATGGCCCTATAACAGAGGCGAAATTCGACAAACGGCAAGGCAAATGTCCGACAACAGCGACAAGACCACTCATTTCGGGTTCGAAACCGTGCGCGAGGCCGACAAGGCCGGGCGCGTGCAGGGCGTGTTCAACTCGGTCGCCTCAAAATACGATGTGATGAACGATGTCATGTCGATGGGCATTCACCGGATCTGGAAAGACGCAATGATGGACTGGCTGGCCCCACGCCCCGGTCAGCGCCTGCTGGATGTGGCGGGCGGTACCGGCGATATCTCGTTCCGGTTCCTGAAACGCGCAGGCCGTGGCCATGCCACCGTTCTGGACCTGACCGAGCCGATGCTGATCGAAGGCCGACAGCGGGCCGAGGCGGATCAGATGTCAGACAGTCTGAATTGGGTGGTGGGCGATGCGATGGCCCTGCCGTTCGAGGATAACACCTTTGACGTCTACACGATCTCCTTCGGCATCCGAAACGTGACTCGCCCGCAAGAGGCATTGAACGAGGCCTACCGCGTATTGAAACCCGGCGGCCGCCTGATGGTTTTGGAATTCAGCCAGTTGCCCAATGACGGGCTGCAGAAACTCTATGACCTCTATAGTTTCAATGTCATCCCGCGCATGGGGAAACTGATCGCCAATGATTTTGACAGCTATCAGTATCTGGTCGAATCGATCCGTAATTTCCCGGATCAGGATACTTTCCTGAACATGGTCCGCACCGCCGGGTTCGACAACGCGAAATACCGTAACCTGACCATGGGCATTGCCGCACTGCATTCCGGCTGGAAAATCTGATGCGCGGCCCTCACAATATCATCCGCTTGATCCGGACCGGCGCGACGCTGGAGCGGACAGGTGCCATGAATGTCGTTCTGGACGCGTTCGAAGCACCACGTGCCCTGCGCGTTCTGGCCCACACCCTGGGCAAACCCTTTCAATGGCTGGGTTACAAAGGCGATCCGTCGATGCCCCCAGCCACCCGTGCCCTCACCGCCCTGGGACCTGCCTACATAAAATTCGGTCAGGTTCTGTCCACGCGGCCCGACGTGGTTGGAGACGAACTGGCCGAACAGCTACGCGTGCTGCAGGACAAACTGCCCCCGTTCTCCAAGGCCGAGGCCATGGCCGAGGTCGAGAAAGAGCTTGGTCAACCCGTCGTCGAGATATTCGATGAGTTCAGCGAACCGATTGCGGCCGCCTCAATCGCCCAGGTCCATAAGGCCAAGTTGGTCAGCACAGGCGAGGATGTCGCCGTCAAGGTTTTGCGGCCGGGGATCGAACGTGCCTTCCGCAAGGATGTTGATGCGTTCTATTTTGCTGCCCGAATCGTGCAACTCTTCGCCCCCGGCGCGCGCCGCCTGCGCCCGATGGAAGTGATCGAACATTTCGACGGCGTCGTGCGTGGCGAGCTGGACTTGCGTCTGGAAAGCTCGGCTGCCTCGGAATATGCCGCTAACACCAAGGACGATGCCGGATTCTGGTTGCCCCCCGTGGTCTGGTCCCTGTCGGCGCGTCGGGTAATGACTCTCAGCTGGGCAGATGGCATCCCGCTGGGCGACAATGGCGCACTGGATGCAGCCGGTCATGACCGCCGCGATCTGGCCGAACGCGTGCTGCGCCTGTTCCTGCTGCATGCTCTGCGCGACGGCTATTTCCATGCCGACATGCACCAGGGTAACCTGAAGGTCGCGGCAAATAGCGATATCATTGCCTATGACTATGGCATCATGGGCCATATCGACGAATACACGCGCCGGGTCTATGCCGAGATTCTCTTTGGCTTTATCCGCCGCGACTACAAGCGCGTGGCCGAGGTTCATTTCGAGGCCGGATATGTCCCCGCCAACCAGGATGTCGACGAATTTGCCCGTGCCTTGCGCGCGGTTGGAGAGCCGATCTTTGGAATGAACGCCACCCATATCTCAATGGGACGGTTGCTCAGCTATCTGTTCGAAGTCACTGAACGCTTCGGCATGGAAACCCGGACCGAGCTGATCCTGCTTCAGCGTACAATGGTCGTGGTCGAAGGCGTCGCGCGCTCACTCGACCCACAAATGAACATCTGGGAAGTCGCCCGGCCCGTGGTCGAAGACTACATCAAACAATCCATCGGCCCCCGCGCCGCACTTCGCGATCTTGGCAAAACAGCAATGGTTCTTGCCCGGTTTGGTCCGCGGCTTCCAGCACTGGTAGAAAACGCATTGATTTCCCAAACCCAAAAGGATGAGCCGACCCGGTCGCGCCTATGGTCCGTTGCCTTGCCCGCCACCATTGGTGCCGCTACCGGCGCGGCCCTCGTCCTATTGCTGACAAGCTTCAGCTAAACCCAATCCCGCCCGCTTCATCTGGCCAAAAATACCTTCGGGGGGAATTGCGCCATAGGTGCGATGGGGGGCAGACAGCCCCCCTGCTTGGTTCGGTTTCAGAGCAGCTCAAAGGCGATGGCAATGCCCTGACCGCCACCGATGCACATGGTGACCAAACCCTTGGACCCGCCCGTGCGCTCCAGCTCATACAGGGCTTTCAGCGTTATAATCGCACCGGTTGCACCCACCGGATGGCCCAGCGCAATCGCCCCGCCATTCGGGTTTACCTTGGCGGCATCCAAGCCCAGCTCTTTGTTCACGGCCAACGCTTGCGCGGCAAAGGCTTCGTTGCTTTCGATCACATCGAAATCACCCAGCGTCAGGCCCGTCCGCGCCATCAGGTTTTGCACCGCAGGAACCGGACCAATGCCCATCACCTCGGGGCGTACGCCTGCGTGGCCATAGCCCAGAATGCGTGCCTTGGGTTTCAAGCCGGCCTTTTCGGCCGCCTCCGCCGTGGCCAGTACCATCGCCGCCGCACCATCGTTGATGCCCGACGCGTTGCCTGCCGTCACCCGGCCATCCTTGCGGAAGGCAGGACGCAGCCCGGCCAGCGCTTCGGCGGATGTCTGTTTGGGATGCTCGTCGACCACAAAATCGACCATGTCGCGCTTGACCTTGACCTGAACCGGCGTGATCTGGCTTTGGAAATACCCCGCCTCCAGCGCAGCCGCCGCACGGGTTTGGCTGGCCATCGCGAATTCATCCATCTGCTCACGTGTGATCTGGTGCTCATCAGCAACGTTTTCCGCCGTAATGCCCATGTGGCCAGTGCCAAACGGGCAGTTCAACGCGCCCAGCATCATATCCATCGAGGTGACATCGCCCATCTTCGCTCCCCAGCGCGCCTGTGGCACGATATACGGACTCCGCGACATGCTTTCGGCGCCACCAGCCACAGCGAATTCGGCGTCGCCCAGCATCAGGGACTGTACCGCCGACACAATCGCCTGCGCACCGGACCCGCACAGACGGTTTACGTTCATCGCGGGCGTTTCAACGGGGATACCGGCCTGCTTGGCCGCGGCGCGTGACAGGTACATGTCGCGTGGTTCGGTATTAATGACATGACCAAACACCACATTGCCGATTTGCTCGGGCGCAACTCCAGATCGCTCCATCGCCGCTTCAGTCACAACGGTCGCCAGATCAATCGGCGCAGTTGAAGCCAAGGCGCCACCAAATGTGCCAATCGCGGTGCGCGCACCATCAAGAATGACGATATCTTTCATGTCTCTTCTCCTCGTGGATTTGCGGGCACTATGCATCCAGCCATTGGAACTGTCCCATAGGACGTACCGTCACAAGCGGAATTGACATGAGGCCACCAAACGCGCATGAGATTCCGTCATGACGGAAAATTCAGACGATATCCTGACGCGCCTGCCCGCCCGCCTGAAAGAGGCCCGCCGCGCCAAAGGCCTGTCGCTGGAAGCTGTGGCCAATCTCAGCGGCGTGTCCCGATCCATGGTCAGCCAGATCGAACGCGGTGAAAGCAGCCCGACGATCTCGACCCTGTGGAACCTGACCCGCGCCCTGCAGGTGGACTTCGCTGGCCTGCTGGAAGAGGCCAATAACGCCGATCAGATCGAAACCCTGCGCAGCGACGAAGTGCCCAGCATCGACAATATGGGCCAGAATTGCCGCATCCGTATCCTCTCCCCGCCCGAAGAGGCCGGTGGCCACGAGGTCTACGATATCCGCTTTGACAGTGATGGCGCGCTGAACAGCCAACCACACGCCCGCGGCGCGCATGAACAGTTGACGGTACTTGAAGGTGCGGTGCGCGTCACCTCGGGCAGTGCCGTCAGCGAACTGAACCAGGGCGACACCGCGCGATACGCGGCGGACGTTCTGCACTCAATTACAGCCAAGAAGCCAGCAAGGGTGTTCCTGATCGTCAAAAACGCCTGACACCGGCGCATTTCCGCCTTTACGGAAATTTTTCCTTCATACTGTAATTCCCCTATTTGGGAATTTCATCCGTTATGTTAGACATGCGACTCAGTTGAACGGAGATCGCCATGTCAGATGCATTCCTGTCCCATGTCACCGACACCCTCGTGCAGATCGAAGCGGAGGGTCTGTACAAGCGTGAACGAATGATCACCTCGCCCCAGGGCGGCGAAATTACTGTGGGCGACAGGCAGGTCATCAATCTGTGCGCCAACAATTATCTGGGTCTGGCCGATCATCCGGCACTGATCGCCGCCGCCAAAGATGCGATGGAGCCCAAAGGGTTCGGCATGGCCTCGGTCCGGTTTATTTGTGGCACACAGGACATTCACCGTGAGCTGGAACAGAAGCTGGCACAATTCCTGAATAAGGACGATGCGATCCTGTTTGCCGCCTGTTTTGATGCCAATGGAGGGCTGTTTGAGCCTTTGTTAGGGCCTGAAGACGCCATCATCTCGGACAGTCTGAACCATGCCTCAATCATCGACGGGGTACGGTTGTGCAAGGCCAAACGTTATCGTTATCTGAACAACGACATGAACGATCTGGAGGCCTGGCTGAAGCAGGCGCGCGAGGACGGCGCGCGTCACATCATGATCGCGACAGACGGTGTGTTTTCGATGGATGGCTATCTGGCTAACTTGCCGAAAATCGGCGAACTGGCGGACAAATATGACGCCATTGTCATGGTCGATGACTGCCATGCCACCGGATTCATGGGTCCGAACGGGGCCGGTACACCGGATCATTTCGGTGTCGCTGTGGATATTCTGACGGGAACCTTGGGCAAGGCACTTGGGGGGGCAATCGGCGGTTATATCGCCGGGCCGCAGCCGGTGATCGACCTGCTGCGGCAGCGGGCGCGGCCCTATCTGTTCTCAAATTCGCTGCCGCCTTCAATCGTTGCTGCCGGGATCGAAGCCATCCGTCTGGTCGAAGAGGGCGACATGCTGCGCGCGCAACTGTTCGGCAACGCCAAGTATTGGCGCGCGGGATTGGAAAAGTTGGGTTTTGACCTTCTACCGGGCGAACACCCGATCATCCCGGTAATGCTGGGCGAAGCACAACTGGCGCAGGACATGGCCGCAAAGCTGTTTGACGAAGGCGTTTATGTTTCGGGTTTTTTCTTCCCCGTCGTCCCGCGCGGTAAGGCACGGATCAGAACGCAGATGAATGCGACGCTGACAAAGGATGAGCTGGACCGTGCGCTGGCCGCCTTTGGCAAGGTCGGCAAAGAGCTGGGGATTATCTGATGCGACCCAATACGATGAAAGCGCTGGAAAAATCCAAGCCCGAGGAGGGGCTGTGGATGGTGCAGGCCCCGGTGCCCGAGATCGGCCCTGATGAAGTGCTGATCCGCATCAACAAGACCGGCATCTGCGGCACCGATATCCACATCTGGAACTGGGACGACTGGGCCGCCGCCACGGTGCCCACCCCGATGATCACCGGCCATGAATTTGCCGGTGAAATCGTTGAGATCGGGCGCAACGTGACCGGGCTTGAGATCGGCCAGCGCTGCTCCGGCGAGGGGCACCTGATCACAACCGACAGCCGCCAAAGCCGCGCTGGCAAGTTCCATCTGGATCCCGGCACGCGCGGAATCGGCGTCAACGAACAGGGTGCCTTTGCGCAATACCTGAAACTACCTGCCTTCAACGTGGTACCCCTGCCCGATGACGTTCCCGACGAAATCGGAGCCATTCTCGACCCGTTGGGGAATGCTGTGCACACTGCACTCAGCTTTGATCTGCTGGGTGAGGATGTGCTGATCACCGGTGCAGGCCCCATCGGCATCATGGCCGCCGCCGTGGCCCGCCATGCAGGCGCGCGGCATGTGGTGATCACCGATATCAATCCGGACCGCTTGACGCTGGCTGCGCATGTTGTGCCAACATTGCGCCCTGTCGATGTGACCAAGGAAGATTTGCAGGACGTGATCGCCGAACTGGGCATGCAGCAAGGTTTTGACGTCGGGCTAGAGATGTCAGGTTCACAAATTGCACTGGACCAGATGGTCGAGGCACTGGTGATGGGCGGCAAGATCGCTCTGCTGGGCATCCCACCTGGAAAATCCCCCGTGGACTGGTCCCGCATCGTATTCAAGGCCATCACCATCAAAGGTGTCTATGGGCGCGAGATGTTCGAGACCTGGTATAAGATGATTGCCATGTTACAAAACGGCTTGGATGTCAGCCGAGTGATCACGCACCGTTTCAAGGTTAATGAATTCGCCAAGGGCTTTGGCGAGATGAAATCAGGTCGATCCGGCAAGGTTGTTCTGGATTGGACCTAACCCTCTGGCGTTAAACGGCTTCACCCCCTAAACAGGAGGGAACTCAGGTGTTTGGAGGCGCAGATGAGCGACAAGGACAACCGGTATCTTGAACGCGGGATCGAGGACACTCTGGTCACGGATTTCGCCGAAACCCACCGCAAGAGCTATGGCGATTTCCTGCAGCTCAAAACCCTATTGAATCTGCAAAAGACGTTTCAGGATCCCGCGCAACCAGATGAGATGCTGTTCATAATCATCCATCAGGTCAGCGAGCTGTGGCTGAAGCTGATGCATCACCAGCTGGTCGAAGTGCGCCGCTTTCTGCAAGAGGACGAATTTGGCCCGGCAATGAAGAATCTCGACCGGGTCAAAGCAATCCAGCGGCAGTTGATTTCCGCGTGGGAAACGCTTCTGACCATGACCCCCGCCGATTACATGACCTTTCGGCAAGCACTTGGCAGCTCCTCGGGATTTCAAAGCTATGGCTATCGTCAGATTGAATTCATTCTGGGCAACAAGGATGCCTCGACCCTGAAGGTTCACCAGCATGATCCCGAAGTCATGGAATTATTGGATGCCGCACTGACCAAGCCTTCGCTTTACGACGAAGTGCTGCACATGCTGGCCCGGCAAGGGTTTGACGTGCCTGATGACCTGCTGAACCGTGACTTTGCACAACCCTATTCCGGCGACCCGCGCGTGGTGAAAATCTGGGCTCAGGTGTTTCACAATACCGATCAGTATTGGGACCTCTATGCGCTGGCCGAAAAGCTGATGGACGTTGAATCCCTGTTCCAGCGCTGGCGGTTTGACCATGTCACTGCGGTCGAGAGAGTTATTGGCAACCAGCCAGGTACAGGCGGGTCCAGCGGTGTGTCGTTCCTGCGCAAAGCGCTGGACTTGCGGTTCTTTCACGATCTCTACGATGTGCGCACCGAATTGATGTATAGTGGGCAGGAGTAGGCGATGCTGTATCGTGGTTTCACTCAGACAGAGCTGGAGCAGGAGTATTCTCCCAGTTCGATGGTTGGCGGCGATCTGACACCCTATCTTGAAAGCTACGCCGCGCTGAGTGCGCAGAACCGCGCCCGGATGGAATGCCGGGAAAACCTGCCCTTCGGCGAAACATCTGAACAGGTGCTCGACTTCTTTCCTGCGTCGACGGCCAACGCTCCGCTGCATGTCTTTATTCACGGAGGTTACTGGCAGGCGCTCAGTCAGCGTGAGTCGGCGATGATGGCCCCTACACTGGTGGAAAACGGGCAAGCCTTTGCAACGCTGAACTATACGCTCGCACCTGAGGCCCGACTGGATCAGATGATCAAAGAGTGCCGCGATGCCCTGCTTTGGCTGGGATCACAGGCGACGGCCCTTGGGTTCGATCCGGCGCAGATCACCTTGTCGGGGCACAGCGCCGGGGCACATCTGGCGGCCATGATGATGGCGACTTCAGCCGATGCGCTAGCCCGCGCCGGCTTGCGGGTACGAGAAGTGATTCTGATTAGCGGCGTCTATGATCTTGAACCGATCAGCCTGACGCCGGTGAATGACCCGCTGCAACTGACCCCGGTCGAAATACACGATCTCTCACCCATTCTGCACCTGCCCGCCCCCGGTCCGCGTTACCATTTAACCGTCGCCGAGCGCGACACACCCGAATTCATTCGTCAAAGCCGGGACTATGCGGAATTGCTGCGTAAGGGCGGGCATTCTGTCAGTTTTGATCTGCAGAAAGGGATGCAGCATTTCGACATCATCATGCACGCAAGCACGTTCCTGCCGGCTCCTCGGTAGTCATAGGTGTTGGGCGAAAGAATATTCTGACCTTTGCGTCATGCACTGAGCAAGTCGCCATATCCCTGCATTTGTGGCGGTACCGCAAGTGTCCGGTTTGAGCCCCAATCTGTGAATTTGATTTTCTTGCTGCGCGGGCATCATCTTGAACACGGCAGTGCGGCGTAAAGAGCGGCTATTGGTGCCGGGCGCAGCGAGGTTTTGTCAGGCAATTCGCGAGACGCGGACTTTGCTACCGTTAGCCATGGCGCAGAGTTGTGCGAGTTTGATGGTCGCGATGCGCAGAAACCAGACTTTGCAAACTTTGGCCGACGAGCCAATGCGGACAATCAAAACCTTTCTCGGATGTTGCGGTTGCGGCCCGCTTATCCACAACAGCAGTCACCTGACTGAATTGGCGGGCACGGGACAGTTGCGTAGGAACAAAAAACACAGCAATCGCCTTCTAACGGTTTCAAGACTGCCTTGCATGATTTGCATTCATAAAACCACTGGCACGAGTCAGTTGGCATCTTCTCGGTTTCAATGTGCCCACACCGAGGGCAGGTCAAAGTGCTATCCAGCACCACAGTTTGTTTTGTCATTGTCTCACATCTGCATGATTAGATAATCGTTGATTTGAGCCTCATTGAACACGATGACCCATGCCAACGCGGTAGTCGCCGTGTTTCCGACAAGCCACCATTTCAGATTTGCCAACGTCCCGTTTCGATGCGCTACGAACCACGAAACTGCGACCAGCACTGTTGAGATGGCGAGAACATAGTAGCTTGCTGCCGCTATTTTTCCGAATATCGCCAACCAACTGCCACCCAAGCCGAGCAACATCATAGCCATTGGAAGAACACAGCATGTCGCGACCCCCAGAGCGGAAACCGATCCCAGGTGGCTGAGGGTCAAATATTTTTTCATCTTTCGCTCCCTGGGTAGGCGATTTGATTGTGTTGAGGCACTAGCATTCAATGCGTATAACTCCTGTAGTAACTACAGGATCAAGTGGAGGCACTTCACATGATTGCGATAGGCGAGGCTTCCCGGCAATGCGGGGTCGGCATAGAAACTATCCGCTATTACGAACGCGAAGGTATCGTACCAAGACCCGCACGAGCTCTGAACAATCGTCGCCTCTATTCGGCAAGCGATGTTGGAAGACTTCGATTTTTGAAGAAGTGCCGTGACCTGGGGTTTCCTCTATCTGACGCAAAGGCGCTTTTGGAGCTGTCAGAAGGAAGTGCCGAAGACTGCCGATCAGTGAAAGAACTGGCCGAGGCACACATTGCCAGCGTTCAAAGCAAGATTAGTGAGCTCAGACGCCTAGAGTACGCCTTGAGTGAGCTTACGGCCAATTGTGATAGCGGAAACGTTCAATGCCCGATGCTGCAAAGACTGAGAACGATGGACGATATCTGACTCCGGCCACTGGACGGAAGCGCAGGATCTGAGATTTAGCCAGATCACGTCAGACCAAGGTCTGTGGTGCGATAACAGATTGTAGTTCATAGTCGATTTCACGATGAGAGCGAAAGTAACTGACCTGACGATTGGCAATTGGTCGCTGTCGCGAGTCTTTCTTGCGGCCAGCATTTTCGTGATGGGTACTGCTACCGCAATCGTCGGGGTCTGGGTGTCAAATCGAATCCAGAACGCAGTCGTGCAAAACTCCGCCAATTCCGCTGCGCTATATATGGAAAGCGTAGTATCCCCGCTCAGCCAGGAATTGGCACATGGCAACCATCTTTCTGAGCAGGCGAGCCTGGCGCTGGACGAGATTTTCATGACCCAGCCAATGCGTGACCGCATTGTCTCCTACAAATTCTGGAAGCAAGGCGGTGTGATTGTACATGCCTCTGATACAGACATCATTGGAAACCGTTTCAATCCAACGGATGACTTAAGGCGGGCGTGGAGCGGTGACATCTCCGGCTCTTTCAAAGAGCTTGATCATGCCGAGAGCGCCGCCGAGGCGGCTTTGGGGATACCACTACTTGAAGTTTACAGCCCCATCCGCGAACTTTGGTCCGGCGAAATCATCGCAGTTGCGGAGTTCTACGAAAGAGCTGATCAGCTTGAGTTAGACTTAGCCAAGGCCAGGCGAACAAGTTGGTTGGTCGTCGGTTCCGCATTTCTGGCAAGTACTATTGTTCTGTATTCCATTGTCGCAATTGGCGACAAAACTATTCGACGACAGGGGGCTCTTCTTAAACAGCGCCTGACAGAAAGTGAGAGGATGGCCGAGCAGAATGCCCGGCTGCGGTCGCGTGTAGTAGATGCGTCAGAAAGATATGCCACGCAAACAGATCGGTTCCTCAAAAATCTCGGTGCCGAGCTACATGATGGTCCTGCGCAATATCTGTCGCTCGCCGCCCTTAGACTGGAGGCGGCGTTTTCCAAAGAGTCCGAAAGTTCTAAAGAGGCAGAGGAAATTCAGCAGTCTTTGCAAAAATCTCTGGCTGAAATTCGTGCAATATCGCGAGGGCTTTCTGCGCCAGATATCGACAGCTTGTCACTCGTCGATGTTGTGAAGAGAGCCGTAGAGGATCACGTCGAACACAGCCCGTTGCGACCGGATATTTCACTTTTGGGTAGCCAGACCCCAGAGTTGTCATTGTCCGACAAGCTGTGCGTTTTTCGGTTCCTTCAGGAGACGCTTTCCAATGCCGCGAGATATGCTCCAGCTTCCAAGTGCACCGTTATCTCTGAGGCGCAGAACGACCGCATAGTTATAAAGGTCAAAGACGACGGGCCTGGTTTTGACAGGTCAGAAGAAACCGCGTTGCGAGACGATGGTGGCCAAGGGCTTATGGGCTTGCGGGATCGGGTCGAGAGTATTGGCGGCAGGTTCGAAGTCGCATCGAGACCGGGTGAGGGCACCACCGTTTCTATGACACTCTTTCCCAGAAAGTTAGGCACATCATGACTACATCTGTCGTAATAGCTGATGATCACCCGATATTCAGGGATGGTTTGCAACGCACGCTGGATGAAGCTGATGGTTTTGAAGTTTTGGCTGCCGGGTCCAGCGCTGAAGATGCAGTATCGCTGGTCGTCATGCATCAGCCGGACATAGCCATTCTTGACCTCTCGATGCCCGGTGGCGGGATAAGCGCAACACGTAAAATTGCGGCAATGGCAAATCCGCCTTTCATTGCAATCTTGACGGTCTCAGAGAACAGCAGCGACGTCGCGGACGCGTTGGAGGCGGGCGCGATAGGGTACATCGTGAAGGGAGTAACCGCGAGCGAATTGACCGCTTCCTTAAGCAGCATCGCCGCAGGTGAAGGGTTCGTTTCTCCGGGCTTGGCCTCGCGGGTACTGCTTCAAATCAACGCTAACACCGGCACCTCTAAGAACAGCAGCATTCTCGATGACCTTACGCATCGTGAGGAAGAAATACTTCGACGTGTAGCCAAAGGACTGAGTAATCGTGAAATCGCTGACGAGTTAGACCTTCAGGAAAAGACCGTGAAGCACTACATGACGGCAATACTGTCCAAGCTTCACGCGCGAAACCGGGTAGAGGCCGCGCTCATTGCCCATGATGTTTGGAACAAGGGAGACTAACAGCGGTCTCTAGTACGAAGATGGCGGCCCCCTCTACAAGAATCCACCAACGGGTTATCTACTGGAGTTGCAGCTCAGTTGGCAACCGACTGCAACCTTCGGCGATCGGAAGCCGTTGCGTTTCTCTCAACAACAGTCCGGTTGTACGGATCTTTCAGCTCGTAGCGCCCAAACTCGATCTCCTCTTTCCAACCATTGGCATAGTTCACTTCGATATTGTTGCCCTGGCGTTCAATTTTCGTAGGTCGACTTCCAGCAGTGCCGCCTTGCCCAGAAGAGAGCACGTTGTCGATTGAGATACCATTCGCCAAAGACCGAAGCCTTGAGACGTCAGCACCGGTCGCAGGGCGCTCCTCAACAGTTCGGTTCTGAGCATTCTTTCTCTCATACCGCCCGTTTTCGATCTCCTCCTTGGTTCCGTCGGCGTAACGCACTTCAATGCCGTTAGCGTTTGTTTCGACCTTTGTTACACCGGCCGAACCCAAGGGTTTACCACCTGCTTGAGACCGATCCTTCTTTCCGCTGCCCTTATTGGAGCGTTTGGAGTCGTCATCGTCATCATCATCGTCGCGACCACCTTTGCCTGATCCCGAATTGTCGTCACGATCATCATCCCGGTCGTCGTCGCGGTCATCATCTCTGTCGTCATCCCGATCATCATCGCGACCATCCCCGTCGCTTCCCCTGCCGCTCTTGGCAAAGGCATATGATGGTTCAAAATGTAGGCGACCATCGGCATCAAACGCTGGCACATAAGGTGTTGCCGCGATCAACGAAGCCAACGCCGCGGTACTAAGAAGTTGACCCAGCTTTCTTTGAATTTTCATTTTCGCCTCCAATTTTGAGCATCACGCTTCGTGACGTTGGAGGCAGGTTACTTCTGGTTCGGCTTCCCCACATCGGGCTTAGGTCTGACGAATTTCAAGCCGAACGTCTTAGTCAGATCAGTCAAACCAATAGAGTTTTTGCTGAGCCATGTGACCAGTTTAGCGGGAACTAACCCGGTCACCCTTCAGCTCGTCATCAGGTTCGAGGTGAATGACAAAGACAGAACCCGGATACAAACGATCCAATTCTTCCTCGATGTCATAGCATATACCATGCGCCGCGCTGACTGGCATTGTGCCGTCCACAACAAGATGAAACTCCACAAAGATGACGTTTGCGGATCTACGCCCTTTGAGGTCGTGGTACTCCAAGGCTGCGCCGAGATTTGCTTCGATTGCATTAGTAACGGTCTGCAAGTCATGATCCGAAAGGGTTACATCAATCAGTCCATCGACAGACGCCCGAATAACTTTCCAGCCCTCCCACAAGATGTTCAGTGCAACAAGAATTGCCAGGATCGGATCGAGGATCAGCCAGCCGGCGACAAGTGCAAGTATCAGACCTGCGATGACACCAACTGAGGTCATGACATCTGTGAAAATGTGCCGGGAGCTCGCCTCCAATGCAGGCGAACCCTCGCGACTGCCGATTTTGAGCAATAGGTAAGCCCATGCGCCATTCACGCCCGTTGCAATGACACTGACGGCGATTCCAAAAAGAGGCGCATCCTCAAGATGCGGGTTTGGGAGTGCCAGTACAGCTTCTCTGATGATCAAGAACGCCGCCAGAACAATCATCAATACGCCCTCGACGACAGCGGAAAGATACTCAGCTTTTTTGTGACTAAAGGGGTGGTTTTCATCAGGGGGTTTATTGGCAACCGAACCGCAAAGTATGCCAGCAACGCCGCAACGACATTCACGGTAGATTCCATTGCGTCCGACAACAACGCCACCGAGCCTGTCAGCCACCAAGCCAACAGTTTCAGAGCCAGTACCGCAATGGATATTGGAATGGATTAAAGAGCGATTATTTGTTTCATTTGACCACAACCCTCAATCAATCATGAACAGAATCTCGGGGTATTGCTGAGCTCCGACGTTCAAAACGTAAAACAGGTGGTTGGTGAAAAGGGAATAGGCCCTGCGGCTTCCTACCGGCGATCGACGACAGCATCTGGTCCCCCTGCATGGCGCCAAACGACTGTTACTCTGATGGAAGCACCGCCGACGAAACAGGAACCGCCTTGAGATAGGCGGCAATCGCCAAACGGTCCTCATCGGTGAGGCGAGATGTGTTCTCGATGACCTCCACCATCTCACCACCAGCGCTGTCATAGTCCGGTGTAAAGCCAGATTTGAGGTACTCGGAAATGTCGGCCTCGGACCAATCAAGCTGGTCTGAGGTAAGGCCCGGGACGCGACCCTTCCCGTTTGGATTTGGTGCACCTGTCAGCCAAAGGTCTCGTTTCAGACCACCTAAGCCATTTCGCGGCGTATGGCATTCGGCGCAGTGACCCAACGCCTCCACTAAATACCTGCCATGTCTTTGTTGGTCGGTCAAATCACCTTCGACTACCCAGCCTGGTGTCATGAACAACAGTTTCCATCCCCCCAATCCACGACGAATATTGAAAGGAAAACCGACTTCATGAGAAACGCTTTCGGCTTTGGACGCTGGCAGGGTTCTGAGGAATGCAAGGAGCGAAATAACGTCTTCGGCCGTAATGTTGGCGTAAGATGTATAGGGAAACGCTGGAAAATAGTGCTGCCCTTCGGGTCCGGTCCCATGGATCAAGGCATTGGCCAGATCCAGGGCAGACCAGGACCCAATACCAACTTCTGGGTCACTGGAAATGTTGGGGGCAATGAACGTGCCGAATTCCGTCTCAAACCGGCGACCACCGGAGAGCATGAGCTTGTCCTCACCAACCGCATCCGGCGCTGAATGACAGGATGCGCATCCTGAGGCGTGAAACACGATTTCGCCTCTGGTGAGATCCGGATGCAAACCGTCGAGTTTAGATTGATCCATTCTTTGTGGTCGGGTCAGCACCAAACCTGCCAACCCAACCAAGAGTGCAACGAAAGCGGTGAAAAGGAAAAACCGCTTCACAGCTATCTACCAATTAGTCTTTTGGCGCTCTGTACGCTTTGTGACATGCCGAACAGCTTCCACCCAGATCGCCCATAGCCGCTTTCAGGGCATCAACATCTTGCCCTGCCGCAGCCTGCATCGCAACAGCGGCATCTGCCATAGCCTGCCCTTTCGCACCAACGTCAGCGAAGTTTTCCCAGATCGCAGGCAGCGCTCGGGTGGACGGATCGGATACATTGTCGGATCCTGCGGGCCACATCGCGGATTGGTCGATCTGCGTTAGTACAACAAGGTTGTTTGCAGCCCGTGTTGCGGCCTCGGCATCATAGTCCACCTCGCCTTTGGCCATGCCGCCAAGTGTACCAAGATTGAAGGAATAGAGCTGCATGATTGAGGTCCGAGCTTTCACAGCCGGATTTTCGCTTTCATGGGCGATGGCTGCGCCAATGGCCGCTACAGACAAAATGCCTGCCGCCAAAATTGAGAACTTCTTCATCATGATGTCTCTCCCTGTTCAATACTTCGAATGTTAGCTTGAACGAATTTACTTGTAATTGTTTGTTATTCGCCGCCTCCTGTTAATTTATGAACAACGATAATTGGGATGACATTCGATATGTGCTTGCCGTTGATAGATTCGGTTCGCTGAACTCGGCGGCGGAAGCTTTGCGGGTAACGCATGCGACAGTCCTGCGCAGAGTGGTTGCCTTTGAACAGAGAAGTGGCTGTGCGATTTTTCGGAAGAGCTCTTCTGGATATTCCGCGCTGCCTGAGGCCAGAACAATTCTCTCGGCTATGGAAAACGTTGAAGATGCGGTGCTTTCAGTAGAGAGGGCAATCGTAGGCGCGAACCGCTCTCCTGTTGGTCACGTTCGCATCACGTCCACTGACAGTCTTTGCCAGATGGTATTGCCTCAGATTTTGAATGAAATTTCCAAAGAGTACCCAGGGTTGGAACTGACTTTGTTGAGTAGCAACAGCCACCGTGATCTATCCCGGCTGACTGCGGATATCGCTGTGCGCCCATCGATTAAACTTGAGGACGGCCTGGTCGGAGAACGATCAGGTACATTGTCGTTTGGGGTCTATGATGATGGTTCCCCAAATCGTAAATGGATGAGGCTTGACGGCGCGTTGAGCCGCTCTCGGCCTGCCAAGTGGCTAGCAGAAAACGCGAAAACCGAACAAACTACCAACGGAGCAGACAGTTTTTTGGTGCTTCAGCAGATGGCCGCTTCCGGAGCGGGCAAGACATTTTTACCAGAATTCATCGGCGATGCTGACCCCCGCCTTCATAGATCGCACGGCATGAATCCCCAAATCGAAGTTCCGCTCTGGGTCGCAACACTAGAGGAAATCGCGCAGACACCAAGGTTTGCTCTCGTGCAACGGGCCTTGGTTGAACGTATAGCCAAAGCTCTAGCCAACTGAAATCACCCAAAAACAGTTGTAAGCAGTCGCATTATTTGCAGAGCAGCATTACGAGTTCAGTGTTTCAAAGGCCGACATTCCGATGCAAGGCATTCAGCGCAATAGCGGCTTTAGGCTGACTACGGACATTGCCGCGGTCAAGTCGGAAAGCTGCTTTGTCCAGCATCTGAGGCAATCGATCACAGCACGGTGGTAGAGTACGTCTGTCAGACCGGGCGTTCGCAATACTCGCGGCGAAAGTTTCGTGCGAACCCCATTTTGGGTTTGCCGCAATGGTGACGAGAGTCGGCCATAACGTCTGTGCCGACCAATATTCCGTCAAGATATGTTTCGAAGGCTGAACTGTCATGTTCTCTAATCCCTGTGCGCTAATCGTGGACCCAAGCAATGCATACGGCTAGCATCGGAGATCAAACAGCAAGAAGGGAGAATCACATGTCGAAGTTCACCAACAGAACAGCTGTCCATGGGGTTGCTGCACTCGTAATCTGCTGTTTCGCGGCAATCGTTCAGGCACAATCGGCAGGCGATGAGATGTCGTTCTTCATCACTAGTGTAGGCAAAGGAGACGGTGCCAATCTAGGCGGCCTCGACGGCGCCGATGCTCATTGTAATGCACTTGCTTCTGCGGTCGGTTCTTCCAAAACTTTTTCGGCCTATCTGAGCACGTCAATGTCCATTGATCGCAGCACCGACCCGATGACAATAACCAACGGTATTTCGGCACGCGACCGAATCGGGGCGGGTCCATGGTACAATGCCAAGGGAGAACTCATCGCCAACAATGTAGAAGACCTACACAGCGACAGCGTGAACATTAGTATTCTGACCGCACTCGATGAAAACGGTAACCCTGTAAATGGGCGTGGTAGTCAGCCGAACAAACATGACATTTTGACTGGCTCCGATTCTGCCGGACATTTCTCGACGGCAGGTGGCGATACGACATGCAGCAACTGGACTTCGAATAGTGAAGACGGGTCCGCGATTGTCGGACATCATGACCGTGTGGGTCTCAATGATGCGCGAAACATGGTGTCTTGGAACTCGTCGCACGGCTCGCGTGGTTGTGGAGAAGAACATCTGCCACGTTCTGGCGGGGCGGGTCTGTTTTATTGCTTCTCAACGGACTGATCAGACAGCGCTGGTTCGTGTGCCACCCGCATTGCCGCTAGTATTCACCAGGTCAATTTTTCGGGGCGCATTCTGGAAGCGCTCGTTGTCGCCATCGTAAGCAATGAGCGCTGTTTCATGCGTCCAGATTGTCCAATCTGGATGCACCGAAAGCTCCGTTCGAAATTCGGACTATGACCTTGCCTTGAATGGCCGGTTTGACGAAATAAGTTGCACCGCAGCGATGCGCGTGCAGCAGCTGCTCACCGATGCTGCGTCAGCAATAGCAGCGGTTGCATAAGGCTGCTTTGACCGCATAGCCGACACCAACCTAGATTTACTTTGCCTCTTGAACCAAGGCTACCCGGTGCGACTTGATGATTAACTTCAAACAAACTCGCGCATAAAGTCAAAGGCTCACGTCAGCTCTCCAAAAGAAAAACAGCGGCCCGTTAGAGCCGCTGTTTTCCGAATTTCAGTTCTGTCCGGATCAATCCAGTGTCCGGGTGACCTCTTCGCGCTCGAAGATTTCGATGACGTCTCCGGCGCGGATATCGTCATAGTTCTCGAATGCCATACCGCATTCCTGACCCGACTGAACCTCGGCCACTTCGTCTTTGAAGCGCTTCAGCGTCTTCAGCGTGCCTTCGTGGATCACCACGTTGTCGCGCAGCAGGCGGACACCTGCGGAACGACGCGCCACGCCTTCTGTAACCAGACAGCCAGCAACCTTGCCAACGCCTGTAACCTTGAAGACTTCGCGGATCTCGGCATAACCGATGAACTTTTCGCGGATCTCGGCGCTCAACAGGCCTGATGCGGCGGCTTTCACGTCGTCGACCAGATCGTAGATCACCGAGTAGTAGCGGATTTCCACGCCCTTTTGGTTCGCGGTGTTCCGGGCTGAAGCATTGGCACGCACGTTGAAGCCCAAGATCGGGGCTCCGGACGCTTCCGCCAAGCCGACATCCGTTTCGGTGATCGCGCCGACGCCTGAATGCAGCACCCGCACGCGCACTTCGTCGTTGCCGATCTTCTCCATCGCCTGAACGATGGCTTCGGCAGAACCTTGCACGTCCGCTTTCATCAGAATTGGCAGTTCGGTGACGTTTTCGTCTTCCTTGGCCTTTTGCATCAGCTGTTCAAGGGTGGTTGCGGCACCGGCGGCGGCGCGTTTGTCCTTGGCGGCCTGTTCACGGTAGGCGGCGATTTCACGCGCCTGCGCTTCAGTCTCGGTCACGTTCAGAACGTCCCCGGCCTCGGGCGTGCCATTCAGACCCAGAACCTCAACCGGAACCGAGGGGCCTGCCTCTTTGACGCGTTCGCCCTTGTCGTTGATCAGTGCACGGACTTTACCGTATTGCTCACCCACAACAAAGATATCGCCCTGACGCAATGTACCGGTTTGAACCAGAACGGTAGCAACAGGTCCACGGCCCACATCCAACTGCGCCTCGATCACGGCACCCTGGGCGGCGCGATTCGGGTTGGCTTTCAGCTCAAGAATTTCGGATTGCAACGCGATGGCTTCCAACAGCTCATCCAGACCCTGACCGGTAATGGCGGACACTTCGACGTCCTGAACCTCACCCGACATTTTCTCAACGATGACTTCGTGCTGCAGCAGATCGGTGCGCACCTTGTCCGGGTTCGCATCCGGCTTGTCGACCTTGTTGATCGCAACGATCATCGGGACACCCGCCGCTTTGGCGTGGTTGATCGCCTCGATCGTCTGCGGCATCACCGCGTCATCCGCAGCAACAACCAGAACCACGATATCCGTGACCTGCGCCCCGCGCGAACGCATCGAGGTAAAGGCCGCGTGACCCGGTGTATCCAGGAAAGACAGCGTTGTGCCGCCATCGGTTTTCACCTGATAAGCGCCAATATGCTGGGTAATACCCCCGGCCTCACCCGCCACAACGCGAGCGTCGCGGATCGCGTCCAGCAACGAGGTCTTACCGTGGTCAACGTGACCCATGATGGTAATGACCGGCGGACGCGACTGCAGATCGCCTTCGCTGTCTTCGATCTCTTTGATGACGTCCTCGACGTCAGAGGCCGAGACGCGCGTGACCTTGTGGCCAAATTCTTCGATGATCAGTTCCGCAGTATCAGCGTCAATGGTCTGGTTCTGCGTGACCATCATGCCCATGTTCATCAGCGATTTGACAACGTCCGCGACACGCTCGGCCATACGGTTGGCCAGCTCGGACACGACAATCGCCTCGGGCAGCTGTACGTCACGGATAACCTTTTCCCGCTCGACAGCGCCGCCCATGGCTTTCTGACGCGCGCGCTCTTGCTTACGCTTCATGGCTGCCATCGAACGCTGGCGGTTGCCTTCACCACCGGTCGCCTGACCCAAAGTCAGCTTGCCTGAACGGCGGTTATCGTCACGGCCCTTGGTGCGCGTGCCGCGCTGTTCACGCTCGCGATCCTGCTTGCGTGGCGTTGCTGCGGGCGCAGGCTTGCTGGCCGGGCTGCGGGCGGCTTTTGGCTCTTCAGGAGTCGGGGTCGCCGCGACACGCTTAGCGGCATCTTCAGCCTCTTTGCGCTTGCGTTCTTCCTCTTCGGCCTTGGCGCGCGCGCGTTCTTCGGCCTCGCGCTGTTCGCGCTCTTTGGCCTCTAGTTCCGCACGGCGACGGGCACGCTCTTCCTCGCGCGCTTTTTCAGCGGCCTGACGCTCGGCGGCCTCTTCGACCTCACGCGCCTTGGCAGCCTGCAGCGCCTTCATCCGGCGCGCCATTTCCACGTCGGAAATCCCGGCAGGACGACGCGACGGATCACCTGATGGCGTAGCTCCACCACCGGTTTTGGCCGCACCCGGCTTGGGGACCACCACGCGCTTGCGTTTGGTTTCCACCACGACATTCTTGGTACGTCCGTGGCTGAAACTTTGTTTCACATTTCCGGGGCGCGCCCCGCCACGAAGACCCAATGTCTTTTTGCCGTCACTATCGCTCATAAAGCTTCTTACCCTTCCGCGCGGCCCTTGCCGCCGTCATCCGTTTCGCGCAAGCCATGCAGGCGCTGCGCTTCCTCTACAACACGTTTGGCGAGTCCGCCAGAGGCCAAGGCCGCATGAATCACGGTTTGGCGCCCAAATGCCGCCCCAAGTTCGTCTGCGGTCAACCAGCCGATGTATTTCCCAAAGTGCGGCGTGCTGAGTTTCGACTTGCCGCGCCCCGATCCATCGGACGCCTGAAGCAATATCTGGGCCTCTTCCCGGTCCAGCATTGCCTTGACCTTTTCATAGCCAGCAACCGCATCACCGGACTTGCGCGCGAGGCTCAAAAGCTCGATCACGCGCCGCGCAATCTGCTTTTCAACCTCATCGGCCAGATCCTTTGACACAGTGACCTGCGCCTTGAACCCCCGCGCGAACAATTTCTTGCCGATGGCTTTGTCCAACGCGCTGCGGTCGGCCGAGACATAAACACCGCGCCCCGGCAGTTTTGTCGCGACATCAGGAAAGACCTGACCGTCTGGCCCGACCACAAAGCGGATCAGCCCATATCTAGGCTGAACCTCGCCAGTGGCAATGCACTTGCGTTCGGGTCCGTCAGACCGATCCTTATGGACGCCACCGCGACCCATGTGCGCCACCCGAAGCCTGCGATCAGGCCTCGGCTTCCTCGTCGGCCGCTACGCCGTCTTCTTCAGCCTGCTCCAGTTCGGCGGGATCAACCCAGCCCAACATGATGCGTGCGGTCATGACCAGATCCTGCGCCTCTTCCAGCGTTATGCCAAAAGGCTCCAGAACGCCGTCATCCTTGATACGCTCACCATCAACTGTGGTCCAACCACCAGCCAGTTCCCAGTCAGCGCAGGTGGCAAAATCTTCCAACGTTTTCACGTCGTCCTTGGCCAGCGCTTCTACCATCTGGGGTGTCAGACCTTCGAATTCAATAAGGCTGTCCTCGACACCCAACTCACGCGCTGCATCCAGCGCCGCTTTGGCCTGTGCTTCCAGGTGTTCACGCGCACGGGTCTGCAGTTCCTGCGCGGTGCCATCGTCGACGCCGTCAATGACCAACAGCTCGTCGAGCTCGACATAAGCGACTTCTTCCAGGTTGGTAAACCCTTCCGAGACCAGCAGTTGCGCAAAGAACTCGTCCAGATCCAGGCTTTCCATGAACAGGCTGGTGCGGGCTTCGAATTCTTTCTGACGGCGCGCCGATTCTTCGGCCTCGGTCATGATATCAATGTCCAGATTGGTCAGCTGGCTGGCCAAACGCACATTCTGACCGCGACGGCCAATGGCAAGGCTCAGCTGTTCTTCGGGAACCACAACTTCGATCTTGCCCGCTTCTTCATCCAGAACAACCTTGGACACCTCGGCAGGCTGCAGCGCGTTCACCAGGAAGGTGGGCTGATCTTCGTTCCATGGAATGATGTCGATCTTTTCGCCCTGCAGCTCATTCACGACGGCCTGCACACGGCTGCCGCGCATACCAACGCAGGCACCGACCGGGTCGATCGACCCGTCGTAAGAGATCACGGCAATCTTGGCGCGTGAACCGGGGTCACGGGCCACGGCCTTGACCTCGATGATGCCGTCATAGATTTCCGGCACTTCCATCTTGAACAGTTCAGCCATGAATTCAGGCGCGGTGCGCGACAAGAAGATCTGGTGGCCACGAACCTCGCGGCGAACTTCCTTGATATAGGCGCGCACACGGTCATTGGGGCGATAGCTTTCGCGGCCAATCTTGTCGTTGCGGCGCAGAACAGCCTCGGCACCGCCCAGATCGACGATGACATTGCCAAACTCTTCGCGCTTGACCGCTCCGTTGATGATGGTACCTGCGCGATCCTTGAAGTCTTCGTACTGGCGATCGCGCTCGGCTTCGCGAACCTTTTGCAGAATCACCTGCTTGGCGGATTGCGCCGCGATCCGGCCCATTTCGACCGGAGGCACTTCTTCGACATAGACGTTACCGACTTCCGGCGCTTCCATGTATTGCTTGGCCTGCTCGACGGTCATCTCGGCCTGATAGTTCTCAAGCTCCTCATCTTCAACCACGGTGCGGACACGGGTAAAGGTCGCCTTGCCGGTCTTGCGGTCGATGCTGACGCGGATATCCATCTCGGCGCCGTAGCGGCTTTTGGCGGCACGGGCGAGCGATTCTTCCATCGCTTCGACAACCAGACCGGGGTCGATCATCTTTTCGCGGGCCACGGCCTCGGCGGTCTGCAGCAGCTCCAGCTGGTTGGCTGAGGTGATTGCCATCAGTTCGTCTCCTCTTCGGACCCTTCGGTCTCAATCTCGTCGAAAGCGTTTTCGTTCAGGGCACCGGCGTCCTTGCGCTGGCGCAGCATCTCTTTGATCAGATCATCGGTCAGGACCAGCTTGGCATCGCTTAGCCAGTCAAACTGCAAGCCGATGGTGATCGTCTCATCTCCCTCGGAGATATTGATCAACACCTCATCACCTTCGGTCCCGGCCAGCTCACCTTTGAAGCGGCGACGGCCGTCGATCAGTTCGGCGGTTTCAATCTTTGCCTCATAGCCCTCGAACATCTCAAAATCCTTGAGACGTGTCAGAGGCCGGTCGATGCCGGGGCTGGACACTTCCAGCGCATAGGCGTCAAGGATCGGATCTTCGACATCCAACGTGGCACTGACTGCGTTCGATATCTCGGCGCAATCATCCACTTCGATGCCACCATCGGGCTTGTCGGCCATGATCTGCAAGGTGGTCTGCTTGCCGCTCATCAGGCGGATACGGACCAGCTCATACCCCAGATCTTCGATCACTGGGGTGATGATCTCGGCCAGTCTCCGATCGATGGCAGCTTTGGCTATCAGTTCGTTTGTCATCAGCTACTCTACCCTGTCAGTCGGGCACAAAAAAACGGGCGCGCGGCCCGTCGAAATTCCCGGTGGAGCCCCAGACCAGAAGTCTGACACGCCGCTGTTGCAACTGCATATACGCAGGGTTTCCCGAGTCTGCAACCCCCGGCAGGAACGCTGACCGGAATTTACGCCAACCACCACCGTTCAGCAATGCGTCCGTCGTCCAGCGCGCGCGCGCCGCCGATCTGCTGGGGCATACCAACATGAGCAGCAGCAGCCAGCGCAATATCCGATTCGCTGGGGTGAAGGCGCAGACCGCGCAGTCCATTCAAGCCTTCGGATGATGGCAGGGCAGCAATATCCACATAGCCATCCCGCAATGCTTCGGCCCGGACGCGGGCATCAGGAATGACGATAATCTCAAAAGCATCCGCCCAACCGGCCTGAGTGCTCTTATAATGGTCAACGACTTTGCGGCCCAGAAAGTGGCGATCATCCTCAGCCCGTTCGACACGGTAGCATCCGGTGCCATTGGCGATCTGCAGCGGTTTGACGCTCTGACCAGCCCGCGGGATGACAAATTGACTTTCGGCCAGCAGGAAAGGCAGGCCGGGATTAGGCTTGGCCAGTTCAAGGTGCAGCCGGTTAGGGGCCAGCGCTTCGGCGCGCCCGACTTCGGCCAAAACCGCCATCACATCAGCGATATCCAATGCTACGCCGTCGTGGAACACCGCATCATCGCGCAGATCAAACGTCCAGATCCGGGCATCCGTATCGGTCTGCCATCCTGTTGCCAGCTCACCTCGCAAGGTACCGTCCGGTGCGATTTCGGTCAGCGTGTCAAACACCGCCCCCCGTGCAACCTGTTCAAGACTGTCGTCACGCGGCACCGCAAGCCGCAGGGTTCCACCCGGCTTGGGCGTATTCGCCAGTGACGCACCTGTTGCGGCCAACAGCGCCGCAGCGGCACCTGATGCAAACAACGCGCGGCGGTCAATGCGGGTCATGCTACCCCCTCGGCCACGCGGTTCATAATGCGGACCAATTCGGCACTGATGCCGGGTTCAGACAGGGCATGGCCCGCCTGACGGACCATCTTCAATTCGACATTCGGCCAGCGCTCGGCCAGGTTCCAGGCAGAATGCGGTGGGCAGATCATGTCATAGCGGCCCTGAACGATATGGCCGGGAATATGAGCGATCCGATCCATCTGCTCCAGAATCTGCCCGTCCTGATCAAGGAAAGCCCGATTGATGAAATAGTGATTCTCAAGCCGGGCAAAGGCGCGCGCATACTCACCCGGGCTTTCTCCGGTGGATCCGTTCGAATGGATTGACGCCAGCGCATTTTCCCAGGCGGACCAGGCCCGTCCGTACAGAACCTCAGTCGCCCGATCCCCTGAGAACAGGCGTTTGTTATAGGCCCCAATCGTATCGGAAAGCTCTGTCTCGGAGAGCAGAGCGGTGAACTTGGACCATTGCTCGGGCCAGAACTTGCCCGCGCCACCACCATAGAACCAGTCCAGCTCGGCCTGCGTTGCCAGAAACACGCCGCGCAATATCAGCCTATTCACCCGGTCGGGATGCGCCTGCGCATAGATCAACGCCAGGGTTGCGCCCCAGCTTCCACCGAAAACGGCCCAGTCACTGATGTTCAACAGGGTGCGCAGCCGTTCGATATCGGCCACCAGATGCCAGGTAGTGTTGTCTGTGACCGACGCGTGCGGGCGCGAGCGTCCACAGCCTCTCTGATCAAACAGAATCACCCGAAAGACGTCCGGATCGAAATAGCGCCGCATTGCGGGGCTGCATCCGCCACCCGGACCTCCGTGCAACACGACTACCGGCAGGCCATCCGGATTGCCGCATTGTTCCATATAGATAAGGTGACCATCGCCCACATCAACCATGCGCTGATCGAACGGGTCGATCGGCGGGTAAAGATATTGCACTGCGCGCTTTTGGTCCGGGTACTTGTCCATTATGGCCCTATATAGTCCTTAAACGTAAAAGAGCATACGGAGACAGGAATGCAAGCGCATCCGAACACGGTAGACCCGTCCGAGATCGCAAAATTCGAGGCGATGGCAGCAGAATGGTGGGATCCGCATGGGAAATTCAAACCTCTGCACATGCTGAACCCCTGTCGTCTGGATTATATCACACAGCAAATCGCAGGCGAATTTGACCGTGATCTGAAGGCCCCGCGCCCGTTCGAGGGCCTGCGCCTGCTGGATATCGGATGTGGAGGAGGCTTGCTGAGCGAACCCATGGCTCGCCTTGGCGCCGAGGTCGTGGGCGCCGATGCCGCCGAGGGCAACCTGCCCGTCGCCCGCATCCATGCCGAGCAATCGGGGCTTGGGATCGACTATCGCCACACCACTGCCGAGGATATGGCCGCCGCAGGTGAGCAGTTTGATGTGATTCTGAACATGGAGGTGGTCGAACATGTGGCCGACCCGCTCAGCTTTCTGACTGCCACGCGGGATTTGCTGAAACCAGGCGGGCTTGAGATTTGTTCGACCATCAACCGCAACCCGAAATCCTATGCGATGGCTATCTTTGGTGCCGAGGTGATCATGCGCTGGCTGCCGCGCGGCACGCATGAGTGGAACAAGTTCATCACCCCTGGCGAGTTGTTCGACCTGTTGCGTCAAGCCGGGTTGGACCCGGTGGACCGCAAGGGTTTCGTGTTCAACCCGATACTATGGAGCTGGTCGATCTCGGCCCGGGATTTGAGCGTGAATTATGTGACGGCGAGCGTGAAGCCGGGGTGAACCTACTCCCCCTCCAACTGCAATCGCAAATCCCGCAGTACGGGCAGCGTGCTGCGCACCCGCTCCAGCCCCAGCTCTCCGACCACGCGATTGATCAGCGGCGCAATAGAGGAGATCGCCTGATCCCGAGCACTCCGCCCAGCGGGGCTGATGGCGACCATCTTGCGGCGGGCGTCGTCCCAGTCGGGGCGGATGTGGATATATCCGGCCCATTCCAGCTTAGCCAAGGTATTGGTCATGGCACCTCGGGTCACGTGAAACGTATCGGCTAGCTGTGCCGGGCTGCGTTCGTTGCCGACAAAGACAAGATGGTTCAAAACCGAGAAATGCGAAATTTCCATGCCCCTGGGCAGCACCCGGCTGAGCCGGTTCCGCAACAACTGGTCTGCGGTCAGGATCTCGCTGAACAGCGTGACCGCGAGGGCATTGGTATCGTTTGTCATAGTCCAGATTCTGGATCAGGGGCCGTCAAAGGGACGGACATGTGTCAGCGAAGGCACGCGGCTTCGTGCTTCTGTAACAGAACTATCATCCAAATTGAAAAAGTGAATGCCCTGATCGGTCCCTGCGTCGATGACGACCTCTCCCCATGGGGCAACGACCATGCTGTGACCGTAGGTTTTGCGGGTCTTTCCCCTGGTATTAGGGTGTTCACCGGTCTGCGCCGGGGCCAACACCCAGCATCCGTTTTCAATCGCCCGCGCCCGCAACAGCGATTTCCAATGGGCCTCACCCGTGACCGGTGAAAAAGCGGCTGGAACCGTCAGGATATGCGCGCCTGCCTGCGCCAGAGCGGCGTAAAGGCCGGGAAAGCGGATATCATAACAGATACTCAGACCCACCTTGCCGAAATCTGTCTCGGCTATGACCGCCCGTGTGCCGGGACGGTAGTTTTTGGACTCGCGAAACGTCTCGGCCTCGGACACCTGCACGTCGAACATATGGATCTTGTCATACCACGCCACGATCTGCCCCTGAGGATCAATCATGAAAGACCGATTGGCAAACCGACCATCCGCATCATGTGTTTTGATCGCCAACGAGCCGATCAATAACCAGATCCCCAGGCTCGCGGCCTGCTCGCGCAGCCCCGCAAGTGTCAGGTCATCTTCTTCGTATTGCAGAATTTCCCGCTGCCGTGTGGACGAGGTGGACACGCAATTCGTCACCTCGGGCGTCAGAACGAACCGCGCACCCTGCCCTGCCGCTTCGGACATCAGGGCGCGCACCATTTTCTGGTTTTCAGCCGGATCATCCGACGAGGTGATCTGAAGCAGGGCGCTCTTCATCAGGCCGCCAGCAAACCGTCCAGCTTGCCCTGACGTTCCAGCTCATACAGGTCGTCGCATCCGCCCACATGCTGCGATCCGATAAAGATCTGGGGTACGGTCCGCTTGCCACCGGCGCGCTGGATCATTTCAGGTTTGCGTTTTGGGTTCCTCAGCACATCGACTTCCTGAAACTCGACGCCCTTCTGATTCAGCAGCCGTTTTGCAGCGTGACAGAAGCCACAGAGCGGCGAGGTATATATTTCTACCGATTTCATATTCCGTACCTTTGGGTTTCGCACAATCCTGGGCGAGTTAGGTATCCTTGGCAACGCGCGCTAGGGTCAACACAAAAATATGATTTGCCCCGGATGCACGACAGACACGTGCACATGAGGTCAATGTTGCGCCTGATGTCATGACATCATCGACCAGCAGAATATCGCGCGCCTGCATCTGCCGAAGCCGCCTGGGATGCGCTGCAATCGCATTCTCCAGCGTTTCCATGCGCTGTGCGGCTGTTTTTCCATCCAAAACCGGCGTTCTTGTCCGTCGGACCAGAAGGTCCGGACAGGCCTCCAACCCGGTTTGCCGCCCCAGATGCTGCGCCAACAGGGCGGATTGGTTGTACCTGCGTTTCAGCAACCGGGACCAATGCAGCGGTACCGGCGCGATCAGCATGTTCTCGCGAAACAAATCCCGACCCGCCAGGGCCATCCAGCGCGCCGCAGGGCGTGCAAGCTCGGGCCGGTCCCCATGTTTCAGAGCCAGAATCAGGGATCGCGCCTTGCCATCATACAAAAGCGCAGACCGCCCATCGCGCCAAGGGCGCGGCGTTTTCATACAGTCATCACATTCGATTCGGTGGCCATCGGCCTCACCCGGCAAGGGCACGCCGCAGCTTTCACATACAGCGCCACCGATAAAGGGCGTTTCACGCCAACAGGAGCCACAGAGGCCGAAATCCGACGCGGTCAAATCACCGCATCCCAGACAGCGCGGGGGATAGATCATCTGGACAGCGGTTTGAATTCGCTGCCACATGCGATAGTTGCGCCCTATGAAACTGCCTGATTCCAACGCACCCTCACTGTTCGACCGCGCAATCCTTGCACGGCGTCGGTCCCGCGCACGGGAAGATGCCTTGTTCTTGCACCGCGCCACAGTTGACGAGGTTCAGGATCGGCTCGCCTTGGTTAATAAAAGCTTTACGGCCCCGGCGATCGTGACCCCTTTTGCGCAAGTCTGGCAGGATGTGTTGCCAATGGCGCGGATCATCCCGGATAACGAGGTGCTGGACCTGACCCCCGGTGCCCATGATCTGGTGATCCATGCTATGGCTCTGCACTGGGCCAATGATCCGGTTGGGCAGTTGATCCAGTGTCACCGCGCGCTGCAACCTGATGGGCTGTTGCTGGTGATCTGTCTGGGCGGTGAAACCCTGCATGAACTACGCGCCGCGCTTGGGCAGGCCGAGGTTGAGGTCACGGGCGGCCTCAGCCCCCGCATCGCGCCTATGGCCGAGCTGCGCGATCTGGGCGGGTTGCTGCAACGCGCCGGACTGGCCCTGCCAGTTGCTGATACCGCGCGGCTGACGGCGGAATATCGCGATCTGACCCACCTGATGCATGACCTGCGGGCAATGGGTGAAACCAACAGCCTGCAAAACCGCATGAAACACCCCACAAACCGGCAGGTCTTTGCCCGGGCGCAAGACATCTATGCCAATCATTTCAGCACTGATCAGAAACGCCTCAAGGCAACATTCGAGCTGGTCTGCCTAACTGGCTGGTCGCCCGATGAAAGCCAGCCAAAACCGCTGCGTCCGGGCTCGGCCCAGATGCGGCTTGCGGATGCTCTGGGCGCAAGCGAAGGCAAACTGTCCGATTGACGAATGCGGAATTCCGGTTATCTCAGCCCGAAGCAAAGACATCTCAGGAAGTGAAACATGTTTGACGCCACACGCCCCGATCATGCCCCGGCGGATCACCCCAAAGTCAAAACGGGCCGCGTCGGAATCCTGCTGGCCAATCTCGGCACCCCCGACGATTACAGCTATTGGCCCATGCGCCGTTACTTGAACGAGTTTCTGTCGGACCAGCGCGTGATCGACTATCCCAAGTGGAAATGGCAGCCAATCCTGCAGGGGATCATCCTGACCAAACGGCCCTTCAGCTCGGGTGAGGCGTACAAGTCGATCTGGAACCACGACAAGGGCGAAAGCCCGCTGATGACGATCACCAAAGAGCAGACCGCCAAGATGCGTGACGCGATGCAGGCACGCTATGACGACAAGGTCATGGTGGAATTCTGCATGCGCTACGGCAACCCATCGACAAAATCAAAAGTCCGGGAAATGGTCGCAGCGGGCTGCGACCGGATTCTGTTCTTTCCGCTTTACCCGCAATACGCAGGCGCCACGACGGCCACGGCCAATGATCAGTTTTTCCGCGCTCTGATGGATGAAACGTGGCAACCCGCCAGCCGCACCGTGCCCGCCTATTTTGACGAACCCGCCTATATCGATGCTTTGGCCGGGTCTGTGGAAAAAACCTATGCCGCGATGGAAGATAAGCCGGACATACTGGTCTGTTCCTACCACGGCATGCCGGAACGCTACCTGCTACAGGGCGACCCCTATCACTGCCAATGCGCAAAAACGACTCGGTTGCTGAAAGAAAGGTTGGGCTGGTCGGACGACCAGCTTGTATCGACCTTCCAGTCACGATTCGGCCCGGAAGAATGGCTCAAGCCATATACGGTCGACCACGTGGCCGAACTGGCAAAACAGGGTAAGAAGAAGATCGCCGTTATCGCACCAGCGTTTTCCGCCGATTGCATCGAAACGCTGGAAGAGATCAACGAAGAGATCAAAGAGAGTTTTGAGGACGCGGGCGGCGAAAGCTTTACCTATATCCCATGCCTGAACGATGACGAATCGCACATAGCGGCCCTGGGCAAGGTGATCGAGGATAATTTGAAGGGTTGGCTGGACTAAGCCACCCAGTCGACTAGGCACAAAAAAAGGCGGTGGAAAGCTCCACCGCCTTTTCTTTAGATATCGCTTGTCGAATTAGCTTGCTGCAACAGCTGCGGCAACAACAACCAACAGGATCAGCGGCAGGATGATGCCGTTTGACGAACCCTGAGTTTCTTCAACAACAACAGGTGCTTCAACAACCGGCTCTTCCAGGTTGCCTGCATAAGCGGTCGAAGCAGCAGCAGTCAGTGCAGCGGCGAGAACGAGTTTCTTCATATTAACCTCCAGGATACGCACGGTTCCGTATAGTGAAACCATGCACTCAAGACTTACCTCGTGTTTTTTTCTAATCAGCTATCCAACTGGAATGCAAATGGAAGTTGCGTCACAAGCGGGTACCTGCGCGGAAATGTCGTCAAATTAGCAACACTTGCGTGCCAACCTTGGCCATTGAGAACAGTTCGGCAATATCGTTGTTGAAAAGACCGATGCACCCATTCGAAGATCGACGCCCGATTTTGCGCGTATCATGGGTTCCGTGAATTCGGTAATATTTCCAGCTTAGATATAAAGCATGTGTTCCCAATGGGTTATCTGGACCCGGCGGGATATAGTCCGGCCATTCCGGATTTCTTTTCTTCATCGAGGGTGTTGGCGACCAGCTTGGGCCCTCGACCTTGCGGATCACACTGGTCCGGCCGCGGCGCGTCAGCTCTTCGGTCAGGGGAACCGACGACGGGTATAGTTTGTACACCGATTGATCGTCAGACCAGTAATGCAGCGCCCGCGATACTGTATCGACAAGGATAGCGCCGTTTTTCGTGTTGGAAAAATAGGGCTGCCAGTCCAGCGCCCTGAAGCCAGAGATGTTACGGCGCACCGCAGGTTCGTCCTCGGGTGCGGGGCGCAGCGGGTCTCCGGGGGTGTATTGGGCAATCGCAGGCGAGGCGACCAGAGCCGAGACACCCGCGACGAATCCGCGTCGGGTTGTATGAGTAATGCTTTTCTTGACCATGATCGCAGGTCCTTTTCACAGAAAATCTAAAAATCCTGTGCATTTTATTGCCAGAATGCTTCAGTCGCAATTGAAACCGGCAGAATCACGCAGAACAAAGCCATTGTGCGTTTGCCCACAGCCTTCTGTCACGCTATGCCGTATGGCAACACAATAATCAGGTCGATCATGACGCGCATCATTTCATTACTGTTTGCTAGCTTTATTGCACTGGCCGCCTGTACGCCGGGTGGATCCCCAACCTATGGAGCAGATGGGCGCCCCCTGCCAACGGTGTACAAGATCCGTGGCAATCCAGAAAAGCTGCAATTCCGGATGTTGGATTCGGTTAACGCCCTCCGCCAGGCATCGGGCCTTCAGCCGGTACAACTGAATGCTCAGCTCAATGCCGCGGCCGCCACCCATTCCAAGGATATGGCGCGACAGAATCGGCCCTGGCACTTTGGCTCGGACGGATCTTCGCCGTTGGATCGGGCGACGCGCGTCGGCTATTACGGCACCTTCCTCGGCGAGGCGATCTCGGAAACCTATGAGACCGAGACCGAAACGCTGGCCGCCTGGATGCAGGAACCCGGACCGCGAAATGTCATCATGGATGCCAAAGCCACTCAGATGGGCTTTGCCTGGCACCAGGAGAACGGCGGGAAAATCTGGTGGACCCTGGAAATGGGAACCGGCGGTTAAAACGCAAAAGCCCCCGAAAACTGGGGGCTTTTTTATTGCCTTTGGGGCAGTTAAGCCGCCTGGACCGACTGCGCCTCGGTCAGAATTGCATAGAGCTTGACCGGATCAGGATTGGCGCGCAGCTTTGCGCAAACCGACGTATTGCGCAGCGTTCTGGACACCAGCGCAAGCGCCTTTAGGTGGTCCACACCTGCCTCTTCCGGGGCAAACAACGCAAAAGCGACATCAACCGGCTGGCGGTCTACCGCACCGAAATCAATCGGCTTTTCCAGCATTACGAAAACGCCAGCCACTTCGGCCAGATCACCCAGCCGCGCATGTGGCAGGGCGACTCCATGACCAACGCCTGTTGGGCCAAGGCTCTCCCGCTCGAGCAGGCCATCCACAACAACCTGCGCGTCAAGACCAAGGGCCCCCTCGGCAACATCGCCGATTTCCTGAAACAACCGCTTCTTGCTGGAAGCGGCGGACAATACACGTACCGCCTCGGGCTTCAGTATGCTCGAAAGCTCCATGATCACGCTCCATGGCCTTGCCCCTGCTTGCACAGGGGCTTGCCTTGCTATTCTTGCCTGTTACGGATCAATCCAGCCAATGTTGCCGTCCTCACGGCGATACACGACATTCAATCCGTCCTTGTTTTCATTACGGAACACCAGCACCGGGGCGCCGGCTAGTTCCATCTGCATTACGGCTTCACCAACACTCAACGATGGGATCTTGGTTTCCATCTCAGCCACGATCATCGGCTGCAGCGTTTCAGGTTCATCAGCCGACTCTGATTCGTCAGAGGCGAGGATATAAGAGGAAGCACCAAAGAGTTCAACCGGCTCGGATCGGTCCTTGTGATGGTCCTTGAGGCGGCGCTTATACCGGCGCAACTGCGTTTCCATCTTGTCACAGCAGGCCTCGAATGCTGCGTAGATTTCGATAGCGTGGGCCTTGGCCTGCGCAGTCAGGCCGGTCGAAAGATGCACGGTGGCTTCGCAAACATACTCATGCGCAGAACGGGAAAAGACGACATTGGCGTCGGTCGGGCGCTGGGCATATTTTCCAACAACCTCCCCTAGCTCGGTCTGCACATGGGTCTGCAGTGCCTCGCCGATGTCGATCTGTTTTCCGCTAATTTGGTAACGCATGTGATCTCCTTCACAATTCACACCCATTTTGACGCTGCGTTACGCAGCGCACGTGTTTTTATCGGGTGGGGGATATCGGCATATTCCGCAGTTGCTGAGAAAAGTACCCCTTAGCAAAGGTGCACCGCGATCCCGACTGGAACTGAAGAAATGCCATAACCCAATTGAGGCAAGAGACGGCGGCAGAGTCAATCAAAACAGGCGTGTATATACGTGATTTCAGCCATGCGCTGGGCGCAATTCCGCGCAAGCCTATGAAATACGGAAGTTTTCGCCCAAATAGACCCGGCGGACATTTTCGTTCTCGACGACTTCATCCGGCGTGCCCGACATCAGCACCTGACCATCATGCAGGATATAGGCCCGGTCCACGATTTCCAGTGTTTCGCGCACGTTATGGTCAGTGATCAGCACGCCGATGCCGCGCTTTTTCAGGTCCGCTACCAGATGGCGGATATCGCCGACGCTGATCGGGTCTACGCCAGCAAATGGCTCGTCCAGCAACAGATATTTCGGATCAGCCGCAAGACAACGGGCAATTTCGACACGGCGACGCTCGCCACCGGACAATGCCAATGCCGGGGCGCGGCGCAGATGTTCGATCGAAAAATCGGACAACAGCTCTTCCAGCCGCTCTTTCCTGCGATGGCTGTGCTTCACGGTGATGTCCAGAACGGCGGCAATGTTGTCCTCGACACTCATCCCGCGGAAAATCGACATCTCTTGTGGCAGATATCCGATCCCAAGCCGCGCGCGCCTATACATCGGCAGGGTCGTCACGTTTTGGCCGTCAATGGTCACAGTGCCAGCTTCTGGAAAGACAAGCCCGGCGACCGAGTAGAACGTTGTGGTCTTGCCTGATCCGTTCGGGCCCAACAAGGCAACCACCTCGGACCGGCCCAACGTCATCGAGACTTCGCGTATCACGGTCTTCTTACGGTATGATTTCCGCAGTTTCTCGATCCTGAGGCCGGAACCGCCTTCGGCCACAGACAAATTCGGACGCTCCATCAGTTGCTATCCGGATTCAGAATGGTTTTGACGCGGCCAGTCATCTTTGCCGTTCCGGTCGTCAGATTGGCATTCATCTGATCGCCGCTGATAACGCTGGGGCCTTGCGTCAAAAGCACATTCCCGCGCATCACGATTTCGCCCGAGTCGATTGTGTATTCGGCCCAGTCGCCTTCGGCTGCATCAGGCGGGCTGACAAGAACCACATCATTTGTCGCCTCCATCCGCTCGATTCCGGACCTGTCGGCGTTGTAGATGACCAGGACCCGCTCGGCGGTCAGGCGCATCTCACCCTGCACGATCAGGACGTTACCGATAAACTCGGCCGTGCCGTCTTCTTGATTGACGTTTAGGGATTCCGAGGTGACCTCGACCGGCTGGCTTGGATCCGCCTTGGCTGACCCGAAGGCGACCTGCGTTTCCTGTGCCGACGCCGAAAAGGCACCGACCATCAGCGCAAAACTAACAACAGCAAATCGCAAATCAATCACGGCTTATCTTTCTGTTTTTTCAGGCTCGTATACCAGCTTAACACCATCTGTAAAAAGAATATGGACCGGCCCATCCTTTTTTTCGGTTCCAAATGTCATGCGTCCCGCGGAAAAATCTCCGATGATGCCGGTGCCATCGACCTGACCCGGAGTGTCGCCGCGGATTTCATCCAGAGAGGTATTCAGAAGATCAGTTCTGACCTGAATTCCGTCTGTCGTCGTTATCAGGACGTCCCCAACAAACGTTGCGGAATTCTTGTCCGGGCGGATCATACCGGAATTTGAATCCATCGTTATGACGCCGCCATTCAACAATCCCAACCGCCCTCTAAATTCGGCAGTCGTGGGCAATGACCCTTCGCGCCCCTGGGTCGCTTGGGCCGCCTGAATTTGAACTTCCTCGCCTTTTCTGGTTGTTCCAAGATAATGGGGTTGGGTCACCACTTGGTCGGCCAGACGTTCATCTATGTCTTTTTGGGTAAACGGAACGGACACGCTGGTTTCGATGCTGCGTGACAGCAGGAAAACCGTCGACAGCAGCACAATGGCTGCCAAAGGCAGCAACACCTTCAGAAATTGCACCATCCGGGAATGTCCGTCCATCGAACGCCCCTCTACCCCAAACCAACGCGCAGGCAATCGTGGATATGCAGCACGCCCAAGGCCTGGCGATCACTACCCTCCTCGACCACAAACAAAGAGGTGATCTTGCGGTCATTCATGATGGCCACCGCCTCTTCGGCCAACGCGCCGGGCGGGATGGTTGTTGGGTTCTGCGTCATCACCTGCTCGGCCGTTTTGCCCAGCAAGCCCTCCATATGACGCCGCAGATCGCCATCGGTGATGATGCCCACCACCTGACCTTGCGGATCGGTAACCCCGGCAACGCCAAAGCCCTTGCGGCTGATCTCGATCAGCGCATCGCTCATAGGTGTTCCGACCGAAACCAGCGGCAACGCATCGCCCTTGTGCATCAGATCCTGCACCGTGCTCAGCTGTGCACCTAGTTTTCCACCGGGATGAAAGGCACGGAAATCTTCGGGTTTGAAGTTGCGATACTTCATCAACGCTATCGCTAGCGCGTCGCCCATGGCCAAAGTCAACGTCGTGGAGATCGAAGGCACCATGCCATAGCCGCAGGCCTCGCCCAGTGACGGGATCAAAAGATGCACGTCTGCCTGTTTCATCAGCGTGCTTTCCGGCTTGCTGGACAGGCCAATCAGTGGAATGCCAAAGCGGCGGGTAAAAGCCAGCAGGTTGGCAAGCTCTGGCGCTTCGCCCGAATTCGAGATGGCCAGAACCACATCGCCTTTTGAAACCATGCCCAGATCGCCATGGCTGGCCTCGGCCGGGTGCACGAAATAGGCCGGTGTACCGGTGCTGGCCAGCGTGGCCGCGATCTTGTGCCCGATATGACCCGACTTGCCGATGCCGCTGATGATGATGCGGCCCGAGGCCTGCAAAATCAGCTGAACCGCTTGGGCAAAATGTTCATCCAGACCGTCGGCCAGTACCTCCAGCGCGCGGGCCTCGTCTGTCACCACCTGACGGGCGGTTCTCAGAAATGCTTCGGTATCAGTCATGAGTGCGCAAAAATATCCGTTTCTGGCCATCCGGCGAGATCGAGTTTCGCACGCATCGGCAAGAAGTCAAAACAGGCCTGCGCCATCTCGGCCCGGCCCTCTCGCGCCAGGCGCTTGTTCAACTCCTCCCGCAGGCGGTGCAGATACAGAACATCCGAGGCGGCATAGTCCAGCTGCGCCTCGCTCAATGTTTCGGCGCCCCAGTCGCTCATCTGTTGTTGTTTCGAAATATCGACGCCGATCAGCTCACTGCACAGGTTTTTCAGCCCGTGCCGGTCGGTATAGGTGCGCACCAGACGGCTGGCGATCTTGGTGCAATAGACTGGCGCGGCTAACGCACCAAAGGCGTGATACATCGCGGCAATGTCGAAACGACCAAAATGGAACAGTTTCAGCACATCCGGGTTTTCCAGCATGGCACGCAAGTTCGGTGCCTCGGTCTGGCCCTTTTCGACCTGAACGATATGCGAATTGCCATCACCGCCCGACATCTGGATCACGCAGAGGCGGTCGCGATGCGGGTTTAGACCCATGGTTTCACAGTCAATGGCCACCACCGGCCCCATATCCAACCCGTCCGGCAGGTCGTTTTTGTACAAATAGTTAGCCACCCGAGTATTCCTTTGCGCGGTATCGCCACCGAGATAGGCGCTTTATTCCCTAAACTCAACGCCATCCCTGTACGCCAGCCGGTTGCCGCTGTCACAGTTGGTCAAGACCTAAACGAAGGTTTGGGGTGACAGAGCCTTTAGACTGCGGCAGATATCAATCAATGTTAAGCGTTCTTAGAAACCGGACCTATCGCCACCTGTTGGCCGCGCAGATCGTAGCCCTGACGGGCACTGGGCTGGCCACGGTCGCGCTGGGTCTGTTGGCCTTTGAACTTGCAGGGGATGCGGCCGGGCTGGTGTTGGGCACCGCGATGACCATCAAAATGGTGGCCTATGTCACGGTTGCGCCATTGGCAGCCGCGTTTGCCGAGCGGCTGGACCGGCGCAAGATGTTGGTGGTGCTTGACCTGATCCGTGCGGCTGTCGCGCTGTGTCTGCCTTTTGTGACCGAGGTCTGGCAGGTCTATGTCCTGATTTTCGTGCTGCAATCCGCCTCGGCCGGATTTACCCCTGCATTTCAGGCTACAATCCCCGATGTACTGACAGATGAGCGCGAATACACCCGCGCCCTGTCCCTATCGCGGATGGCATATGATCTGGAGAGCCTGCTAAGCCCCGTATTCGCCGCAGCCCTGTTGTTGTTGGTCAGCTTCAACAGCCTGTTCTGGGGCACCGCCCTGGGATTTATCGCTTCGGCGCTGCTGGTGGTGTCGGTGGCTTTGCCATCACCCAAACCAAGTAAGCCGCGCGGGATATACGAACGGACAACACGTGGCATACGCATCTATTTGAACACACCCCGGCTGCGGGGCCTTCTTGCCCTGAGTTGGAGCGCGGCAGCACTCAGCTCAATGGTGATCGTCAACACTGTGGTCATCGTGCGATCAGATCTGGGGCTGTCGGAAAGCGCCGTTGCCGCTGCGCTGGCCGGTTTTGGTGGCGGCTCTATGCTTGCCGCTTTTATCCTGCCCCGGATGCTGGACCGGATCGAGGATCGAAAGGTCATGTTGGCCGGCGCCCTTCTGTGCTGCGTCACCATGGCCGGAGCCGCCGCGATATTTGCGACAACCCCGCTGTCTTTGGGTCTGTTGATCGTTTTGTGGGCCCTAGCTGGCTTTGGCTATTCCACCACGCTGACGCCGTCTGGCCGCCTGCTGACCCGCTCGGCCCATCCCGAAGACCACCCCGCCGTCTTTGCGGCCCAATTCACGCTGTCTCATTGCTGTTGGCTGGTGCTGTATCCTCTGGCAGGCGGGCTGATGACCCTGTTTGGGGCCACAACCGCCCTGAGCTTTATGGCGGCGATGTCCTTTCTGGGTATTATCGGTGCGGTCACCCTTTGGCCGCGTTCTGATCTGCATTCGGTGATCCACGACCATCCTGACCTGCCGCGTGACCACCCGCACATGGCCGGCCCGCCACCGCATGCTCATCCCGTCATAATAGACGACCTGCACCCCCGTATCCCGCGTGAGCCTTGAGCCCTGCTGCCGTTTTGCCCTAAACCGGAAAAACCAGACCCGCACCGGAGCGCCAATGGATCAGCTTGACCGCCGCATCATCTCAGTCCTGCAACATAATGCCCGCGAGTCGACCACAAAAATCGCGGCAAAACTGGGCGTTGCCCGGACAACCGTGCATGAACGCATCAGCCGGATGGAAGAACGCGGCATCATTGCCGGCTATTCCGTGATCCTGAACAGCCCCGAAGATGCCCCCCGCGTCCAGGTTGTCGTTCTGCTCGAGGTCCAACAGAAGGAAACCACCCGTATCATCAAGCGGCTCGAGGCCTATCCCGAGGTTAAACTCTGTCTTTCGATCAACGGTGACTTTGACCTGCTGTTGACCGCTGACGCGCCAAGGATCGAGGATCTGGATATTCTCGTTGATGATCTGGCACGAATCCCCGGTGTTCTGCGCACCAATACGAGCGTTGTTTTTGGCCGGCGGATTGATCGAATCTGATTGACTGATAACCCTCTGTAAACCAAGGCAAGGCTAGCGTGGCCCGGATTGATCAGAATCCCGGACCGGCAGAATGCCAAATCGCCTATTCATTGTCATAGCATGTGTTGCGTTGCTTCTGGCAGCGCGTCAGAGCTTTGCGGGCGCGGAGGCCCGGATGTCTCAGACATGTGATCAGGCCGCCCGCCGCGCGGCCCTCGCCCAAGACATACCGCTTGATGTTTTGCGTGCCATAACGCGGGTTGAAACTGGCCGCGCGATCAAAGGCCGACTTGAGCCTTGGCCATGGGCAATCAATGTCGAAGGGCGCGGCCATTGGTTCCAATCTGAGCTGGAGGCTAAAGCCTATGTCGCGGATATTTTCCAAGCCGGAAAGCGCAGCTTTGATATCGGGTGCTTTCAAATCAACTATCGCTGGCACGGGCAGGCCTTTCAGTCGATCGATGCCATGTTCGACCCCGAGACTAACGCCAGCTACGCGGCGCAGTTTCTGAAACAGCTTTACGCCGAACTTGGGTCATGGTCGGCAGCGGCAGGTGCCTACCACTCGCGAACCCCGGCTTTGGCAAAAGCCTATTCCAGCCGATACAAGAATGTTCACGCGCAGCTTGATCCGGCCCCGGCAGTGCAAACCGCACGCATGTCGCGTGACCCTTTCACACAATCCGCCACACCGCTGTTTCCGGTGCTAACGACCCAGTTTCCGACCGGTGCGATGGGCTCTTTGATGCCCGCATCGGACACCCAAACAGCCTTTATCATCTTCAACTAGGAGAATTACGTGCCCAGACTTGACGTCCGTTCCCTGTTTTCTCCGACCGTATTGCTGGCGCTTGCGCTGATGACCGTCATCGTCATGATGATCCTGCCCATGCCGTCCTGGGTTCTGGATGTCGGGCTGGCCACATCCTTTGCCCTGGCAATCCTGATTTTCACGCTGACCCTGTTTATCGAGCGGCCGCTGGATTTCTCTTCCTTCCCGACCATCCTTCTGGGGTCATTGATGCTCCGGCTGTCGTTGAACGTCTCATCAACCAAGCTGATCATCGGTCAGGGGCACACCGGCCCCAATGCCGCTGGTAACGTGATTGAGGGGTTCGCAAGCTTCGTCATGGGCGGCAGCATATTCCTGGGCCTTGTCGTGTTCGGCGTCCTGTTGATCGTGAACTTTATGGTCATCAACAAAGGCGCGGCCCGCATGGCCGAAGTTGGTGCGCGATTTGCCCTGGATGGGATGCCGGGGAAACAGCTGGCCATCGACAGCGATATGTCCGCGGGCGCCATCGATCATCAAGAGGCCAAGGAACGGCGCGAACGGGAACAACAGGAAACCACCTTTTTTGGCTCGCTCGACGGGGCGTCGAAATTCGTCAAAGGAGACGCGGTTGCCGGGCTTTTGATCACCCTGCTGAATCTGGTCATGGGTCTGGTCATGGGCGTGATCGTGCATGGGATGCCGGTGTCATCGGCGTTCGAAACCTACGCCATCCTGACTGTTGGCGATGGCTTAGTCTCGCAGATACCGGCTGTGATCATCTCGATCGCCTCCGCTTTGCTTCTGGCACGTGGTGGCACGCAGGGCGCAACTGACACCGCCATCTTATCGCAACTGGGGCGCCACCCGGCCGCGCTGGGCACTGTTGCCGGTCTGATGGTGCTGTTCGCCCTGGTTCCGGGTCTGCCGTTTCTGCCCTTTATTCTAGGGGCCTGCGTTTTGGGCTACGCCGCCTATGCGGTGCACCGAAAACAGCACCAGCGAGAAACTCCGGCACAAACCGCGTCGACCGAGGCAGACGAAGCGGTATCACAAGCGATTGGCGATATTCTCGACCTCGATGATGTTCACCTGGAATTCGCACCGGATCTGGTCAGCATGGTCCTGAACCAGGGCACCGGACTGGATGCACGCATTGCGAATATGCGGACCTATGTCGCCTCGACCTTTGGATTGATCCTGCCCGATATCCGTCTGACCGATCGGGCCGAGCTGCCGATGGGGACATATGTGATCAAGGTGCACGGCGTGGAACAGGCCCGCGGTGCCCTGAACCCCGATCTGATCTTGGCGCTTGTTCAGGACGGGCACGATCTTTTGCCCGAGGGGAGGGATGTCACCGAACCCGTCTATGGTGCGCCTGCACGTTGGATCCTGCCCAAGGATCAAGAGGCCGCAGCAATGAGCGGCGCTACGATTGTCTCACCCCCGGAAATACTGGCCACGCATCTGCTGGAAATCATCAAACAGAACTTCTCGCGTCTGTTGACGCTGAAGGCGCTACGCAGGCTGCTATCAGAAATGGCCCGGCTCAGCGACCCGGTCCGGGCCGAGGCAAACAGGAAACTGCTGGACGAGTTGATCCCCGACAAGGTTCCAATCGACACGCTTCACGCAGTCCTGCGCCTTTTGCTGGACGAACGGGTTTCGATACGCAATCTGGCGCTTATCCTCGAAAGCATCGCCGAGGCGCGCCTGACCACCACCCAACCCGAGGGGATTTGCGAACTGGTGCGGCAGCGACTTGGGTTCCAGCTTGTGGCTGACATGAAACGCGAAGACGGGTCGATCCCGCTGATCCAGCTGGCACCGGAATGGGAAGACACATTTGCCACCTATCAGGTCGATGCGCCCAATGCCGGGCTGGATGTCGCCCTGCCGCCGAACCTGTTCAACAAGCTTGCAGACGGCGTGGTGGACAGTGTCTCACATTCTGCTGACCATGGCATCTTTCCCGCGGTCGTGACCTCGACCCGGCGCCGCAGGCTGCTGCGTACGATCATGCATGCGCGCGGCGTGTCCAATCCGGTCCTGTCATTTGAGGAAATCGGGCTCGAGGCGCGGCCCGCACTTGTAGGCACGGTACCCGCATGATCGCCCTCCCACCCGAACTCTTGTCGCACCTGGGCTCTGGGGCCTGGCATTTCTTTGGTGTTTTCCTACGCGTTTCGGCAATGGTATCCTTGATGCCCGCATTCGGGGAACGCAGCATCCCCACCCGTGTCAAACTTGGCACTGCCGTTGCCTTTACGTTGATCGTGGCACCGGCAGTGCCGACAAAGGAATTCGATCCCGAATTCCTGTCCATGGTCCAGCTGATCACCACCGAAACTCTTGTCGGAATGGCGCTGGGGATGGCGCTGCGCATCTTTGTTCTGACCCTGCAGACGGCAGGGTCCATCGCCGCACAGGCAACGTCACTCTCGCAAATTCTGGGCGGGGCAGCGGCTGATCCGGTTCCGGCCATGGGCTATCTGCTGACATTGGCCGGGTTGACCCTTGCCGTATTGCTTGGCCTGCACATCCGCTTGGCAGAGTTCCTGGTCCACAGCTACGATCTGTTTCCCACCGGAACCACACCTGCAGCGCCGGATTTGTCGCAATGGGGCGTGGAACGGGTCTCGTACAGTTTCAGCCTGGCATTCGCACTGGCGATACCTTTTGTGATTGCCTCTTTGATCTACAACCTTGCGCTTGGTGTCATCAACCGCGCCATGCCACAGCTGATGGTGGCATTTATCGGTGCCCCGGCCATCACGTTTGCGGGGCTGTTCCTGCTGTTCGCCGGTGCGCCTCTGATCCTGTCGGTCTGGTCCGATGCCCTGTTTGATTTCATGCAGAACCCGCTGAAAGATCCGAGATGAGCGGACAGGACGACGACAGCGACAAGTCATACGACCCGACGCCGCAAAAGCTTCTGAAAGCACGGGAAAAGGGTGAGGTCGCCAAGTCAAACGACTTGTCTGTTGTCGCGGCTTATGTCGGGCTGCTCATAGGTTTGCTTTTGGCAGGCAAGATTGGTGTTCAGCATCTGGGAACATTGTTTGTCGTTCTGATCGACCAATCCGACAAGATCGGCACCATGTTGACGGCTGGCCCGGCTGACAGCCTGGTGGGTGGGATGCTGGGCAAGGCCGCAATCTCAATGGCAACGATATTTGTTCTTCCCGCCACTGCGGTTTTGCTAAGCCTGATCGCCCAAAAGGCCCTGGTTTTTGCCCCCAGCAAGCTGCAGCCCAAGCTGTCTCGAATTTCGATCCTCTCCAACGCCAAGAACAAATTCGGGCGCGGCGGTCTGTTCGAATTTGCCAAAAGCTTTGCGAAGCTGCTGATCTACTGCGTCTGCCTGTTAATGTTTCTGCGCGCCAACCTGCCCGAGATTCTGACCGCCAGCGCTGCGCCGCCGCAATCGTCGATCGTCTTGATGATGAATCTTTTATTCCGGTTCCTCTTCATCGTCGTCACCATCGCACTGGCCATCGGAGTCGTCGACTATATGTGGCAATACTCCGAACATATGCGCAAAAACCGGATGTCCCGCAAAGAAATTCAGGACGAGACCAAAGACGCCGAAGGCGACCCGCATGTCAAACAACAGCGCCGCCAGCGCGCGCAGGAAATTGCGGCAAATCAGATGATGGCGGATGTCCCAACTGCGGATGTAGTCATCGTGAACCCGACCCATTATGCGGTGGCTCTCAAATGGCAGCGGACGGCCGGCTCCGCACCGACATGCGTGGCGAAAGGTGTCGACCAGATTGCCGCCGCCATCCGCGCCTCGGCCGCCGAGGCCGGGGTTCCGATCCACTCGGATCCCCCCACCGCACGGGCCCTTCATGCGACCGTCGAAATCGGGAATGAGATCGCCCCCGAACACTATCGCCCTGTCGCTGCGGCCATTCGCTTTGCCGAAGCCATGCGCAAGCGCGCGAAGGACAGAATTTGATGCGGTTTACCGGACTTACCGATCTGAAGCGTTTATCCGACGCGGCCTTCCAAAAAGAGCAACAGACCTTGCGCCCATATATCGAAGCCGAGGCCGAGATTTTGCAAAAACTGAGCCGATTGGACGCACAGCTTCAGCAGACCCTACAAAACAGCGGCCAAGCTGATGGATATCAGGTCACCGGCACTGATGTTCTGTGGCGTGGATGGGAAGAGGCAACCCGACGAAAACTCAATACAGACCTCGCGCGCGTCCGAGCGCAAAAGCTAACCAAGATGCAAGCCTTGCGGAAAGCGTTCGGACGCAAACAGGCCCTAGGACAGCTGATTGAAGAACAACAAAAGGCCCGCCGAGACATGCTTATGAAAAAGCGATCGCGGCAATAAGCGGGCCGAAACAGGCTTCAAGTATCCTGACGGTTAACACTCATGATCAGGACTTGCAGCACGTCATCACCCAAATCCTTCTTGGCGACCTGCAGCAAAGCCTTTCGGACCAAATCCAGATTGTCGGATTCCGTAAAGTTGCCGTTGAAACCACCGGTATTTGCGTGATCGAACAGAACCTGCAGAAACCCATCTCTCAACTTTGGCTCAAACTCATAAATCGTTTCAGCAACGCCGGGTTTGGTTTCCAGGCTCAGCGACATTGTGACCAACGCGGCAATCCGGTCGGACTTCACGACCGGGATCACAAACTGTTTCGTCATCTTCAGATATTCATACTTGCTGGACGCATCCTTTTTGTCCGACTTGGTCTTAGTGGCCTTCTCCTTGGCTTTCTTGGGTTCGGCGGCAGCGGATTTATCCATGTCACCATCTTTGGTTTTTCCAGAAGGAGACATGGCAATTCCCGCACCAATTCCACCGCCCAGGCCAACAAGCAGAAACAATATAGGAATTAGATTTTTCATTGTTATACGACCTCAGAACGGCAAAACTGTATCAAGGACCTGCTGGCCGTAACGGGGCTGCTGCACATCCATGATCTGACCGCGGCCACCATAAGACACGCGCGCCGAAGCAATCTTGTCATAGGTGATTTCATTTTTCCGCGAGATATCCTGTGGCCTCACATATCCCGTGACCAATAGCTCTCGGAGTTCGAAATTCACGCGCAGCTCCTGCGAGCCCGATATGGCCAGCACACCATTCGGCAAGGCGTCGATGACGGTTGCGGCGACTCTGAGTGTCAGCTTTTCCTTACGCTTGACCGAGCCCTTGCCCTTACTAACCGATGATGAGTCGATCCCAACAGCTTCGTCCAGCGTCGCCCCGTCGGGCAGCCGTTCCAGCGCCCGCTGCGGCAGGCCGAACAGGTCGGGAACCTCAAGGCTTTCTGACCCGCTGCGTGAGCGATTTGTGTCGTTGGATATCTCGGCTTTCTCGTCCAACTCGATGACAACCGTCAGAATATCGCCTTTTTTGATTGCGCGCTGATCTCCCAAAAGCGATTGTTGGCCACCGCTCCATAGCGAGGACCGATCAACATTGCGCTGTGGCTGCGTGTGCAACGGCAAACCCGGCCACAGCATGGCAACATGTTCAGCAGACTCGTCCGCGGGTGTGAAACTTGGCGGTTTTCCCAAATGATCCAGTCGACCACAGGCGGTCAGAGCCAGACATGCCATCATCAACAGTTTTAGTTTTCCGAACATCATTTTACCTCGATTTGACCGTTAGGCCGGATAAAGCCAACAACAGTTGTACGTGACGACAGATTCATGACCCGAATACGATCGCCGACAGCCCCGCGCCCAAGGGCACGGCCTTCGGCCGTGATCGAAAGGGGACGACGGTCAAAGACCAGAACCACCAGATCATTGCGGTCCACCAGCGCGGGCGGCCCGACATCTGCTGCGCGAACGGGGCGTCCGGAGTAAAGCGCGACGCGTGCTTCCTGACCGATCAGATCATCGGGGTTTGTGACCGCTCCGGGGACAACCTGATCTTTGATCTCAAGATCGGCGGCCGAGATCACCTCTTTGGCGCGTATGGTCCGGATCGGCACCACGATCTCAGCCAAGGCACAAAGCGGGCTGATCGTCACCAGTGCTATGAATAGGGCGCGCATCACCGCACCTGCGTTGTTGCGCCCATCATCTGATCGACGGCCGAGATGACCTTGGCGTTCATCTCATATCCCCGCTGGGCCTCGATCAGTTCGGTGACTTCGCGCACGGCATCGACCGAGCTGTCCTCGAGATATCCCTGACGCAGGGTGCCCATCCCGCCCTCACCCGGAGTGCCGATGACAGGCGCGCCCGAGGCTTCGGTTTCTTTGAACAGGTTGCTGCCGATCGCCTCCAGCCCCTTGGCATTGGAAAAACTGGCCAGGGTGAATTCACCGAGCAACTGTCCTTCGGCGGTATCATCGAAATAGGCGTAAACCTCACCCGATGCATTGATCGAGATCGACCTTGCATCGTCTGGGATTGTGATCTCTGGCGCGACAGCGAAGCCATCTGAAGTGACGATCAACCCTTCGGCCGAGCGTTTCAGGCTGCCGTCACGGGTAAAGCCAGACTGACCGCTGGGCAACGTCACCTCAAGATAGCCGCGCCCTTCGATTGCGACATCCAAATCGCTGCCAGTGGCCGCCAACGCACCCTGTGCCAGCTGCGCGGTGACCGCAGCCGGGCGCACCCCCAGACCCAGTTGGATACCTGTGGGCAAGACGGTGCCGTCATTGGCATTCACCGTCCCCGCGCGCGCCATTTGTTGATAGTGCAGGTCTGCAAACTCAGCGCGGCGCGCGTTGTAGCCTGTGGTATTCATATTCGCCAGGTTGTTCGAGATCGTCTCAACCCGCATCTGCTGAGCGGTCATGCCTGTCGCTGCGATTTTCAGTGCCCGCATATCAATTCCTCCGTTATCAAATCAGCGCATCAGCGCCTTAAGCGCCCCACGCACACGTTCGTCTTCGGTTTCAAGAAAGCTCTGCCCCAACTCATAGGCGCGCTGGATTTCGATCATCCGGGTGACCTGTTCGATCGCGTTCACGTTCGATCCTTCGAGGAATCGGTGCACAATGACCGGCTCCTCCACGGGTTCAATCGCTGCATCTGACCGAAATTGCGTTCTGCCCTCGCGCACCAGGCTAGTGGGATCAGCAACGCGGTAGACACCGATCTGTCCCAGAACCTGCCCTTCTATACTGAGCGTACCGTCGCTGCCGACATCAATCGAAGCGGCATCCGGCGGAATGAAAACAGGAGCGCCATTGCTGTCCAGAACCCGGTACCCATCCATGGTAACCAGATCACCCTCGGCACTGGGTGAAAACGCACCCGCCCGTGTCAGCCGGTTGCCGCTGGGGGTTTCGATCAAGAAGAACCCGTTGCCTTCGATGGCGAAATCAAATTGCCCGCCGGTTTCGGTCAGAACGCCTTGTTGCAACGAGGTATTGCGTGCCTCTGCCCGCGCCATGGACAAGGACGGATTGCCCGGCGAGGCTTTCACGAACTCGGAAAACACCAAGCCCTGCTGGCGGTACCCCGTGGTATTGGCGTTGGCGATATTATTCGCCACCAGCCGCATTTCATTCATCAGCCCCGATTGGCGGGATAAGGTGGTATATGAGGTATCCATCAGCGGCCTCCGGCGATCAGTGGGATGAGGGTTGAGGTGAAGAACGTCACCAGCGTCTGGGTCATGAACCCCATCGAAATCCAGAAAACGATCACGATGGCGATCAGCTTTGGCACGAAGGTCAGCGTCATTTCCTGCACCGAGGTCAGCGCCTGGAACAGACCCACAACCAGACCCGAGACCAGTGCCACCGCCAGGATCGGGACGGATGTGATCACCGCAACCCACAATGCCTGGCGGACGATGTCATAATAGAGACCTTCGCTGAGCATCGATCAGACCGGCATCCGCAGGATTTCCTGATAGGCCTCGACCACTTTGTTGCGCACGATGACGGCGGTTTCGACGGCCAGTTCGGTCTGCGCCAACGCCTGAACCAGCGCGTGCGGATCGGCTTGGCCGGTCATCGCTGCGCCGGACATCTGCTCGGACTGTTTCAATGTTGCGGCAAAGTCCTGAAAGGTTGAGCGCAACCCCTGTGCCATTCCGGCAAGGTCGGGGTCGGGCTGCGTAGCGGGCCGCGCTACGGCATAGCTCTGCGCGGCGGTCAGGGATCGGATATCCATTCTGGTGTCCTTTATTTTCTGAGAAGTTCCATAAGGCTCGACGACATTTGTCGTGTCTGGTCGAACATCTTGAGATTGGCTTCGTAGCTGCGCTGCGCTTCACGCGCGTCAGCGATTTCGATCATCAAATCGACATTGGACCCGCGATAATGGCCGGTCTCATCGGCCAACGCATGGCCGGGGTCATAGATGCGCGACAGGTCGCGACGATCAAGCTTAACGCGCCCGGTCTCGACCATTTGCGCACCATCTTTGCTGACCGCTTCAAACGGCACGGTTTTGCGCCGATATCCCGGCGTATCCGCATTCGAGATGTTTTCGGAGACGTGCCGCAAACGGGCCGCCTGCGCGCGCAGGGCGCTGGCCGAGGCGGAAAGGGAATGGGAAAAATCGCTCATCTCTCAGCCCTCCTCACCCGCGACCAAGGCTGGTACGCAGGATGCCAATCGAGGATTTATAGATCGCCAACGCGCGGTCATGTTGACGCTTGACCTCGACCGCTTTGAGCATTTCTTCCTCAAGAGAAACACCATTTCCGTTGGGATCGCCCGAGGGTGCGGCATCGAACTCGGCCCAGGGTTGGGCTGCGGCGGCGCCGTTCAGATGCCTGGCCCGCGTGGCGGTCATCGCAACCTCACGCCCGGAACTTTCGAAAGCTTTCTGAAAGGTCTCGATATCGCGGGGCTGATAACCCGGCGTATCCGCATTTGCCATGTTTCGCGCAATGACAGACTGCCGTTGCCCGGCATGGGTTGCCATTGCGTACGCTGTCTTAAAGACGTTCAGGTCAGAGAACATCGGGGCTTCTCCCTCGATCAATTTCAATCAAGGCTTAACCCCGATTCCTTTAGAAACCGTTTTCAGAAACCCGTTGGAGAACCCACGATGACCAATCTCGACCCGATGCTTCTGAAATGCGAATTCGACCGTCTGTCTGCCATGCGCCATATGGGCCGCGTGGCCAGTGTTGGGCGCGGCGTCATAGAAATAGAGGGGTTGGAGTACGTTGCCCGCATCGGCGACAACCTGACCCTGCGGCGGCGCAGCGGCCCGGATCTGGCGGGTGAAGTTCTGCATGTCGAATCGGATCTGATCCACATGTTACCCGCCGCTGCACCCGATGGGGTTTGCTTGGGTGATCGGGTGATTCTAAATCAGACACCGGCATTTTCCCCCGGACTGCACTGGCTGGGCCGGGTCATTGATCCCTTCGGCAAACCGCTGGACGGCAAGCCGTTGCTGTCGGGCACTCAGGAAAGAGATATCCTGCAAAATCCGCCACCTGCCGTTGTCCGCAAACCGCTGGGCGCACGGATGGAAACCGGGCTGAGCATTATGAACACCATGTTACCTGTGGTGCAGGGGCAGCGTATCGGCCTGTTCGCCGGGTCAGGGGTCGGCAAGTCGACCCTGTTGGCCACGCTGGCGCGGTCGATGCAGGCAGACGCGGTTGTGGTCGCTCTGGTCGGCGAACGGGGTCGTGAGGTCAATGAGTTCGTTGAACATGCGCTTGGAGCCAAGGGGTTGGCACGATCTGTGGTTGTGGCGGCAACCTCGGATCAGTCTGCGCTGGCCCGCAGGCGCTGTGCATGGTCGGCACTTTCAGTCGCGGAATTCCTGCGGGATCAGGGGCTGAACGTCCTGTTTCTGGCTGATTCGGTCACCCGCTTTGCCGAGGCGCACCGCGAAATCGCTGTTGCGATGGGTGAGGCCCCCTCTTTGCGCGGGTTCCCACCTTCGGTCACGCCCTTGATCGCTGGTCTTTGCGAACGAACCGGGCCGGGCACGGCTGATCAGGGTGATATCACAGCAGTTTTCAGCGTTCTGGTTGCGGGCTCGGACATGGATGAACCGATAGCGGACATTCTGCGTGGCGTCCTGGACGGGCATATCGTCCTGAGCCGCGGAATCGCCGAGCGCGGCCGTTTCCCCGCCATTGACCTTAGCCGGTCGGTTTCACGCAGCCTGCCGGGGGCTGCCTCCGAGGCGGAAAACCGGATGATCTCGGAAACCCGCAAGCTGGTTGGCAGTTACGAGCAATCCGAGGTTATGATCAAAGCCGGGCTTTATGCCGAAGGGGCAGACCCGCTATTGGATCAGGCAGTCCGGGTTCATGACGAGCTTGATGCCTTTTTCGGCAAGGCCGAGCCGGACGGAATCAGCAACAGTTTCAAACACCTGCAACTGATTCTGCGCCGTGCCGGGGCAGCATTACCGCAGTGAGGAATTCAAGACAGTTTTAAGTGTTAAGCCCACCTTAAGACCTGCCCGGCTACCCCTGTAACTGGGTGATAAAAAGGTGGTGGAGATGGGTGCGCAATCCAATGTGGCGCCAATCATCATCAAGAAGAAACGTGTGTCAGGTGGCGATGGTCACCATGGTGGCGCGTGGAAAGTCGCATATGCCGACTTTGTCACGGCCATGATGGCGTTCTTCATGTTGATGTGGCTGCTGAATGCAACAACGGAACAACAACGCAAAGGGCTTGCGGATTATTTCTCGCCGACCATTCCCATAAACCCGGTTTCGGGTGGCGGCGATGGGGCCTTTGGTGGCAATAACATGTTCTCTGAGGAAACTCTGGTCATGGACGGGACCGGCGCCAGCAAACGCAGCCCGACGCCCGCGCGACAAGCGCGTGGATCGGTTGGCGTCAGCTCGGACGGCGGCGGAAAAGAAACGGTCGAAGACTTTTCCTCACTGGAATCAGAGCTTATGGGGCGAACCGGCGAAAGCATGGTGTCCGACAAGGTCCTCAAACATATCGTCACCCGCGTGACGGATGAGGGTCTGGTGGTCGAACTCTTTGCCACCAAGGATCAACCTCTGTTCGAATCAGGGACGAACCAACCAACCAATATGCTGCGTGCTCTGACATTGTTGGTGGCCCGATCCTCTGATCTGGTGACAAATGACATGGCGGTCGGAGGGCATGTCGGTTCCTCGCCGGTGGTTCTGGCCAAAAACCCGGCCTGGGATTTGTCTACCTCGCGCGCTCAGCAAGTTCGCCAAATGCTGCAGGACAAGGGTGTTGCGCCGCTCAGGTTGGACCGCGTAACCGGTCATGCTGATCGAAAATTATCGGATGAAAACCCGATGGCCGCACGCAACAACAGGATCGAGATTATCTTTCTGCGCGGCACCTGAGAATAAAAGGATAGACGGCATTTTACCTGTTAGCGCGCTGTTAAGGCCCAGCGCGTTAGCTGTTGCATCAAGATTTGACGCAACAGAAGGGCGTGCCAATGACAATTTCCTCTTCGCTGAACGCTGGCGTGGCCGCATTGAAGGCCAACGCAAACCGGCTGGCGACGATCTCGGACAATATCGCGAATTCGTCAACCTTCGGGTATAAACGGGTGGAAACTGATTTCCATTCTATGGTCACCTCCGGCCAGGGCGGCAGCTATTCCGCTGGGGGCGTTCGCACCACCAGCCAACGCCTGATCGACCAGCGCGGTTCGCTGGTGACAACCAACAACTCCACCGACCTTGCGGTGCGTGGGCGCGGCATGATGCCTGTACGACCAAGTTCTCAGATCGCGGCCGGTTCGAATGAGATGTTGCTGACCACGACAGGGTCGTTCCGCACCAATGAAGAAGGATATCTGGTCACCGAATCAGGGCTTGTTCTGCTGGGTTGGCGTGCGAATGCGGATGGAACCATCCCTGCGGTTCCGCGTGACACTCCAGCTGCGCTTGAACCCATTCAGCTCAGTGTTAATCAACTGTCGGGCGCGCCCACGACGCAGATGAATCTGCGCATGAACCTGCCCGCGACCGCTACGGATGCGGGTTCCCCTGGCGACATGCAACCCTTGTCCGTTGAATATTTCGACAATCTGGGAAAATCCGAAAGCGTTGATATCGAGCTCATCCCTACAGTGCCGGCCACCGGCAGCAGTAACGAATGGACGATGATCATGCGCGATTCAGCCTCGGGCGGCACCATTATCGGTGAATACACCCTGACCTTCACCGATAGCCGAACTGCGGGTGGCACGCTGGCCAGCGTAACTGCGGTCACCGGCGGTGCATATGACCCAGCAACCGGCAGCGTTGTGGTGAACGTGGCCGGCGGCCCGATGGAGATCAATATAGGGGAAATCGGGGATGCCGACGGAATCACGCAGCTGTCCGATACATTTGCACCAGTTTCGATCACGCGCGACGGTTCGGCGGTCGGCACCATGACCAGCGTTCAAGTTGACGAAAACGGGTATGTTTATGCGTTCTACGATACCGGCGTCAGCCGACGCATGTACCAGATCCCATTGGCGGATGTTCCGAACCCAAATGGACTGACCGCGCTGGACAGTCAGACCTATGCACCATCCCGGGAAAGCGGGACGTTCTTTCTGTGGAATGCGGGGGACGGGCCAACCGGCGACCTGGTTTCTTTTGCGCGCGAAGAATCCACTACCGATGTGGCGACCGAGCTGACCTCGATGATCCAGACACAGCGGGCTTACTCTTCCAGCGCAAAGGTTATCCAAACGGTGGATGAGATGCTTCAGGAAACAACCAATATCAAACGCTGATCAGGGTTTTGATTCAGGAAAGGGACCTGCAGAATGAATATGTCCACAGCATTGAACAACGCGTTGGGCGGCCTGACCGCCGCCAGTCGCGGTGCGGCGGTTGTGTCCGAAAATATCGCAAACGCATTGACGCCCGGCTACGCGCGCAGGTCTCTGGAACTGGCAACTAACACGATTTCCGGTCACGGCGTGCGTACCGTAGGTGTCATTCGTCATCAGGATCCCGTCCTCACGTCCAACCGCCGGGCCACGGATGCCGATCTGGCCTTCCACACCACCATTTCAGACTTTCACACAAGGTTGGAATCTTTGGTAGGGTCCGCCGATGATCCCGCATCGCTTGCGGTTCGACTGGCTGATTTTGACAACAGCCTGTTAACAGCGGCAAGCCTGCCGGATTCCAGTGAACGACTGGACCAGGTCGCGCGCACGGCTCAGGATCTGGCACGCGGTCTGAACGCAGCCTCTGAAGGGTTGCGTCAGATGCGATCCAACGCGGACCGGTCCATCGGCAAACAGGTCGACACCCTGAATCAGACCCTCAAGGATATTGAAGAGCTGAATGCCAAGATCCCGGCCATTAAGTATACCGGCGCCGATATTGGTGGGCTACTGGATCAACGACAGGTCCTGATTGATCAGGTCAACGAACTGGTTCCTGTAAATGTGATTCAAAGGGACAATGATCAGGTCTCGCTTTATTCTGATGGCGGCTTGATATTGCTGGAAAACACTGCGGCCGAGTTCTCCTTTTCGACAACCGGCGACACCAAGCCCCATATGACCCTAGCAAACGGGTTGTTGTCCGGGCTTGAGATGAACGGAAACCCTGTCCGTACCAGTGGCGATTTCGCCCAAATTCGCGGTGGTGCCTTGATGGCCCAATTCCAGATTCGGGATGAAATCGCGGTTGAGGCTCAGGTCGATCTGGATGCCGTTGCGCGCGATCTTATCGAAAGGTTCGAAACGCCGGGGCTGGATCCGACCGCGCTGGCCACGGATCCGGGCGTGTTCACCGATGATGGCAACCGGTTTGATCCGGCATCGGTGACGGGATTGGCCTCTCGCATCAGTCTGAATGCAATCGTTGACCCGGACGCCGGAGGAGAGAGCTGGAAACTACGGGCCGGGCTGGGTGCGGCCACACCCGGCAGCGCCGGAGATGCCAGCCAACTGCGCGCCTTCAGCTCAATTCTGAACGACGAGCGCCCTGTTGCAGGCTCAGTTTTCGGGGCCGGAAACATGCGCGCCGCCGACATCTCCGAGGCGCTGTTGTCACGGGTTGGATCGGACGCCCATGTGGCCGACGGGCGGCGGGTGTTTGCAAACAGCGCCAATCTGGAAATGACGGCCATTGAGGCCGAACAGGGCGTCGATACCGATCAGGAATTGCAGCGGCTAATGCAAATTGAACAAGCCTATGCGGCAAATGCCAGACTGGTTTCGGTCGTCGATGAACTTATGAACACATTGTTGAGGCTGTGATGATGAATGTAACCTCTATGGGCGACCTAGCGCGCGGATTGACCCTGAAATCGCGGGCGACTGATATCAAAAATCAGATCGAAACCCTGTCTTATGAGATGTCTTCAGGCAAAGTGCAGGATGTCTCCGGCCATCTGGACGGGGATTATTCCTATCTTCTGGATATGGATCGCAACCTGTCGCGCCTGGATGCCTTTCAGGTGGCCACAGCCGAAGCTGGCCTGTTCACTGACGCCATGCAGCTAAGCCTTACAACGGTCAACGACGCGGTGGGGCGCCTGACGTCATCCTTACTGGCATATGGGACCTCCAATCAGGCGGTCACGCATGAGCATGCCTCTGTCCAGGCCAGAAATGAGCTGGATACGGTCATGTCGGCATTGAACACCCGAGCGGGTGGCCGAAGCCTGTTTTCCGGCGTGGATACCGATGTGTCGCCTCTGGCATCTGCGGATACCTTGTTGACCGCGTTAGAGGCGGAGTTGACGGGGCTGACAACACTCACGGACATCACACAAGCTGCGGAAGACTGGTTCAATGATCCTGCGGGTTTCGATGCGGTTATCTATCAGGGTGCAGACACAACTCTGGCACCGATGAGCATTTCGGAAAACGAAAGTGTCTCCATTCCGATCACTGCGACCGATCCAACACTCAAAGCGGCGTTAAGGGATATCGCCGTTGCCGCCCTGGTTTCGGTCGATGGTCTGGGACTGCCGAATGATCTGCGGACGTCCTTATTCACCCAACTCGGGAGCGAGCTTGCCAACACGCAGGACGGAACAGTGAATTTGCGGGCGGATGTTGGCGCCGCCGAAGCCAGGATTGAACAAGCCGCCACGCGCAATGCGGCGGCGCGTACAAGCCTGGAATACAGCCGAAACTCTCTGATCGCCGCGGACCCGTATCAAACCGCAGTGCAACTGCAGACTGTCCAATTTCAATTGGAAAGCCTGTATTCTGTCACCGTTCGCAACGCGAACCTATCGTTGGTGAATTTCCTGAGATGAGATTACTTGCCATTCTCTTGATCCTGCTTCCAAGCCTGTCTTTTGCCGGGGCTATCCGGCTGAAGGACCTTGTCGATTTCGACGGGGTGCGCGGCAATGACCTTGTTGGCTATGGCCTTGTGGTCGGATTGAATGGTACCGGCGACGGGCTCAGGAACTCTCCGTTCACCGAAGAGATCATGTCCAATATTCTGGAACGGCTTGGTGTGAACGTGAATGGTGAGGATTTTCGCCCCAAAAACGTGGCCGCCGTGCTTGTGACAGCCAGCCTGCCCCCCTTTTCGCGGGTTGGTGGACAGATCGACGTCACCGTTTCGGCAATCGGCGATTCCAAAAGCTTGCTGGGCGGGACGCTTATCATGACACCGCTGAATGCGGCAGATGGTCAGATCTATGCGGTGGCGCAGGGGACGGTCCTTGCCGGTGGCGCCGTTGCCGAAGGCGATGCGGCTTCGGTCACCCAAGGGGTTCCGACATCCGGTGTGATCCCATCCGGAGCTCGGGTCGAACGTGAAATCGACTTTGAGCTTTCCGATCTGACCCAAATGCGCCTGGCCCTGCGTGAACCGGATTTCACAACCGCCGGTCGGATCGAGCTGGCAATCAATTCGGAATTCAATCGGGCCGTTGCCATCATGCGCGATTCCGGGACGGTCGAACTGAATATTGCAGCGACACAGGCGATCTCGATCGCGCATGCGCTTGGGCGCATTGAAAATATCCTAGTAGAGCCAGAAACAAAGGCGCGAGTAGTAGTCGATCAGCGTTCGGGCACGATTGTCATGGGTCAGGAAGTGCGTATCTCACGCGTGGCAGTCTCGCAGGGCAACCTGACACTGACGGTCGAAGAGGCCCCAATCGCAGTTCAGCCAAACCCGTTCGCCCGAGGCGAAACCGTCGTGGTTCCGCGTACCGTAGCCGGTATCGAAGAAGAGGAAGGCACCGGTTTGGCGGAAATTCCCGAGGCCACAACCTTGTCCGAAGTCGTCGCCGGGCTAAACGCTTTGGGTGTCTCACCCCGCGACATGATCGACATCCTGAAAACGATCAAAGCGGCCGGAGCATTACACGCCGAGTTCATCGTTCGATGAAGGGCTATCCCGGCGGTAGGCACACAGTCCCAAGACCCGCCGGGAATTCACGTCACTTTGATTTCCAACTGTCCAACCATTTGCGGAATCGGTTGCGATGCTCACCGATGGCGTCGCCGGTTGCATACAACCCATCCTCGACACTCTCGATCATCGGATCGATCCGCGCCTGGCGGAACCTGCGCCAGCGCACCCAGATTGCCCAGACAATCGCAAAGAAGACCGTCAGGAAGACGATGTTGAACCAAGGGATCAGACGCGCATCCGGACCATCGACATGTTTGATAAAGACAGCGTTGGGAAAGATCGACATGAACTCATTCCGCCAGCCATAATGCGTCACGGCAACCCAGTCCGGGTCGTTTTTGTCCGAGATCGCGTCATTGGCTTCGGTATACAAATTGGCAGTGTCGAATTTGAAATAGGGCGGCCAACCCCAGCTGGTATCTTCGTTGCGATACACAATCGGTTTGCCATTGGCACGTACGGCCTGAATGAACTGTACATCCCGGTTCGACAGACTGGCCGACTGATCATCGGGCTCGGACCAGAAGATCCGGGTCCAGTCGTTCAGGTCCTGCCGTTCTTCATAGGTGTTGACGATCCGAACCACATCCCGTTGCGGCAGAGAATACTGAAGGATTACGGCGACCGTTCCCCAGAAAATCAGAATGAATGCCCATTTCAAATAGGCCATGCTTTACCTCTCACATGTAGTTCACAATGTAGATCAGCGACCCGATCGCTACCCAAGGCACAACATAGACACCCAGGATCAATTTGCGCCGGAACGAATTGTCATAGACGTGCAGCCCCCGTGCGACAAAGGCTGCCTTGTCTCCGGTTTTGCCCTTTTCGTCCCACCAACGCTCTAGCCTGCGGCGACGCGCACTGCGTGAATACAGCGACAGGGCAAAATAGGCCACGGTCTGGATGACTAGCAGGATCAGAAACAGGCGCATCGCTCCGAACATTTCAATCCTTTCCTAATACGCCCCAGGGACCAACGCGGGCGATAACGGTTTCGCTGATCCTGTCTCGACCGCTCATATCCGGCTCATGTCCGAACAGGGCAGCGCGGGCACCCGCCTTGTCCACCTGATACTCACGCGCGAGGAAATCAGCAACATAGGCCTTCTTGGCCTCGGACCAGGATTTGTAGGTGCTATAGAACAGCTCTTTGTGGCAGATGAACATCTGGCGCGGGTCCAGTGGGGCCAATTCGGCCAGCAGCATGTTCACCAGATCACGGTTCGGCGTATCGGCAGCCCGCAGCGTATAGAAATACGCCGAATGATCCGAGGTGATCCGGGGCCACCGCCCGCCATCCGTCGCCCAACGCAATAGCTGCGCCAGCCCATGATAGGCCTCTGGCAACCGATCCGCGTGGGTGCGCGCCAGCCGACGCATATCACTGCGGTTCAGGCCAGTCAGATCGACCCCGGCATCAGCGGCCGCGTCGACGGTCAGGAAGTCCATCTTTTGCTGCAGGATCGCAGCAGCATCCACGCCGCGCGCTTTGACGATGGGTTCGACCAGGTCGTTATAGTCCAGGAACTTGGCGATCTGGTTCCGCTGCGACGGGTCAAACGTGTATTTGATGTTCAGATCGTCGGGCTTTTCGCCCATACAGATCGCCGCCGGGTGATCCATGTCTGGAAACAGATACAGCCCGCCGAAATGCGCGGTCCAGAAATTACGCTGTTCAAAGGCAGTGTGGCGCAGGTGGACCGGGTTGCGGGTGACATCGCCGGTTTCCTTGGCCGTTTCGATCATCTTTGCGATCAACACATCATCGAACCAGGCGTCCTCTTCGGTTTTGAACTGCTCGACCATGCCTGCCAGTTGCTGAGCCTTGCGTAGGGTGCCGCCAGCAGTATCGGCCTCAATCTCGATCTTCTGGATGTTGAAAAGATCGCGCGGGGTGCTGAGCTTGATGACCGAGTTCACCAGTTCTCCGGCCACCGCATCGGTGGCGGTCAGAGCGAACAGCTGCGCTTCGTTCATTTCGATGAATTCGCGCAGGATCTCGCGCGAGGTCGAGAATTTGACGTTCAGCAGAGGCGCACGCTTCTGCTCGGTCGTCAGCAGGATGAACTGCCGGTTGACCCCATTGGGGTTGAGGTAGAGTTCGTCCTCCAGCTCAATCCCCACCTCCGGCGAATAGCCCGAGATATCGACATGAAAATCCCTTAGTGCCGTTGTCTTGCCCGCCAGATGCTGCAACGCGCGGTTATACCGCTCGACCAGAGCCGGGCTGGAGATGTGGACGAGATTGCCAAACATCAGGCCTTTTTCGATGAGGCGGATCATTGTGACCACCTTTGCGTGACCTGCAGGTCAATTCCTTTGATCAGGCCAACCCAGTAAGGCGCTGACAATATGAGGCCTCCAACTAGTATCACGGAAGATTCTAATCTTTCACCTAACCCCCAAATATCAAAAAGCAGCAATCCGGACGCAGCAATCGCACCAAAATACACGGCAACTGCGACGATCAGACTGATGCTCCACCAGAAAAAGAACCGCAGCCACATGAAGCCACCCAATGGCACAGGCAAGTTGCGCTTGATCACCCAAAGGACAAACTTGATGCCCGCATAGGCAATAAGAACGCAGGTTATCAGATAGGCGAAATCGAGCACTCAAAAACTCCTACTGAACCGGCTGACAACCACTAGCGCCAACACCAATAAAGGCAACGCAAAGGCGCGCGCTGTGATCTGCAGATTGAACCCGATGTAAGACACCACGCTGCCTTCAAACAAGATAAGCGACTCTTCCCACGAGGTGCCCTCGAACCCGCTGCCAACGTTGACACAGAATTGGGTTAGGAACAGTAGCGCCACGGCGGCCAAAAATCCGAACACGCCCCAGCGCAGGGGCAGGATCAGGCCTAGCACAAGTGCCAGACCGGAAATCGCATAAACAAGCATTATGCTTTACCCTCCAAATACCGCCGCTTGGCCTCTTCCATCCGGCCCATCTCACGCACGGCGTTGTCGATGGCGACCTCGTCGCTCTTGTCGGCATAGCGGAATTCACTGTCGGCGTAGCGGTTGATCTCTTGCATCACCATCTCGACCGTGATCGGCTGGCGCAGGTCCTCGATCATGGCTTTCTTGGCGTCGTAGTCACGGAACAGGAACAGGTCGGGGTTTTCCATCCATTCGTCGGGCAGTTCGAAATCCATCGCGCGGACCTTGACCGCGTCGGTGATGTTCTTGATCGCGCGGCCGGTGAACCGCTCATCCGCGGCCTGGATCGCCTTGAGATACGTCCCCATCTTGGCGATGGTATCCAACTGGCCGATCTGCCCCTGAACCCGGTCATAGACCTGCAGCAAAGCGTCCTCATGCGGGCGGGAATGGCTTTCGAAACTGGCGGCGACGGCTTTTTTGATTTCCTGCGCGGCATAGGCTTCGTGCTCGCCCAGCGGAATGTCGTGGTTGCGGCCCATCAGCAGGTGCAGGATGTCGATGTAGTCCTCGCGCGTTTGCGGCCCGTCGACCAGGAAGCGTGCGCCCGCCCGCTGGCGCAGGGCGTCGTCCACATTCTCGGGGTAGTTCGAGAACATGCCAAAGGTGCAGTTGCCGCGCACAACGGTGTTGGCGCCCGCAAAGCTTTCCATCAGCACGGCGGTTATTTCCAGTTGCCCGGCCGAGGACTGTCGGTCGCCGCGTTTGCCCGCCAGTTGGTCGATATCGTCGATGGTGCCGAAGCCGATGACCGAGGGGTCGATGATCGTGTTGATAAACGCTTTGGCATTCTGGCCGGATTTGCCCTGATAGCTGTCGATATTGTCGGTGCTCAGGTTCTGATAGCGGAACGGATAGCCCGCGTTCTGGCAATAGTCGTTGATCAGCCCGGCCATCATCTGGATCAGGGTGGTCTTGCCGGTGCCCGGTTTGCCGTCGCCCATAAAGGTAAAGATGAACCCGCCAAGCTCGGCAAATGGGTTCAGGCGGCGGTCGAAATCATAGGCCATCACCATCTTGGCCAGCTTCATCGCCTGATATTTGGCGATATGGTTGCCAACCACCTCGTTCGGTTTCTTGAACGTCATGGTGAGGGTGGTGGATTTCGCTTTGGAGGCGGGTTCAAAGCCGCGAATGGTCAGGTCATCGGCTTCGATATGCCAAGCGGCGTTCTGGAACGGGGCCAGATGGCCTGCGGACTGGGCGCGCAGGGCGGCCTTGTCCATCAGTTGCTCGGCATAGGCGCTGGTGGCCGCGATCAAATGCGCATCATCGGGCGCGTGTTTGGCGAGGGTTTGGTCCAGCTCCCACAGCGCGCCGTGCAGGGCGAGCTGGCCATTGTCGGTCAGAACTTCTTCGATTTCCCCGACATCAACTGTGGTCTCGCCCAGATGTGAGGACATCAAATAGGCCAGTGCATTGCCGAAACTGTGCGAGGTGATCAGCGCCTCGGCCGTCAGCAGTTCCGAGAATTCGGTCTTGCGCGCGGCGGGCAGATCGCCCGCAAGGTTTGCGCGTTTCAGATCGGCGAGAGGGGTCTGTTCGGCATAGGCTTCAGACACCGCCAGAGCGATGGCGATCGCGCGGCGAATGGCCTGTTGTGTGGTGGCCTGCGGGGGTGAAACCAGCGTATCGCCGTCATCTGACGCCTCGATTCGTTCCACCAGATGCACCCCGTCAGCCCGCACAGTCCGCCGTGTCACCAAACCAGGTGTGGTGGACCGAAACCGCCGACCTGTGGAGACGCCCGGCGACCTCTCAACCGCGGCCTCAACCGCTTTGGCAATCCGCGGCGCGTGCTCGAACCCGTTCAGCAAGGCAGTGGCCGCAGTGTAGTGCTTGCGAATATCGTCTTCGCGCAATTCCATCTGGTCTGACGTCAAACTCATCTCAAAATCGCCTTTACTGTCTTCAATATCTCAACACCTGCCCGGTCTTGCTGACGACGAACTTGCGCACGTCACCAAAACCCGGCGGGTTGCGCTCGGCCAGTACCTGGAACGGGCGTTGTGGCAGAATGATCGAGCGCTCGGTTTGTGTCGCCCCCGTCTCGGCCCCCTGCCCGCCGAATGGGTCCAGCGCAAAGACCTCGCGGTCGACAGTCCCGAACCAGCCTGAGCGTTCTTGAATCACATCCTCGCTTCGCAGCGCTTCAGTGGTCCAGGCCAATGCCCAATCCTGACCCGCAGGGGATTTCGCATCCTCCAGCACCTGCCGCAGCGGGCCTGATTGCTCGGTAAAGGCCGAGGAGTACATCGGCCCCACATGAATGCGGCGCAGGTGTTTGGGATGCAGGTCGTCGAAATCCTGATCAAAGCCTTTGGCGATGGTCACCAGTTTCAGCCCACCCAAGGATTGCGCCATCAGATGCGCCTGCACTTCGGGCCAGCGGCGTTGATCTTTGGGTAGGGCCGTGCGCCCCGAATCCTCCAACTCCATCAAGTAGATGACCGGCAGGTTGATCTGGCTGTCGTACACGGCCCAGTGGATCAGGAACCTGCGCCGCTCGCCCTCATTGCCAATCCAGTGACATTCGGGATCGTTACGGGCCCAGAAAAGCTCACCCTTCAGCAATTCCTCGTAATAGAGCCTTTGGGACAGCGCGAATTGCAGCTTGGTCGGGATTTCCCGGTCGCTGATAATGGTGCGCACCATGTCGGTTTTCAGCTCATCCTCGGACGGCATATTCGCCAGATGCACCTGCGCCTGCTGCGCATCGTTGGCCATAGTCAGCAGCTCGGCCGCCACCGGAAACCCACTGTCGCGCTTGTCCATGGCGAGGCTTCCAAAGAACCGCCCCGTATCGCGCCCGACCAGCAGGTATTTCATGGATAGCGCGCGGAAGGTGAAGAGCAGCCCCGAGAGATAGCGCGACACGGTCCGCACCTCTTGCTTGCTGATCGCGCCCTCAGCCTCCATCGTTGCGGCCACGCGCAGAAGGTGAACGGTGATCACCTCAAATTTGCGGAAATAGCGGCGCGAGGCGAGGGTGTCGGTCAGGCCGACATGGTCTTGGGTGAGGTTAGTCATTGGGCGCGCGTCTGATAGAGTTCTCTTCTGCAACTATCTACTTGAGCCACAAAATTTATTGCACCGAGCCCTACAACCACGATCAGAGGCACCCCCACTTCCAAGAACTTTGGGAACAAGTAAAGCATGCATGCGAAAGGCAGCGCCCATACCTTCGCATATTTTAGCCATAAATTTTTGGATCGAATGGATTCGCCAAAGCTGATTTCTTGGCTCATTTCTTTTTTCGAAGCGGATGTCAGCCGCGCAAATTGGTGGATCAAAAAGAACCCTGGCATCAAAGACCAAAATGCAACTAGCCCGAACATGTAAGCTTCGAAAACTAGACTGAATCCCATGGCGACAAACCAGGCCGCCAGCCAAGCTGATATACAAATGTCTCGTGTCATCTTGAGCAATGGGCTCACCCACCATACAAATTCTTGTCATGCTTCTCGACAATCGAGGCAAACCGGCGGGCAAAGCGTTCATCTGCCTTGGCCTTTTTCTCCAGCACATCGCGGGCAAAGACCATGTGGTCCTCATGCGCCTCGAGCATGTCGGCCATCTTCTGGTTGGTCGCGGTGCCGATCGAGGCCATGGCGGTTTGCGCCTCTTGGTCGGTCTGCACGCCGATCTCGTTGATGCGGTGGGCCACATCCTGCTGCTGCGCGGTTTTCAGCGATTTGGTCAGGGCGTCATACAGCACCACGCGCTGTTGCGTGTCTGTCTGCAGCTTGTTGATCAGCACCATCTGCGTCGCCGCTTGGTTCTGCAGGGAATCGACCCAGGTCTTGCCCTTTTCGATATAGCGCTCCAGCGTTTGGCTTTTGGCCAGCTTGACCTGCTCTTCCTGAACCTTGGCGTTGTATTGCTTGTTCAGCTCGGCCAGTTCGGTCTCAAGCTGGGTGCGCGCGGCGGCGTCTTGTTCGACGCTGATCTTGTTCTCCAGCGTGATGATCGTCGGGTCCATGCCCTGAATTTCAGCGCGCAGTGCCTCCAGCTCGGCCACGGTGGCCTCACGGTCATCCAGCGTGCCGGTCAGGTTGTTTTCGACCTTCACGCGCTGCTCTTCCAGCACCGACAGCTGTCCTTCCAGCAGTTTCACGATCACGTCGGATTTGGCGATCAGGTCCTGCAGCTTGTCGTCGATACTGGCTGTGCGCATCCGCTCCTGCCGCATCGATTCAGATTTGCCCTTCGAGAAGATGCCAACAAACGTCTCCCACCCGGATTTTGAGCGCATCTCGTCAAAATCCTTAGAGAACGCGCTGGTGACGTCATCCAGACCCATGATCAGCTCGGCGATATTGGCGTTCATGACTTCGGTATGGGCGTGCACATCTTCCAAAGTGGCGTTTTCGATATCGATATCCGCCTCGGCCGTACCGATCTTGGCCCGCGCAGCCTCAATCCGCGAGGTCAGTCCTTGGATCTGCGACTGGCTTTCGCGCACTTTCGTCTGTGTTTCTTCAATTAACGCTTCGAATTGCTGGTTCGACATCTCTGCTGTCCCCTGTTTTCTTTATTTACCCAATAAGATAGGGAATGTTATGTTCATTTACATCCCCTTGAGCCCTCAAATCACCGAGACTTTTACAATTTCGTATCGAAAAAGATAGGCCACGCAGGCGAGATATCTGCACTCTGCAACGATGAATTTGATCAAATCTGGATTGATCCTGACCGCCGAGTGGACATAGACAAATGCGACGCCACCTGTTTGGGTGCGCGCAAACCCTTTTCTGCCGGAGTCCGACCCATGCTGGATACTACGACCGACCTGAAATCCATTCTGAAAAACCCCGATCTGCTGGTGACCAAGGCCTATATCGGCGGCCAGTGGGTCGATGGTGACAATGGGACGTTTTCCGTCACCAACCCTGCGCGGGGCGACGTGATCGCCGAGGTCGCCGACCTGAGCCGCGCGCAGGTTGCAGGTGCCATCGCACAGGCCGAGGCCGCGCAAAAGGAATGGGCCAAGCTGACCGGCAAGGAACGCGCCGTGATCCTGCGCCGCTGGTACGATCTGATGATGGAAAACGCCGAGGATCTGGGCAAGATCCTGACCGCCGAACAGGGCAAGCCGCTGGCCGAAGCCGTGGGTGAGATCGGCTATGGTGCCTCGTTCATCGAGTTTTTCGGCGAAGAGGCCAAGCGCGTTTATGGCGAGACTATTCCAGGTCATCAGCGCGACAAACGCATCATGGTGCTGAAGCAGCCCATCGGCGTTGCGGCCTCGATCACGCCCTGGAACTTCCCCAATGCGATGATCACGCGAAAGGCCGGACCGGCGCTTGCAGCCGGATGCGCCTTTGTCGCCCGGCCTGCCGCCGAGACACCCTTGTCGGCGCTGGTTCTGGGCGCATTGGCCCAGCAGGCAGGCATCCCCGCCGGTGTGTTCAACGTGGTGCCCTCGTCGCGCGCCAGCGAAATCGGCAAGGAATTCTGCGAAAACCCCGGCGTGCGCAAGCTGACCTTTACCGGCTCAACCGAAGTCGGGCGCATCCTGCTGCGGCAGGCGGCGGAACAGGTGATGAAATGCTCGATGGAGCTGGGCGGCAACGCGCCGTTCATCGTATTTGACGATGCCGATCTGGATGCCGCCGTCGAAGGCGCGATGATGTGCAAGTTCCGCAATAACGGCCAGACCTGTGTGTGCGCCAACCGCATCTATGTGCAGGCCGGTGTCTATGACGCGTTTGCGGCCAAGTTGAAGGCCGCGGTCGAGGCTCTGAACGTCGGCGACGGCCTGAACGAAGGCATCACCACCGGACCGCTGATCAATGATGACGCCGTTGCCAAGGTGCAAGAACACATCAAGGACGTAACCGACAAAGGCGGCCAAATCCTGACCGGTGGCCTGCCGCACGATCTGGGCGGCACCTTCTTTGAGCCTACCATTGTCACCGGTGTGACGCAGGACATGCTGGTGGCGCAGGACGAAACCTTTGGCCCGCTGGCACCGCTGTTCAAGTTCGAGGATGAAGACGACGTGATCGCCATGGCCAATGACACGATCTTTGGTCTGGCCTCGTATTTCTATGCCAAAGATCTCAGCCGCGTTTACAAAGTGGCCGAAGCACTGGAATACGGGATCGTTGGTGTGAACACCGGCATCATCTCAACCGAGTTAGGCCCGTTCGGCGGCGTCAAACAATCCGGCTTGGGCCGCGAAGGCAGCCATCATGGCATGGAAGACTATCTGGAGATGAAATACATCTGCCTGTCGGTCTGATCCGCCCAAACCTTCGCTGTACAGCTGGCCGTAAAGGCAACGCCCCGCGTCTGGAGGAACGCGGGGCGCATGGTGCGGTAATCCAGAGAGGAACGATTACCGCGGCGTGGTGACTGACTGCCTCAGTTTACGGCTTTGGCGTCAACCACATCCTTTTCGATGGCCTTGCTGGACGAAATCTCGATCCGGCGGGCTTTCAGCGCTTCGGGCACTTCGCGCTTGAGATCGATATTCAGCATGCCGTTCTCATGGCTGGCACCGGTGACACGAACGTGGTCGGCAAGGGCAAAACGGCGCTCGAACGCGCGGGTGGCGATGCCGCGGTGCAGATAGCTGCGATCTTTGTCTTCTGCAGTTTTCTTACCGGCGACGACCAACGAATTCTCTTTCACTTCGACCGAAAGATCGGCCTCGGAAAAACCGGCAACTGCAACCGAGATACGATAGGTGTCGACATCGGTTTTTTCGATGTTGTAGGGCGGATAGCTGGGTTGAGCCACATCATTGGTCAGAACGCGATCCATCATGTCAGCGATCTGGTCAAAACCTACGGTGGCGCGGTGCAGCGGTGCAAAGTCAAATGTACGCATATGTCGTATCCTCATGTTTGAGCGATGAACGTAATGCCCTCCGATCGGACGGGCGTTCGATTGTCTCAGGCCCCGTTTGCGGCGGCCCGATACATTTGACATGGGAAACGTTCTGGTCGAGTTCAACCCCCTCCCGAGCTGATGAATTTCGCACCGGTGTCCGACTTGCCTGATCCCACCTGCAATCGCTTTATTGTCGCCTTTGGTTTAGGGGCATCCCGGCGCAGAGTCGCCTTCAGATCGGCCACAATTTCCTGCAATTCCATGCCGAATCCCACTTTCTGCCGACCATCCGTACCAACTGCAGAGACTACAGAAAGTATTTGCCAGCGCGGACCGTTTCGCGCCAACAGGGCCGAACCCGAGGACCCAAAGGTAATGTCGCAGTTGAATGTGATCAGGCCCTGATAGCGCTGCAGGATTTTGCAGGACCGTTCCCGCGTAATCGCATTCGATCGGCCCCGACCATACGATGCAAGACTGACCTCATCTCCCGCCACGCGCCCGTTATGCAACGCAAAGGGATCGGCCACGGAATAGGGGATCGGTTGATCCAGCCGCATCAACGCGACATCAACGCGCACGGCATCGGGCGACAGTTGAGCGAAACGTGTGTAATCCGGATGTGCCGCGATCTGCACCACCTTGCGATCTGCCAACGCAGTTCCGTCGCTTAGCCCTGCCCGAAAGGTTACCTGCCCCGGCCCATAGGGTTGACCGGTTCTTTTGTCCAAGGCGCAATGGGCCGCGGTCAGTACCAGATCCTGTGCGATCAACGTACCCGTACAAAACCCCTCGGAGCCGATATCCAGGCGGCCGACGGCCTCCCAGCCATATAGGTCATCGCGGTCGGTGAGTTTGCGTTTTGCACTTTGCGCCTGGGACATCGTTGTCATCATAGACAGGCATAAAAACAGACTTGCCCAAAATCGCATCATGGCCGGACGAACCTGGCGCCAATATGACGGCTTGCCGAATCGCCGGTTTCCGAGCCGCTGAATCCGCGCCCGGCGGACAGTTCACTCCGCAGCAAAGGCAGCGAAACCTCGACTGCGGTACCTATGGCCACAGGCTCGCCATTGAATTCCGCCTTGGCCGCCACGACCGAGACGATCCGTGGTCTTTCGCCCTCGAACGCAAATACCGGGGCGCCGGAGGATCCAAACTCGACATCACAGGACAGGACAAGAACCTCGGAAACGCCGGTCACGACCGAGCAGACCTCTTGCAGTGATGGCGCCTCGGCGCGGTCCTTCGCATAGGACACAACCCCAACTTCCTGTCCGCGAACGGGCCGATCGCCGGTATCAAATGGAATGACCGAGGTACTGCGGATTGGCTGCCATAGCTCGATCAGCGCAATATCGCTACCGATCCGGTTGGTCGGGGTTTCGTCGTCGTAAAAGTAATCGGGGTGAATCACCGCCCTGCGCGCCGCACGATAGGCTGATGCCCGACCCAGACGCCAGGCGGCAAGAAATTCGACCTTAGACAGGTCAATACGTTGGCCTGTGGCCTTATCATAAAGACAATGCGCTGCCGTCAGCACCTGGTTCTGCGCAATCAGCGTCGCGGTGCAGAATGCTTCGCCGTCAATATTCAAGCGCCCGACAGCCATCCAGGCCCGCCCGGCATCGGTGGTGTCCAGACTTTTCAGCCCGCTATCCTGCGCCATTGCGGCCATCGGCATCAGTGCCAGCGCAAAAGCCTTGATCCAGTTTCTCAAGCGGTTCTCCGGCGTTTCTTTCGGCACATACTCCTAGCTGTGGGGTACGGCGAAAATAGGGCCGGTACGTTTCGCGCCTAGCTGATGCAACCCTGCATCAGGCAGCTACCGCAGGATCGGCACCGCTGTTCCCGCCTTTTGACCGTGCTGCATCGCGCGCGGCAAAGGCCCACCGGTAGCCCAATCCAACAGCTCGACCGTGTGCAGAATGGGTATCTGCGTGGCCGAACCGATCTGCATCATGCAACCAATATTGCCTGCAGCGATAACATCGGGGTTCTTAGCCTCAAGCGTCCGAACCTTGCGTTGCTTTAACTGACCCGAGATTTCGGGCTGCATCAGGTTATAGGTCCCGGCGCTGCCACAGCACAGATGGCTGTCTGAAGGCTCTAACACGGTGAAACCCGCGTTCTTCAGCAGGTCTTTGGGATGGTTTTTGATCTTTTGCCCATGCTGCAAAGAACAAGCGGCATGATAGGCGACGGTCATGCCCTTGTGCTGGCCTCCGGGCAGGTCCAGCTGCACCAGCAATTCGCTGATATCCATGGCAATCTCCGAAACCCGCGCGGCATCTGCCGCCAAAGCCTCGTTTCGGAACATGTGCCCGTAATCCTTGACGGTCGTACCACAACCCGAGGTGTTGATGACGACGGCATCCAGCCCCTGGCCATCGATCTCATTGGTCCAGGCCTGTATATTGGCCGCCGCCGCTTTGTGGCTGTCAGCCACCTTGCCCATGTGATGGGTCAGCGCACCACAGCATCCCGCGCCTTTGGCCACAACGACTTCGCAGCCCAGCCGGGTCAGCAGGCGAATCGTGGCATCGTTGATATCCGTGTTCAGCGCCTTTTGGGCGCAGCCTGTCATCAGTGCCACGCGCTTTTTCGGCGCTCCTTTAGGGGCAAAGCGTTGCGGGTCATCGTTGCGGCTGACCGGAGGGATATGTTTTGGTGCCATCTCCAGCATCGCCCGCAGCCGCGCATCCGGCATCAGAAACCGAAAGGGACGGCCCAGCTTGGCCCCGATCAGGGCCCAGCGAAACCGCGTCGGATAGGGCAGAATCTGCGCCAGAACCCAACGCAGAAGGCGATCGGTCAGTGGGCGTTTGTAGTTTTGCTCGATATACCCGCGCGCGTGATCGACCAGGTGCATATAGTGAACGCCCGACGGACAGGTGGTCATGCAGGCCAAACAGGACAGGCAGCGGTCGATATGTTTGACGGTTTTCTCATCCGGGACACGCTCATTCTCAAGCATGTCCTTGATCAGGTAGATCCGTCCGCGCGGGCTGTCGAGCTCATCCCCCAGCACCTGATAAGTCGGGCAGGTGGCAGTACAAAAGCCGCAATGAACACAGCTGCGCAGGATCTGGTTCGATCTCTGGATCGCCGGATCCTGCAGCTGTTTTTCGGTGAAATCTGTCTGCATTACCCTACCCCATCAGCCCCGGGTTAAACATCCCTCGGGGATCAAATTTCGCCCGAATGCCTTTTATTAGAGCCTGTGTAGCTACACTCTCAGGCTGGAACCGGCCCAGCCGCTCGACCATTTCCGCATCGCCGCGCACAAGGGTTGCATGACCAGAAAAAGTGCCAAGACGCGCCCGCAAATCGGTTCCCGCAGGAAGACGCAGCCAGATCAGACCCCCGCCCCAGTCGTAGAGCACCTGTTCAGCCTCGGCCCGCGCCGCGATCATCGGGGCGTCACCGGGCGTGACAGACAGACGCCACACGTCGCCAGCCTTGCCCCGGAACGCGTGAACATCGCGGATCGCCGTCCACAGCGTTGCCGGTTCATCGACATTTGCGATCTGGCCGAACCCAGACAGTTCGGATGTCAGCCTCTCGGTTCTGTAAGCGACGGAATCGGCAAAACCTTCGACTCTAATTAAGGCCTTTTCGCCTTCCGGGTCATAAGCTGCGCCAGTGACCTCGAACGGAGATCTAAGCGCTGCGGACAGCGTTTTTATCGCTGCTTCTGCATTAGATACGGTCACTGACAGCGTTGCTGTGTGTTCTGGCTTGGGCAGGACTTTCAGCGATACTTCGGTCAGCACGCCCAACGTTCCCCAGGACCCACACATCAGCTTGACCAGATCATAGCCAGTGACATTCTTCATCACCCGCCCGCCATTTTTGATCACCTGCCCGGTGCCATCGACATATCGCACCCCCAGCAAGAAATCGCGACATGCGCCTGCCTGAATGCGGCGCGGCCCCGAGATGTTAGCAGCAACCACACCGCCGATGGTCGGTTCGCCTTGGGTGCCCAACAGGCTGCGATGGTCCATCGGCTCAAAGGCCAGTTGCTGGCCCTCGGCCTCCAATGCGGCCTCAACCTCGGCCAACTGTGTCCCGGCCTGCGCAACCAGCGTCAGGGCACCGGGTTCATACAGTGTGATGCCTGTCAGCCTGCTGGTCTCAATCACTTCGTCAGGCCCCGCGATACCACGGGTGCCGCCGCCGGCGATACGCACGGCGCCTGTCAACCCGGCCACCATCTGGGCCAGTTCAGTTTCTGACGTGGGTTTCATCATATTTCTCTTTGTTAGAGCCTATTTGCAGCCATTTGCGGGTCGCGACGGGATTCGGAGGCATCCAGCGGGAACACTTTGGCGGGGTTCAGCAACCATCCTGGATCGAACACATCCTTAACCGCCATCTGCGCCTCAAGATCGGCAGGGGCATATTGATGATGCATCAGATCGCGCTTTTCAATTCCCACACCGTGCTCACCGGTCAGGCAACCGCCCTCATCCACACAAAGTTTCAGGATTTCCGCCCCGAACGCCTCACATTTTTCGAGGTCGCCGGGTTTATTGGCATCAAACAGGATCAAAGGGTGCATGTTCCCGTCGCCGGCATGGAATACATTTCCAACCGGCAGGCCGAACTCATCGCTCAGCTCACCAATCCGGCGCAATACGGCGGGCAGCGCCGATACCGGGATGGTCCCATCCAGGCACATATAGTCGTTCATCTGCCCCATGGCGCCAAAGGCCGATTTGCGGCCCAACCAGATCCGGGCGCTTTCATCCGCCGACTGGCTCTCGCGCAGCTCGACCGGATCGTGGCGTTTTGCAATCTCGACAATCTTGGCCAGCTGGCTGTCGATCTCGGCCTCCGAGCCTTCGACCTCGACAATCAACAATGCTTCGCATTCCGGATACCCGGCATGTGCAAAGTTTTCGCAGGCCTGAATGCACAGGCGATCCATGAACTCAATCGCAACAGGCAAGATACCGGACTTGATGATGTCCGAAACGCATTGGCCTGCGATTTCATTGTCATCAAACCCCATCAGGACGGGCCGTGCGCCTTCTGGCTTGCGCAGGATGCGCAGGGTCGCTTCGGTGACGACGCCCAGTTGCCCTTCGGACCCGCAGATCACCCCCAGCAGCTCAAGACCCGGCGCGTCCAGATGAGCGCCACCGATTTCGACTACGCAGCCATCCATCATCACCAGGGTCACACCCAGCAGGTTGTTCGTGGTCACCCCGTATTTCAGGCAATGCGCCCCGCCGGAATTCATCGCGATATTGCCCGCAATCGCGCAAGCCAGTTGCGACGACGGATCGGGGGCATAAAAGAAATCCTCTTCCTCGACCGCGCCGGTGACACTCAGGTTGGTGCGCCCAGTCTGGACCTTGATGAATCGGTTGTCATAATCAACCTCTAGCACGTCGTTCATCCGGGCCACGCCCAGTATGACGCAATCAGCTGTTGGCAGCGCGCCCCCGGCCAGCGACGTACCCGCACCACGCGGTACCACCGGCACGCCTTCGTCATGGCAAATGCGCAAGATATCCGAGACCTGCTGCGTGGTCGAAGGCAAAACCGCCAGCATCGGCGGGCATCTATAGGCGGTCAAAGCATCACATTCATAGGCGCGTGTCTCGGCCGGGTCATGAATGATCGCGTCGTCCGGCAGAACCCCCGACAGGCGCGCCACCACCGCATCTTTGCGACGCAGGACATCAGGGCTTGGCTTTGGCATTTCCATGGCAGGCTCCTTGGTTTGGTAAAATAATATTACCAATTTGTCAGTATGGCAAGTTCCGACTTCCGGAAGTACTGTCACGGCCATGACCTGGATTGACCGCGCCGCTCTGTTTGCCCCTTTGGATTTTGCCGCCATAACGCTGATGATGGGGGCCTGGCTGTGCCTTGGGTGGATGATCGAAAACCCGTCGCCAAAGAAGCGGTCAGTGGCCTTGATGATGGATGAGTATCGCCGCGACTGGATGCGCGAGATGGTCACACGCCAGCCAAGGATGTTTGACGCGCAGGTCGTGGCCACGATGCGGCAAGGCAGTACCTTCTTTGCCTCGACCACGATGATTGCCATCGGTGGGGGACTGGCCCTGCTGGGCAATACCGAGCGTCTGGCCGGTGTCGCCAGTGATCTGGCCATCGGCAGCTTTCCAGCCCTGGTGTGGGAGATCAAGATACTCGCCGTCGTGCTGCTGCTGGCCAATGCCTTTCTGAAATATGTCTGGGCGCATCGTCTGTTCGGCTATTGCGCGGTACTGATGGCCGCGGTCCCGAATGAGCCCGAAAATCCCATCGCCTATCCCCGCGCCACGCAATCGGCCGAGATCTGTGTCACCGCCGCCCGCAGCTTTAACCGCGGGCTGCGCTCTACCTATTTCGCACTGGCCTTGCTTGCATGGTTTCTGGGACCACTCGCGTTGATCGTCGGCACAGTTATCACTGCAGGCCTGCTTTACCGACGCGAATTCGCCTCGCAATCCCGCGCGATCCTACTGGCACAGGCAGACAATACGCCGTCGTGATCTAATGCCATGGCTGTGGCGTTACTGCGCCGCCTTTAGTTCTTCCTTGCGAGCAGGTTTTCGTGTGGGTCGAAACGGACTTTTTGATCAACGCACAATGAATTGCCGATTTGAGCCCAAAATGCCGATTGCTGCGCCTCAATCCAATGACTAGTTATCGTTGGTAACGGCGCTCATTACTTTTTGGTCGCCCACCAAAACCAATCACGGCGCTGATTTCTGACGTAATCCTAAAATCCTAACGCTGTGAGCGCTGCACGTGTTGTGTTTCTTGCCTCACCCTTAGGAAGGGGGAAGGCCGCGAAAAAATGATCTAGTGACGCGTCCGGGCGACGCTTGCGGGCGCAATCAGCAAATCTACGGCCGTCTTCTATGTTTCCATTCGCCTGATGGGCCATAGCCGCTAACATATCGATGAGGAAATGCGCGCCGGGTGTGCGTGCAGACAGATCCCCCCAATGCGCGGCCTCTTCCCATTGGCAACTGTTGATCCGTGCCCATGCTTTCATGCCGTGCATTCCATAGAGCAACGGGTCTAGCGGGCTGAGACGCGTCGCCAGATCTGCACGTTGGTCAATGTTATCACTGACGCCGTTCAACGCTTGCACTAGACCGAGCGAGTAGTGACCCTGCGCATAATTTGGATTTAGCGAAACAGCCTGTTGCAAGTAATGCACCGCGGTATCCAAATCTTGCTGAATCCAATAGCTCCGCCCAAGCACAAAATTGGAAAACGGGTCATCGGGGGCCTGTTCCATTGCCCGTTCAGCAGCAGATAAGGCATCCTGAGCGGCAACACCGCGATCAGCGCCGAAACCGGTAAACGCCCTCTGGAAAGAAACGAAAGAAAGCCCGGCATGGGCACGTGCAAAATTGGGTGCCCGGGCAAGAGCTTCTTTGAAATATCTGGCAGACAAAGCGTTGTCTTCTTGGGTGAACCGATAAATGTGGTTTAGTCCAAGGTGGAAAAAGCTCCAGGCGTCGAGGGATTCAATATCCTGCCGTCGGGCCTCGGCGGCCTGGTGGCGCGGAACATGGAGTTCGACCGCTGCTACTACAGAATTGGTGACATCGGCCTTGATAGAAAAAATGTCATCAATCAGGCCAGTGTAGCGATCAGCCCAGATCACTTGTCCGGAATCCGCAGCAGCAAGCACCGGAGACACGGTCAGATTTGGTCCGTTAATCTCGACGCTACCCGACAGCACATATCTTACATCTAACTGCTCGCGCACACTTTGCGTGTTTGCAACGCTACCGAGTTGGAAACTTGAGGCGCGCGCAATGACCGTCACCCACTTTGTCAGCGACAACGACACAATCAATTCATGTGCAAGGGCCGGAGCGATCACCCTAGCCTGATCTGTTTCTCCAAAGGCCTGAAACGGCAACACGGCAATGGATGGAGCGACCCCTTCATTGATGATCAGCGTCTCTGCGAGGTTTGCGTCGACCTTTTTGGTCACCGGCAATTCGAACCGAAAGCCCTGTCCCCGGATCGTGCGGATGATGCGTTGCGTTTTCCCGTCATCCCCCAAAGCGGCACGGGCAGATCGGATACGGCTTGCAATAGCGGCGTCTGAAATTGGTGCGCCATTCCAGATTTTGGTGACAATTTCGTCCAATGTCGTCACGCGCGAGCCGTTTTGGACCAATAAGCTCAGCAACAGGAAAACTTGCCGTTCAAGGTGAACGCCTTGACCGTCCGAATACCGCAATTCAGCGGCAGCGTGGTCCAGCTCAAAATTGCCAAAACAGAATTTCATGCAAGAAATCTATCAGAAGTCGCGGAATTCTACACCATTTCTACAAGCTGTCTGCAAGCTTGTGCGCGAACCATCGGGCAAAGTCAGTACATTAATGCAGAACATCATCCATTCAAAGAGGGGCCAGGAAAGTGATTTACGCAAATATCAACGAAACAATCGGACAAACGCCGGTAGTCCGGATCAACAATCTGGCACCAGATCACGTAGAGCTTTTTGTCAAAGCCGAATTTTTCAACCCCGCAGCATCTGTCAAAGACAGGCTAGCGCTTAGCATTATCGAAGAGGCCGAAAATAGCGGTGCACTAAAACCGGGCCAAACGGTTGTTGAGGCAACCAGCGGCAACACCGGAATTGGTCTGGCGATGGTGTGTGCTGCAAAGGGCTATCCATTGGTGATCGTAATGGCGGACAGTTTTTCCGTCGAACGGCGGCGCCTCATGCGGGTGTTGGGGGCGAAAGTGGTGCTGACACCGCGGGCCGAAAAGGCGATAGGAATGTACAACAAGGCGGTGGAGCTGGCCGAGGCCAACGGTTGGTTTCTGGCCCGTCAATTTGAAACGGACGCGAATGCAAAAGTTCATGAAATGACAACAGGTCCGGAAATTATCGCAGATTTCAAGGATAAGCGGCTGACGCATTTTGTAACGGGATTTGGCACAGGAGGGACATTGACCGGAGTTGCGCGCGTGCTGCGCCGCGAGTCACCCGATACCCGGATTATCCTGACCGAACCTGAAAATGCCGGACTCGTAGGAAGTGGGATTGCGCAGGATCGCAATTCTGATGGAAGCCCTGCCGCCGGTCATTCAGCTTGGCAACCGCACCCGTTTCAAGGTTGGTCACCTGACTTTATCCCGGCTGTGTTGCAAGAAGCTTTGGACAACGGATCATTTGACGAACTGATGCCTGTCGCCGGTCCTGGCGCGATCAAAATGGCACAGCAGCTTGCCCAGAAAGAGGGCATTCTGACGGGGGTGTCAGGTGGCGGCACGGTTCTGGCAGCACTGCAAGTTGCTAAGACCGCCCCTGAAGGATCCGTTATTTTGGCGATGTTGCCAGATACGGCTGAACGCTATCTTTCGACGCCTTTGTTTGACGACATCGAGGCCGAGATGACCGACGAGGAACGCGCGATTTCCCTGTCCACACCAAGTGCGCAAATGGCGGGCGAGTAATGGACAGAATGCTGCATCAGGAAGAAACACTCGACCCGGAAGACTGGGAGGCCATGCGTGTCACGGCGTACCGCATGGTGGATGAAGCTGTGTTTCGGCTTTCCAATGTGCGCGAATCTCCTGTTTGGCAAAACATGCCAGACAGCGTGCGCGCGACATACAAAGAAGCGCTACCGAGATCGGGAATGCCACTTGATACAGTCTTTGAAGAGATGAAAACCAACTTGCTGCCCTATCCAATGGGTAACATCCATCCCAGATTTTGGATGTGGTATATGGGTGCCAGCAATTTCACCGGCGCTCTCGGCGACTTTTTAGCTGCCATTCTGGGGTCAAACCTCGGCGGCGGAAATCACGCCGCAGCCCTTATGGACCAGCAAGTGGTGGACTGGCTCAAGACCATGGTCGGGTTCCCGGCTGGTGCTAGTGGAACCTTGACCAGTGGTGGCTCCGTAGCCAACCTGATAGGCCTCACGGTTGCGCGCAACACAGCGCTCGGCCAGCAAACCATCAGGGAACATGGGGTCGGCGGTGCTAGGCTAGCGTTTTATGCGTCCGATCAGGTTCATGGCTGCCATCTGACTGCAATGGAAGTGCTGGGCCTTGGATCAAATTCCCTGCGGTGCCTGCCATCCCGATCAGACTATACGATGGACGTTACAGCCTTGCGTGCACAGATTGCCGAAGACCGCGCGCATGGCATCCAGCCAGTCGCCATTATCGCAACAGCTGGAACTATCAACACCGGCGCAATTGACGATTTGTCCGCACTCGCAGATGTGTCCCGGCGCGAAGGTCTCTGGCTTCACGTGGACGGTTGCATCGGAGCACTAGCCGCTATCGCTCCTAAAAACGGAGTTAAGCTAAACGGTCTGGACAAAGCTGACTCTGTTGCGCTGGACCCACATAAATGGCTGCATGCACCGTTTGAGGTTGGCTGTTGTGTGGTCAAAGACAAATCGCAACATGTTGATACTTTCGCACTTAGCCAGTCATACCTGGAGAAGGAACCACGTGGCGTCGCCGCTGCCGATTGGCTACATGATTTTGGCATTCAGACATCGCGCGGGTTCCGAGCGCTTAAGGTTTGGATGAGCCTGAAGGAACATGGTGTCGAAAAATTTGGTCGGCTGATCGACCAGAACATCAACCAAGCAGAGTATCTGGCGGATCGCATCCGAGTGGCACAGGATATCGAACTTTTAGCCGATCCTATGTTGGACATCGTGTGCTTTCGCATTTGCCTGCCCAATATGACGGAATCCAATCTCGAAGCCCTCAACCGAGAAGTCATGCTGCGACTGCAGGAAGATGGGGTTGCGGCGCTCTCTGACACGAGAGTTGGTTCAACTTATGCGCTGCGCTGCGCCATTTCCAATCACCGAACGCAACTGAGTGATTTTGACATACTTATAGAGCAAATAGAGGAATTGATCCCGACATGCAGATCGACCTTGCCCGATAACGAACCATACTGAAGCTATTGGTTGTGCGTGCAAACTACGTTTCATGTGATGCTCTGATACTATAGTGATTGCAACTGGTTGCATAGAAGTTGCCCACGTGCTGTTGGCGATCTGGCAGCACTAGGATGTCGGTTTGCTGCCGTGGACAATTCCCCAGCCCTCCGTTTGGAGTCGGATCTACCCGCGTAAAACGCTATGCAGCCAAAAAGAAAACCTTTGTGGGGCCCGCCAAGAGTTTAGGATCGAAACATGCGATATGTGATTCTCTGCACCTTTCTGGCCAGCCCCACCCTAGCCGATCCGCCAACGATCGAGCAGGTCAACGCCTCGTCCAGCGGTGGCAGTTGGCGTTTCGACGTGACGATCCGGCATCCGGACACCGGATGGGATCACTATGCCGATGGCTGGCGTGTGCTGGATATGGACGGGAATGAGCTGGGGATGCGTGTGTTGCATCACCCGCATGAGACGGAACAGCCCTTTACCCGCTCGCTGGGCGGGGTGGCAATTCCGGATGGTACATCTCAGGTCCAGATACAGGCCCGTTGCAGCGTGGATGGCTGGGCAGACGAAACCATTGTTGTGCCGCTGAACTGACCTCAGAATACGCCCAACGCCAGCCCTGCGGCCATCGCCTGCCCCAAGTCGCGGCATGTCTGCAGTGCTTCTTCGGGGATGCGTTTTTCGGCTAGGATCGCCTCGGGCGTTTGTGCATGGGTGCATATGATCAACGGCAACTGAACTTCTTTCAGCCGCCATCCGGTTGCAATTCGGGCCGTCTGTCGTGCCGCATTCTGCCCGTCGGACCCGGCACAGATCATCTGGGCAAAGGGGCGACCTTCGATGCGACCAAGAACCGGATAATAACAGCGGTCGTAAAACTCTTTCATCACGCCCGAAATCGCCGCCAGGTTTTCGGGTGCGCAGAAGATATAGCCATCTGCGGCCAGCAGATCTTGGGGTCCGGCCCGCTCTGCGGGCTTCAAAACGGTGTCGGCCTCATCGTGCGCACCTTCGGCAGCAGCTTCGGCCATCTGCCGGGCGCCGCCGGTGCGTGAATGGTAAACGATCAATAGCTGCGCCATGTCAGACCCGGTGATAGGGACCGCCCGACAGGATGGTTGCGGCCCGATAAAGTTGCTCGGCCAGCATCACACGGACCAGCATGTGGGGCCAGACCATGGACCCGAAAGAGATGGAGAAATCCGCCTCGGCGCGCAGATCAGGGTCTATTCCGTCGGCACCGCCAATAAGCAGCGCCAGATCCTGCCGCCCCGCATCACGCCAACCTCCCAGTTTTTGTGCAAAATCGGGCGAGGACATCACCCGCCCCCGTTCATCCAGCGTGCAGATTACGGTGCCTTTGGGCAGCGCCTTGCGCAGCAATGTGGCCTCGGCCCCAATCCCTGCGTTTTTCTTGTCTTCGACCTCGATCACCCGCGCAGGCCCAAGGCCCAGCGCGCGGCCGGTCCGATCAAATCGGGTCAGGTAATCATCAAGCAGGGACTTTTCGGGTCCGGCGCGCAATCGCCCGACCGCAACTATGCTGATCCGCATATCTCTCTCGCCGCCGACCCGTTAATGCAGGCCGGGATAGCGCCTCAGTTCGCCGAGGCGCTGCCGCCCGCAGGCTGCCACATCTTTTCCAGCTGATAGAATTCACGCACTTCGGGGCGGAAGATATGAACGACCACGTCGCCCGTATCGATCAGCACCCAGTCGCCGGCATCCTTGCCTTCGACCTTCGAGGTGAAACCGAATTCCTGCTTGATGCGATCCGTCAGCTTTTCCGCCATGGCCGAGACCTGACGGGTCGACCGACCCGAGGCAATAACCATGTGATCCGCGACGGACGACTTGCCCTGCAGGTTGATCTGCACGACGTCTTCGGCCTTGTCATCGGAAAGTGAGGAAAGGATACGTTCAAGCAGCTTGTCGCTGATTGACTGAGAGTGGGCCATCATGTTGGCCCCATCTTCGGCGGGCAAACCCGCCTGAGTGTGTAGAGACAGGACATAGTCCTCCTTTGCTGCGCGCCATGATATCCCGGCGCCGGGGTACTAATAAGGTAGCAAGGAGATTGCAACATTTCAATGAACACGGGGTCAAAGGGCCGCAACGTTTGCTTAGTCGGTGGCAAGCTGTTGCGCATCGGTGTCGTCGTTCAGCACGCGCACCTCTCGCTGCGGGAAGGGGATCGAGATGCCTTCGGCCTGGAATGCGTCCCACAGCGCCAGATAGACATTGCCCCGTATATTGGTCAGCCCTTTGGTCGGATCGCTGATCCAGAACCGCAGCACATAGTCCACGCTGCTGTCGCCGAAGCCGGTGATATGGCAAACCGCGTCATGTCCGCTGCCACTGAGCACACGCTCGACAGATTTAACCGCATGGATTGCCGTTGCCCGCACATTATGGGGGTCATCCGTGTAACTTGTGCCAAATGTCAGATCCAGCCGCACGAACCGGTCCGAATGCGACCAGTTCACCACCTGATTGGTGATCAAATCCTCGTTCGGGATCAGGTATTCGCGCCCATCCCGTGTGACCACCGAGACATAGCGCGCGCCCAGCGCGTTGATCCAGCCGAACGTGTCGCCCAGCGAAATCACATCGCCCGGTTTGATCGACCGATCCATCAGGATGATGATGCCCGAGATCAGATTCGACACCACTTTCTGCAAACCAAAGCCGATGCCGACGCCAATGGCCCCCGACAACAGCGCAATACCCGTCAAGTCAAAGCCCAGCGTCCGAATGGCGGCCATGAAGACGGCGCCATAGATGACGACCTGTAATCCCTTGGCCAACAAGACCTGCATTGACGGCGAGATATCGTCATTGCGTTTGAGGCCACGTTCAGCAGCACCGGTGCCAAGACGGGCCAGCGTCAACAACACGCCAATCAGCAAAAGCGCCTTGAGGATACCCAACGCCGAGAGGTGCAGATCCCCGATCGAGATCGCCACCCCATCCAGAAACCCGGCGACGTCATCGGTCAAGTTCAGCGCAATCAGCGTCGCATAGGCCCACATTGCCCATTTGAAAATTCGCCGCAGCGTCCGGTTTCGGACCAGACGGGCCACTAGCGCAATCGCCAGCCAAGCGGTAGCCAAAGTTGCTACCACCCCGATGATATAGCTGCGCGATGGCCAGGTGATCTGCTGCATCACCAGATACAGCATCCAGGACAGCGTGACGAAATAGACAAGCGTCAGACGTTGCATCAGCTGGATCAGCGTGCGCAACCGCCATTTGGGCCAACCAGAGCGGGCACGGGCCCAGGCCTCCCATCGGCCCTGCGTAACCAGCTTCAACACATAGGCCAGCGCCCAGAGACCCAGGATGATGACCAGCTGATGTTGACGCCAGCCCGGTGTAATGACCAGATCGACCAGTCTATCGAATTGCAGGGAAAAGGCCTCGATCATGGTCTGATACAGATCAGACAGCGAACTGGGTATCAGGTCTGGGTTCATGCACGTCTCCTGCTTGCCAGCTTGGACAGCGTTGACGCATGATGCAAGCCCGCCGCAGGATTGCGCCTTGATTGACGGACTGACGCGATATATCTGATGCGCATGAGACTCAATCTGACCCCAGCACCTACGTTGCAAGACCACACGCGACTGCGTGAACGGTTCTTTGGGGCCGCCCGCACGGTTCTGGCCCGCCTATAAACGGCGTCCAGCCACTCGCCAGCTAAATCTCAATACATACGGGAGAGGACCGATGTCCCCCAAAACACTCTATGACAAGATCTGGGATGCCCATGTCGCGCACGAAGCCGATGATGGCACCTGCCTGCTGTATATCGACCGCCATCTGGTCCACGAAGTGACCAGCCCGCAGGCATTCGAAGGCCTGCGCATGGCGGGTCGCAAGGTGCGCGCGCCGGAAAAGACCATCGCGGTACCGGATCACAACGTGCCCACCACGCCGGATCGCGTGAACGGCATTGAAAACCCCGAGTCGCGCATTCAGGTCGAGGCACTGGACAAGAACGCCAAGGATTTCGGCATTCACTATTACCCGGTGAATGACGTTCGCCAGGGCATCGTGCACATCGTTGGCCCCGAACAGGGCTGGACCCTGCCCGGCATGACCGTTGTCTGCGGCGACAGCCACACAGCGACTCATGGAGCGTTTGGTGCGCTGGCCCATGGCATCGGCACGTCCGAGGTCGAGCATGTTCTGGCCACGCAAACCCTGATCCAGAAGAAATCCAAGAACATGAAGGTGGAAATCACCGGCACACTGCAGCCGGGCGTGACCGCCAAGGATATCACTCTGGCCGTGATCGGCGAGACCGGCACTGCTGGTGGCACCGGCTATGTCATCGAATATTGCGGCGAAGCGATCCGCAATCTGTCGATGGAAGGCCGCATGACCGTCTGCAACATGGCCATCGAGGGCGGCGCCCGAGCCGGCCTGATCGCCCCGGATGAGACCACGTTCGAATATGTCAAAGGCCGCCCACACGCCCCGAAAGGGGCCCAGTGGGAAGCAGCGATGGACTGGTGGAAAACGCTGTTCACTGACGAAGACGCGCATTTCGACAAGGTCATCACCCTGCGCGGCGAAGACATCGCACCGGTCGTCACCTGGGGCACCAGCCCCGAGGATGTGCTGCCGATCACTGCATCCGTGCCTCACCCCGAGGATTTCGAAGGTGGCAAAGTCGATGCGGCCCGCCGGTCGATCGAATATATGGGTCTGGAAGCCGGTCAGAAGCTCAGCGACGTTGAAATCGACACCGTCTTTATCGGGTCCTGCACCAACGGCCGCATCGAGGACCTGCGCGCCGCTGCCGAGATTCTGAAGGGCAAAAAGATCAAGGACGGGATGCGGGCGATGGTTGTGCCCGGTTCAGGCCTTGTCCGCGCGCAGGCCGAGGAAGAAGGTCTGGCCGAGATCTTCAAAGAGGCCGGGTTCGAATGGCGTCTGGCGGGATGTTCCATGTGCCTTGCGATGAACCCCGACCAGTTGCAACCGGGCGAGCGCTGCGCCGCGACCTCGAACCGCAACTTCGAAGGCCGTCAGGGCCGCGGCGGACGCACCCACCTGCTAAGCCCCGCAATGGCTGCCGCAGCGGCAATCACAGGACGGCTGACAGACGTCCGCGAGTTGATGTAAGCTGCCCTCATAACTGGATATTTGAGGGATTTAAGACATGAGTGACTGGATCAAATGGCTCCTGATGGGGCTTCTGTCCATAGTGTTCGGCCTTTTTGTGCTGGGCGCGCCTGCAGTGGCGTCGATTGCCGTAACGGTGGTGACAGGCGTACTGCTGCTGATTTCAGGGGCATTGCAGGTGGTCGGCGGGTTCACCGTCGAGGGCACCGGCAACAAGATCCTGTCGCTTATTATGGGTGCGGTGATGCTGTTTCTGGGCTGGTCCTTCCTGGATCACCCGCTGCAGGGCACCGTGACGCTGGCGACGGTCTGCCTGATCCTGTTCATGGCAGGCGGTATTGCGCGGGTCATTTTGTCGTTCCAGATGAAAGGTACGCAGTATTTCTGGGCGACACTGATCTCGGGCGTGATGTCGATTGTTCTGGCGATGCTCATCTGGCGGTTCGCAGCAACCGATCCTGTCGTGCTGTTGCAACTGCTCGGAATCCTGCTGGGGATCGAGATGGTGTTCAACGGTCTGGGTCTGGTCTTCATGGCGCTGTTCATCAAAGACGCACCCAAAGACGAAACAACTGAAGCGAAACAAGCTTAAACGCGGGGCATGGGCGCGGCCCTCCCCCGCAGGAGTGTAGACATGGAAAAGTTTGACAAAGTCCACGGGGTGGCCGCCCCGATGCCATTGATCAATATCGACACCGATATGATCATTCCGAAAGTGCACCTGAAAACGATCAAACGATCCGGCCTTGGCGTCGTACTGTTTGACGAGATGCGCTATCATGATCACGGCGGTGAGAATGAAGAGTTCATTCTGAACAAACCCGCTTATCGGCAAACCGAGATTCTGGTGGCCGGCGACAATTTCGGCTGCGGCTCATCGCGCGAACACGCGCCCTGGGCGATCAAGGATTTCGGCATCAAGGTTGTGATCTCGACCAGCTTTGCCGACATCTTCTTCAACAACTGCTTCAAGAACGGCATTCTGCCCATCGTGGTCGAGGAAGAACATCATGCGGTTCTGATGGAAGACGCGCATAGAGGCGAAAACGCCCGCATGACCGTGCATCTGGAAGATCAGCAGATCACCACGTCCGATGGTGTCGTGATCGAATTCGAGGTGGATTCTCATCGTAAGCACTGCCTGCTGAACGGTCTGGACGATATTGGCCTGACGATGGAAAAAGACCATCACATCGAGAAATTCGAGGATCATGCGGGCCAGGCACGCCCCTGGGTGTGATTCTGGGAACGAATCTGTTGATACTCAACTTTATGGGGACGCCACGGCGTCCCCATTCGCCTTCTTGGGGTTCTGAACGGCGAAACCACTACATATAGGTCTCGACTTGAAACACACGTCGGATTTGCGTCAAAAATGATGCAATCCCGCACCAGTTGCGCCATCATTTTGCCCAAAATTGAGTGTTTTCTGCCACCTGGCTTGAGCGAAATGTCGCTTATCGCCAATGTCGGCGGGTACAGGCACCCACCATGGCAAAACATTGGTGAGAGATGACATCTGCTGCAACGGTAACGTGGCAGGCACAAGTTGGAATGAAGTCGGCAAAGAATCGGCTAATCCAGTTTGAAAGGGTTCGGATAGTGATTGCGCGCACAACAGGGGCGGCAATTCGGGGAATATTGGTTGCACTTTTAGTGCTGACACCCGCGTTGTACTTGCCCGTATCATCAACGAATGGGACCGAGATTGTCGTCTTTCTCGCCATTCTCGCGTTTTTCCTGACCTTCGCCGAATATAATTCGGCCTTCCCAAGCTTTATTGAATTTCGCGACGCACCACCAGTGAACCGCCTGCGCTTTGTTGGGCTGGTTTCGATGGTCGCTTTCCTGACGCTGATCTGCAAAAACGCCTATTCGCCGACAGAATTGACCTCAGGTTTTTATGTGATCGGGTTGGGCGTCGCCAATGTGGTCGATTTCCCCTATTCACCCGTGCGTCTGATCGTGTTGATGCTGCCTGTCAACGCAAGCGCGCCGCTGATCGAACTTGTTCGTATCGCTGCCAGTGTGGCCTATGTCGCAGCTATGGTCACAATCGCCAGTTTCTACTACGCGGTGAAAATACGTGGTTGGCCCACCGGAAACGGAGCCTTCAACGTCTGGACCAATCTGCCGCTGTTCGATCCGACCAAGGGTGGCGATGTCGTGACCCGTCTGCAGCGTGATGGACGGTTGAACATCTCGATCGGCGTCCTGCTGCCGTTTGTAATCCCGGCTCTGATCAAGATCCTGACCGATTATGTGAGCCCGATCTCGCTGAACAGCCCCCAGACGCTGATCTGGACGTTGAGCGCTTGGGCCTTTCTGCCTGCTAGCATGATCATGCGGGGAATGGCGACACTGCGCATTGCAAACCTGATTGTCGAAAAACGCCGCGCCTATTCTACGACTGAATCAACACAGACCGCATGATTCGTGTTTTTCTGCTGCTTTTGCTGCCATTCGCGGCACAGGCAGACACGATACGCATAGCTACTTTCAACACCGAACTCAGCCGTAAAGGACCGGGCATTCTGCTGCGCGATATCCGGCGCGGGGATGCGCAGGTTCGTGCTGTGATGCGGGTGTTGTTGGAAACCCAACCCGATATCGTTGCCTTGCAGGGCATCGACTGGGATCTCAATGGCGAAACGCTGACCGCATTCGGTGAGGCGCTGCGCGACGAGGGGCTGGACTATCCCTATCGCTTTACCGCCAAGCCTAATTCAGGAATAGAAACCAGTCTGGATCTGGACGGGGACGGGCAGGCCAATGGACCAAGAGATTCCCAAGGCTATGGCGAGTTCACCGGTCAGGGCGGGCTGGCCATTCTGTCCCGGTTTCCCATAAGCCATGACGACATGCAGGATTTCTCGGGAGTACTGTGGCGCGACCTGCCGGGGGCTGATCTGCCGACGGTCGATGGCACACCATTTCCCTCTGAAGCCGCCCAGCGCATTCAGCGACTGTCCTCGGTGGCACATTGGATCGTACCAATCGAGTCCCCGATCGGCCACCTGAACCTGATGACATTTCACGCGACCCCGCCCGTTTTCGACGGACCCGAGGACCGGAACGGGTTGCGCAATCGTGACGAAATTCGCTTGTGGAACGCTGTGCTGGACGGTGCTCTGGGCCCTGCCCCACTCGGGCCTTTCGTGATTGCTGGGGATGCAAATCTGGACCCCACGCGCGGGGAAGGCCGGAAAGAGGCTATCCAGGGCTTGCTGGCAGACCCGCGGTTGCAGGATGCAAGGCCTGCCACCCCCTCGGGGGCATTGGCCACGGTTGAGTGGAAAGCCGTCGGAGAGATGCGGGTTGATTACGTTCTGCCCTCGGCAGATCTACGCGTTGTGGATGCAGGCATCTTTTGGCCCGACACGGGCGCAGACTTGCGCGCAATCGCCGAACAGGCCAGCCGGCACCGGCTTGTCTGGGTGGACCTGGGACATCGCTAACGCTGGTCAGGCCCGGGCAGTTCTGACCAAGGTCGCGTTTTGCTTGGCTGTTTTCGGGATCCCAGAAGCCATCGCCGCGTCCAAGTCGGTCGTCTGAAATCCAGGGATAAGGTCGTCAAAGAATGCGCCGTCCAAACTATGCGGCAGATCCCATAGATAGCGCATCTCAACCAGATGTGGCGCCAACTTCCAGAAAGGCCGCAGTGCCTGAATCGGCCACCATTTCATGGGGCTGACAGCTATTTCGGCACCGGTCACCCGCGACAAGGATTGCGCAATATCCCGGCCGGTCAGGTTAAACCCGGCATAAGGAACCTCGCAGAAACGGGGAAGGTCCTGGCGGATATCAGCCAACGCAACGGCCGCTCGGGTCAGGTCGGGCAGATAGGCCCAGGCGTGTGGGATATCAGGGCGACCGGGATAAACCATCTTGCCGCGTGCCAAAGGCTTGATCATGACCTGATCGAACCAGTTCCCCGAGGCGCAAGTGTCAATGAAATCACCTGCCCTGAGAAGAATCGTTCTTACCGAGGATTTTCGATAGGCTTCTTCCATCTCAACCCGGATCCTGCCCAGGGGATTATGCGCCGCATGCGGTGTTGCACCCGACCATGGCCCCGGCGTTTGCGCGCCAAAAACATAGACATTGCCGGGAAGGATCACAGTTGCACCGTGATCCGCTGCCGCATTGATCACGTCACGATGCAGTTCGGGGACTTGTCGCGCCCAGTCCGGATAGGCCGGATTCCAGGCATTGACGACAACATCCACCCCTTCGACAGATCGCTTCAGGTCCTGCGTCTTGCGATCAAAGCAGTGTACGGTCCAGCCCGCCTCGCGAAAAGCTATTGCGGCATTGCGTCCAAACCGACCCGTCGCACCCAGAATAAGGACTGTTCCCGTCATATAAGCCTCCTCTTGTTCATCTAATATGAGCCATTCAGTTCAATTCAGGAATTGCCGCCAAACGCAGAACGTGTATTCATTTTTGAATGGACAAATCTATCACCCACTCTGACTGGTCTCTGATTCAAAGCTTTCTGGCCGTAGCGGAAACCGGATCTTTGTCTGCCGCTGCCCGGCAGTTGAACCGCAGCCAGCCCACCCTGGGTCGCCAGATCCACGCACTTGAGGATGAGCTTGGCGTCTCGCTGTTTGACAGGCATGCGCGGGGCTTGAAGCTAAGTGAAGTCGGAGCGCAGCTTTTCCCGATGGCGCAACAGATGCACGTAGCCATGAACGCGTTCAGCCTGACGGCCGCAGGCCAGTCTCAGGAATTGGAAGGGTCGGTGCGCATCACCGCGTCGGTCTTTGCCTCTCATCACCTGCTGCCGCCGATTCTGGCCCAAATACGGGCAGCAGAACCCGCGATACAACTGGAACTGGTCGCCACCGATGCCACCGAGAACCTGCTCTACCGCGAGGCCGATATCGCAGTGCGGATGTTTCGGCCGGAACAGATGGACATCATCACGAAACATCTGGGGGAAATCAGACTGTGCTTTTGCGCAAGCCGGTCCTATCTGGATCGTGCCGGCCGCCCCAATTCCCCCGACGATCTGTTGAGCCATGACCTTGTCGGGTTTGATGCGAACGAGCAGATCATTATCGGCATGCGCGAAATGGGCTGGCCGGTGAACCGGGACAGCTTTGCCACACGCTGCGACTTTCAGACTGCCTATTGGGAACTGGTCCGCGCGGGCTGCGGTATCGGTTTTAGCGCCGTGAGAGTTGCCGAGGCCGACCCAGAGGTAGAGGTTTTGGACATAAACGTCGAAATCCCTGCGCTGCCGGTTTGGCTTGCCGCACCGCAGGCGATGCGGCAAACGACACGAATCCGACGAGTCTGGGATATGTTGGCCGAAGGGATAAAGGCCGATCTCTGACTGATTCACACTATCCGTGGCGTAGCAAGGGCACGGAAACCCGATTTCCCGTGCAGAACCTGCGTTTAGGCCGGTTCGTCTCATTGACCCGATGCGGCGCAGGCGCTAGGGCCTTTGCTGTCAAACGCAAGGAGATCCTTCATGTCCAACCCCTCGCTCCTCATCCTGCCCGGAGACGGAATTGGCCCCGAAGTCATGGCCGAAGTGCGCCGTATCATCGACTGGTTCGGTGCCAAGCGCGGCCTGGAATTCGACGTGAGCGAGGATCTGGTCGGCGGTGCCGCCTATGACGCCCATGGCAAACCGCTGTCGGACGAAACCATGGCCAAGGCGCAGGAGGCGGACGCAGTTCTGCTGGGTGCTGTTGGTGGACCCAAATACGACGATCTGGATTTTAGCCTCAAGCCCGAGCGCGGCTTGCTACGGCTGCGCAAAGAGATGGACCTGTATTCGAACCTGCGCCCGGCACAATGCTTTGACGCGCTGGCGGATTTCTCGTCGCTGAAGAAAGACATCGTTGCCGGTCTGGATATCATGATCGTGCGCGAGCTGACCTCGGGCGTCTATTTCGGTGAGCCGCGCGGCATCTTCGAGGAAGGCAATGAACGCGTCGGCATCAACACCCAGCGCTATACCGAATCCGAGATCGAACGCGCCGCACGCTCGGCTTTTGAGCTGGCGATGCGCCGGAACAAGAAACTGTGCTCGATGGAAAAGGCCAATGTCATGGAATCCGGCATTCTATGGCGCGAAGTCGTAAACCGGGTCGCTCAGGACTATCCCGAGGTCGAGCTGAGCCACATGTATGCCGACAATGGCGCGATGCAGCTGGTGCGTGCGCCCAAGCAGTTTGATGTGATCGTCACTGACAACCTGTTTGGTGACATCCTGTCGGACTGTGCCGCGATGCTGACCGGTTCACTGGGCATGCTGCCGTCCGCCTCCTTGGGCTCACCAATGGCCAATGGCCGCCCCAAGGCGATGTACGAGCCGGTCCACGGTTCCGCCCCCGATATCGCCGGTCAGGGCAAAGCCAACCCGATCGCCTGTATCCTGAGCTTTGCCATGGCCCTGCGCTACAGCTTCGATCAGCGGGCCGAGGCTGACCGACTGGAAGCTGCGATCGAAAAAGTCCTGGCTGATGGCGTCCGCACCGGCGACCTGCTGGCGGATGAAGGCGTCACGCCGGTTACCACCACGGAAATGGGCGACGCGATTCTGGCGGCGCTGGACGACAGCCTCTGATCAGAGGTCACACCCGAAAATAGAGGCGGCGCCAGATGCGCCGCCCATCTATAGCCGACGGCGTAGATCACAGGCACGTAGTCTGCACGGGCTCTTGCCACGGACGACGTTAGTCTGCTTTGAGCCCAGACTTACCGGATGCTGCACGATGTACTAATGTCAGCTTTTTAGAGATGACATTGCACTTGTCAAAATGACATGTATAATGTCGTTATGAAGGCAGAACAACTTCACCAACTGATTTGGATGTCACGCCCCTTGATGCAGGCCGCAGAAGCCTGCGTTGAAACGGGCTTGGTCGGAACCAACCTAACAGTCCGGATGCGCGCCGTTCTGGAGATGCTGGACAAATACGGAGAGCAGACCGTCCCAGAGATTGCGGCAAGACTCGAAATCAAACGGCAATACGTTCAGATCATGTGCAATGAGACGCTGGCCTCAGGTCTGGTCGAGCACCGCCCAAATCCTCGCCACAAGCGGTCTCCTGTCCTGACGTTGACCGATCACGGTCGCACCCTCATTGAAGAGATCATTTCGAACGAAATGAAGCTTATGGAGAGGGTTGGTGCGAACCTACGCAGTGAGAGCATTTCCACGGCGCTTGAGGTCGTGCTCACAGTGACGGACAGACTAAAAACCCAAGCGGGAGAGAGCGAATGACTTTCGGTGTTATCTTGGCCACCGCGGTCTTGCTCCTAATTCTCTGGCTCGCCAACGGTATAAGACGCATTGGCGCGGTCAGTGTAGGAGAAACGATATCGGACCGGAATGGATCAGCACTACTGCTGATTGATCTACAGTCGGTATTCTGGGAGCGCGGTCCGTACTCGAACGCCGCAAAAGAAGCCGCCGCAGGTGTCATTCTTTCGGAAGTAGAAGCTGCGAAAGCGCAAGGCCATCCCGTCATCGCCGTGCGTCAGGAATGGTCGATCCCTTCAACCAAGGCAGTGGCAAAACTCTTGATGAAAGGGCAGGCGATAGAGGGCAGCGACGGGACCGAAATTGCCGAGGTTTTTACATCTCTACCCGACCATGTGCTTGTTAAGCGCGTGCAGGACGCATTCGAAATGGGCGAACTGGATGCTCTTTTAGAGAGTTACGACGTCGGCAGGCTGCGCCTTGTTGGTTTGGACTTGAATTACTGTGTGCAAAAGACGGCGCTGGCGGCCAGAAAACGAGGCTATGACGTCACCGTCGTGAAAGAGGGGGCGCTCGCAGCCGCACCGACGGAAAGCGCTGAAAAGAAGATGTCGTCAGCAGGTGTGGCCATTTGCTGAGCGGACATTGATCTTTCAAGCGCAAACGGCAGCTTCGTCCCGCATATCAGAAATTGCCATGTTGGTAGCGGCAGAGCAGTTCAGAGATGGAATTCACGTTGATACGGATGCAAATCGCGCATTCTGCACCATGTGCTGTCATTGGCTGACCCTGCGCGCCGACTTTTCCTTGCCTACATCAGTTGCCAAAGATGTTGTTCAGTAGGTTGTTGATCGCATTTTCGAACCCATTGCCCTGATTGCGGCGCTGACGTCTGGGTTGCGCTTGCCGGACGGGCGGATCGGGGGCCAGCATTGGCAGCGGAGAGGGTGTCATCCCCTCGGTCACGCGCACCATCGTCTCTTTCCAAATCTCCGCAGGTAACCCGCCGCCGGTCACGCCGGACAGGGGGGTGTTGTCGTCATAACCCATCCAGACTCCGGTCACATAATCAGCCGTGAACCCGATGAACCAGGCATCCCGCGCCGCCTGCGTGGTGCCGGTCTTACCTGCCACTTGCCAGCCGGGCAGTTTCGCGCGCGCGCCCGTGCCTTCTGACACGACACGTTCCATCATCCAGGTCAGTTGCTTGGCTGCCTTATCGTTGATCACCCGCTCACCGATGCCGGTGCTCGTCGCCATCAGAGGAGCGTCGTCTCCCAGCAGCTTCAGCTCGGTCAACCCATAGGGCTCAACTGCAGAACCGCCGTTCAGGATACCGGCATAGGCCCCGGTCATCTCAATCAGCGTGCTTTCCGATGCGCCCAGCGCCAGCGCGGGTCCCTCGGCCAGATTGCTTTCAATGCCGAACTCACTGGCGACGGTACGGACATTTTCCAGACCGGCAACCTCGGCCACTTTCACCGCCGGGATGTTCAACGAGTTCTTGAGGGCATCAGCAAGCGTGACGCGGCCATAGTGCTTGTTGGTATAGTTCTTGGGGCACCATTGCCCCGACCCGGCGATATTGATGCAATAGGGCTCGTCGACCACCGTATCCAGCGGCGAATAGCCCAGCTCCAGCGCTGTGGCATAGACGAAGGGTTTGAAGGATGACCCTGTTTGCCTCAGCGCCTGTGTGGCCCGGTTGAATGCGCCCGATACGCGGGTCTTGCGCCCGCCGACCATCGCCCGCACGGCCCCATCTGCGGACATCACCACGATGGCAGCTTGCGCCTTGGACCCTTCGCGCACCTTCTCCTCAAAGATGTATTTCAACGCCTCTTCTGCGGATTTCTGCAGGCGCTGGTCCAGCGTGGTTCGGATCACCACATCATCGGTGGTGTCCGAGCCGAAAAAGCTGGGCAATTCCGTGATGACCCAATCGGCAAAATACCCACCGGCGCGTGCAGCCGCAGCCTCGGACAGTTGCGCCGGGTTGCTGCGCGCGCCACTGGCCTGGGCCGAGGACAGATAGCCCTGCGCCTCCATCAGCCCGATCACCAACTGCGCCCGATCCTGCGAGCGTTGCAGGTTGTTTGTCGGCGCATAGCGCGTCGGCGCCACCAGCAGACCGGCCAGCATCGCCGCCTGCGAGGGGCTGACCTCGGCTGCAGAGATTCCGAAATAGCGCTGGCTTGCGGCCTCAAATCCGCGTGCGCCAGATCCCAGGAAGGCGCGGTTCAGATAGATGGTCAGGATTTCATCCTTGGAGTATTTGACCTCCATCGCCATCGCATAGACAGCCTCTTTGCCCTTGCGCCACAGGGATCCCTGACGACAATCGGATTCATAGGCGGCCTCGGATTCCCATTCGCTGGGCACGTAAGGCACACCCAGACACAACAGCTTGGCCGTCTGCTGGGTGATCGTTGACCCGCCATGGCCAGACAAAGGCCCGCGCCCTTCGCGCAGGTTGATACGCACAGCGCTAGCGACACCCCGAGGACTGACGCCGAAATGGCGGTAGAATCGCTTGTCCTCGGTGGCGACCACTGCATTCTTCAGATACGGAGAAACCGTGTCCGCGGTGATTACCCCGCCGAACTGATCCCCACGCCAGGCAAAGACTTTGCCATCCCGATCCAACAACGTGACCGACCCGCGCGCGCGCCCGTCTAGCAAAGCATCGACATCAGGCAAAGAGGTATAGACAACCCCGACAGCCAGCGCCAGCAACAGGGCAGCCACAGCGCCCACGCGCCAGCTTACCCCCCAGATCAGGCGCCAGACCCAGCGAAACAACCGGCGAAAAAAGCCACCACCACCGCCGGATTTCCGGCGTGTCTTTCTCCGTGTGCTTTTGCGGGTTGTCATTTTGCGCGCCGCAGCCTTTTTGCCTGCGGGTTTCGCAGTGCCTTTGGTCGCCGTGGGTTTTCGCCCCTTCGACGCGTATCTTTTGTCCGCCACAAGCGGTGCCTTGCGGCGCCTGGACTCAGTCATGCTCAAACTCTGCCCGGTTATCGTTTTGAGGCACCATACCCTGCTATACCGATGAAGTAGAGGTCTGAATTTCCGGAATGCACCCTCTCTAACGCGCCTATATTTTAATCGATATGCAGAATCTGTGCAAAAATTGTGCACTCACTCACCAATTCCTCCCGAATTTGACCACTGAACCGTTCCTTACACAGCTTCGGCACGCTCTTTTTCTGCAGGTGCAAACACGCCGGACAGACCGGGGAAGCAGAGGGGAACAGCGTGAAACTGATTATTGCAACAATCAAACCGTTCAAGCTCGAGGAGGTGCGCGAGGCACTGACCGACGCGGGCATACGCGGCATGATGGTAACCGAGATCAAGGGCTTCGGCTCGCAATCGGGGCACACGGAAATCTATCGCGGTGCCGAATACGCGGTGAACTTTGTACCCAAGATCAAGCTTGAGATCGTGGTGCCCGCCACGATGGCCGACCAGATCGTAGAAACCATCACCAAATCCGCCAAGACCGGCAAGATCGGCGACGGCAAGATTTTCGTCCTCGACGTTGAGCAGGCCCTGCGCGTGCGGACCGGGGAAACGAACGAAGAGGCGCTTTAAGCGCCCCCACTCAACACTATTCGAGGACTGACAATGAACCTGATGAAATCTCTCATCCCTGCCGCCGCGATAGTCGCGCTGCCGCAGATTGGCCTAGCACAGGAGGCCGCCACCGGCGAAGCCGCGCTGCACACACAATACATCTTCACCACGCTGCTGTTTCTGATGGCAGGGTTCCTGGTGTTCTTCATGGCCGCCGGCTTTGCCATGCTCGAAGGCGGGCTGGTGCGGTCGAAAAACGTGGCCATGCAGATGATCAAGAACGTGGCGCTGTTTTCGTTTGCCGCGATCATGTACTGGCTGATCGGCTTCAACCTGATGTACCCCGGCGACGGCTGGACCATCGCGGGGTGGGTTGGACCGTTCTTCAAAACCACGGTCCTGGATCCGGTGGGCGTGGGTGCTGACGCCGCGGCATTGGATTATGCTTCGGTTGGTTCGGACTTCTTCTTCCAGCTGGTGTTTGTGGCTGCAACCGCGTCGATCGTATCGGGTGCTGTAGCTGAACGTATCAAACTGTGGCCCTTCCTGGTTTTCGTGATTGTTCTGACCGGCGTCATGTACCCGATCTCGGGCTCGTGGCAGTGGGGCGGCGGCTGGTTGTCCGAGGCTGGTTTCTCGGATTTTGCCGGCTCGACCATCGTGCATTCGGTTGGCGGCTGGGCGGCTCTGGCAGGTGCCCTGATCCTAGGTCCGCGGATTGGCAAGTACAAAGACGGCAAGGTTCATCCGATGCCCGGTTCGAACCTGGCGCTGGCCACTTTGGGGACATTCATCCTGTGGCTGGGGTGGTTCGGCTTCAACGGCGGCTCGCAGCTGGCGATGGGAACCGTGGGTGACGTATCCGACGTGTCGCGGATCTTTGCTAACACCAACATGGCCGCAGCGGCAGGCGCAGTGGCAGCCCTGATCCTGACACAGCTGCTGTACAAAAAGCCTGATCTGACCATGGTGCTGAACGGAGCGCTGGCCGGCCTGGTGTCGATCACTGCGGAACCGCTGGCCCCGACGCTGTTCGGCGCGCTTTGGATCGGTGCCGTAGGCGGTATCATCGTGGTCTTTGCGGTTCCAATGCTGGACAAGTTCAAGATCGACGACGTTGTCGGTGCCATCCCGGTTCACCTGTTCGCCGGGATCTGGGGCACCATCGCCGTGATCTTTTACGGCGAAGCCAGCCTGGGTACGCAGCTTTTGGGTATCCTCGCCTACGGTCTGTTCACCTTTGTCGGCGCTTTGATCCTGTGGTCGATCCTGAAGGCCACCGTCGGCATTCGAGTCAGCGAAGAGGATGAGATCAACGGCCTGGACATGGCGGAACTGGGCATGGAAGCGTACCCGGAGTTCTCCAAGGGCTGATATCCAACCCAATCCAACAAAAAACCCGGGCGGTGTCGCCCGGGTTTCTTTTTTTCCGCAGATTTAAACTCCGACGTCGATAATCGCTTTGGCCAGAATCGGAATCGTGTTGGCATTCAGCCCGGCAATGTTCAGACGGCTGTCGCCGACCATGTAGATGCCGTGGTCAGCGCGCAGTTGTTCCACCAGTTCCGGTGCCGCGCCCAAGCGCGAGAACATGCCGCGATGCTGGGCGACAAAGCCGAACCGGTCGGAGCCGCTGTGGCGTTGCAGCTCATCGGCCAGTTGCTGGCGCAGCCCCAGCATGGACAAGCGGATCTCTTCCAGCTCGGCCTCCCAGTCGGCCCGCAGGACGGGGTCGGTCAGGATCGTGGTGACCACGCGCGCGCCGTGGTCGGGCGGGAATGAATAGTTCTGGCGGTTCAGAAAGGCCAGCGTGCTCTGGTTCAACGCGGTCTGTCCCGCATCTGCGCTGATTGCCATCAATAGGCCCGTGCGTTCACGGTAGACGCCGAAATTCTTGGAACACGACGCCGCGATCAGGCATTCCTTGACCGAAGACGCAACAAGGCGGGTCGCCTGCGCATCCTCTTCCAGACCGTCGCCAAAACCCTGATAGGCAATGTCGATCATCGCCACGAGGCCAAGCTCGTTGATGATGGTCACCACTTCCTGCCACTGCACCAGGTTCAGGTTGGCCCCGGTCGGGTTGTGGCAACAGCCGTGCAACAACACCACATCGCCCGACTTGGCGGTTTTCAGATCGGCAATCATGCCGTCGAAATCGACGCCACGAGTCTCGCCATCGAAATAGCGGTATGGAACCGCTTCCATCCCCAGGTAATTCAGGATCGACAGATGGTTTGGCCAGGTCGGGTTCGAGACGAACACGCGGGCCGAGGGGTTGGCCATGCGGATCATCTCAAATGCCTGACGGCAAGCACCGGTTCCGCCGGGCGTAGCCACAGCGGCAATGTTGCCACGCGGCACCGATGTGCGCAGGATCAGGTCAATCATCGCATCCGCATAGGCCGGATCACCAGCCAGACCGGTATAGGCCTTGCTTTCCTGCTCTTCCAGAATGCGCTTTTCGGCGGCCTTGACCGCGCGCATCACTGGCGTGATGCCTTCGGCATTCTTGTAGACGCCAACACCCAGGTCGATCTTCTGATCGCGCGGGTCTTCGCGGTACATCTGCATTAGCGCTAGAATCTTGTCGGCAGGTTGCGGTTTGAGATGTTCAAACATCAGGTCTCTCCGGTTGCGACGGGCAGGGTCGGGAAGGCACCCCATTCAGCCCAGGAGCCGTCATAAAGCGAGTGGTCTTTCTTGCCCATGCGCTCGAGCGCAAGGCTGAGAATCGCGGCAGTCACACCCGACCCGCATGAGGTAATCGCCGGTTTCGACAGGTCGACGCCAGCGGCCTCGAAAATGGCGCGGCATTCCTCGGGCGATTTCATCGTGTGATTCTTGTTCAGCAAGGTGCCGAAGGGGACGTTTCGTGATCCGGGAATACGACCAGACCGCAGCCCTTCGCGCGGCTCGGGATCGGTACCCGCGAAGCGGCCGACTGCGCGTGCGTCGATGATCTCGTGATCCCCCAGCTTGGCTGCGGCAGATACCTGCGTGACATCACGCACCAGATGGTTCTGAACCCGCACGGTCATGTGGCGGTCGCGGATAACAGGCGGCAGGTCTTCAACCTCTCGCCCCTCGGCAAGCCATTTCGGCAAGCCACCGTCCAGCACAGCAATGTTGTCCTGCCCCATCAGGCGGAACATCCACCAGACCCGCGCAGCCGAGGACAGCCCCGAGCCGTCATAGACCACCACCTGATGGCCATCCCCCACGCCCATCGCCCGCAGGCGCGACATGAATTTCTCGACCGGAGGCACCATATGCGGCAGGTCCGACCGATGATCGGCAATATCATCAATGTCAAAGAATCGCGCGCCGGGGATATGGGTCGCTTCATATTCCGCTTTGGCGTCGCGTCCGTGTTGCGGCAGATACCATGATCCGTCCAGGACCCGCAGGTCCGGATCCTTGAGATGGGCCGCAAGCCATTCGGTTGAAACGAGGGTTTTGGGATCGTCCTGCATCAATGCCTCCCCTATGCGCGCTTGGTTTGTCCCTATACGCGCGCGCATGTCTGTTCAAGGCTGGATGGCGGCCTGTACCGCTAACGGGCCCGCCTGAGGCGGAAAAACTGAGCGATCCCGATCAGACTGATCAAAATCCAGAAGGATTCGATTAGCATCGAGGCCAAATTGAAGTTCTCAAACAGCGAATAGACGATCAGAATCGACCCCAATAGGTTTACCACCGGAAAGGCCAGGTCGTCGGAATTCATCATTCGCATCTGCGTGGCGAAATACGCAGCGACCACGATCATCGCCCCGATTGAGCCAATTCCATCCGCGATGGTCAAAGTGTCAAGAAACGCAGTCATGATCAGCCCTTGCCGTTTTCAGGAAACTCGCTGTGTTGCCCATAATGGTGCATGTTCAAAAACGCAGCCCCCTGCGCGCCCGCACGATAGCCATGCGGCAGATCGGCGGCAAAACGCAGCCCCTGTCCAGCGTTTAGCGGCACCCAGGCCTCGCCACGCAGAATTTCAAGCGTACCGGAAAGGACAAAAACCTCTTCGGTCACGCCCGCCGCATGCGCGGGCGACTCGTGGCATTGGTTTGGGGTCAGGCTGACGTGAAAGGTTTCGGCCCCTAGCGCGGAATCAAACGGAAAGACGATCTTGACCTCGATGCTGCCCGGAAAAGTCACGGTCTGAAAAACAGAGGGGTCCCCATTCGCGGTTTCAATCAGCGCGCTCAGCGGCAGTTGGAACCCCTTGGCGATCTTCCACAAAGTGGCGATGGTTGGGCTGGATTCGCCACGCTCGATCTGCCCCAGCATGGCTTTGCTGACGCCTGTCATCTCGGCGACTTTGGACAGGCTCAGCCCGGATGCCGCCCGCATGTCCCGTAATTTCAGCGTGATCTCGTCCGGTGCCATGATGCCGTCTTTCGAATCCTCTTGTGCGTTATAGCGCACATGTGGTACGTGCGCTATAACGCACAAACCCCAAGACATGCAACCCGAGGCAAAAGGGAAACAGCATCATGCCATTGTACCGATCCAGAACCTCAACCCATGGCCGCAACATGGCCGGTGCCCGCGGCCTGTGGCGCGCGACTGGCATGGGCGACGACGATTTCGGCAAGCCGATCATCGCCATCGTCAACTCGTTCACCCAGTTCGTACCGGGCCACGTGCACCTGAAGGATCTGGGCCAGATGGTCGCCCGCGAGGTCGAGGCGGCGGGTGGTGTTGCCAAGGAATTCAACACCATCGCGGTGGATGACGGTATCGCCATGGGACATGACGGGATGCTGTATTCGCTGCCCTCGCGTGAGGTGATCGCGGATTCGGTTGAATATATGGTCAACGCCCATTGCGCCGATGCGATGGTGTGTATCTCGAACTGCGACAAGATCACGCCCGGCATGCTGATGGCCGCGATGCGCCTGAACATCCCCGCCATTTTCGTCTCGGGTGGGCCAATGGAGGCGGGCAAGATCGACATCGCTGATCTGGACGCCAAAAAGATCGACCTCGTGGACGCTATGGTGGCCGCCGCTGACGACAAGTTCACCGATGAGCAGGTTCAGCATATCGAGGAAAACGCTTGCCCGACTTGCGGGTCGTGCTCGGGCATGTTCACCGCCAACTCGATGAACTGTCTGGCCGAGGCGCTGGGTCTGGCGCTGCCGGGCAACGGCTCGACTCTGGCCACACATGCGGACCGCAAAGAGCTGTTCCTTGAAGCCGGTCGTCGGATCGTCGAGATCACCAAACGGCACTATGATCTGGACGAGAAAGGCTTCCTCCCGCGCGAAATCGCCACGTTCGAGGCGTTCGAAAACGCAATGAGCCTGGATATCGCCATGGGCGGATCGACCAACACGGTGCTGCATCTGCTGGCCATCGCGCATGAGGGCGAGGTGGATTTCACCATGACCGACATGGACCGTCTCAGCCGTCAGGTGCCCTGCCTGTGTAAGGTCGCACCCAATACCGAGAATGTGCATATGGAAGACGTCCACCGCGCCGGCGGCATCTTTTCGATCCTGGGTGAGCTCAGCCGCGCAGGCCTGCTGCACGAGGATTGCAGCACGGTCCATTCCGGCACGATGGGTGAGGCGATTGCCAATTGGGACATCAAGGTGGCCAACAACCCCAAGGCGCAAGACTTGTTCAAGGCCGCGCCGGGCGGTGTGCGCACCACGCAGGCCTTCAGCCAGTCAAACCGGTACAAAGAGCTGGACACCGACCGCGAAGGCGGCGTGATCCGGTCGAAAGAACATGCGTTCAGCCAGGATGGCGGTCTGGCGGTTCTGTTCGGCAATATTGCCCGCGACGGCTGTATCGTGAAAACAGCCGGTGTCGATCCGGCCAGCCTGACCTTCACCGGGTCGGCCTATGTCTGCGAAAGCCAGGATCAGGCGGTGAACGACATTCTGACCAGCAAGGTCAAAGAGGGCGACGTGGTGGTCATCCGCTATGAAGGCCCGCGCGGCGGTCCGGGGATGCAGGAAATGCTGTACCCGACGTCTTACCTGAAATCCAAAGGTCTGGGAAAAGCCTGTGCTTTGCTGACGGACGGACGGTTCTCAGGCGGCACATCCGGCCTGTCGATCGGCCACGTCTCCCCTGAGGCTGCTGAGGGTGGCGAGATCGGACTGGTGCGCCAGGGTGACCGGATTGAGATCGACATCCCCAACCGCTCGATCCATCTGGCAGTCTCAGATGAAGTGCTTGCCGAACGACGCCAGGAGCAGGATGCAAAAGGCTGGATACCGGCAGCGCCCCGCAAGCGCAAAGTCTCAACCGCGCTCAAAGCCTATGCCAAACTGACAACCAGCGCGGCAAAAGGGGCCGTGCGGGAGGTCTAAGACATAAGGGCCGGACACCAAATCAAGTGATCCGGCCCAATCAATTCCCAAAGCGCTCCCGCGCCTTCTGGCGCTATCGGCTTCGGTCTTGGGCCTGGGGCGGCGCATAGCGCGGCGCCAGACCCAACCAGAGGAGATGTTTTGCAAGATACATTGACGATGGGCGGGAGAAGGTGATTTCCAGCTCAATCCCCAAGCTTGGCGTGGACTTCATCCAGATCAATCTCGGCGATCGGCATCTTGTTGGCCGGATCTTCAAAATCGTATTTGAACAGATCGAAATCCTGTTTGTAGATCTCGTAGACAAGATGCATCGACAGGTCGTCGAAATAGTCCTCGACAGGATGCTTTCGTTTAGGTCCGTGGCCTTCGGATTCGTTGAACCGCGGGATTTCGGACAGGGCCACCTTGTGTGGCGTGTCCAGGTTGCTCAGAACACCTTGCATCCCATCGTTGAACTTCTCGGTCCAGAAGATGCGATCATATCGTCCGCCATTTGCAATAAAGGTCGACACATGGCCAGACATGGCGGACCAGTGGATATCCGGATCCATGGGCCGGCGCCACCTGATCGTGTCACGAGCAAATAACAGGAATCTGCGGAAACTGGCGACCTGGTCGAAATCACCCTGACCGTCCTCTCCGCCAACCTCGATGCCGTAATTGTAGATCAGCGTCGGCACCAGATTGCCGCGATACCGTTTGCCGTTGCGCTGAATTCCACAGATCTTATCAAAAAACGAACTGAGAATTCGCGTGTACGGGTTCCGCACGCAGGTGAAAGAAAAGGAGTTATGATTTCGGACATTTGTCGAAATCGGCTCCTGGCTGGGACCGAACGCCCATTTATGCATCCCGTCCTTGGCATCGTGGATATCGCCGTCAAAAAACCGGCCATGATCCGAAAAATACATGATTTGCCCGATGGTTGAGCATGCACATTTCGGGACAACACGGTAAACCATGCTCTCGCTCTCGGTCATCCATGTACCGGGAAAACCCATTTTCTGCGCCTCCTCAACAGGTCGTAACTCACTATTCGCGCCTGCTTTTGTATCTACAGAACCAAAAATAATCTGTTTATTCAATCGCTCATCCTCAGTATCACAGAGGGAACCGGGCAGAAACGGATAACAAAGAACTGAAATGGCAAAAATTGCCTACATTTTGTTGTGCCACAAGGACCCTGACGCAATCATTGCGCAGGCCGAGCAGCTAACCGCCGCTGGCGATTGCATGGCCATACATTTTGACGCCCGCGCAAGTCGCGAGGCCTATGCACGCATTCAGGGCGCTCTTCAGGCCAATTCGAATGTCACTTTTGCAACCAAACGCATCAAATGCGGTTGGGGCGAGTGGTCTTTGGTACAGGCCACATTGAACGCAGTGCAAGCCGCCCTCGAGGCCTTTCCCCGCGCGACGCATTTCTACATGCTGTCAGGGGATTGCATGGCGATCAAAACAGCGGAATACGCGCATCAGTTCCTGAACGACAACGACAGGGATTTTGTCGAAAGCCACGACTTTTTTGCCAGTAACTGGATCAAGACCGGCATGAAAGAAGACCGGCTGATCTATCGCCATTTCTTCAATGAACGCACCCAGAGCAGACGATTCTATACATCCTATGACGTACAGAAAAAACTTGGTCTGACCCGCGAGGTTCCGGCTGACATCCAGGTCATGATCGGCAGTCAGTGGTGGTGTCTGCGCCGTCATACTGTTGAAATGATCTTTGAATTCCTGGCCCAGCGCCCGGACGTAATCCGCTTTTTCTCGACCACCTGGATACCGGATGAGACTTTCTTTCAAACGCTTGTCCGCCACCTTGTTCCCCGTGAAGAGATCGACAATCGAACGCTCACATTCCTGATGTTCTCGGACTACGGAATGCCCGTGACATTCTATAACGACCATTACGACATGCTGTTAGGGCAGGATTTTTTGTTCGCCCGCAAAATCAGCCCCGAGGCACATGAGCTGAAGGACCGGTTGGGCCAGCTCTATTCTGCGGATGGGGTGGATTTTCACATCTCGGATGAAGGCCGCAATCTCCATAGTTTCTTAACCGCAAGAGGGCGCGTCGGACGCCGCCACAAGCAAAGGTTCTGGGAGGCCGGAAATACGCTGGGACCGGACCGCGATGTTTTCCTGATCGTATGCAAGAAATGGCATGTGGCCAAGCGTCTGGTCGATCAGATTAAATCCGAAACCGATATCCCTTGTGTCGAGTATCTGTTCAACGAACAGGATACGGCTCTGCCCGATCTGGGTGGCATCGAAACGACCTTGCTCAAACGGTCCCGCCACCGGCGTGCTCTTGTGCGGATGCTGTTTGACAGTTTCGAAACCGACCGGCTGGTTCTATGCATCGATCCCTCAGATATCGAAATCATTCAGGACTTCTGTGCAGATCAGGTCAAAACCCATGTGCTTGAAGTCGAGTGTGAATATTCCGACGATTACCTGATCGGCCACGCCCGCCGTGTGGGGTTGGCCGGTCAGGACAGCCCGACCGAAACCGTGGCACGGCTTGTCCCAACTTTGCACAACGCGATGGAATACGAATCCGAGTTGATCCGGGGCACCGCGCAGGATCGACATGCACGCCTGCGGGAAACCAGCGACCGGACAGAAAACGAAGACGCCATTGTCCGGTTTCTGAATGTTTCACAGGAACAGGCGCAGGCCATCATGCGATTGGATTATTTGTTTGCAGATTGATGAGCCGGCGGCACCATCAGGTACCGCCGACAGCACGATCAGATGTCGAACTTGACGCCTTGCGCCAGCGGCAGCTCGGCTGAGTAGTTCACGGTGTTGGTCTGACGGCGCATATAGGCCTTCCACGCATCCGAGCCGCTTTCACGCCCGCCACCGGTTTCCTTCTCGCCACCAAATGCGCCACCGATCTCGGCCCCCGATGGCCCGATATTGACATTGGCAATGCCACAATCCGATCCCGCTGCGGTCAGGAATTGCTCGGCCTCGCGCATGTTCAGAGTGAATACGCAAGACGACAGACCTTGCGGTACGTCATTTTGCAATTCGATGGCTTCGTCGAACGCGTCGTACCCCATGACATAGAGGATCGGCGCAAAGGTTTCGGTCTTTACGGTTGCTGTCTGGCCAGGCATCTCGACAATCGCGGGCTGCATATAGACACCGGCGGGGACGTTTTCGGTCACGCGGTCGCCACCAAAGACTGCGCCGCCTTCGGCCTTTGCAGCGTCCAGCGCAGCGGTCATGGCCGCGCCCGAGGCTTCGTCCACCAGCGGACCGATCAAAGTGCCTTCGATCAGCGGATTGCCGATGGGCAGACCGGCATAGGCTTTTTTCAACCGGCTCACCAGCTCCTCGCGGATCGAGTTGTGAACGATCAGACGGCGCAGCGTGGTGCAGCGTTGACCGGCTGTGCCGACAGCAGAAAAGACAATCGCACGCACGGCCATTTCCAGATCGGCCGAAGGGCCCACGATCATGGCGTTATTGCCACCAAGCTCGAGAATGCATTTCCCGAACCGCTGCGCCACGATGGGGGCTACGGCACGGCCCATCCGAGTGGACCCGGTCGCCGAAATGACCGGCACGTCCTCGCTGGCCACCAGCGCCTCGCCCAGCGCGGCACCTCCGATCAGGGTCTGCAGCAGGTGGTCGGGCGCATCACCAAATCGGGCCAGTGCACGTTCAAAGATCTTCTGGCAGGCCATCGCGGTCAAAGGTGTCTTTTCAGACGGCTTCCAGATCACCGGATCACCGCAGACCAGCGCCAGCGCGGCATTCCACGACCAGACCGCCACCGGGAAGTTGAAGGCCGAGATCACGCCCACCGGTCCTGCCGGGTGCCACGTTTCCATCATCCGGTGGCCCGGGCGCTCAGATGCGATGGTCAAACCATAAAGCTGGCGCGACAGGCCGACGGCGAAATCGCAGATGTCGATCATCTCCTGCACTTCACCCAGACCTTCCGAGGTGATCTTACCAGCTTCCCAGCTGACCAGCGCACCCAGATCGTCCTTGGCGGCGCGCAATTCCTCGCCCAGCAGGCGGATCAGTTCGCCCCGGCGTGGGGCCGGAACCGTGCGCCACGCCTTGAATGCCGTCTTGGCATTGGCAAACACCGTGCCCATCCCTGACGCAGGCGTTTCATGTACCTCGGCCAGAATGCCGCCATCAATGGGCGAGCGTACAGCCAGCGTGCCGCCCATCAGCTCAGCGGCTGTCAGGTCCAGATTTGCAAGGGTTGTTTGGGCTGTCATAGCGATGTCTTTCATATCTCAGGCCGCCTTGTTCTGTTTGGTTATGTCCCCGGTGCGGTAAAGCTGACCGAATTCGGTGTTCAGGAAATCAGATAGGTTCACCTGCTCTTGCCGCACGAACCCTTTGCCGGGCAAAGCACCCGTTCGCATCAGATCAACCACACCCAGAACACCGGCAGCAGTGGTGATCTGAATGGCGCTCCAGACCTGACCATTGAGGGTACGGGCATAAGATTTGTTGATCAGGGATTTCTCGCGCAGAGCCCCATCGATCATGCCTTTTGCGGTGCAAAAAACCAGAACCACATCCTGATCGGTCCGCGGCAGCGCGGTCTCGAAGATTTCCTTCATCAGGTCGCGACGACGTTCCAATCCAAGATCATTCAGCAGCAAACGCAGAATATCACGGTGTCCCGGGTAGCGGATCGATCGGTACGACACGTCCCGCGCCTTTCCGTCCAGGGTTTCTGGCAAAGTGCCCAACCCGCCCGAGGTATTGAAGCATTCATATTCCACCCCGTCATGACCCAAACGCTCGTAATCCTCAAGCGGAGCGGTCTTGACCCGTTCGCCATTCACGATGGCATCGCACGGATTGCAATATTCGTTGATCAGCCCATCGGTGGACCAGGTCAGATTGTACTTCAATGCGTTGGTGGGATAGAGCGGCAGCGCCCCGACCCGCATATGCAGGCTGTCCAGCGTATCGAACTCGGCAGCCAAGGCCGCGCCGGCGATACCGACAAAACCCGGTGCCAACCCGCATTGCGGCATAAACGCCGTCTCGCTGTCGGCGGCCAACTCGCGCACTGCGTTGGTGGCGGCAACATCTTCGGTCAGGTCAAAATAATGCGCGCCGGCCGATTTGGCGGCTTTGGCAATCCGTGGGGTCAGGAAAAACGGAGCCGCCGAGATAACCGCATCGAAACCGTTCAGACCTTCAGCCAGCTGCGTTTCATCGCTGACATCAATCTGGCGGGTCGAAACTCCCTGCCGATTCAGCACGGACAACGCCGCCAGATCGCGGTCGGCAACCGTGACCGAATAGTTGGATGAAGATTGCAGCAAAGTCGCGATCATCTGACCGATCTTGCCTGCTCCGATGACACAGATATTCCAGCTCAAAACGCGCCTCCTCTTTCGTTTCAGAAAGTATGAAGGCACAGTTGTTCAATCTGCAGAGGCAATCTTGACGAAAACGTCAAAACTATCGCCATATTGACGGACCTTCCGTCATACCGCCAATACTGGAATCGTCACTGCCTCAGGATTCGGCGTCCAACCCCTCGGTCGACAGGTCATCCAACCTGGGCATCAAACGCAACAATTCGCGGGCATAATCCGTCTGGGGGTTGGCGAACAAGTTATTGGTTTCCTGCAACTCGACAATTTGGCCCTGTTTCATCACCGCCACTCGGTCGCACATCTGACGTACCACCGGCAGGTCATGACTGATGAACAGCAGGGTCAGGCCCAGATGTTCCTGCAGGTCCTTCAAGATGTTCAGAATCTGCGCCTGAATGGACACGTCCAGCGCGCTGGTTGGCTCGTCACAAATCAGGAATCGCGGTTGCGTGGCCAGCGCACGTGCAATCGAGATACGTTGCCGCTGTCCGCCCGAGAATTCATGCGGGTATTTCTGCCCGGCCTCATGGCCGAGTCCCACCTGATCCAACAACTCATCGACGCGGCGTTTGATATCTGCACCTTCCATCAACCTGTGATGGCGGATCGGCTCGGCCACGATCTCATCCACCCGCATACGGGGATTGAGCGAGGAATACGGGTCCTGAAAGATCATCTGGATGTTCTTGCGATAGGCATCCAGCGCGGTCCGATTGGTCAGATCGCTGACCACCTGCCCGTCGAATGTAATCGTGCCGCCATCCACAGGGTACAACCCTGCAATCATCCGTGCGACAGTCGACTTGCCCGAGCCGGATTCACCCACAACGCCAAACACCTCGCCTGCGCGGATGTCGAAACTTACCTCGTCAACGGCGGTGAAATAGGTGCGGTCCCAGGGCAACAGGCCTTTGCGTTGCAGGAACTTCTTGGTCAGGTTGCGGATTTCGAACACCGGTTTGCTGGTGTCATTATCCACCTTGGGCCAGTGGCGGGCCATGTCTTCGATGGCAAAGCGTGTCTCGCGTCCACCATAGCTGATCTGGGGAAAGCGATGCAGTTTCAGGGTCGGGCGCGGCACGGCAGCGATCAGCGATTTGGTGTATTCATGGGTGGGCTGCCCCATCACCTGCGCGGTCGGGCCGGTTTCGACAACCTTGCCCGCATACATCACCGTCACCTTGTCCGTCGTGTCCGCGATCACACCCATGTCGTGGGTGATCAGGATGACGCCCACCTGACGTTCCCGCGCCAGTTCTTTGATCAGGTCCAGAATCTGCGCCTGAACCGAGACGTCCAGCGCCGTGGTCGGCTCATCCGCGATGATCACATCCGGTTCGGTACACAAGGCAAGCGCGATGACCACACGCTGCCGCATCCCGCCCGAGAACTGGTGCGGATACTGGTCCAGCCGCGTGTCCGGATCAGGAATGCCAACCCGGTCAATCAGATCGCGCGCGCGTTGGTTCGCCTCGGCATCCGTGCCGCCCAGATGGGCCTGAATGGTCTCGGTCAGTTGTTCGCGCACGGTGAATAACGGGTTCAGCGAGGTCAGCGGGTCCTGAAAGATCATCGAGATCTTTTTGCCGCGCAGCCCCCGCATCGCCTCGGCATCCAGACCACTGATCTGGTCACCGCTCAGCTGGATCGTGCCGCTGGCAATACGGCCGGGGCGATCCAACAATCCCATGATGGCCGCGCCAATGGTGGATTTACCGGCCCCGGATTCGCCAACCAAGCCGTGGATTTCTCCGGGTTCAACCGACAGGTCCACATGGTCCACGGCTGTGAACAATTTGCGGCGGGTGGGGAATTCGACCGTCAGGTCATTGATCGTCAGAAGGCTCATGAAATCACCGCAGCTTGGGGTTCAGCGCATCGCGCAGCCAGTCGCCCAGCAGGTTCACAGACAGGGCCAGCGCCAACAGGGTGCAGGCCGGGAAGAACAAGATCCACCACTCACCCGAGAACAGGAAGCCCTGCCCGATGCGGATCAGCGTGCCCAATGACGGCTGGGTTGGTGGTGCCCCTACGCCGAGGAAGCTCAGCGTGGCTTCGGCAATGATCGCCAGCGCCAGTGAGATCGTGGCGATGACCAGAACCGGGCTGAGTACATTGGGCAGGATGTGGCGGAACATGATCGGGAAAGAACCGCGCCCGATCAGGCGGGCGGCCTGCACATATTCCTTGTTCTTTTCCACCAACGCAGCACCGCGGACGACCCGGGCAAACTGCACCCAGTCGGACAGGGCAATGGCGATGATCAGTACATAGATCGCCATCTCGTCACGATATTCGGGTGGGGTCACGCCTTTGGCGATGCCAAAGATCAGCATAGCGACCAGAATGGCCGGAAAGGTCAGCTGCACATCTGCGACCCGCATGATCAGCGTCTCGACCCAGCCGCCGAAATAGGCCGCGACCAGCCCCAGAACAACTCCGATGATTAGCGCCAGCAGCACCGCCGCAGCGCCGACAAACAGGGATATGCGCATCCCATAGAGGATGGTCGAGAACACATCCCGCCCCTGATCGTCGGTGCCCAGCAGGAACGTGTCCTGCGTAAAGGCATTCGGTGTGCCCGGCGGTGTAAATCCGTTCATCAGGTTCAGCGTTGCCGGATCAAACGGGTTATGCGGCGCAATCAGCGGGGCCAGTATTGCCGCCAGCACCAGCAGAACCACAACAAATGAGGCAACCATCGCCACGGGTGAATGACGGAAGGACCATGCGAAATCGCTGTCCCAGAACTGGGCCAGTCGTGATTTGGGCACTTGTCTCGAGGTTTCAGAAGTATCGGTCATGTGGCCCTCGCGTCGACACGCAGGCGCGGGTCAATGGCATAGTACAAAAGATCGACGATCAGATTGATCGACACGAACATGACCGAGATCAGCATCAGATACGCGGCCATGACAGGGATATCGACAAACTGGATCGCATTTATGAACAGCAGGCCCACACCGGGCCACTGAAACACCGTCTCGGTGATGATGGCAAAGGCGATGATCGAGCCCAGCTGCAACCCGGTGATGGTGATCACCGGCACCAGCGTATTTTTCAGCGCGTGGCGAAAATTGATCACCCGGTCCGACAGCCCACGCGCACGTGCAAATCGGACATAGTCGGCACGCAGGACCTCAAGCATTTCCGACCGCACCAGCCGCATGATCAGCGTCATCTGATACAGGCCCAGCGTGATCGCCGGGAGGATCAGCGCCTTGAGCCCCGAGGTCGTCAGGAACCCCGTGGACCAGCCGCCAATCATAACGGTCTCGCCCCTCCCAAAGCTGGGTAAAAGATCCAACTCGACCGAGAATACATAGATCAGCAATATCCCGATCAGGAAAGTTGGCAGGGAAACCCCGATCAACGACACGGTCATGATGATATTCGCCGCCACCCCCTGTCGTCGGATCGCTGTGAAAACACCCAGCGCGATGCCAAGGGTGATGGCCAGAAAGCCCGACACAAAGGCCAGCTCCAATGTCGCGGGGGCGCGTTCGGCTATGATGGTCGAAACCGGTCGGCCTTGCCGGTAGGACACGCCAAAATTGCCCTGCACCGCGCCTTGCAGGAACTTGAAATATTGCACTGGAAACGGCTGATCCAGACCAAGATCGGACCGCAGCCGGTCGATATCGGCCTGCGTACGTTCCTGCCCCAGCATGTTGTCGATCGGATCACCGACAAAGCGGAACATCGAAAAGGCAACCAGACCCACGATCAGCAGCACGATCACGGATTGGAACATCCTTTGGACAATATAAGCGAACATTCGTTTTCCTCGTTGATCGGACTGTCTATGCAGGCCCGGGCGGGGTGGTCAAGATACCGCTAACGCAAGCTAGCGTTTTCTGGCCCCGCCCCGGTTTCAGTTCACCGTTACCCAGCGCAGCAGAAAGAAGTTGTCCGGGCGCTGTGTCAGTTCGACATTGCTGCGTGTGCCCCAGACCAGAGGTTGCACATACATCGGCACATAGACCTGTTCGTCCTGAATGATCTGCGTGACCTCATCCAGCATCGCCTGCCGTTTGCCCGCATCCAACTCGGACTGGATCATCGGCAGCAGCTCATCCACCCGCGCGTTCGAAAATCCGCCGAAATTCCAGCTGCCCAGCTTTTTCTCTTCGTTTGGAGTGGCCACAAGGAAGCGCACGGGGTGTTCGGCATCAAATGTACCGGGGCTCCATCCCAGCAGGTACATATCGTATTTGCCTTCCCGGAGTTCCGGCCAGTAGTTACGGACCGGCATGGCATCCAGTTCCGCAGTGATCCCGATCTGGGCCAGCATGCTGACAACCGCCTGGCAAACGGCCTCATCATTCAGATAGCGGTCATTGGGGCATTTCAGCCCGAACGAAAACCCATCTGCATATCCGGCCTCGGTCAGCAGGGCCCTGGCGGCATCGACATCAAAGGCGGGACGGTCTGCATTCGCCTCGGAATAACCACTCATCGCCGGGCTAACCAGTTGCGAGGCCGCTTCGGCATTGCCCCGCATGATAGTCGCCAGAATGGCATCCACATTCACCGCCTGCGCTACCGCCTTGCGGACGCGCGGGTCACGGAATGGGTTCGGTTTGCCCGCATCGTCGCTGTATTTCAGCGCCTCGGCCTGATGATCGAACCCCAGCATGATGACGCGGGCCTCGATCCCCTGAATAACGTCGACATCCCCGTTTTCCTTCAGGCGTGCCACGTCCTGGATCGGCACCGGGTTGATCATGTCCACATCGCCTGACAACAAGGCTGCAACCGCTGTCGCCGGGTTTTGGATCGGAGTGAACTCAGCACTTGTGATGTTGTGGTCGGCCTGATCCCACCAGCCGTCAAAGGGCTCAAGAACCGTGCGCAGGCCGGGCTCTCGTGCCGCAAGTTTGAAGGCGCCTGTGCCGTTGGCGTTCAGGGTGGCGTAATTCCCGACCTCTTTGTCGGGCACCGCTGCGTCATTGGCCTCGGCCCAGCCCTGATCCATGATCATCCAGTTGGCGATTGAGGATGGGAATAACGGGTTCGGCGCAGTCGTCATGAAATCGACCGTATAGTCGTCGACCACGATCACCTCGCTGATGGGCGCGAACCAGCTGCGGGTATCCGCCGCCTCGCCCGAGGCGCGCTGATAGCTGAACAGAACGTCCTGCGCATCAAAGCTGCTGCCGTCATGGAAGGTCACACCCTCACGCAGTTTAAAGCGCCAACCTTCGCCGTCACCAATCGTCTCCCAGCTGACGGCCAGCGCGGGTTGAACGCTCATGTCCTTGTCGCGACGCACGAGGCCCTCATAGACATTGTTCAGAAACCCCAGAACCGGGGCCGAGTTGACCGCGTGCGGGTCCATCGTCTGCGGGTCAGTGGTCGAGGCCCATTTGAATTCGGCGGCCTGAACGCTGGTGGTGGCCAGCAAGGCCAATGCAATGGCGCTGTTCCTGAGGGTCATGGCGAAATCTCCCTTTGTTGCCCCGCAATGCGGTGTTGCGCTTAACAATAGCGCAAAAGGCAGGGCGCGATACCGCGCCCTGCCAAATCACTGATCTGAATGGCTTAGTTCAGAGTGAAGTATTTGACCTTGGGTTGATCTTCGGCATCCACTTCGATGCCCACACCGTCGGCCATGCCCCAGTTCAGAACCTGGTGATGAATGGGGATGTAAAGCGCTTCGTCCTGCACAACCCGCCAGATGTCGGCGATGTCGGCATTCCGAGCGTCAAGATCGGTATTCGAGGCAAGCGACTTGATCTTCCCGTCCAGCGCATCGTCCTGATAACCGGTGCCGTTCCACGTGCCGATGTCATCTTCGCGTCCATGAACAAGGAAGTTGAAGATGTATTCCGAGTCATATGTCGGCACACCCCAACCCAGCATGTAGAAATCTGTCTTGCCATCGGTGATCAGCGGGAAATGCTGCGCCTTTGGCTTGGCGTCCAGATTCACGGTCACGCCGATCTGGCCCAGCATCCCAACAGCCGCCTGACAGATAGCTTCATCGTTGATGTACCGATCATTCGGGCAGTCCAGCCGAAGCGAGAAGCCATCGCCATAACCTGCCTCTGCCATCAGTTCCTTGGCCTTGGCCAGATCGGTGGAGGATTCGCCGTCCATGTCAGAGGTCCAGCCATTCACAAAGGGCGGTGCGATCATGCCTGCAGGCTGCGACTGGCCGCGCATCACGACCTGCTTGATCGCATCACGGTTAATCGCCATCGACATCGCTTGACGCACCCGCACATCGGCCAGAGGGTTCTTGCCGTCCACGTTATCCGCCTCGATGTCGTCGGCACCCTGGTTCATACCAAAGAAGATCACCCGGTTCTGCGGGGCTTGCTTGACCATCAGACCGTCGACACCATTGACGCGTTCAATGTCCTGCACCGGCATATCCTGGAGGAAGTTCACCTCACCCGACAGCATCGCCGCAACGCGAGTCGCAGCGTTCTGGATCGGGGTATAGATGATCTCGGTCACTTCCATCGGGAACTGGTCGATGCCCCAATAGTTGTCGTTGCGCACCATCACCGTCTTGATGTCAGGCTCGCGGCTTTGAAGAACATAGGGACCCGTTCCGTTGGCATTGGTGGTGGCATAGGTGATTTCGCCACCTTCGAAATCCTGAACATTGACGGTGTCATTCGACTCGGCCCAGCCCTTGTCCAGAATGAACAGGTTTGTCAGGTTCGACGGCAGGATCGGGTTCGGACCATCTGTGACAATCTCGACGGTGAAATCGTCAACTGCACGCACTTCGACGATCGAGCCGATCAGCTCTTTCATGTCGGAATTAGGTTGCTTGGCACGGGTAAAGCTGAACACCACATCTTCGGCGTTGAAGTCCGCACCGTCATGGAATTTCACGCCTTCGCGCAGCTTGAAGACCCAAACATTCGGGTCATCGGCCTTGGGGCCCCACTCGGTCGCCAGCGCGGGCTCGAATGCACCGGTCACGTCGCGGATGATCAGAGGCTCGTAAATCTGGTGTCGCACGGTGTGCGTCGGACCTTCATTCTGCGAATGCGGATCCAGCGTCAGCGCATCACCGGCCCGCGCCCAGCGCAGCGTTTCCGCCGAAGCGCCCGCCGCCATCAGCGCCGTCGCACTTGCAGCGATCATCAGGTTTCTTAGAATCATTTGTAACTCCCCTTTTTGTTAATATCGCCCTTTGGACGACAGACCATTTTTACGGCCTTGGTGGTCCTGATCATCCAGATCATCGTTACAGTTGCAACACCTGATTGAGCATAAAAACGGCAGTTTGGCGGATGCCCCGACGCAAATCTGCCGTGCGCGCATGAACTTACGTAGCGGAAAGCTTACGCCAAGCTGTGACCTCTGACCGTCTTACAAGTACGGATTTCCGCAGTTTGCAAAACATGCCTTCCGGTTGAACATTCCGGGAATGAAGCCAAGTTTCGAGCCACTTGCGGTCAATAAACTGGTCCTTGGACCTTGCCCGAATCTGCTGACCACGGCGTATCGCCATGCTGCAGGTACCCGTCGGCCTGATCTGGGGCAACTAGGACACCTTTACGCCGGTACAGCAGGCCATGGACTTGCACATTCTTCGACCCGATGCCCAAATGGACACCTTGGCAGGGGTCAGGCACATACCCCGGATTGAGGCCCGCAGGCATTTCAAACTGCGCTTAAAAACATTCTTGATCAGATGTCCCAGTTAACTTCGGGAGAAATCGAAAGATGAAAACATTTACCAGAAGGGCGGCCTTGTTTGCCGGCGGAGGGTTTGCAGGATGGGCCGCGTCACGGTGGCTGGGACCGGACCTACCTGTCTATGAAGGCACAAAAAGGACATTTGCGGAAACCGGCGACAAAGTGATGAATGACGCCAGCGGACTGTCACCGACACCGATCCACAAACATCTGGTGCTCAGCGATGACCCCAGAGACACGCTGATCGCCACCATACGGCAAGAGCTTTCGGAGGCCAGATCAGAAGGACGCCCGGTCAACATTGGGGCCGCGCGGCATTCCATGGGTGGGCAAGCCATTCCCCGCAACGGCACAGCGATTACATTTGACAATGGATCGGTTCAGATCGACGGTTCAGCCGGGACCTATCTGGCCCATGCCGGAGCCCGCTGGTCACAGGTCATCTCAGCGCTTGATCCCGCAGGCTGGTCCCCCAAAGTCATGCAGTCAAATAATGATTTCGGTGTCGCCGCCACTTATTCGGTCAATGCACATGGCTGGCCAGTTCCCTTTGGGCCGATGGGGGCGACGGTCCGGTCGTTGCGCATGATCTTGCCCTCGGGTGAGTTGTTGACCTGTTCGCCCACCGAGAACGCCGAGCTGTTCAATCTGGCGATGGGCGGGTACGGGTTGATCGGCGTGATCGTGGACCTTGAGGTCGAGATGGTTCCAAATTCACTCCTGACGCCGGGTTTCGACATTCTGGAAGCAGGAGCGTTTGCCTCGGCCTTTCGTGCGGCGATTGACAACTCGGCGGTCACAATGGCCTATGGCCGCCTGAATGTTGAACGCGATGCGTTTTTCGAGAAAGCGCTATTGGTGACATATCGCGAAGGCTCGGACCAGTCGGACCTGCCACCAGCGTCCGGGTCGGGGTGGATGTCGCATGCGGCCAGCCGTCTGTACCGGGCTCAACTGGGCAGCGAGCCCTTCAAATCCTTCCGTTGGTGGAATGAAACACGGCTGGGCCCAGCGCTGGGTTCGGGTGAGGCGACGCGGAACACTTTGATCAACGAACCGGTTGTGACTCTGGACGACCGCAACCCGGATCGGACCGACGTCCTGCACGAGTATTTCGTGGGGTTCGATGCGTTCGACGATTTCTTATCAGTGTGTCGCGCGGTAATTCCGGCCTCGTATCAAGAGTTTCTGAACGTAACGCTGCGCTATGTCGCACAGGACGATCAGGCTGTTCTGTCCTATGCAAGCGAACCGCGGATCGCCGCTGTCATGTCGTTCAGCCAGGAGCTGACCGAACGCGGCGAAGCCGATATGGCGCGGATGACCCGGGCGCTGATCGACGGGATCGTGGCGATTGGCGGAACCTATTACCTGCCGTACAGGCCACACGCGACACTGGATCAACTGACTGCAGCCTACTCCAATGCGGAAGGGTTTGCGCAGGCAAAACGAGAGCTTGATCCGCAACTGGTTCTGCGGAACAACCTTTGGGACAGCTATCTGGGGCGTCTATGAGCAACCTTCAAAAACTCTGTCTGATTTACTTTGTCGCGCTGATGATTGCCGCATCGCTGAACTATATTCCCGGCCTGACGGATCAGGATGGTCTGGCCTTTGGCATTTTCGCACTGGATATCTATGACGATGCGCTGCACGTGGCCTCGGCCCTTTGGGCGCTGATCGCCGGGCTGTTGTCACACCGCGCGGCTCGTAGCTTTCTGATCCTGTTCGGGCTGGCTTATCTGGGGGACGGCGTGTTCGGGTTTTTCACCGGTTATGGCTATCTTGATCTGGGTATCTTTACAAACCCATCGGCCGGGCCGGAATTGTCCCTGCCCCGCCTGTTTGCCAACCTGCCGCATCTGGCGCTTGGCGGCGTTGCCGCCTGGGCCGGGCTGCGGGACCGGAGACACACCGCATGAGGTTCCTGCTGTGGTGGACCAAACGGCTGATTCTGGTGTTGATCCTCGCCGGGATCGCGCTGGCTGCTCCGATCCTTTATGTGGAAACAAGCTGTCGTGGCGCGGATCAGCCGCTGGCCTATGCCACGCTGATCGACCCGGCACATCACCGGGCCGAAACCCGCACGCTGATGACTTATCCCGAGTGGCACATTGTCCACGCATACGAGGATTACGCCGAGGTTCTGCGCACTCAGGACCCCCATGATTACGGGTTCTGGAGCAGTATCACCGGGTTTTGGGGGTCACTTTGCGACCTGAACCGGAACGCCTCCGCTCTCGGTCAGGTTGATGGGGCCACCAAACAGATGGTCTATGTGATCGGTGCCAGCTTTTCCGCCGAGCTGGCGCTGAAGGCTGCCTATGAGGAAACCCTCGGTCGGCTGGCCTCTGCCTTGCGGGGCCCACAGCGGGCACCTCTGGATGATTTGTCGGCACAGCAGGCCGCCGTATATGCCGAGTTCCTACAACAGGTTCCGTGGTATAAATGGCCCTTCGCCGACGACGCCCAGAGCCTGGTCGAACAAAACAGCGGCAGCCTGCGCGACAGCGAGAGAGCGATTGCGCTGGGTCTGGAATACGGTGCCAAACAGGCCTATGCGGGCGTGATCGAACAGGCGGTTGCGCAGGTCGGCGCTGATGAGCTGACGCTGAGGATGATCATCACCGGCGCCAGTGCAGACAGCCTGTCTGCCTATCCCGGCGTGAAGGTTATCTCTGAAGGCCCAAACGGAGTTGAGATCGAAACGCCGCGCTACCGCACCCTGACCAACCTACTGGCGGAAATGGCCAGCGCGGGGGTCGAGATTGTCGAGATCGCTGGCAATGACGACATTCTGTTCACCGCCCTGTCGGATCAACCAACTGCGCCGGATGCAATCTCCAGCGCCCAACGACAAGGGTTCGGGGACTATCGTCATCTGATACTGGTCAAGGTTCCGGACCTCTCTCAGCGTCTGCGCCAGATCCAGGGGGACGGCCTGACGCTTGAGCATATCCATGACTATTAGATCACTCCTGACAACCATCCCCCTTATGGTGCTTGGATGGCTGTCGGTTCTGGTGGTCGTCGCATTGATAACGGACGAGGCCCCTGCCTATGTCGTGGTCTTTCCCTCAGAGGGGTTGATGCGAAATCTAGCGGATGATGTGGCGGTCATCGACTCTTCGCAAGTCAGTGTCACGGTCACATCGGATAGCAGCGGGTTCGCCCAATCGCTTTACCGGCAAGGGGCACGGCTGGTCCTGCCTGCGGGCCTGCCTGGTTGCCTTCCACTGCCTGCCCGACAGTGATCAATTCTGTCAAACATTCGGGGCCAATACACGAATGACCTATGGCCCCGATTAGAACCTGAAGAACCGCAATTCAAAGCACGCGCCACATGGGGCGGGCAGGTTTTCGATTTCACCGCGATGCGCAGACAGGATGTTACGGACAATAGCCAGACCCATACCGGTCCCGCCGCTTTCCCGGCGGGTGGTAAAGAATGGATCGAACACGCGGTCGACGTTACCGGGCGAAATCCCCGCCCCATTGTCGGACACGGTCAGAATAACCGCATTTCCAGCTTCTTCGGAACGCAGATCCACCGCGCTGGCCCCATGATCTTTGGCGTTTTGCAGAATATGGCCCAGAACGATCCGCAACCCCTCTGCCGAGATCGGGATTGCGATATCATTAGCCCCGGACAGGTTTAGTTCTAGCTGCGCCGCCGGCAGCGCATCGCGCAGGGTTGTCGTGCCGACATATCGGGCCTCACGCGCACGGGCGGCATCCCGAAGTGCTACAAGCTGGGTCTCGATCTGCTCCCGCGCCCCGTCGATCTGCGCGATTAGGGCTTTGGAGTCATCGCTGCCATCCGGGGTGTCCTGTAGCATCTCAACCGCCGCGCGGATTGCGGTTACCGGCGATTTCAGCTCATGCGTGACGTGATCGGTATAAGACCGGATGGTCGCCTCGCGGTCGCGCAGCGCCTCGGCCATGGTGACGACCTGAGTTGCGGTCTGGTGCAGCTCTTTGGTGCCGAAATGCTGGATTGAGGCCGCCTGGGTACCCGCCTCTTGCGCCCCGGCATAGGCCTGCAGGGATTTGATCGGGCGCAGCAGCAGGCGCACCAGCAACCAGCCCAGCCCCGACGTGGCCAGAAAGATCACCCCGCCCAGAACCAGAGCGGAATTCCGAAAGCCGAATTCCGGCCCCAGATAGCGCAGCGCCACCAGACCCGCGAAAGACAGGCCCAAAGTTCCGACCAGCGCACCGCCCAGCACAAATCCCAAGGAGGGCCGCCAGCGCCGGGTCACCCCAGCCTCCGCATCCGGATACCCTGACCATGCACGGTTTCCACCGCGTCGGGCAATCCAACCTGCGCCAGTTTGTTCCGCAAGTTCCGCAGATGGCTGTCCAACGTCCGGTCCGAGACCTGACTGCGCGCGCCCCATATCTCGGCAATCAGGGCCCTGCGAGAGACAAGGCGTTCGGGGTTGTCCAGCAACAAAGCCATGATCTGAAACTCGGTCCCGGTCAGGGCGATTTCAGCACCGTGACAAGCACAGTTTCTGGCCGTCCGGTCCAGGCTCAGCAGGCCGTGCCGCAGGATACCCGGCGCGGTCTGAACGCGATTGGCACGCCTTAGGATCACCTTGACCCGCGTCACCAGTTCGCGCGGGCTGAAAGGCTTGGTCACGTAGTCATCGGCCCCAAGCTCCAGCCCCAGAATCCGGTCGACCTCATCATCGCGGGCGGTCAGGAACAGGATCGGGACGTCCGAACGGGTTCGAATTTTCTGGCATACGGCAAAGCCATCCAGTTCGGGCAGGCCAACATCCAGAACGATCAGGTCCGGTTCGTCGCGAAACGTGCTGATTACGGCTTCCTGACCGTTGGCGGCGGTCGAAACGCTGTAGCCAGCGCGTTCCAGCCCCAGACGCACAACTTCACGCAACCGCGGATCATCATCGACAACTAAGATATTCATATACCCGGACCGATACTGCTCAGATCGGCACCATAGCGGGACAGGCGCCACTTTCGAAAGCCCCATTCCTGCCAGCTGTTGATCGGGTCAGCTTCAAAATAGCACAACGAATTCGGATACCCGTAGCTGATATGCATCCCGGTCATGGGCCCCAACGAACACAGATAGGCATAGTCCGGTTCGGACAGTTTCAGGTTTCGGGTCGCGATCACATGGGCAAAATTCACAAAACTGGCGCAATAGAGGACCAGAACGCTCAGAATGCCGGTTCGCGCGATCAACCAACTATTGGATTTCCTGAACGCTATTTGCCACCCAACCAGCGCCAGACCTGCCGCAACAAGACCAATCCAGATCTGCGCATAGATACGCAGGTAGGTCAGGCCATAGGTGCCGACATATAAATCCAGACGCATCAATGCCGCACCGCACAGAGCCACATTTTGTGCCAGCCACAACACCATCAGCGGTTTCAGCACCCGATTTTCATCCAGAAACGGCCGCGCCGCCAGGGCGAATGCACCGGCCAGCAGCGCCGTTACCAGCAACGGATATGCGCCGCGATGGGCATAGGATGCATAGCTCATCCCCTCGGGCAATGAGGCCCCGCCCAGCAGAATCGAAAGGTCCAGCACAGTCTGAACACCAATCAGTGCATTGAACACCCAGAGCGCCCGCAGGACCGAACCACCGTTGAGGCCGGGGATCGTCTGAGGGCCTGCGAATGGTCGCGGGTTCAGTCCGCGAAGCGGGTGATTGTCAACAAACGGCCAGATGATCAGCGCAATCCCGCCCCAGAACATGGCGCGCTGCAGCAGTTGACCGAAAGCGATATCTGGGGTGACAAGGGATTGGAATACCGGGTTCGCCTCGGCGAGCAGGGTCACAAAAACCATCGTCCCGCCAATCGGCAGACCCCAGTTGCGCAGGAACTGCCGAACCCGCTTCCAGCCGCCTCCGGCATCGCTGACAATCGTGGTTTTCAGGCCGGGTATCGCGCGGACCGGGCCAAGCCAGTTCTTTGGAAGATCAGTCAGAAACCCCAGCGCCAGCAAAAGCAGTTCCAGAACCTGGCCTTTCGGGTGCCTGACCCAGACAATCGCAAGGACGAGCCCGGACAAAAGAAACGCGACCGATAATGGTTGAACGAAATCCACGACCGGCAAAACACTCAGCACCAAAACCGTTGCGGGCATAAGCACCCCTTTGCCAGACCGATCCGCGGGCAGGCCGCACAAAAAGACCGCCACAGCAAAGACCGCCAGAGACACACCCGCCTGATGTCCCCAGAACAGGTAATCCGCCAGCGCGACCAGCAAGATAAACCCGATCACGCGCCATGCGCGACCATCGGTGGCAAACGCCAGGGTTGAACCCGGCGGGCCCTTGGTGCCTGAAATCACCGTCTCTTCCGACAGCCACCAAGCGTCCAGCGCCACAGAATTCGGAACTCCAGATATTATAAGTTGCTGCGCCATTTCTTCCCTCTTGTGTTTTAAGGGACTGGTTTGACCCAAAGGTCAGGAAGCTCGGGTGCAGAAGATCTGCAGAAACTGTGCAGATCGGTGAAATGAGTGTCGGATTTGCAAAGGCTCGCGCGTCCTAGCAGGATGAAACCAACATCGCGGAGGTAAAAATGATCTATGCAATCTCGATCTATGGTCAGGCGGGTGTGTTCGAAGCGTTGCCACAGGACCGTCAGGACGATGTCATGGCTGGACATACGGTGCTACAGAATGCCCTCAGGCAGCGCGGGGATTTCCTGTCCGTCAAACTGATGCCCCCGACTACGGCTGTCACAGTCGAACCCGCGGCTGCCGAGGCTCTGCAACCTATGATCGTCGACGGCCCGTTCGCTGAGACGAAAGAAAGTTTTCTGGGCTTATATCTGGCCGAGTTCAACGATCTGGATGAGGCGCTTGAACATGCGCGAATGATCTCGTCACCTGTTGCCCGGCTTGAGGTCCGCCCCGCCGCCTGGGCAGGCGGGTCGATGACCTTGGATTGACCGCGTGTCGGATTGGCTAGAGGCCACGTTCTTGCAGCAACGCCCGCAGGCCATCGCGGCCCTGACGCGGTATTTCCGGGACATCGACCTTGCCGAAGATGCATTTGCCGAAGCGTGTCTAAAGGCCCTGACCGTATGGGGCAAACAAGGCGCGCCGCGCGATCCGCTGGCTTGGCTTTTGACCACCGCCCGTAATGCCGGGCTGGATGGTTTGCGCAAATCCCAACGCCGCAGCGCAATCCTGACCCGCCACAGGGAAGAATTTCATTCCATGGCTGATGACCCACCAGATCCGGACGAGCTGCGCGACGATGTTCTGCGCCTGCTGTTCATCTGTTGTCACCCGGACCTAAGCCGGCAAGACCAGATTGCGCTGGCCCTAAAAATTGTTGCCGGGTTGCGTGTGGAAGAAATCGCCCGTGGTTTCCTTGTCAGTACAAAGGCAATGGAACAGCGAATTACCCGCGCCAAGAAAAGGATCGCAGGAAGTTCTGTCGCTTTTGAAACACCCACGCCACAGGAGCGGGCTGCGCGTTTGGGCGAAGTGTCTTTGATGATCTACCTGATGTTCAACGAAGGCTGGTCAACCTCGGGTGGCCCGGTGCAAATCCGGCTCAAACTATGCGATGAGGCGATACGTCTGGCCCGGCTGCTGGTTGCCTTGTTCCCGACGATGGCCGAGCAGATTTCACTGCTGGCCCTGTTGCTTCAGCAACATGCCCGTCGTGAAGCACGGCTAGACGATCAAGGTGATCTTGTAGCCTTGGAAGATCAGGACAGGGCCCTTTGGGACAAGGCCAACATCGCCGAAGCGACAGCCCTGATGCAAAAGGCCGAACGGCTGAACCAAGTGGGTGTTTACGGTATTCAGGCCGCAATCGCCGCCGTTCATGCGCATGCCAAATCGACAGAAGATACCGACTGGTCTCTGATCGAGGCGCATTATGCCGCGCTCTATCGCCTCCAGCCCTCGCCGGTTATCCGCCTGAACCAGATCGCCGCCGGGTCCAGGGTTCATGGCCCACGCCGCACGCTTGTTGCGTTGGATGCCGTGGCGAATGATCTGGCGTCTTATCGCTGGTTCCATGCCTTGCGCGCGGCAATGTTGCGAGAGATCGGCGATCTTCCCGCCGCGATCCAGTCCCTTAACCGTGTTCTGAACCTCGGCCCGACGGGACCGGAACGTGTGGCGGTACTGAAAGAAATCGCCGCCTGTGAAAAAGATTTGAACCAGTTGTAGGAAAGGCCGATCCTCACGCGTCCTTTGTTCAGTCCCGCATGCAGCGGGCAATCAAAGGGAGATAAAGATGAGCATTCTGGACATGACCACCGTTGGAAACTCGGGCTGGATCGGGCATTCCGGGCCAGACCAGACCAAGGCCAAGCAATTCTACAAAAATGTGCTGGGCTGGAACATTAACGAGATGCCGATGCAGGACGGGTCAAGCTATGCCGCCGCGGTGGTTGGTGAAACGCCAATCGGAGGGTTCTCGCCCATGCCCGAGACGGATGGAAACTGGACGATCTATTTTACGGTTGCTGATGTCGATAACAGCCTAGCAGCCGCAGTTGCACAGGGAGCCTCAGTCTTGCAACACGCCATAGATATGCCCGGGGTCGGCCGGATGGCCACTCTGAACGACCCACAAGGCGCACGGTTTGCGTTGATTACTTATGAAAGCATGGCGTCTTAATCTTGGGCAGACAGGAGAATTCCCATGGAACACACACCGCAAATCGCTCTGCTTGTTACAGCAATCTTTGTGCTTATGAGTATTCCGATGGGAATTCTTGTAGGCATCAGACGATCCCAGACCGGAGTTTTACTGCTGCACGGGGATGACGACGAGCTGCTGCGGCGGATTCGGGCACATGGGAACTTTACTGAATATGTTCCACTGGCCCTGCTGGCTTTGGCGGGGGCGGAGATTGCCGGTGCCTCAGACTGGCTGGTCGGGGGATGCGGTCTTGTGCTGTTGGTGGCTCGCGCCGTGCATTATGTCAGCCTGCGTTCCACCCCCGACGGCAAAGGTCGGGTGATCGGTGCCGCACTGACAACATTGGTGATGCTCGTCTTGTCCCTGTCAATTCTTTGGCAATTGGTGGGATCAGTCTGATGCCAAATGATGAACACCTGAATCAACGTATGCGCCTCGCCCTCGAGGCGCATATTGGAATTTCCGAAATGCGGATGATGGGTGGCACCTGCTTTTTTCTGAACGGCAATATGTTGTGCGGCGCGCGCCGCGACAAAGACGGGTTTGGACGGTTCATGTTCCGTGTCGGCAAGGCCAAAGAGACCGAGGCGCTTTCTAATCCGTTTGCAAACCCGATTGTCCACGGAAAGCGAAAACTCGGTGGGTTTGTCGTTGTAGACGAGGCCAACTGCGATCCGGCTGCGCTGGGTGACTGGCTGAGCCTGTGCCTGGCGCACGCCGCCAGCCTGCCGCCGAAAAGTTGAATATCAGGAGAAGATGATGGATCAGTTCCGCTGCTTTTCGCCCGAGGCCCTTCAGTTTCTTTCTGATCTGCGAGCCAATAACCGACGCGAGTGGTTTCACGCCAACAAACAGATCTATGAGGCTGCGATCAAGCAGCCCGCAGAACAATTTGCGGCTCAGATGTCACAGGCGCTGGCCGAAATGACGCACATGCCCCATTCGGCCAAGATCTACCGTATTCATCGAGACGTGCGGTTATCAAACGACAAGTCACCCTATAATCCTCATCTGCGCATGTCTTTCGTACCCTGGGATTGCGGAGACCAGCCCCCGCTTTGGCATTTCGGGCTGTCCCCGGATTGCCTGTCCCTTGGGTGCGGCGTCTTCCAATATGTAAAAGCAGCCCTAGAGAGGTATCGGACCGGCGTAGCAGGACCAGCGGGCAATGATCTCATGGCAATAATCAATGACCTTACGGCCAGGAATGTCAGGATCAGCGAGCCCGAGTTGAAGCGCGGACCGTCAGGCTATGCGAGTGATCACCCCCATCTGGACCTTCTGCGCCGCAAGGGGCTTACCGTTTGGACGGATCTTACCGCCCAACCCACCGTAACCCAGGCAGGTCTTAGGGAAGAATGTCTAAATCAATTTCAGCTCTTCCACCCGGTGTTTCGGGCCTTGCAGTCCCTTGGCACCTAGCAGACCTAACACAGGATCATGGTATCCCTTCGCCTTCTTCAACGCCAAGGGTCTCACGTTGAGCGGGTCAGGCAGCGAGGGTGCGTCACCAACATTGCTGCCCGTTTCCTACGGGTTGGCATTATCTATTACGGGTCCGTCACAGTGTTTTTCTCGTACTGCTTGCTTCCACGGTGCTTC
>NZ_JBXWPN010000010.1:0-170729 GCF_059611885.1 Ruegeria sp. CDSA193 | reverse complement strand
TTCGGCTTCGGCTTCGGCTTCGGCTTCGGCTTCGGCTTCGGCTTCGGCTTCGGCTTCGGCTTCGGCTTCGGCTTCGGCTTCGGAAGGCGTTTCTTCTACGGGGGCAGCATCGTCAACAGGTGCCTCATCCGGGGTCTGGACAATGTCCTCGACTGCCTCAGCCTTGGGGTCATCTTCCGGCTTTTGATCGGTTTTCTTCTTACCAGCCACCGCAATGTTCCCCTTTTCGAATCCAAAACAACCTGAACAACTAACCAGACTAAGTTAATCTGTGGCCTCGCCGCCCTCAACCCGCATCGCATGTTTCACAAGCTTTTTAACGGCTTTCCGCATTTTCTTCGGTGTCGGCTCTTTGGCAATCTTCAGGCGGACATAATCCAAGGAATAAAGGGGTTCAGCCGTGGCCTCGCTGATTGCAGCCAGCCAAAGTGGTGCCGAACCCACCCAGATGTCGGCAAATTGTCGCGCTGTTCTGGGTGAAAATATGGGGGCAATCACCGGTTCATTGCCCTCAGCAACGGCGCCTGCCCGATCTGTGAGCGGTAACAGGTGCTGTTTATAGACAGGCTGTTCACGCACAGCCAGACCGGATTCGGTCAACCGTTCAGCAATGTTACCACGGCTGTGTTCCCCCCGAAGATGAAGCAGCGGGCTTTGGGGCCGGTGCTTTAGCAGGTTTGCAATCAGCTCTTCGGCGGTAGCACCCACCATCCGGGCATCCCAGCCAGCGCCTTTGGCCGTTCCGGTGGTAACAGGACCCACACAAAAGGCCGGCATCTTTCGAGATACATCTAAAGACATCGCCGCATTAACGGCGTTGGCCGAAGTAAAGATCAGCCCCTTTGCTTCATCCGCATGCACTTGCACCGCCAAAGGTTTTATTTCCAGGATCGGCGAATGGATAACCTCTACCCGGCTTCTGATGCGGGTTGGCAACTGCGCGACGAACCTTTCAGACGCAGCGCGCGGGCGGGTCATCAACAAATACAACAGTTGGCGCCTTCGGCCTTGGGATTGTTTGCATCCGCGCAGGGTGATACCCCGCTTGGCAACCAAGGTGTAACGGATCAGGCCAATGGTGCAAACACTTACTGTCCTCGGGTTGGAAAGCAGCTGTGATGACACGGCCGCCGCAGTCGTGCGCCAATCCGATGATACAGCCGCCGAGGTGCTGTCCTCGGTTGTCTATGGCCAGACCGAATTGCACAGCGCATTTGGTGGCGTGGTGCCTGAGATTGCCGCCCGCGCCCATGCGGAAAAGCTGGATACCTGTGTGATGCAGGCGTTAGAGGCCGCAGGTTTGGGCCTTGCCGACATGGACGCTATTGCCGTAACCGCCGGTCCCGGCCTGATTGGGGGGGTTATGTCGGGCGTCATGTGCGCCAAAGGGATCAGTGCCGCCACGGGCCTGCCATTGATCGGAGTCAACCATCTGGCCGGTCACGCGCTGACGCCACGCCTGACGGACGGGATCGCGTTTCCCTATCTGATGCTGCTGGTTTCGGGCGGACACTGCCAATACCTGATTGCCCATGGGCCCGAGGAGTTCACCCGCCTTGGCGGCACCATCGACGATGCCCCGGGCGAGGCCTTTGACAAGACAGCCCGCCTGCTGGGCCTGCCGCAACCCGGTGGCCCCTCGGTCGAGGTCGAAGCCCGCACGGGCGATCCCAAACGGTTCCGGTTTCCGCGGCCACTGCTGGACCGTCCGGGTTGCGATTTGTCCTTTTCCGGGCTCAAGACCGCGCTGATGCGAATGCGCGACCAGATCGTGGCCGAAAAAGGTGGCCTGACGCGACAGGACCGCGCCGATCTTTGCGCCGGGTTCCAACAGGCGATCGTGGACACTTTGGCCGAGAAAACCTGCCGCGCAATCGACCTTTACCGATTGGAAGGCCCTGCGGAGGCGGTTGTGTCTGTTGCGGGCGGCGTTGCGGCAAATACAGCCATTCGTACCGTGTTAGAGTCTATCTGCGTCGAAAAAGGTGCCCGATTTACCGCCCCTCCGTTAGCCCTGTGCACCGACAATGCCGCCATGATCGCCTATGCCGGAATTGAACGTTTCCGCACGGGTGCCCGCGATGATCTGACCCTGACCGCGCGTCCGCGTTGGCCTCTGGATCAAACCAGCCCGGCCATGTTGGGCAGCGGCAAAAAAGGAGCCAAAGCATGAGCGTGTCGGTTCTGGGGTCCGGAGCGTTTGGAACAGCTCTGGCGATTTCGCTGGCCGGGAAAGGCCCCGTCACGCTATGGGCTCGGGATCCGGAACAGGCCCAGATGATGCAGAACCATCGCGTAAACAGCGCGCGCCTGCCGAATGCACCTTTGCCCAAGGCGATTACGGTTACTTCGGACGCTGATCTGGCGGCAGAAAGCGAAATCATCCTCCTGTCCGTGCCGATGCAGAAATTGCGGAGCGCGTTGTGTGCGCATTCCGCTACCCTCAGAGATAAAACGCTGGTCGCCTGCTGCAAAGGGATAGAGCTGACCTCGGGCCTTGGGCCGGTTTCCGTTATCCGTGAATCCGTCCCAGAGGCACGCGCTGCGCTGTTGACCGGGCCAAGCTTTGCGGACGACATCGCGCGCGGCCTTCCCACCGCATTGACCCTCGCTTGTGCGGATGATGCGATTGGCCGTGACCTGCAGCATGAATTGAGCACCACAAATCTGCGCCTCTATCGCACTGCGGATACTGTTGGCGCCGAGCTCGGCGGGGCCCTGAAAAACGTCATGGCCATCGGATGCGGCGCCTGTATTGGCGAGGGCATGGGCGAAAGCGCCCGGGCCGCCCTTATGACGCGGGGCTTTGCCGAGATGCAGCGCTTTGCGCTGATGCGCGGGGCCCGCCCTGAAACATTGATGGGCCTGTCGGGTATGGGTGATCTGGTACTGACCTGCTGTTCCGAACTGTCCCGGAACTATCGATTTGGCCTGTCGCTTGGGCGTCAGGATGCTTTTGACACAAACACAACCGTCGAAGGTGTTGCCACGGCCAAGGCTTTGGCCAAAATTGCCAAAGCAGAAGATTTGGACATGCCCATTAGCACCATCGTGTCAGAAATAAGCACCGGAGAATGCAGCGTTGGTGAAGCCATGCGCTGGCTGCTGAACCGACCCCTGAAGGAGGAATAACATGCTGATCGCCCTTGTCGCCAAGGATAAACCCGACGCGCTGCAAACCCGGCTGGATAACCGTTCCGCCCATCTTGCCTATATCGAAGAAACCGGTGTTGTTGCCCAGGCCGGACCCCTTCTGGAAGGCGATGCGATGATCGGATCACTGATCATCCTCGAGGTCGAGGATATGACGGCGGCGCAAAACTGGGCCGACAAAGATCCCTATGCCAAAGCAGGTCTGTTCCAGTCGGTTGATCTGATCGTCTGGAAAAAGGTGGTCGGCTGATGGCGTATTGGCTGTTCAAATCCGAACCCTCGACCTGGAGTTGGGACCAGCAAGTCGCCAAGGGCGCAGAGGGCGAAGAATGGGATGGGGTGCGCAACTATCAGGCACGCAATTTCATGCGGCAGATGGCCGTGGGCGACCGTGGTTTTTTCTATCATTCGCAAAAAGACAAGGCGATTGTCGGCATCGTTGAGGTTTGCGCCGAAGCCCATCCAGACAGCACCACCGAGGATGAGCGTTGGGAATGTGTGGATATCAAAGCCGTGCGCCCGTTCACCATCCCGGTCACGCTGGATCAGATCAAAGTGGATGAACGTCTGGATGAGATGGTTCTGGTCAAGAATTCCCGCCTGTCCGTACAACCGGTCAGCGATGCCGAGTGGCAGGTGATCTGCGATCTGGGGCAGACGAAGTCGGATTGATTAAAGGGAAGGTCCTGACAGATGCAGAACCTTCCCTACCCCGCGTGCTCCCGACTCACCACACGCGTATAGAATTTCGGTTCTGACCGTCCTGGTCACAAACTGACACTAGCCCATTTGGCCGGTTTGGCACAAACAACAAGTACCTAAAATTGGAAACGCCCGCCACAGATCGGGCGGGCGCTGATTGGTCGAAACCCGGATTTAGCTATAGACCGACTCTTTGCCGAAATGCTTGGTCAGCATATAGTAAACGACAGCACGATACTTGTTACGCTCGGACATGCCATAGGTTTCCAGCGCCTTGTTGATCGCTTCCATCAACTCGGGGCCGTCGGAAAGGCCCAGTTTCTTGACCAGGAAGTTGTTTTTGACGGTCTCAAGCTCACCTGACTGAGTGGCTGCCACGGTCGACGCGTCGGCGTCATAAATCGCCGGACCACATCCGATTGTGACCTTGGTCAAGAGGTCCATGTCGGGGTCCATCCCGCATTTGTTTTTCAGATCATCTGCGTATTTGGCGATCAGTTCGTCGCGTTTTCCCATGAATATTTCTCCCGTTGAGCAGCTTTGGCTGCGATTTTCAATGCGCCTATGAACAGGTGTCGGAAGGTTAGTCAGTTGTTCTGTTTACACAAAGGGAAAATTTCAGGTCATTCCCCGTAAGCGAAATTATGGCAGCACAGATAGACTCCGCGTACCACAATGCCTGATTCTGGCCTTCTGCAAGGGTCAGGTGGTTTGGATTTAGGGCGCAGCGGGAAAATGTTGAAACCAGTGCAGCGCGCCGACATGGCACCTACTAACCGACCGGTGGTTATCTGCAATATCCCCAACCCGGTCCCTGAAGATGGAAGTGGTCCGCATGCAGCCGGTTGTAGTTTGGCCCAAGTACCACCCGAAACCATTCGCATGCACCCCGGCCAATCCGGTGTAGAAAATCTGCTTCGGGTCCGGGTGTTGTCCAGTCCGACAGCAGGCTCAGGCTTCGCCCATCTGCCAACTCGACCCCGACAATATCGATGGCATCAGCGGTGGCATGACTGCTCCAACCGCTGTCCTTTCCCTGCGCGGTGCGCATTCGCCGGCAGCTATAGCTGCCCAGGTGGCGCAAGCTGCGCACCCTGCTGCCCAACATCTCGCGCGCGGCCGGTTGGACCACATGGTGTTCCCACATGGCCATTCGCAGAGCCGTGGCACAACGGGTCTCGACGCCATTGACGCTGGCCGTGGTTAAGCCCGAGAGAACCCCGCGCCCGGCTATTCCGCATTTCTCGTCGACAATCAGATCCTCGACCAGTGAAAAGCTTACCCCCGCCCCGGCCAATGCGGCCCTGCACTGCGTTTCATCGGCCAAAGCTCGTCGCATTTGCACAGGTGTGACCGGCGTGACCCGAGCCGTAATGGTCAGATCTCGCAAAGGGTTCCAGTGGTCCGGAACCGGTGATTGCGGGTGGGACAAAAGCCAGTAGCCACCCCCACCCATCAAAACCACCAAGGCGAGTGCTGAGAAAACGAGAGACGCCGCCAGATGCAATATCCGACGGCGTCCAGAAGGTTTGGTCATGCCTGACCCGCAATCAATAGCGGTAATGTTCAGGCTTATAGGGGCCTTCCGGATTCACACCGATATACGATGCCTGTTCGCTGTCCATCTGCGTCAGCTTCACGCCGATACGGTCCAGATGCAGGCGTGCAACCTTCTCGTCCAGATGTTTAGGCAGGATGTAGACCTTGTTTTCGTACTGATCGCCTTTGGTGAACAGCTCAATCTGGGCCAACACCTGATTGGTGAACGAAGCCGACATCACAAAAGACGGATGACCGGTGGCGTTGCCCAGGTTCAGCAGGCGGCCTTCGGACAGCAGGATCAGACGATTGCCCGAGGGCATCTCGATCATGTCCACCTGTTCCTTGATGTTGGTCCACTTGTGGTTCTTCAGGCTAGCCACCTGAATTTCGTTGTCAAAGTGACCAATGTTGCCGACGATGGCCATGTCCTTCATCGCGCGCATATGCTCGATGCGGATCACATCCTTGTTGCCGGTCGTGGTGATGAAGATATCCGCGCTGTCAACTTCGTCTTCCAGCAGCGTAACCTCGAACCCGTCCATCGCGGCCTGCAGGGCGCAGATCGGATCAACTTCGGTCACTTTCACACGGGCACCGGCACCGCGCAGCGACGCGGCCGAGCCTTTGCCCACGTCACCATAGCCACAGACCACGGCAACTTTACCAGCCATCATAGTGTCGGTGGCGCGGCGGATACCGTCGACCAGCGATTCCTTACAGCCATATTTGTTGTCGAACTTCGACTTGGTGACACTGTCGTTGACGTTGATCGCTGGGAACGGCAGTTGGCCGTCTTTCACCAGCTGATACAGGCGGTTCACACCGGTCGTGGTTTCTTCGGACACGCCCTGGATCTGGTCGCGCATTTTGGTGAACCAGCCGGGGGACGCGGCCATCCGCTTGGCGATCTGCTTTTTGATCACCTCTTCCTCTTCCGAGCCCGGTACGGGGATGATGTCTTCGCCCGCTTCGGCGCGGGCGCCCAGCAGGATATACAGCGTCGCATCGCCGCCATCGTCCAGGATCATGTTGGGGCCGTCGGTGAACAGGAAGGATTTGTCCAGATAATCCCAATGCTCTTCCAGAGTCTGGCCCTTGATGGCGAACACCGGGATACCGGCTTGGGCAATCGCCGCCGCCGCGTGGTCCTGGGTTGAGAAGATGTTGCACGACGCCCAACGCACATCCGCGCCCAGCGCCACAAGTGTTTCGATCAGAACGGCTGTCTGGATGGTCATGTGCAGCGACCCGACAATACGCGCGCCCTTCAGGGGCTTTGCGTTACCGTATTCCGCGCGCAGGGCCATCAGGCCCGGCATCTCGGTCTCTGCAATATCCAGTTCTTTGCGGCCAAACCCGGCCAGCGAAATGTCTTTGACGATATAGTCCCCGGCCATCAGGTGCTCCATTCCGGTATAATTCAATCCGGGTTGCCCTAGCATCCCTTTTGGGACGTGGCAACGCAGATGGCCGGAAACGGGGTTTTAAGCCGCCAAAATCAACTTGGTATGCCCTCTACCTTGATTTTGGGGATCGCTTGGAAAAAGTCAGTCCCAACGGCGACAATGCAGCTGATGCCGTTCGGACGTGTCACCAAAACGGTATAGCTACCCGTTTCCTGAGAGGTCCAGACCTCCATCACCGATTGCGAGCCACGGGATTTTTGCAATCCGCCAAAGGCCAGTTCCTCGGAATAATTGTCCTGTAGCGTTGAAATCAGTTGATCACGCAGCGCACAGCTTTGCTGGGCAAAGGCAGGCGGTGCAGTGGCGGCCATACCAAAGGCCAGAGCAATTCCTAACAAACGCTTGAACATAGCAAGCTCCTTTCGATACGAGTTACGTCCGAGAGGGGCACACCGGGAGGAGCATGCGCCCCCCTCGGTACAAATGTCGGTATCACCGCGCGCTTGTTCAAAGCACGATTGCTCAAGAAAAAGTTGGCAGCTGGTGATCTTGACAGGTACAGCTTACCACAAAAATGCGAACTTAATGTGTCCCACTTCACAAGGCATGGCAGAATGGCAACACAACCCCGCGCATGGCAAAGAATGCTGTCCGGGCGCAGGCTGGACCTGCTGGACCCAACACCGGTGGATATCGAGATTGAGGATATCGCGCATGGGCTGGCCTTTGTGGCCCGCTGGAACGGGCAGACACATGGGGATTTCGCCTATTCGGTGGCCGAGCATTCGCTGTTGGTCGAAGAGCTTTTTGGTCGTATTGCCCCCAAGGCACCGGTCAAATGGCGGCTGGCGGCCCTGCTACACGATGCGCCGGAATACGTGATCGGAGATATGATCTCTCCGGTCAAATCCGCTGTCGGTCCCGACTATGGCGCACTGGATGACCGGCTGGCTGCGGCGATCCACATCCGGTTTGGCCTGCCCGCTGCGGTGCCTAAAACGGTTAAACGGCAAATCAAAAAGGCCGACAAGATCAGCGCCTGGATGGAAGCCACCCAGATCGCGGGCTTTTCCGAGGCCGAGGCGACAAAATTCTTCGGCCGCCCGGACAGGGTTATTATGGAAGGGCTGCAGATCAAATTGCGGCCACCCGTTGAAGTAAGATGTGCCTATACGCATAGACATTCGGCATTGATGGCCGAGATTGGGCCCTGACCACTATCAGCCTTCTGATCGCGCCACCTTCTGAAAGACGTTACCGTCAATCTCATGGGCATGCCAACGCACTGGCGTCGCCTTCAGATTTGTTATTTCGGCCTTGCCCTCAGTCTTTTGTACTTCAATCTGCATAATCGTGCTGCTGGCAATGTCTCTATCGGCGAAACCCCACAGCAGACTTCCTAGGGAATAGGCGATTGGCACCGTCCGATCTCCGGTCTGCGTGCGATACAGCTGAATCGGCTGAGGGACATGGGGGTGGTGGCAGACGATAAGATCAGCTCCGAATTCGGCCAAGTCCTGTGCGGCCTCTTGCTGCGCTCGGCGCGGGAACAGCTCGAACTCATGACCCCAATGAATAATCCCAATAACCAGATCACAGCCAGCCGCTTTTGCGTTCGAGATCTGTGTCTTTAGAAGGGTGGTGTCCGGCGCTTGATGTTTTGAAGTCAGCTTGGCGATATTGATGCTCTGCTTTTGACCTTCTGGAAGCGCGTGGCCGTTGGTACCAAAAGCGCAGGACGCAAATCCGAACTTTATCCCTTTTCGTTCGATCGTTTTGACGGCTGTGGCTTCTGTCAAACTCTCATTCACACCGATTTGCATGATATTTCTGTCACTTAAGACGTTCAGAGTCGTCTCAAGCCCCTCAACACCCATGTCGAGAATATGGTTGTTTGCAAGGTTCAAAACATCAATGAACCTCTCGTTATGGCTGGTCAAAGCATCGAACTGTTCTTCCGACGCACATTCGATCGGCGGGCCAGCGTCCCCGATCACTTCGTCAATCAAAGGCTGTGTCGTTACAGGTGACTCGTAGTTGGCGACCAAAATATCATCCTGAAACAAAAGATCTTCGATCTCAGCATATACCTGATCTTTTGCGACACTGGCCCTGTGGGTTCTTAGAATGTCCCCGGCAAAGCTCAGAGTGACCGAATTTGATGTGTCACTGATGTCAGCGGTTGAAAGTCGTACGGCCGTTTTAGTCATAAAGCAGGACTGATCCAGCTCCGCTTCAGGCTGCTGAATGGGGTTCTTACTTTTATAGACCCAGTACAGGTTGTCCAAAATGTTCATTTCGGAAAGCTCACCCGCAGCGCCCTTTCGTGGTCGCGCCCAAAACCCAAATCTCTCTGCTGCCCAGGTGACAACAGAGACAATGACCTTAAGGGCAGGGTTGGAAATACGGAGGCTTTCGTATGGCGTATTAGGGAGCGGCGACACTTCGATACATCTCAACTATTTGTTCGGAAAATATAAATATTGAACTTAACGAAAACACAAATTGGTTAACAGACACTAAATTAAAGTCTTCAGGGGTTGCGGGCCATCAGCCGCGACAAAGCATATGTTTGATAGCCGCCTGTCGAGACTCAATTCGGTTTTCCGGCTTCATGAGTTCTGGTCTGTTATGCGCAAGCTAAACTCACGATCTCATCGCGGGCTGCGCTTCGCCAAGATCCGTTGCAATGTCCGGCGGTGCATGTTCAGGCGTCGCGCGGTTTCACTGACGTTGCGATCACACAGCTCATAGACCCGCTGGATATGCTCCCAGCGCACGCGATCCGCGCTCATCGGGTTTTCCGGCGGCGGGGGCAGTTCGTCGCCCTTGGCCAGCAATGCGTTGGTGATGTCGGTGGCGTCGGCGGGCTTCGACAAATAGTCGGTGGCACCAATCTTGACTGCGGCCACAGCGGTGGCAATCGCGCCGTACCCGGTCAGAACCACAACCCGGCTGTCGGGGCGCTTTTCGCGCAGCACTTCGACCACATCCAGGCCGTTGCCATCCTCCAACCGCAGGTCAACAACCGCATATGCAGGCGGGCGGGCTGTGGAAATTGCGCGGCCAGCGGCGACAGAGCCCGCGGTTTCAACCTCGAACCCGCGTTTTTCCATGGCCTTGGCCAGACGTCTCAGAAACGGTTCGTCATCATCCACCAATAACAGCGATTTATCCGGGCCGATGTCGAGGTCAGAGCTGTCCGCCATATTCTATTCTTTCCGCTAATTCACGCCGTTGGCTTAAACATGAGTAATAGCAGCGCCATTGCAAAGGTCAAACAGACCGTTGCGTTCTAGATCTTGTCCAGAAAGCAGCCCACCTTGTCAGCCATCTGCTCGGCTGTGTCATTGCGATCGAAAAATTCGATAAACCCGTCCTGGGGTGTGACCAGATAAGTAAAGGTCGAGTGATCAACCAGATAGTACTCATCACTTTTGTCATGGGCCTTATAATAGGTCTTATAGGCCTTGCTGGCGGCCTTGACCTGATCGGGCGTGCCGGTCAGGGCGATGGTCTTACCACCAAGGTTAAAGGCGTAATCGGCCATAACTTCGGGTGTGTCGCGATCCGGGTCGATCGAGATAAACAGCGGCGTCACCGATTGCCCGCGTTCGGCCAGAATATCCACCGCTTCGGCATTGCGGGACATGTCAAAGGGGCAAACATCCGGACAGAAGGTATAGCCGAAGTAGACCAGCGTAGGTTCGGTTATCACCTGTTTGTCGGTCACAGTCTCGCCCTTGCCGTTGATCAGTTCGAAGGGCCCGCCAATGGTGGCCGTACCCCCTGCGATCTGGCTGGACCGGCACTGCGCGAATTTGTCGTCCGAGCCTGCGCCGCGCGTCAGCAGCCACATGGCCCCCAGACCTACGGCCAAAACAACTGTTGCAAGGATAGCGTATAGACGGACCATGGCATCTTACCTGACGATAGAGGAGTTGTTGATCGTTCCGGCCGGGACACCTATCAAGATGAACAGCCGATGCAACAGGACATAATGGACCAATGGCAGATTCCAACATCACTTTTTGGCCTGGTCAGGAACGCAGCTGGATTCGCCTGCGGACGCTGATCCTGCTGCGCTGGGTGGCCATTTTTGGCCAGATCACCGCAATCACCGTGGCGCAACAGACCTATGATGTGCAGTTGGATGTGACGCTGTGCTATCTGGCCATCGGCATTTCGGTCATGGGCAACTTGACGGCTATTCTTGTCTTTCCACGCAACAAACGCCTGTCCGAGTTCGAGAACTTTCTGATGGTGTTGTTCGATTTGTTGCAGCTGACCATCCTGCTGTACCTTACCGGAGGCCTCAATAATCCGTTCGCCTTGCTGTTGGTGGGTCCTGTGACTATCTCGGCCAATGTCATGAGCACCCGGTCAACCCTGATCATCGGTACGGTGGCCATCATTCTGACCACGCTGCTAGCCGAATTTCACCTTCCCCTGCACACGGATGGCGGTGTGGATCTTGAGATCCCTGATATCCTTCTGTTCGGAAACTGGGCTGCCATCGTTATCGCGATCGTTTTCCTGGGGGCCTATTCCCACCGCGTAAGCTCTGAGGTGCAGTCGATGTCTCAGGCGCTGTCGGCCACGCATATGGCCCTCGCTCGTGAACAGAAACTGACCGATCTTGGTGGAGTTGTCGCCGCCGCCGCGCACGAACTTGGAACACCTCTGGCAACAATCAAACTGACCAGTGCCGAACTGATTGAAGAGCTGGACGACCGCCCGGACCTGAAAGAAGACGCCGCCTTGATCCGCGAACAGGCCAATCGTTGCCGCGACATTCTGCGCGACATGGGGCGGGCTGGCAAAGACGACCTCCACCTGAGACAGGCCCCCCTGTCCACTGTCATCCATGAGGCCGCCGAGCCACATATCAACCGCGGCAAGCAGGTACACTTTGCCGAAGGTCCGGTTGGGGATGGCGATGTTCAACAACCTTCGATCCTGCGTAAACCTGAGATCATCCACGGAATGCGCAACCTCATCCAGAATGCTGTGGATTTCGCGCGCAGCAACGTCTGGGTCGAAGCGGAATGGACAGCCGAAAGGATTACGATCAACATCATGGATGACGGCCGCGGGTATCCTTCGCAAATGATTGGCCGGATCGGGGATCCGTTCATGCGCCGACGGCGGGCAGAATCGGAAAAGCGGGCCCGGCCGGAATATGAAGGTATGGGCCTGGGCCTGTTCATCGCAAAAACCCTACTGGAACGCAGCGGTGCGCATTTGGATTTCGCCAATGGCTCTGATCCATATCAGACCTTGTCGGACAATCCCGAACGTATAGGGGCCATCGTCCGGGTATCCTGGCCGCGAAAACTTGTGGATGCACAGACCGGCGACACCCCCGTTCCTTCAGGTGTAAATCAGCATATCCAAGTCTGAGTTAAGACCCCGTTAACCATTTCCACCCATAGCTATACCCGTGAATTCACCGCGGGAGAGCACATGGTCGACTGGATCATATTGGCCGTCATCAGTGTGGTGTCTGCCAGTCTGGCGGTTCAATGGCTTTTGCCCCGTCGTCAGCAGACAAGTGACAATTTCGGCCTGTCCGAGCCGGCCTCGTTGTTCAATGTCGTGTTTCTGTTCGACGGTGACCGCCTGATCAGCCACACAGACATCGCTCTGGATGGGTTTGAGGCTGTGCGCGACTGGTCAGATCTGCGTCGGCTGCTGCAGCGGGATTTTCCGGGCTTTCCTGAAACCCCTGAACGCGTCAGGCACGAAGGGAATCTTGTCATCCCCGCCATTGATTGCTCGGTCGAGCGGGACGTTTTGTGCGAATGGATCGACGGGGTCGTGCGCGTACAGCTGCGGGAAAGCTCTGATTACCCCAGAACCGTATTGCGCGAGAATAGCGATCCGATCCGCCTGGCGATGGAGCTGGCGCCCTACCCGGTCTGGCATCTGGATTATCAAAACAAGATCCGCTGGTGCAACGCCGCCTATGTCTCGCTTGTCCGCAAAGTGCGCGGTGGCGATACCGACCTGACTGCACCTCTTTTTCCCGGGCCCGAAAATGGCGCGCGTATCAGCGCCAAGACCCGTGTATTCATTTCGTCCGAAGACAGTGCAAACAAGCTTTGGTTTGACCTGACGATGGTGGACCATCCGGAAGGCAGCCTTTGCTACGCTGTGGACATCAACGCCATCGTCGCCGCCGAGACAGCGCAGCGAAAATTCGTACAGACGATGACCAAAACCTTTGCACAGCTGTCCATCGGCTTGGCCATTTTTGACAGAAATCGCCAACTTGCCCTGTTCAACCCCGCCTTGATTGACCTGACCACCCTGCCCCCGGATTTCCTGAGCTGCCGCCCCAACCTGTCCAGTTTCTTTGACCGCCTGCGCGATCAGCACATGATGCCGGAACCCAAGAACTATCGCAGCTGGCGTAATCAGATGAACGATCTGCTGGAGGCCGCAGAAGACGGAAATTACCAGGAAACATGGTCGCTGCCATCCGGCTCGGTCTATTCCGTCAGCGGCCGCCCGCACCCGGATGGTGCGGTGGCCTTTCTGTTCGAAGATATCACGGCCGAGATCACGTTGACCCGCCGCTTTCGGGCGGAAATGGATTTGATGCAATCCATCCTGGATAAGCTGGCCGACGCGGTTGCCGTTTTCGGTGATGACGGTACCTTGGCCTTCACCAATTATGCCTATCAGAAATTATGGGGTGAAGCCGATGGTGCCGGATTTGAACCCGACACGGTTCTGGACGTGACCCGCAACTGGCAGAAACATTGCACGGCCACTCCGATTTTGGGTGAAATCCGGGATTTCGTCGAAATGCGGGACAGCCGGGCTGAGTGGTCAGCCAGAATCCAAATGCGTAATGGAACCGATCTGAACTGCACCATCTGCCCATTGCAAAACGGGGCCACCATCATTCGCTTTGCCACGCACAATGCGTTGCCACAGCACGAGATACAGCAAATCAGCGCCTGAACCGGGTTGCAGCCAATCCAGCGTGGGGCCATTGTGGCGCCATGACGTTACCACCCCTCAGGATCACCCTGAATTCGCCCGAAGATACGACCAAATTTGCCAGTCGGCTGGGTGCAATTCTGCATCCGGGCGACATCCTGCTGCTGCAGGGTGAGATCGGAACCGGTAAGACCCATTTTGCGCGTAGTCTAATCCAATCGCTGATGACCCGGTCCGAGGATGTGCCCTCGCCCACATTCACGCTGGTTCAGGTCTATGACACCCGTAAAGGTGAGATCTGGCACTGCGATCTATACCGGCTGAGCGCGGTGGAGGAAGTCGAAGAGCTTGGGCTGGCCGAAGCGATGGAACAAGCGATCTGCCTGATTGAGTGGCCTGAGAAACTGGGCCTGCTGACACCCGGTTCTGCCCTGACGATGACATTTGAAACAGACCCGGACATGCTGGATATGCGCCACATCACCCTCACATGGACCGACGAAAAATGGGCTCAAAAACTGGAGGTCAGCGAATGACAAACCGCGCCGTCCTTGCCGAAGCCCTGATTTCACACACGCCGTGGTCCAAGGCCCGCCGAGAGCCTTTGGCGGGGGATGCCTCGAACCGCCGGTACGAGCGCCTGACCGACCCGGTCACGGGCAAGTCCGCTGTTCTGATGGATTCGCCCCCGGGCCAGGCGGAACCGGTCGAAGCCTTCGTACGGATGGCCCGGCATTTACAATCTATCGGGCTAAGCGCCCCACAGATCTACGCCGAAGACACGCAATATGGGTTTCTTCTTTTGGAAGACCTTGGCGATGACCTGTTCGCGCGGGTTCTGGTCAAACATCCCGATATGGAGCGGGAATTATACGAGGCGGCGACAGATGTTCTGATCACGTTGCACGAGGCCCCGACCCTGTCGCTGCAATCTTACGGCCCGGCACTGATGACCGAACTGGCGGCCTTATCCTTCACCAAATACGCCCAAGGGGTTCTTGACGATTATGACCAGGATGCGCAGGATCGGTTCGAACACCGATTTGCTGATATCCTGCATCAAGAAACATCCGGCACCAAAGTTGTTGTCCAAAGGGATTACCACGCGGAAAACCTGATCTGGCTCCCTGACCGCCAAGGGGTTGAGCGCGTTGGATTGCTGGATTTTCAGACCGCCATGCTGGGCCATCCTGCCTATGATCTGGTGTCTTTGCTCCAGGATGTGCGCCGCAAAGTGACGCCGGGTACGGAAATGCGGATGGTCAGCCACTATATCTCGGCTGCGGGCGTCAACGATCATGATTTCCGCAGTGCCTATGCCGTGCTGGGTGCCCAGCGAAATCTGCGGATTCTTGGTGTGTTTACCCGGCTCGCGACCGAGTATGGCAAACCCCATTATGTCGATTTTATCCCCGCCGCGTGGGGCCATCTGATGCGGGATCTGGATCACCCGGCGCTGGTGAATGTTGCCGACCTGCTGCGCGCGGCTCTGCCCGCGCCGACACCCGAAAACCTGAACAGGCTCAGAAAGAGATGACCCAGCCCCCCAATGCCGTCATGCTGTTCGCAGCCGGGTTCGGCACCCGCATGGGCACCCTGACCCTGAACCGCCCCAAGCCGCTGATCGAGGTAGCCGGGCGCCCGCTGATCGACCATACGCTGGATCTGGTTGACGCGCTTGGGCCGGTTCGCAAAGTGGCCAACCTGCACTATCTGCCGGATCAGCTTGAGGCGCATTTGACGCCGAAAGACGTACATGTTTCACACGAACAGCCCGACATTCTGGATACTGGGGGCGGATTACGGGCAGCTTTGCCCTTATTAGGGTCTGATTCAGTGTTCACGTTGAATTCAGATGCCATTTGGTCCGGCCTGAACCCGCTGACAATGCTGCGGGCCGCCTGGAACCCTGATTTGATGGACGCATTGCTAATGTGCATCCCGACCGCGCAGGCGATTGGTCATGCCGGCGCCGGAGACTTTACTGCTGATGAAACGGGCCGGATTACCCGCGGCCCCGGATTGATCTACGGAGGCGCGCAGATCATGAAGACGGAAGGGCTGGTCGAAATTCCAGACAAGGTGTTTTCGCTGAACCTGCTTTGGGATCGGATGCAAAAGAAAGACCGGCTGTTTGCCCTGACCTATCCCGGCCGCTGGTGCGATGTTGGCCATCCGGAAGGGATCGCCCTTGCTGAAGGTCTGTTGGCGGATGTTTGACCCCTCACCCCTGCCCCGCGTCTTTGCCGTACCTCCGGGTGTGGATTTTCCAAAGACGCTGGTCCGGGGGTTGAGAAATCGCTGTGCCGCTCTTCCGCCCGAGGCTTTGGCCCGAGTGGAGCTGGTTGTTAACACGCGGCGTATGGCTCGCAGGGTGCGTGAGCTGTTCGACCAGGGCCCTGCCTGTTTGTTGCCGCGCCTATCACTGGTGACTGATCTGGGTGTAAGCGTGAATCTGGCGCAGATACCACCCGCAATCCCGCCCCTGCGACGGCGGCTGGAATTGACGCAGCTGGTCTCGAAGCTGCTGGATCAACAACCGGATCTGGCGGCGCGCTCGTCTTTGTTTGACCTGTCAGACAGTCTGGCCGCATTGATAGATGAGATGCAGGGCGAAGGCGTTTCACCCGAAGCGATCCGGCGGCTGGATGTCACCGACATGTCCGGGCATTGGGCCCGCGCGCAGGCGTTTATCGGGATTGCGGATCAGTTCATCGACTCAGAAGACGACATCCTGGACACGCAGGCCCGGCAGCGCCGCGTGGTCGAGAACCTAATCAAACATTGGCGAGTGGATCCACCTCAGCACCCGGTCATTCTTGCCGGCTCGACGGGGTCACGGGGAACGACACTGATGCTGATGCAAGCCGTTGCCTGCCTGCCGCAGGGCGCATTGATCCTGCCGGGTTTTGACTTTGACCAGCCCGATCAGGTTTGGGCTCAGCTGGATGCGGCGTTAACCTCTGAGGATCACCCGCAATACCGGTTCCGGAAGCTGATGAACCAGCTTGGGCAGAACCCGGATCAAATCACAGCCTGGACCCAGGACAATCCACCCTCACCCGCCCGTAACAAACTGATATCGCTTGCGTTACGCCCTGCCCCGATCACGGATGCATGGATGTCCGAAGGTCCACAACTGACCGATCTGCATGGTGCAACCAAGGAGCTGACCCTGGTCGAGGCGCAGTCCCCCCGGGCCGAGGCCCTGGCCATAGCACTCCGCATGCGAGAGGCGGCTGAAACCGGCCAGACCGCCGCTCTGATCACCCCCGACCGAATGCTGACCCGTCAGGTCAGCGCTGCGCTGGACCGGTGGAACATCCTGCCCGATGACAGTGCTGGCCTGCCGCTGCAGCTGTCCCCACCCGGACGGTTCCTGCGCCATGTCGCGGCCCTGTTCGCGCGTCGATTGGACGGCGAAGCGCTGTTGACCCTGCTGAAACATCCGCTCTGCCATGACGGGGGCGAGCGTGGCTCTCATCTGTTGCACGCCCGCGATCTGGAACTGGACCTGCGCCGCCACGGGCCACCATTCCCGGATGCCGCCAGCCTGACGGCATTTGCCATCCGCAAAGAGGTGCCCGAAGGCTGGGTCCAGTGGTTGGTGCAGCATTTCTGCGACCAGCAAATCGCTGATGAGTTGCCACTGGCGGATTGGGTTGATCGCCTCTGCGGGTTGGCTCAGGCCATTTCCGCGGGCAACACCGGCGATTCCGGCACCCTATGGGACAAGAACGCCGGTCAAAAGGCGCTGGCGGTTGTGACCGAGCTGCGAAATGAGGCTCAGCATGGCGGCACTATGACCGCCCATGACTTTGCCGATCTGCTGGGTGCTTTGCTGGCCGGAGAAGAAGTCCGCGACCGCGACGCGCCACACCCCCGGATCATGATCTGGGGCACGCTCGAGGCCCGGGTGCAGGGCGCCGATTTGCTAATCCTTGGCGGTTTGAACGAGGGCAGTTGGCCCGAGGCGCCCGCGCCCGATCCCTGGTTGAACAGGCAGATGCGCGATAAGGCCGGGCTGTTGCTGCCAGAGCGGCGCATTGGCCTGTCGGCACATGACTTTCAGCAGGCTATCGGCGCGCCCGAGGTCTGGCTGACCCGGTCGACCCGGTCCGACGATGCCGAAACCGTTCCTTCCCGCTGGTTGAATCGGTTAACCAACCTGTTGAGTGGCCTGGCAGAACAGGATGGCCAAACCGCCCTTGCAGAAATGCGCGGCCGAGGGCGGCAATATCTGGGGTGGTCCGAACAACTAGAATACGCTCCAGAAATCAAGGCGGCACCGCGCCCATCTCCGCGCCCTCCGGTCGGGTCGCGCCCGCGCCGACTGAGCGTCACCGAGATCAAGCGCCTGATCCGTGATCCTTATGCTATCTACGCCAAACATGTGCTGCGGTTAAAACCTCTGGACCCTTTGGTTCAGGCCCCGGATGCGCTGCTGCGCGGGATCGTGATCCACGAGATTTTGGAGCAATTCGTCAAGGACAGCGTGCTGGACACGGCCTTGCTGACACGCGAAAGCTTCCTGAAACGCGCCGAAAGCCTGCTGGTCCAGCATGTCCCATGGCCCACAGCGCGCAAATTATGGCTCGCGCGGCTGGAACGGATTGCGGATGATTTCCTGCGGGCCGAGAACACCCGGCGCAGCGATGGTGGGCCTGTGGCTTTTGAGGCCGCGATGAAACTGGCGCTCAGTCCGCTGGATTTCACCATAGTCGGGCGCGCCGACCGCATTGACCTGAACAGCCGCGGGGCGCTGCGGCTGGTCGACTATAAAACCGGTGCGCCTCCGACCGAAAGCCAGCAGGCCAAGTTTGACAAACAGTTGCTGATCGAAGCCGCAATGGCCGAGCAGGGCGGGATCGAAGGGTTTGACCCGCTGCCTGTGGCCGAAGCAATTTTTGTCGGCATGGGCGGCACCTATAAAGAGGTGCCCGCGCCTCTGACCAAAGAGCCGGTCGACAAGGTCCTGGCCGAGCTGAAACAGCTGATTTCCTCTTATTTAGAGCCTGACCAGGGCTTCACCTCGCGCCGCATGCTGCACAAGGATACCGATATCGGGGACTATGATCATCTGGCACGTTTCGGTGAGTGGGACCGAACCAGCAACAGCGCCCCCGAGGACCTGAAATGAGCGCCCGCAACGACGCCACCGAACGGCAGGTGCAGGCCGCACGACCCGATACCTCGACCTGGCTGGCGGCAAATGCGGGATCTGGCAAAACGCGGGTTCTGACCGATCGGGTGGCGCGGCTGTTGCTGGACGGGGTGCAGCCGCAACACATCCTCTGCCTGACTTACACCAAGGCTGCAGCCAGCGAGATGCAAAACCGGTTGTTCAAACGCCTCGGTGAGTGGGCCATGCTGGGGGATGCTCCGCTATTGGCGCAGTTGACCGATCTGGGCGTTCAGGGTGCGATTGACCCGGACCGTCTGGCACAGGCCCGCACATTGTTTGCCCGTGCGATCGAAACGCCCGGCGGGCTGAAAATTCAGACCATCCACTCTTTCTGCGCCTCGCTGCTGCGCCGTTTCCCACTTGAGGCTGGAGTAAGCCCACAATTCACCGAGATGGAGGATCGGGCCGCCGCCTTGCTGCGCGAAGAAATCGTCGAGGATTTTGCCCAAGGGCCTATGGCCAATCTGATCGGCGATGTCGCCCGTTTTGTGACTGACACAGGGTTCGACAAACTGACCGCCGCCATCACGCAAAAGCGCAATCTGTTTGCGCAGGCCGTCGATTGGACGCAGGTTTTGCAGCAATTCAATCTGCCCGCCGGCTTTGACGAAGAGCTCTTGCTGGGTCAGGTGTTTTTGGGGGGCGAGGTCGACCTTATTCGCAGCGTCCTGCCCGCACTGACCGAAAGCGGCGGGAACAACGCCAAGGCAGCCACCAGGCTTGCGGCCTTCACCCGCGCCGAAATCGGCGCGCTGCCGGTGCTTGAAGATGTATTTCTGACCGGAAAGGCGGCCAAGGACCCGTTTACTGCGAAGATTAACGCTTTCCCGACCAAACCCCTGCGCGAGGGTGTCTTGGCGAGTCAAATGCCACAGCTAGAGGCGTTAATGTTGCGCATCGAAGCCGCGCGGGAACAGCGGCTTGCACTGGTTGCGGCCCGCAAAACGCTGGCGCTTCAGCGGTTCGCAATGGCCTTTCTGCCAGAATATGAGCGGCGCAAGCAACTGCGCGGCTGGCTGGACTTTGACGACCTGATCTTGCGCGCCCGAAACGTACTGAACGACCCGGCGGTAGCGTCTTGGGTATTGTACCGGCTGGACGGCGGGATTGACCACATTCTTGTGGATGAGGCCCAGGATACCAGCCCGGACCAATGGGACGTCGTCGAAAAGTTGGCGCAGGAATTCACCAGCGGGGAGGGGGCCCGGTCCGGGATTGAGCGCACTATTTTCGTGGTGGGTGACAAGAAACAATCGATCTATTCCTTCCAGGGGGCCGACCCTCAGGCCTTTGACAGGATGCAGGCCGAATTTGGGCGGAAACTGGAAGAATCAGGCTCTAAACTGTGGGATTCTACGCTGGAGTACTCGTTCCGCTCCTCCAGCGCCATTCTGTCTCTGGTCGATATTCTGTTCGAAAACCATGCCGAGGCCGGGTTTCACAAAGAAAGCCAGCACCGCGCCTTCAAGTCCGATCTGCCAGGGCGCGTCGACCTATGGCCGGTGGTCGAAAAAGTCAAAGACGAGGAAGATACCGAATGGACCGACCCGGTGGACCGCCCTGGAGCGCGCCACCATACCGTTGTTCTGGCCGAGCAGGTTGCACAGTCGATCAGGGATATGATCGAACAGGGGGAAACCATCCCCGAAGATGGCGAGGTACCGGGCAGTTTCGTCCGGCGAAAGGTACAGCCGGGGGATTTTCTGATCCTCGTCCAGCGCCGCTCGGACCTGTTTGCTGAGATCATCCGCGCCTGCAAGGCTGCCGAACTGCCGATTGCAGGGGCTGACCGGTTGAAGGTCGGAGCCGAGCTTGCGGTCAAGGACCTGGCGGCTCTGCTGAGCTTTTTGGCCACGCCCGAGGACAGCTTGTCGCTGGCCACGGTACTGAAATCGCCTCTGTTTGGCTGGTCCGAACAGCGGCTTTTTGATCTGGCGCATCGGCGACAAGAGCAATTCCTTTGGGCCGCGCTGCGAAGTCGGGCCGAGGAATTTCCCGAGACGCTGGCCATTCTGAATGACCTGCGCAGCCAAATCGACTTTCTGCGCCCATATGACCTGATCGAGCGGATTCTGACCCGTCATCACGGGAGGCGCCTGCTGCTGGGTCGGCTGGGCCCCGAGGCCGAAGACGGCATCAACGCGCTGTTGTCACAGGCGCTGGCCTATGAACGCACCGACATTCCAAGCCTGACAGGTTTTTTAGTCTGGATGCAGACGGACGATCTGGAGATCAAACGGCAGATGAGCGGTGTCGGCAACATGATCCGCGTGATGACCGTGCACGGATCGAAAGGGTTGGAAGCCCCCATCGTGATCCTGCCGGATACCGGCAGACGGCAAGCCCCGCGCGATGCCGAGATCATGGTGACGGATGCTAAGCCACTATGGAAAGTACCGGCAGACGCGTCCCCGGCGCTGATCGCGCAGGCGCGAGCCGAGGCGCGCGAACGGGAAGAGAATGAGCGGTTGCGCCTGTTATACGTGGCGTTGACCCGTGCAGAGAAGTGGCTAATCGTTGGTGCGGCAGGGGATGTCGGCAAGGACGGAACCAGTTGGTATCAACTGGTGCAGGCGGCTATGGCGCGGGCAGGGGCAACAGCTCTGCCCAACAGTGAGATCCTGCGCTTGTCGCACGGAGATTGGCATGATCCGGAATTTATCGAACACACAGGCGCCGTTCATGCCCACAGCGAATTGCCGCCGACCTTCCTGAATTCCGCCCCCGCGGTTGATGCGGCGCCGGAAACCCTCAGCCCGTCTGATCTGGGCGGGGCCAAGGCCTTGCCCGGGGACATGGGCCTGGATGAAGAGGCCGCCAAGCTGCGCGGCACCCGCCTGCACCTGCTGCTGGAGCATTTGCCGCGGGTCCTTCCTGAGAACTGGCCGCAGCTTTGCGCACGGGTTCTTCCCGATATGCGTGAGGCCGAGCGGCAAGGATTGCTGGCCGAGGCGCAAAATGTGTTGACGGCGGATCACCTGAAGGCAGTGTTCGCCCCCGATATCTTGGCCGAAGTCCCGGTAACGGCCGATCTGGGCGGGCGGCGTATCCATGGTGTCATTGACCGGCTGATCGTCACTGAAACGGACGTCCAAGTAATTGATTTTAAATCTAATATGACAGTTCCAGACAATGCAGCAACCTGCCCCGAAGGACTGCTGCGACAGATGGGTGCCTATGCTGATTCATTGTCGCAGATCTATCCGGACCGCGAAGTCAGAACTGCAATTCTGTGGACCCGAACAGCCCAGCTGATGTGGCTGCCACACGATCTGGTGAAAGCTGCGCTAACCCGTGCGCTGACGCCTTGACCTTGGCATACCCGACACCTAGTTTCAGTGACCAAGCATTCCCCATTCAGGAGACAGAATATGTCGACCGTAGCTGTTACCGACGATACTTTTGACGCCGAAGTCAAGAATTCCGACATCCCCGTAGTTGTCGATTTCTGGGCCGAATGGTGTGGCCCCTGTAAACAGATCGGACCCGCTCTGGAAGAGTTGGCGGCTGAATATGGCGACAAGGTCAAGATCGCCAAAGTCGATGTAGACAGCAACCCGAACTCTGCCGCCGCCATGGGCGTACGTGGCATCCCGGCGCTGTTCATCTTCAAGGATGGTCAGGTCGTTTCGAACCGCGCAGGCGCCGCGCCGAAAGCCGCGCTGCAAAGCTGGATCGAAGAAGCGCTCTGATCCGGTTCGGGAAACAACGTTTGAAGGCGCCTTATTCGGGGCGCCTTTTTTCGTATCTGGGGCAAAGCGCTTCCGCCTGAATTGTCTGACTGGAAAAAGCTGCGCAGAAAAAGAAAAAGCCGCCCAGACCCGGGCGGCTTATCTTGAATTCACGAATTCTCGTGGATCAGAGGGTGGTGATATCCGCGCGGCACAGGCCGATATCGTCCAGCTGTTCATCACTGAGAGCCGACAGGGCATTGCGGGTTTTGCGGGATTCATTCCAATCGGCGGCTTTTTCAAAAGCGCCAAAAAACGCGTCCACTACATGCAGGATGGTAGCTGCTCCGAGCGGCGCATGGATATTTGCGGTAGTTGCCATTTGCGCATTCCTTATAAACAGAAACAGCCGACCCGTTGTCGGTTGTGAGCCTCATGTAGGATTTTCAACTGAGTCCCACAATTGCTGGTTTTACAGCCCCGATTTGCGTTTTTTGCATATCTTATAAGCAAGTTGTGAACTGTTGCGCTGCGGATGAGACCGGCCCATATAGAACAGCAGGCGAAAACGGAGGCCCCCATGGCAGACAGCGACTTTCCCGGTTGGCACGGCACAACCATTATTGGCGTCAAAAAAGGCGGGCAGGTGGTCATTGCCGGGGACGGGCAAGTCAGCTTGGGCCAGACCGTGATCAAAGGGACCGCGCGCAAGGTACGCCGCCTGTCACCCGGCGGATTCGAGGTTGTCGCAGGCTTCGCCGGATCAACCGCCGATGCCTTTACCCTGCTGGAACGTCTGGAAACCAAGCTTGAGGCCACGCCCGGCCAACTGGCCCGCGCCTCGGTCGAGCTGGCCAAGGACTGGCGCACCGACAAATACCTGCAAAAGCTTGAGGCGATGCTGATCGTCACTGATGGCAAGGATCTGCTGGTGATCACCGGGGCAGGGGATGTGCTGGAGCCGGAACACAACGTGGCTGCCATCGGATCGGGTGGTAATTTTGCCCTGGCAGCGGCGCGCGCGATGATGGATGGCGACAAACCGGCGGAACAAGTCGCCCGCGAAGCCATGGCCATCGCCGCCGATATCTGCGTCTATACCAATGGCAATCTCACGGTTGAGACGATCTAAGACGCAAGTTGTCTCAGGCCAACAGCTCTCGGATCTCTTTGCCCTTCCACCGCATATGCATCCCGACCAGCCCCAACAGGGCGGTCAGGATCACGATGTAGTAGGGCAGTCGGATGTCGATACTCATCAACCCGCCGCCGATCAGGGACATGACGCCCCCGGCCAGACAGAAGACAGCCGTAGTCACCCCCATGACCCAGCCTTGATCGGTGTCGCTGACACTGGAGGAAAACAGGCCCAGCAGTGTCGGGTATGAGACGCCAAAGAAGAAATAGAAGAAAAAGACCGGGACATAGCTCAGCACACCGCTGGGGCTGAAGGCGAAACCTAGGCCGCTGATCACCATCACAACCAGTGAGACATAGATGATCTGGTGTTTGCTGAACCGTTCCTGCGCAGGTTTGACCAGGAAGGTGCTGGAAAAGGCCAGCGCAACCCCAATGACGACCATGGCCATGCTGCCGCCGATGACCCCGTATCCAAATGCGCTGGTCAGGAAGTTGTCGACAAACACATAGAAGGTCACATTGGCGATCATGAACAGGCCATAGACCGGCATGATTTTCAGAACCATCGGATGTTCGCGCACCGCTATCAGGCTGTCGGTGATATCGCGGGGGCGAAAGACAAAGGGCTCACGCTCGGTCCGGGTATCCTTGAAATACGCGGCGACAAGGAAAATGGCGATCAATACCAGAACAAAGGCGCCGTAGAATGGCGTTTTCAGCGTCGCCGCGCTGCCCAGCAGGGCCGAGTCCGACAGGACCGCGCCAATAATGGGACCGCCAACCAGGCCAAAGCTGACACCTGTCACGATATAGCCCATGTTGCGGTCGCGGTCAGTGACATCGGTGCTGCCGTCAATCATTGCCGCCTGCGCGATAGGCTGGTTGCCAGCTGTGAACCCGGTGATCGACCGGCCGACAATCAACAGCAAAAGGCTGTTGAGATACAGCGCAGTGATGGTCAGCGCATAACCTACCAATGCCCCTCCCAGACACACTAGCAGCGCGTTCTTGCGACCAATGGAATCTGAAACCTTAGAGACATAGACCACGCCCAGAAACCAGGACAGAAAGAAACAGCCAATCACCAAGCCGTAGTAGAAATGCCGGGTGCCCATGGCCGTGTTTTCAGGCAGGAACCCCGATTTCGTCTCCATGATCAGTGAGTTGATGATCGGAAAGACCAACCCTTGCCCGATCAGGTCGACAAACACGACAAACAGCAGGGTGATCTTGGCAATCTTGGTCATTTCCGCGCTCCGGGCTCTCAACGCTTTGAAATCACTGTAACAGAGGCCGGGCGCTTTACCTATGGAAAGCATTTGCAAACCGGGTGGGGCATTGCTAACCAACGCTGCCGCTGTTGTTTTCGCCGTTGCGGTGATTACCTAGACCGCAGCCAACTTATGCCGACCGAAAGGACTGCCCCCGTGACCGACCTGACCCCGCGCGAGATTGTCTCGGAACTGGATCGCTTTATCATCGGGCAGAAGGATGCCAAGCGTGCAGTCGCCGTGGCGCTGCGTAATCGCTGGCGGCGCAAGCAACTGGCTGATGACATCCGGGATGAGGTTTATCCCAAGAATATCCTGATGATCGGCCCCACCGGCGTTGGCAAGACTGAGATCAGCCGGCGTCTGGCCAAGTTGGCCCGCGCACCCTTCATCAAGGTCGAGGCCACCAAATTCACCGAGGTTGGATATGTTGGCCGCGATGTGGAACAGATCGTGCGTGATCTGGCCGATGCCGCGATCCTGCAGACCCGTGAATTCATGCGTGAGGACGTCAAAGCCAAGGCCCATCAGGCCGCCGAAGACCGGGTGATTACTGCCATTGCCGGGGAAGACGCACGTGAGGGCACCCGCGAGATGTTCCGCAAAAAGCTCAAATCCGGAGAGCTGGACGACACAGTGATCGAGCTGGAACTGACGGATACCTCAAGCCAGATGCCGATGTTCGATATCCCTGGCCAACCCGGCAGTCAGATGGGGATGATGAATTTGGGCGATATTTTCGGCAAGGCCTTTGGCGGGCGCACCGTCAAGAAACGCCTGACCGTCGCCGAAAGCTATGACATGCTGATCGGAGAAGAGGCCGACAAACTGTTGGATGACGAAACCGTAAACCGCGCGGCGCTGGAATCGGTTGAACAGAACGGCATCGTGTTTCTGGACGAGATCGACAAGGTTTGCGCCCGTTCGGACGCACGCGGCGGTGATGTCAGCCGAGAGGGGGTGCAGCGTGACCTGTTGCCTCTGATCGAAGGCACAACCGTCTCCACCAAGCATGGGCCGGTCAAAACCGACCACATTCTTTTCATTGCCTCAGGCGCGTTTCATATTGCCAAACCATCCGACCTGTTGCCGGAACTGCAGGGGCGCCTGCCGATCCGTGTCGAGCTGCGCGCACTGACCGAAGAGGATTTCGTCCGCATCCTGACCGAGACAGACAACGCGCTGACCCGCCAGTACACTGCCTTGATGGGCACCGAGGATGTCACGGTCAGCTTTACCGAGGACGGCATCGCAGCCCTGGCGAAAATCGCAGCGGATGTGAACCAAAGCGTCGAGAATATCGGTGCACGTCGGCTTTACACCGTGATGGAGCGCGTATTCGAGGAATTGTCTTTCACAGCCCCCGATCAGGCCGGTTTGGAAATCACCGTGAATGCACAGTTCGTTGACGACAATCTGGGTGAGCTGACAAAGTCTACGGACCTCAGCCGTTACGTTCTGTAATATCTCCAGCCGGTTTTTGCCGGTCCGTGTCATTGACCCCGCTGGACCTGGGATCAGAATAGAGTAGCGTGTGCGCAAATTCCTTAGGGGGCGACAGGTGCTGCGCTATATTATTTTTGTCCTGACTGCGGCAACGCTAGCCGCATGTGTCGACCGGACCGTATCTCAAACCGTGCCCTCGGCACTGGAGATTGGCACGCCCAAAACCATTTACGCAGCAACCACCCGCGCGCGCGAAGCGGACGGATCCTATGGGTACCGCCGCAGCGATCAGCTGCAGTTTCTCGAGATGACGGTCTCGATTCCACCCAATCACACACCCGGGACATTGGATTTTTCCTATGCCGACCCGGACCCGGAAAATCAGTTCGTGATGGCTGATGAAGACGAGCTTGCTGGACCCCAGGGCCTTGCCTCGCGACTAAGAGGTGTGGACGAGGTTTCGATCTTTATCCACGGCTATAACACGACCCAGTCAGAAACAGTGTTCCGCGCCGCGCAGTTGGAACATGATCTGGAAATACCGGGTGAAACCATGGTCTATTCCTGGCCAAGCCAGGCAACGGGTTATGGCTATGCCTATGACATCGACAGCATGCTGTTCGCCCGAGATGGTCTGGAACAAACTGTTCGCCAGCTGAAATCAATGGGGGTCGATCGGGTTATCCTTGTGGCGCATTCCATGGGCACCGCCCTGACGATGGAGATGATGCGGCAGGCCGAGCTGCGCGAACCAGGCTGGTCGCATCGGAATATCGAAGGGGTTGTTCTGATCGCACCGGATCTGGATGTCGATCTGTTCCGGTCGCAGATGGACAGCATCAAAACGCTGCCTGACCCGTTCATTGTGATGATCTCACGCAAAGACAGGCTGCTGAGTATATCCGCACGCCTGCGCGGTACCGCCAAAAGCGAACGTCTGGGAAATATCAGCTCGGCCGATGCGCTGTCCGAATATAAGATCAGTATTCTGGATACGACCGCCTTCAACAGCGATGCCGGGTCGTCTCATTTCGTGGCTGCAACCTCTCCGGCGCTTTTGGCGATTATCAATTCCACCCGCCGGGTCAGCAGTACCTTTGGCAGGCAACGCGGGATTGACGTGATCGCCCCCGCCGAGGTCCGCAACCCGACCGGGGCGACCGAGATTGAGCTGACCGAGACCGGGCAGGCCAAGGTCAGCTCTCCGTAATGTCCTTTCACCTGGGGCATTATCTGAAAGCAAATGCCTCATGGCTTGGCGCCGGAGTTCTGCTGACCTTTCTGTCCTGTTTTGGGCAAACGTTCTTCATCTCGATCTTTTCCGGCGAAATTCGTGCGACGTTCGGGTTGAGCCATGGGGCCTGGGGTGGGATCTATTCGCTGGGTACGACCGCATCTGCCATCATCATGATCTGGGCGGGCGGGCTTACGGATATCTTCCGGGTGCGTGTGCTCGGCCCCGCTGTCCTGGCTGGGCTAGCCGTGGCGGCGCTAGCGATGGCGTTGAACCGCTGGCTGATCCTGCTACCGCTGGTGATCTTCCTGTTGCGCCTGTTCGGGCAGGGGATGAGCACCCATCTTGCCTTGGTCGCGATGGCGCGTTGGTTTACCACAACGCGCGGCAAGGCCTTGTCGATCGCCTCGGTCGGATTTGCGGTTGGCGAAGCGCTTTTGCCGGTAATCTTTGTCGCTGCGATGGTGTTTTTGGATTGGCGCCTGCTCTGGATCATCTCGGCAGGTATTTGTGTGGCCGGCATTCCGATTCTGCTGCGCTTGCTTCGGCAAGAGCGCACACCGCAAAGTCTGGCCAGCGAGTACTCAGCAGCAGGTATGCAGGGGCGGCACTGGACACGCACCGACGCTTTGCTGAACCCGTTGTTCTGGTTCATGGCCCCCGCTTTGCTGGGTCCTTCTGCCTTTATCACCGCCTTCTTCTTTCATCAGGTCCATCTGGCCGAGGTCAAAGGCTGGCAACATATCGAATTGGTGGCGCTGTTTCCCGTCTACACAGGTGTTTCCCTGATCTCGATGTTTGTCGCGGGATGGGCACTGGATAAATGGGGAACCACCCGAATGATGCCCTTTTATCAGGTGCCGATAGCTATCGGGTTCATTTTGGCGTCTGCAAGCACCTCGATTAGGGGTGCGGTTGCTGCATTGGTCTTTCTGGGGCTTACCGTCGGCGCAAACAGCACCTTGCCCAGCGCGTTCTGGGCGGAATTCTATGGAACCCGTCATATTGGCGCGATCAAGGCCATGGCCACTGCGGTCATGGTCCTTGGGTCGGCGATTGGCCCCGGACTGACCGGCGTGTTGATTGATCAGGGGGTTCCGCTGGACACGCAGTTCCTGTGGATCGGCGTCTTCTTCCTGCTGGTTTGTCTGCTGACCTGGATTGGAATCAGCCGCGCCGCACGCACGCTTTAGCGACTGCGACGCAGATAGACGTAATAGGCCCCGTCGCCACCATGGCTGATATGCGCGGGCGTCACCTGCATCACAGCCTGTGCCAAGGGCGGCAGTGACAGCCATTGCGGTACCTGATTACGCAAGACGCCGCGCGGAGTGGGGATGGGGCCGGGCTCGTCCCGATCCTTGCCCTTTCCGGTCACCACCAGAACCAGACGCTTGCCCGAAGCCTGCGCGGTTAGCACAAAGCGCACCAGTGCCGGATAGGCCGTGTCCATCCGCAAGCCATGCAAGTCCAACTTGCCCTCGGGCCGGAGCTTGCCACGTTTCATCCGGGTAAAAGCCTTGCTGTCCATTTGCACCGGGTTGGCGCGTAACCCTTCGGTAACGGATGGTTTCAACACATGCCGTACACCCCTGCCAGCCGCGTTCTGCCCGACTTCAAACGCCTCGATCCGGGGCTTAAAGGTCTTTGTCGGTTTCGGCTTGGGCAATGAGGTGGGGTGCACCGACTGCGGCAGTTCGGGATGCAGGCGATCTGCCTGTTTGGTCACCTTGCGCCACAGATCCATTTCGTCAGGGGTCAATTTGCGGCGCGACATCAGAACTCGTCCGGTAAAAGAGCATAGGCGCGCTGAATCGGCAGCAGAACCACCATGCGACCCGGATCTTTCAGGCGCCCCGCTGCGGCCCCTGCGGCATCGCCGGTTCCAAAGAAAATATCAGCCCGCTGCGCGCCCTTGATTGCGGACCCGGTATCCTGAGCGATCATCAGCCTGCGCAAAGGATCTTTGCCGTCCTTTTCGACCCAGACTGGAGCACCCAGCGGTGTGTATGCCGGATCGGCGGCAATGCTGCGCATGGTGGTAACCGAACGGTTCATCGCACCCAGAGGGCCAAATTCCGGTGCAACACGATTCACCTCGCGGAAGAACACATAAGACGGGTTGTGAAACAGCAATTCGGTACCCGCCTCGGGATTCTTGCGGACCCAGGATTTGATCATCTGCGCACTGACCTGATGCGCACCCAGGGCACCGCGCCGGATCAGTTCGGACCCGATCGAACGATAAGGATGCCCATTGGCGCCCCCATAACCAACCCGCAGCGCCTTCCCATCGGGCAACCGGATACGGCCTGAGCCCTGAATCTGCAGAAAGAACAGCTCGACTGGGTCGTCCACCCAGGCGATTTCAAGACCGCGGCCCTGCATGACATCACCGGTCAGCAGATCGCGACGGGATAACCATTTTTCGGCTCCGCGCGCCTCAGGAGGCATTTTATAGATCGGGTATTTATACCGCTCCGATCTGGTTTTGGACCCGTCCAGTTCGGGTTCAAAATAGCCTGTGAACAGGCCATCCTTCCCGTCTTCGACCAGAACGGGACGGAAGAACAGCTCAAAAAATGACCGGGCCGCATCGGGCTTATAGGTGCGTGCCACGCCGCACAATGCCTGCCAGTCCGGATCATCCAGATCACCGCACGTGTTCAGAAAAACCGAAAGGGCCGCCCCGTGATCATCGGCGGCCCAACCATTCAGGTCATCATAGGACAGTATGGATCGTGTCACCTCGGCGCTGGCAGAGGTGGTCATGACAGCCACCAGGAAAAGCGACCGAAACGCTGCAATCATGCGTCCGTGGCAACAAGCAGCCAGTTCGGATCGTCCGAGCCCATAACGCGGGCAAAGGTCCAGCTGTCCTTTTGACGTTTAACCGTATTTGGGTTGCCCTCGATGATATCGCCACCACGATCCCGCACGGCCGAAGTCAGCTCACCAACAAATTTCATGGTGATTTCGGCCTGGTTGGTATCCTTGTCAAAGCTCACATCTGCCAGTGTGGTTTCGCGCACACCGATAAATTCGGCCTCGATGGTCAGCCCCTGATCCTCGCGCGCGGCAACGACCGAAACAAAGGTTTCAAATACCTCTTCCGACAGGAAGGGCTGGATTTCATCCAGATTACCCTTTTCGAACCCCATGACGATCATCTCATAAGCGCCGCGAGAGCCCTGAACAAACTCACCCACCGAAAAGCCCGGCTCGATCCGTTTCATAGCGGATAGGGTCTGCGCCTGTTCGCTGTCCTCGGGCACGTGATCGGTAATGTCGTGATCTGGCCCGCCCTCAATCACCTCAAAATCACGGCGCGACTTATTGGCTTCGGACTGTTGTTGAAGCGGGGGTTTCTCAAAACCCTCACGTGTACCCAGTACGCTTTTCAGGCGCAGGATCAGGAAAACGGCAATTCCGGCCAGGACCAGCAACTGGATCATAGGTTCGTTCATTTCATCCTCTTGGTCAGACCGCGGCTTTGTATACACGGCCTCTTGCCACTATGTAGGTGACAGTTCGGGACAAGTCTACCGCCCGACCTGCAGTAAAGGATAATGCAAATGTACCTGTTCCTGGCTTTTTTACTTGTTCCGATCATCGAAATCGGCCTGTTCATTCAGGTTGGTGGGCTAATCGGACTGTGGCCAACCCTTGCGATCGTGGTTCTAACGGCCGTTCTGGGTACCGCTTTGGTGCGGACACAAGGTCGCATGGCGTTGGAAAACCTGCAACGATCCTTTGCAGAGCTTGACGACCCGACCGAACCTTTGGCCCATGGCGCGATGATCTTGCTGTCTGGTGTCTTGCTGCTGACACCGGGGTTTTTCACCGATGCCGTTGGATTTGCGCTGTTAATCCCTGGCGTCCGGGTCTCTGTATTCCGCTATCTCCGCTCGAAGGTCACAATCACGCAGTTTCAGATGGGCGGCGGGACGCAGTTCAGGACCGGGCCCCAAGCATCGACCCAGGGCGATGTGGTCGACGGTGAATACACCGAGGTTCGCCCCCGTCAGAACCCGTCAAAGCCATCGAAATGGGTCGAAGGGCCGCACCAGCATTGAGGTGCCTCGCCCAACTTGCTAAGCAGTGGCGAAATTCAGTTTCGGAGTAGACCCATGGCCGAAGACGGCGCCCAAGAAAACACCGCGGCCCAGACCGCACCCCAGATCCAGATGCGCGTTCTGGGACAATTCATTCGCGATATGTCCTTTGAAAACGTGATGGCGCAAAAAGGCGTGTCTGGCGATGTCCAGCCCGAGATCGCGGTTCAGGTCAATCTGGACGCCAAAAAGCGCCCGGCTGAGCATCAATACGAGGTGTCGATCAAGCTGAACCTCAAATCCAAAGCCAAGGGCATGGAAGACATCCTGTTCCTGTGCGAGCTGGATTATTGCGGCCTGTTCCATGTGGAAGGTGTCGCCGAAGACCAGCTGCATCCGTTCCTGATGATCGAATGCCCGCGGATGCTGTTCCCGTTCCTGCGACGCATCGTCAGCGACATCACGCGCGACGGTGGGTATCCGCCGGTGAACCTGGACAACATCGATTTTGTCAGCCTGTACCGGAATGAATTGATGCGCCGTCAGGCCGAGACGCAAAAAACACAGGCCTGATCAGCCTTACCCGCGCCGGGGCTGACCTCAGGCGCGGGACCACAAGGCGTTTTCGCCCAGTTTTTCCACAAATTCCTCATGTGCCGCGCGTTCGTCCTGGGTGATCCGGGGCGGCAGGGCGTCTTTGCGCGGCGATGGCCGCCACTCTTCTGCTCCGCCAGCGGAAGACGACGCAGAGGTCGAAAGCCCGAAATCAGGCTGACGGCCCCCGATCAGCTCAAGATAGACCTCAGCCAGAATTTCCGAGTCGAGCAAGGCCCCGTGCAAAACCCGGTTCGAATTGTCGATATTGAACCGCCGGCACAGCGCATCCAATGAGGCGGGCGATCCCGGAAACCGTTTGCGCGCAATCGCCAGCGTATCCAGCGCCTGATCCATCGGGATCGGCGGCAGTCCCATCCAGCCCAGCTCGGCATTCAGGAATTTCATGTCGAATGACGCATTGTGGATCACCAGTTTCGAGTCAGCGACAAAATCCCGAAACCCCTGACCAACCTTGGCAAAAACCGGCTTGTCCTTCAGCGTGACCTGACCTTTTTCCACCGGGCGGGGCGGTTCCAGCAGGTCCGGGCCAATGCCATGCACGCCAAACGCCTCTTCGGGCATGAACCGTTGAGGGTTGATATAGACGTGATAGGTTTCGCCCGTGGCGACGTGATTCCAAAGCTCAACCGCACCGATTTCCACAATCCGGTCGCCGCTCTCAGGATCAAAGCCCGTGGTTTCGGTATCGAGTACAATCTCACGCATCTGCCAGCCCTGCCCGTATCTGCCTGACCACATCCTGCACCTGTGTGCGGGCGTGGTCCAGACTGTCCGTGACGATCACAAAATCAGACCGCGCGCATTTTTCGTCATTCGGCATCTGCTTGGCTTTGATCTGCTCGAATTGCGCCTCGGTCATGGTACCGCGCGCCATCACGCGGCGTTTCTGCTCGTCAGCCGGGACCGAGACACAGGCGACTGCATCCATCGCCGCATCTCCATCGGTTTCAAATAGCAGGGGAATATCGAAAACCAGAATATCTGCGGTGGCTTGTTTCCGGAACGCCGCTCGATCCGCCGCCACCAGCGGGTGAACAATGGCCTCAATCGCTTTCAGCGCCGCTGGGTCTGCCGAAATGAACCGTTTCAATACTTCCCGGCTAACCGCGCCGTCGATAATGGCCTCAGGAAACGCCCTACGCATCGGCTTGATCGCTGTCCCGCCACGCGCGTATAGCCGATGCACGGCGGCATCTGCGTCCCACAACGCACAGCCTTCGTCGACGAACATGCTGGCAGTTGTGCTTTTTCCCATGCCTATAGAACCGGTCAGGCCAAGTGCAAAGCTCATCCCAGTACCGCAGCACGCAAATCAGAAGTGACTTCAGGGCGCACCCCAAACCAGCTTTCAAATCCAGGTACGGCCTGATGCAACAACATACCAAGGCCATCTACGGGTGTGCATCCCGCCTGTTCTGCTGTTTCCAGCAAGCGTGTCTTAAGTGGCGCATAGACCAGATCGGTGACTATGGCACCGGGCTGTAACCCGTCCAGAGGCACCCGCAGCTCGGGCTGGCCGTGCATCCCAAGCGAACTTGTGTTGACCACAAGTTCCGCATCTTCAACCACGTTGCCCGCTTTCAACCAATCCACCACCGTTATGGTCGTACCAAACTCTTCCTTCAGGCGATCTGCACGTGTGCGCGTCCGATTGGTCAAGAAAATCTCGGGCACACCTGCATCGACCAACGCTTGAAGAACCGCACGTGCGGCGCCTCCGGCACCAAAGACAACCGCGGGGCCATCCGCTGGAATCCAATCTGGGGCGCCGCTGCGCAGGTTCTGCATGAACCCGTACCCATCGGTGTTATCCGCATGGATCGAACCGTCGGGCTGAAACACAAGCGTATTAGCAGCCCCGATCTGCCTGGCCCGGTCCGAAGCCGTATCCGCCAGATCCAAGGCCACCTCTTTATGGGGCACTGTGATGTTGGCCCCGACAAATCCGGCTTTGGGCAAGGTTCGTAGAACAGCCTCAAGATCATCCGGTGCGACATCCAAGGGGATATAGTGACCGGCCAGGCCATAAGTTTTCAGCCAATGGCCATGCAGTATTGGGGATTTCGAATGGGAAATCGGATGCCCGATCACACCCGCCAGCGGGATCTGCTTGCCACTCATTGATCAATCACCCCTTTGACCGCCAGAAAATTCAACAGCTCCAATAGGGGCATACCCAAAACGTTAAAATAGTCACCGTCAATGGTTGCGAACAGCCGCACGCCTTCTTCCTCAAGCTTATAGGCCCCGACTGCGTGGCGGATGCTGTCCCAGTTGCGCGCAACATAGTCGCGTAGATAGGCGTCCGAACTCATCCTCATCCGCAGGCGCACCTGACCTACATGTCGCCAGATCGGCTCGCCATTCTGATAGATGACGGCTGCGGATAACAGCATATGCCGCTTGCCCCGCATCGCTTTGAGCTGCGCCAGCGCATCCTCGGGCGATTGCGGTTTGGACAAAAGCTGACCTTCGAAATCCAGCACCTGATCACATCCCAGAACCATCGGCCCCGGCACCTTGTCGCTGACCTTGCGGGCTTTCATCTCTGCCAGAGTATCGGCAATATCACGTGGAGATGCCTCTTCGGCCAGCAAAGCCCGTTTGGCGGTCTCTTCGTCCACGCGTGCAGTTTGAACGGTAAACCGCACGCCCGCATTCTCTAGCAACTGCGCACGAATGGATGACCCCGAGGCCAATATGATGGGGACAGAAATGTGGAAAACCCCCTGAGCAAATGGTTGATCGTTCAAGGATGGTTTGTATGGTTTTCCTGTTGACACGCAAGCCCGGTGTTTTCGCGAAAAACTTCTATGAGTCGCCCGAACCCTGTCCAGTCTGGACAAGGATAACTTTGAACATCGGGACAAGAGGGATATCCCAGCTTATTCATCAAGTTATCCCCGGAAGTCTACGCATTACATATTCATAACATATTGTTTTATTGTAGTTTTTTATGAAATCAACAGAAACACCCAGTTCTCGGGTGAAACTATCCACCTGGGGAAAACAGATGGGTAAATAAGTAATCCACGGAATTTAATCTCCCTACAAAACCATCATCCTTTCTCTTTTCCTATTTTTTTTATAGGGAGAGATCCAAACCACGCCCGGAGCTGGAATGACTGATCTTCTTTTCACCATCTATCCCTGGGTGAAGTCCCTGCACATCATGGCCGTGATCTCTTGGATGGCCGGTTTGTTCTATCTGCCTAGATTGTACGTCTATCACGTAGAAAAAGCCCAAGGCGTTGACGGGGCGCAGGAGATCTTCTTTGAAATGGAAGAAAAGCTGCTGCGGGTGATCATGCGCCCGGCGATGTACGTGGCCTGGGCCTGCGGCCTGATCATGGTATTCACACCAGGCATAGTCGGCTGGGATTTTGCCTGGCCCTGGGTCAAAGGCGCAGCAGTGATTGCGATGACTTGGTTCCACTACTGGCTGATGGTACGTCGAAAGGACTTCTTAGAGGGCCGAAATACGCTCACTGGGCGGCAGTATCGCATGATGAACGAGGTGCCTACCATTTTGATGGTTATCATCGTTCTGGCGGTCGTTCTGAAGTTCTGAGCAGCTATTTGACTCTTTGTAGGTAAGCGCTTATTTATCGCGTAACACGCCCGTCCGGGCGGCGTATCTTCCGTATTGAAATTCCAGTCCGAGCCGCATCCATGCGGCCAAGGTTCTTATCATCATGTCTAATGAATCCCTCAATCTGGCCGATCTGAAAGCCAAAAGCCCCAAAGACCTACTGGCGATGGCCGAAGAGCTTGAGATCGAAAACGCCTCGACCATGCGAAAAGGCGAGATGATGTTCCAGATTCTGCGCGAACGCGCAGATGAAGGCTGGACCGTGGGCGGCGATGGCGTACTTGAGGTTCTGCAAGATGGGTTCGGGTTCCTGCGTTCGCCCGAGGCGAACTATTTGCCCGGTCCTGATGATATCTATGTCTCGCCAGAAATGATCCGCCAGCATTCGTTGCGCACCGGTGATACGGTCGAAGGTGATATCAAGGCGCCGGACGAGAACGAACGGTATTTCGCACTGATCAAGGTCACCAAGATCAATTTCGAAGATCCCGAGAAAGCCAGGCATAAAGTTGCTTTCGACAACCTGACACCGCTTTATCCGGATGAGCGCCTGAAGATGGAAGTCGAAGATCCAACCATCAAGGACAAGTCCGCCCGTGTCATCGATCTGGTTTCACCGATCGGTAAAGGTCAGCGGTCGTTGATTGTGGCACCGCCACGGACCGGTAAGACGGTGATCCTGCAGAATATTGCGAACTCGATCGAAAAGAACCACCCTGAGTGCTATCTGATCGTCCTACTGATCGACGAGCGGCCGGAAGAGGTGACCGACATGCAGCGTTCGGTGAAGGGCGAGGTCGTGTCGTCGACCTTTGATGAACCCGCCACCCGCCACGTTGCCGTATCTGAGATGGTTATCGAAAAAGCCAAGCGTTTGGTCGAACATAAACGAGATGTTGTTATTCTTCTCGACTCGATCACAAGACTTGGTAGGGCATTTAATACCGTGGTTCCATCCTCGGGTAAGGTTCTGACCGGCGGTGTAGATGCAAACGCTCTGCAACGGCCTAAGCGGTTCTTTGGTGCGGCACGGAATATCGAAGAAGGCGGCTCGCTGACCATCATCGCCACTGCGCTGATTGATACCGGCAGCCGGATGGACGAAGTCATCTTCGAAGAATTCAAAGGCACTGGTAACTCGGAAATCGTTCTGGATCGTAAGATCGCAGATAAGCGTGTGTTCCCGGCCATCGACATCCTCAAATCTGGCACAAGGAAAGAGGACCTGCTGGTCGACAAAGGCGATTTGGCGAAAACCTTCGTTCTGCGCCGCATCCTCAACCCGATGGGCACCACCGACGCGATCGAGTTCCTGTTGTCCAAGTTGAAACAGACCAAGACAAATGGCGAGTTCTTCGATTCGATGAACACCTGACACAGGTCCTGGACGCAAGCGAGGCGGTCGAATGGATACGATATTCGCCTTGGCCAGCGCACAAGGCAAGGCAGGGGTGGCGGTCATCCGTCTCTCGGGCCCCTTGGCGCATCCTGCCGCGGCTGCTCTTTCCGGTGCTGCTTTGCCCTCCCGCGGGATGCGGGTGCGCAGCCTGTATGGCAAAGACGGATCGCGCCTGGATGATGGGGTAGTTCTGACCTTCCAGGCCCCGGCCAGCTTTACTGGCGAAGACGTGGCAGAGCTACAGATTCACGGCAGTACAGCGGCGGTCAACGCCGTCATGCGCTGCCTTGCGGACATGGACGGTTTGCGCCTGGCCGATCCCGGGGAATTCACCCGCCGTGCCTTGGAAAACGGCAAAATGGATTTGACACAGGTCGAGGGCCTTGCCGATCTGATCGACGCTGAGACAGAGGCTCAACGCAAGCAGGCACAGATCATTCTGGCCGGAGAGCTTGGGAATTTGGCTGAACGCTGGCGGCGCGATTTGATCCGCGCCGCATCGCTGCTTGAGGCAGTGATTGATTTTGCCGATGAAGAGGTGCCAACCGATGTTACCCCTGAAGTGCGCCAGTTGATCACGGATGTCATTGCAGATCTACAACGTGAAGCTGAAGGGGTTCGTATTGCAGAACGCATTCGAACCGGGTTCGAGGTTGCGATTGTTGGCTTGCCAAATGCCGGAAAGTCGACATTGCTGAATGCTCTGGCCGGTCGCGATGCAGCGATCACGTCGGAATATGCCGGAACAACGCGCGATGTGATTGAAGTTCGAATGGACCTTGAGGGACTTCCCGTTACTTTGTTGGATACAGCGGGCTTGCGGGAAACCGACGATCACGTCGAAAGCCTGGGAATTGAGCGGGCCAAAAAGCGCGCCGAGGCCGCCGACCTGCGCGTATTTCTGACTGATGATCCAAAAGAGCTGGGCGTTCAGATGTTGGAAGGAGATATTCAGGTTCTTCCGAAGTCCGATCTGAGAAACAGTTCTGATGAAGGAATCTCAGGGAAAACCGGGCAGGGTGTGGATCGGTTGATTTCCAACATATCGCGTGTTTTGGGTGATCGTACTACTACCCATGGTATCGCCACGCGTGAAAGGCATCGTATAGCGCTGATCACAGCGCGCGACGCACTTAGTGCTGCAATCGCTGTTCTGGAATCAGGTCCCGACCTGTATGATATCGCAGCCGAGGAACTGAGGACCGCGATCCGCGCTTTGGAAGCTCTGGTTGGCAGAATTGGTGTAGAAGACTTGTTGGATGAAATATTCTCAAGCTTCTGCCTGGGAAAGTAAGGAGTGTTTCACGTGAAACATTCGGATTTTGACGTCGTCGTTATCGGAGCGGGCCACGCCGGAACAGAGGCGGCCCATGCGGCCGCCCGGATGGGTGCGACTACCGCCCTTGTGACTCTGTCGGCCACTGATATCGGCGTAATGTCCTGTAACCCGGCTATTGGGGGCCTCGGGAAAGGGCATCTTGTTCGCGAAATTGACGCGTTGGACGGGGTGATGGGGCGCGTCGCAGACCAGGCGGGAATTCAGTTTCGTTTACTGAATCGCCGTAAAGGCCCCGCTGTGCAGGGGCCCAGAACGCAGGCAGACAGGGCTTTGTACCGAGCTGCGATGCAGCGAGAAACCACGGCACAGCCGGACCTCAGCGTCGTAGTCGGCGAGGTGACAGATTTCCTGGTGAATGGATCTGCTGTTACCGGAATTCGATTGGCGGATGAGTCTGAAATACGGGCCGGCGCTGTGATCCTGACGTCTGGGACATTTTTGCGAGGCGTTATTCACATTGGTGACGTATCGCGCCCTGGCGGACGTATGGGGGATCGTCCCTCGGTAAAGCTGGCCGAGCGTTTGGATAGCCTTAACCTGCCGCTAGGACGCTTGAAAACGGGGACACCGCCCCGGCTGGATGGTCGGACGATTGATTGGTCAGGTCTCGAAAGTCAGGACGGCGATGATGAACCTACGCTGTTCTCATTCCTTTCGATGGGGGTGGTGGCGCCGCAGATTTCTTGCGGGATTACGCATACCAATGCCAGAACACATGAGATCATTGAAAAGAACCTTTCCAGATCGGCGATGTATGGGGGGCATATTGACGGTATAGGCCCCAGATATTGCCCTTCGATCGAAGATAAGATTGTGCGGTTTGCTGATAAGGAATCTCATCAAATTTTCCTCGAGCCAGAAGGTGTGAATGATCACACAATCTATCCGAATGGAATTTCTACCTCACTGCCACAGGATGTTCAGGTCGACTATGTCAGATCAATTAAGGGGCTGGAAAAGGCAGAGATCCTCCAACCTGGCTACGCCATCGAATATGACTACGTAGATCCTCGCGTTCTTACATCATCACTGTCGTTGCCTGAGGCGCCAGGACTATATCTTGCGGGTCAGATTAACGGTACCACAGGATATGAGGAAGCTGCAGCTCAGGGAATGGTGGCTGGCCTCAATGCTGCCCTTCAGGTCTTGGGTCGGGATCCAATCCATTTCACGCGTTCCGACAGTTATATTGGTGTCATGGTCGATGACCTGACCACTCGCGGAGTGGCGGAACCTTATCGGATGTTTACCTCACGGGCAGAGTTTAGATTGTCTTTGCGCGCCGATAATGCCGACCAACGACTGACGCCTATTGGCCTACGCCTAGGTTGCGTAAGCGAGACACGCCGCAAGCACTTCTCTGAAAAGATGGAGAAGTTGGAGGCTGCGAAAAAGAAGCTCACAGATCATTCCTATACTCCGAAAGAAGTGCGAGAAGCTGGTATCGAGGTCAATCAGGATGGCAATCGCCGCGATGGTATGGCGATTTTGGCCTTTCCTGATGTGAACTTTGAGGACCTTGTTCCCTTGATTCCTGAGTTGCAGGACGTTGATTCAGGCATTCGGCAGCAAGTGGAACGCGATGCGCTGTATGCGAATTATATCGAGCGGCAAAGACGTGATGTCGAAGCGATGAAACGCGATGAAGCCTATGAGATTCCGCGTGATTTTGACTTCTTCGCATTGGATGGGCTGTCGTCAGAGATGAAGCAGAAGTTGTCCAACGCCCGTCCTGAGAATGTAGCGCAGGCAAGCCGGATAGAGGGTGTGACGCCGGCTGCGCTGACTCTGGTGTTGGCCAAGCTTCGCCGCGATCAGAGGGTGCGCAAAGCATGAAGGAAGAGCTGTTTGACGGTCTGAATGTTTCACGTGAAACATATGATCGACTGGCAACATATGTTGCCCTTGTCGAGCGCTGGAACCCGAAAATCAACCTCGTATCGCGCAAAAGCTTGTCCGAAATCTGGACACGGCACATTCTGGATTCCGTTCAGGTTTTTCGATGTGCCGAGAACTTTTCGCATTGGGTTGATATTGGAAGTGGTGGTGGGTTTCCCGGTATGGTCTGTGCAATTATGGCGATCGAAGAAGCGCCAGGCGCAAAATTCACCTTTGTTGAAAGCGATCAGCGAAAATCTGCGTTTTTACGCAATGTATCCCGGGAATGTGGCGCAAACTGTAAAGTGGTGGCGAAACGCATTGAAGCGGTGGACCCCCTGAATGCAGATGTTTTGTCTGCCCGCGCCTTGGCAGATCTCGGGGTATTATTATCTTTTTGTGACAGACATTTAGGCGATTCTGGCGTCGCTTTGTTGCCGAAAGGTGTAAGCTGGAAAAAAGAGGTACAGGATGCGCAGGAAGAATGGAATTTCACCTGTGATCCGATTACAAGTTTAACAGAACCCCAAGCCGTCATCCTCAAGGTCAAAGGAGTATCACGTGGTTGATCTATCTCGTCCCTCAGGCCCCCGGATCATAGCGGTAGCCAACCAGAAGGGCGGGGTTGGGAAGACGACAACAGCCATAAACTTGGCAGCAGGCCTGGCCGAGGCCGGATGCAGGGTTTTAGTGGTTGATCTGGATCCACAGGGGAATGCTTCAACCGGTTTAGGTGTCGAGGATCGAGATTGGACAACTTATGACCTGATTCTGGATGATGCGCCTTTGGATGCGGTCGTTCAGGACTCGGAGATTGAAGGCATTCTCGTTGTCCCCGCTACGGTAGACCTCAGTTCCGCCGATATTGAACTGATTTCGAACGAAAAACGCAGCTATTTACTGCATGATGCGTTACGCCAGACTGCTATTGATAAGTACGATCTGGATTTCGTCCTGATTGACTGTCCGCCATCGCTGAATCTTCTGACGGTAAACGCGATGGTCGCAGCGCATTCCGTACTGGTGCCATTGCAAAGTGAGTTCTTCGCATTAGAGGGTTTGTCCCAGCTCATGCTGACCATTCGCGAGGTGCGACAGACTGCGAATCCAGACCTCAGAATCGAAGGTGTTGTGCTGACTATGTATGACAACCGCAACAACTTGTCCCGTCAGGTCGAAAAAGACGCACGTGACAATCTGGGTGAGATGGTATTTAAAACCAAAATACCCAGAAATGTGCGGGTCAGTGAGGCTCCGTCATACGCGTTGCCGGTTTTGCAATATGACTCGGGGTCTCTGGGCGCGATGGCCTATCGGCATTTGGCCCGGGAAGTCATGCATAAGAACAATAAAACCGCAGTCTGAGCGGTACTAGGAGGACCCTGTGACAGCCAGAAAATCAAAACCAAGAGGGTTGGGTCGCGGGCTTTCGGCGTTGATGGCAGATGTCACACAAGAGCCCCAGGGACGCGTGCCAACTGATTCACGGCGGCCGGACCTGACGATTCCAATCGAAAAGCTTCACGCAAACCCAAATCAGCCGCGCCGCACCTTTGCCCGGGAACATCTGGATGAGCTTGCCGCTTCGGTCAAAGAGAAGGGGATCATTCAGCCGTTGATCGTCCGCGAGATTGCCGAAGGCGATTATGAAATCGTCGCGGGTGAACGCCGCTGGCGCGCGGCGCAAATGGCGCAGTTGCATGATATCCCCGTTATCGTTCGCGATTTTGATGACACTGAGGTTCTGGAAGTCGCCATTATCGAAAACATTCAGCGCGCGGATTTGAATGCGGTGGAAGAGGCGGCCGGCTATAAGCAGCTGATGGACCGCTTTGGTCATACGCAAGAAAAGCTGGCTGAAGCATTGGGCAAAAGCCGCAGTCATATTGCCAATTTGCTGCGCCTGTTGTCCCTGCCAATGGATGTACAAACCCTTGTAATAGAAGGAAAATTATCGGCTGGCCATGCGCGGACGCTGATCACGGCCGAGAATGCCTCGGACCTTGCAAAGCAAATTGTCAAAGACGGGCTGTCGGTGCGGGCAACGGAAGCGCTGGTGAAGAAGCAACAGCAGGGGGATGCGGCCCGACCGGCACCAAGGTCTCGGGATCTGAATGCGGGTAAAGATGCGGATACCCGGGCGCTGGAAAAGGATCTTTCCGCGATTCTGGCGATGAAAGTGGCGATCAATCACAAAGCGGGCTCGGAAACGGGGCAGGTGGTCCTGACCTATGAGAACCTGGATCAACTGGATGATCTTTGTTCCAAGCTCAGCCGCTAGGGCGGGTCCAGATAAAGAACATCACGCCGCCTAGTACAATCGCCTGGATGATCAGGACATGAGACGGCGCAGATATCATGACCGATAGTCCAAATACGGCGGTGACCGACAGGGTGGCCGCCTTTTTTGCGGCCGGACGAATTGTGCCTGAACTCTGCCAATCGACGATCATTGGGCCAAACAGTCGGTGCGTTATCAGCCAGCTATGCAGCCGTGAAGACGAGCGGGCAAAGAAGAAGGCGGCGAGTAGCAGAAATGGAACCGTTGGTAGTAGGGGAAGCACCACCCCAACAGCGGCTAGCCCGACGCATAACAATCCAAGCCCTGCCCACAGATATTGCATGGTCTATCCCAAAAGTTCGCGGATCACCGCGTTCAAGACGGCCCGCCCGTCGGTTGTGGCCATCAGTCTACCATCCAGCATTTGAACCATGCCGATATCCTGAAGATGGCCCAATGGGTCTTGTGGTAAGGGGTGGCCTGATATTCCCATATATCTATCTATATCTAGCCCGTCGGAAACTCTAAGACCCATCATAAGGTATTCACTTGCCTGATCTTCACGCGACAATGCGGCGCGTTCTTTCTCTCCGCTACCACAGGAAGCCGCATCCAACCACCGCTGCGGATTCAGATAGGTTTCAGTCGCGTATTTCTGGCCATTCTGGGTGATCCGCCCATGGGCGCCGGGGCCAATGCCGACATAGTCACCATAGCGCCAATAGATCAGATTGTGCTGTGATTCCGCGCCGGGGCGGGCGTGGTTCGATACCTCATAGGCGGGCAGACCATGAGCCTCGCAGATTTCTTGCGTGGCCAGATACATATCGGCGGCGCTATCATCCAAGGGTAGGCCGCGTAGCTTGCCCACGGCATAGCGATCACCAAAGGCGGTTCCGTCTTCAATGGTCAGTTGGTACAGCGACAGGTGATCGACCGCCATCGACAGGGCTTCGGTCAACTCTGCGCGCCAGGCATCAAGGGTTTGATGTTGCCGCGCATAGATCAGGTCAAAGCTGACCCGTTCAAAACAATGACGGGCTATGTCATAAGCAGCCCGCGCTTCGGCCACGCTGTGAATGCGGCCCAACCGGCGCAGATCGTCATCATTCAGCGCCTGTACCCCCATCGAGATACGGTTGACGCCTGCTTCTCGGTAGGCAGCGAACCGTCCCGCCTCGACCGAGCCGGGATTGGCTTCAAGTGTGATTTCCATGTCATTGGCGGGGTGCCAAAGGGCGCGGGCGGTATCAATCACTGCGGCGACGGTTTCGGGATCCATCAGAGACGGGGTGCCGCCGCCAAAGAAGATGGTGTTCAGGACACGGTTGGGGGTTTCGGAAGCGCTACGGCGCAGCTCGACCAGATATGCATCAAGCCATTGCTTTTGATCAATATTTCTTGAAACATGGCTGTTGAAATCGCAATAGGGGCATTTGGCCTCGCAAAAGGGCCAATGCACATACAGGCCAAAGCCCCCATTGCGCCAATCATCCGCCAAAGCAGCCTTTCACGAACATCTCAACCGCGCGACCGCGATGGCTGATCTTGTTCTTTTCCCAGCGATCCATCTCGGCAAAGGTAATGTCATGACCCTCGGGCACAAACATTGGATCATAACCAAAGCCGTCCGCACCGCGAATGGGCCAGACCAGATGGCCGGGGGCGATGCCTTCGAACACCTCATCATGCCCGTCGGGCCAGGCCAAAACCAGCGTGCAACGAAATTGTGCGGTGCGGGGATGGGCGGCGTTCTTCGCCTCAAGCTCCCCATGTGCGCGTGTCATCGCCACTAGGAAATCGCGGCCATTGCCGGTTTCTGCCCAATCGGCGGTGTAGACGCCCGGCGCCCCGTCAAGCGCGTCGATGGCGATCCCGGAATCGTCCGACAGGGCAGGAAGGCCGGTGGCTTTGGCGGCGGCATGGGCCTTGATCCGGGCATTGCCGACGAATGTATCCTCGGTCTCTTCCGGTTCAGGCAGGTCCATGTCCGCGGCGCCGATAACACTGACGCCAAAGGGTTCAAGCAGATGTGCCATCTCCTCAAGCTTGCCTTTGTTATGCGTGGCCACCAGCAACCTGTCGCCGTCGAACTTGCGGGTCATGCGGTGGCGGCCTTTTGCGCAGCAGCCAGTTCACTAACGCCCTGTTCAGCCAGATCCATTAGTTGATCCATCTGAACGCGGCTAAAGACCGAGCCCTCGGCGCTCATTTGAACTTCGATCAATTTGCCGGACCCAGTCATGATAAAGTTGCCGTCCACGCCGGCTTCGCTGTCTTCGGGGTAATCCAGATCCAGCACCGGTTGACCGGCGTAAATACCGCAGGACACGGCTGCAACCGGGTCAACCAGCGGGTCCGAGATCACGTCACCCGTTTTCATCAGCTTGTTGACCGCAAGACGCAGCGCAACCCAACCGCCTGTGATCGAGGCACATCGGGTGCCACCATCGGCCTGGATCACATCGCAGTCGACGGTGATCTGGCGTTCACCCAAGGCAACCCGATCGACACCTGCACGCAGGGCACGGCCGATCAAACGCTGGATTTCCACGGTACGACCACCCTGCTTACCGCTGGCAGCCTCGCGCCGCATCCGTGTATTGGTCGCACGGGGCAGCATGCCGTATTCGGCGGTAACCCAGCCCAGGCCCGAACCCTTGATGAACGGTGGCACGCGATCTTCGATCGTGGCAGTGCACAACACATGGGTATCGCCCATCTTAATCAGGCAGGAACCTTCGGCATGTTTGGTAAATCCCGTTTCGATTGAAACGGCGCGCATTTCGTTTAGATCACGTCCTGAGGGTCGCATGGGAATTCCTTTGTTTGCTGGTTTGGGGATACCGCCCCGCAGCGTCAGGATGCAACCCTGATTGACCTTTCGCCTACCTGCTATTTAATGGCCATCCAGCAGAGGATTGCCGATGAGTGACGCAAGCAAAATTCTGAACGAGATGAATGACCGGTCGCGCGAGGTGTTTCGGCTGATTGTCGAAAGCTATCTGGATAGCGGTGAGCCTGTCGGCAGCCGTACCCTGACGCGCACTTTGTCGGAAAAAGTCAGTGCGGCGACGGTTCGCAATGTGATGCAGGATCTTGAGTTTCTGGGCCTGCTCGACAGCCCTCATGTCAGTGCGGGGCGGATTCCGACGCAACACGGGTTACGGATGTTCGTGGACGGATTGCTGGAGGTCGGTGATCTGGGCGCGGATGACCGGCAGAAGCTGGACGACACACTGGGCGCTAACTCGGGGGATGTCGGCGGGATGCTTGATCGTGTCGGCGCGGCCTTGTCACACGTGACACAAGGGGCCTCGCTGGTTTTGACGCCGAAACACGAAGCGGAAATCAAACATATCGAATTTGTGTCGCTTGGGCATGACAGGGCCCTGGTGGTTTTGGTCTTTTCCGACGGTCAGGTGGAAAACCGGCTGTTCAAGCCGCCACCCGGGCAAACGCCCAGCTCGATGCGGGAAGCGGCGAATTTTCTGAACGCGCTGATCGAGGGCCGCACCATCAGCGAGGTTCGCCGTCAGATGCTGACCCAGATCGATGTGCGGAAACAGGAAATTGACGTGCTGGCCCGTGAAATGGTCGACAGCGGCATGGCCGCATGGGACGGGGATGATGGCGACTCGGCTCGTTTGATCGTCCGAGGGCGGGCGAATCTGCTGGGTGAACGTGGCGAAGCAGATGAGTTGGAGCGCATTCGCACCCTGTTTGACGACCTCGAACGCAAGCGCGACATCGCCGAATTTCTGGAATTGACCGAAGAAGGCGAAGGTGTGCGCATTTTTATCGGGTCTGAGAACAAACTTTTCTCACTTTCGGGTTCCTCTTTGGTGGTGTCTCCATATATGAACGCTGATCGTAAGATAATCGGTGCGGTTGGGGTCATCGGGCCCACACGTCTGAATTATGGACGGATCGTGCCGATCGTGGATTATACGGCGCAACTGGTCGGCAAACTGATATCCGACCGGAGCTAGAGGGTAAGAGATGGCAGAGCCCAAGAACGAAGATTTTCTGGACGATATCGCAACGGCCGAGGCCGAAGAGCTGGCTGATGAATTTGCTGAGATCAGCGAAGAAGCGCTGGAGCTGGATGAGCTGCGCGCCGAGCGCGACGACTACAAAGACAAATTCATGCGTGCATTGGCCGATGCGGAAAACGCGCGCAAGCGCGGCGACAAGGCACGGCGCGATGCTGAACAATATGGCGGCTCGAAACTGGCTCGTGACATGCTGCCGGTCTATGACAATATGAAACGCGCGCTTGAGGCCGCAACCGACGAGCAGAAAGAGGTCGCAGGCGCTTTGCTGGAAGGTGTTGAACTGACCATGCGCGCGCTGAAGGACGTGTTTCAGAAACACGGGATTCAGGTGATCACGCCAGAAGTTGGCGATCGGTTTGACCCCAATGTGCATGAGGCGATGTTCGAGGCCCCTGTGCCCGGAACACGCGCTGGTGACATCATCCAGGTATCTGCAGAAGGCTTTATGCTGTACGACCGGCTCTTGCGCCCCGCGCAGGTGGGTGTGTCGTCCACGCCGGCAAGCTAAGCACCTAAGATATCAATCAATTATTGAGGCGGTCAGGATCTGGCCGCCTCTTTCAATTTATAGATCAGGTCCAATGCCTCGCGCGGGCTTAGCTCATCCGGCAAGATCTCACCCAACATATCCGCAACGGGTGAAGCTTTTGGGGGAGGCGGTGGCGGCGGGGCAGCCGAGAACAGCGGTAGATCGTCGATCAAAGCCTTTTGCTTGCCGCCTTCGCGTTCGGTTTTCTCCAGCTGGTCCAGCACAACGCGGGCACGTTCGACAACGGATGCCGGCAGGCCAGCCAGTTGCGCCACCTGGACACCATAAGATCGATCCGCGGCGCCTTTGTGAACCTCGTGCAAAAAGATCACCTCGCCCTCCCATTCCTTGACCGCAACGGTGGCGTTGTCGACACCTACCAGATTTCCGGCCAGCGCGGTCAGCTCGTGATAATGCGTTGCAAACAGCGCGCGACATCTATTGGCGGCGTGCAGATGTTCGAGCGTGGCCCAGGCGATGGAAAGCCCGTCATAGGTGGCCGTCCCGCGTCCGATTTCATCCAGGATGACCAGCGCATGATCGTCGGCCTGATTGAGGATGGCGGCGGTTTCGACCATTTCAACCATAAAGGTCGACCGCCCCCTGGCCAGATCGTCAGATGCCCCGACACGGCTGAACAGCTGGCTGACCACGCCGATATGGGCTTGTTCGGCGGGAACATAGCTGCCCATTTGGGCAAGCAGGGCGATCAGCGCATTCTGCCGCAGGAAGGTTGATTTACCCGCCATGTTGGGGCCGGTCAGCAACCAGATTGCAGCACCATCTTCCGCGCTGAGATCACAATCATTGGCGATAAACGCGTCACCGCTTTGTTGGCGCAGCGCATGTTCAACAACCGGATGCCGCCCGCCCTGAATATCAAAGGCACGAGAGGCATCGACCTGCGGGCGACACCAGTTCTCGCCCCGTGCCAGATCGGCCAGCGCAGTGGTTAAGTCCAGTTCTGCCAGCCCGCGCGCGGCTTGGTTCAGCTGCGCAGCACGGGTAAGAATCTCATCAGAAAGCCTTTGATAGAGCCGCTTTTCGATTTCCAAAGCATGGTTGCCCGCATTCAAGATACGGGTCTCGATCTCGGAGAGTTCGACAGTGGTGAACCGCACCTGATTGGCCGTGGTTTGCCGGTGGATATAGGTTTCGGAGAACGGCGGGTTCAACATCTTCTCGGCATGGGTGGCCGTGGTTTCAATAAAATAGCCCAGCACGTTGTTATGCTTGATCTTCAGTGAGGTGATGCCGGTGTGCTCGGAGTATTTCTGCTGAAACCCGGCGATGACGGATCGACCTTCGTCGCGCAGGGTCCGGGCTTCATCCAGTTCCACATCATAGCCGGGGGCAATGAAGCCGCCATCGCGCGCCATCAGGGGCGGTTCGGCCACAAGCGCCTCATCCAGCAGGGTCAGCAGATCATCAAACCCCGTCAGGTTTTGCACTGCAGTGGCCAGCAATACCGGCAGATCTCCGGCATTGCACAGTTCGGCGATGGTTGCGGCCTGCGCCAGCCCGTTGCGGATGGCGGCCAAATCGCGAGGGCCGCCGCGTTCCAGCGACAGGCGCGACAAGGCGCGGTCCAAATCGGGGGTTTTGCGCAGGGCATCGCGCAGATCTTGGGCGATCAGGCTGTCATCGGCTGAAAAACTTACCGCATCCAATCGCCCGTGGATCACATCCAGATTGCGCGAGGGGCTGGACAGGCGCTGTTCCAACAACCGCGCGCCGCCCGGCGTGACTGTACGGTCAACCACCGACAAAAGCGATCCGGCGCGCCCGCCAGACAGCGACCGGGTCAGCTCCAGATTGCGGCGCGTTGCGGCGTCGATTTGCACCACGCGGTCCTCGGATTCTTTCAGCGGCGTTTGCAGCAGGGGCAATTTGCCTTTTTGTGTGATCTCCAAATAGTCAATCAATGCGCCCATAGCGGACACTTCGGCCCGGCCAAAATTTCCAAACGCGTCCAGCGCGCCCACGTGAAACAAAGCGCAGATGCGCTTTTCAGCCGCCGTGCTGTCGAAACTGGCACGGCCGATGGGCGTCAGTGAGATGCCCAGATCGCGGGCAGGTTCGTGCAGGACCTGTTCGGCCCCGTCCGCCACGATCAGTTCCGACGGGGCCAGTCGAGCCAGTTCAGGGCTTAGGCGCACAGAGGTCAAAGGCATCACGTGAAACGCCCCGGTCGAGATATCGGCCCAGGCCAGCGCGGCCTCATCCCTCACCTCGGCATAACAGGCCAGAAAGTTGTGGCGGCGCGCCTCTAGCAGCGCGTCCTCGGTCAGTGTTCCGGGTGTCACCAGCCGGACAACACCGCGCTTTACCACCGATTTAGAGCCTCTCTTCTTGGCCTCAGCCGGGCTTTCCATCTGTTCGCAAACGGCCACGCGAAAGCCTTTTCGGATCAGCGTCAGCAGGTATCCTTCGGCGGCATGGACCGGCACACCGCACATCGGGATGTCGGCGTCGTTGTGCTTGCCGCGTTTGGTCAGGGCGATGTCCAGCGCCTCGGCGGCGTTGACGGCATCCTCGAAAAACATCTCGTAGAAGTCGCCCATCCGGTAAAACAGAAGGGCGTCGGCATGGGCCTCTTTGATTTCGAGATATTGCGCCATCATCGGCGTGACTGTGGACAAGGCTGATCCCTTTTGACGGCGTTCGGTCGCGACCTTACAAATCCGCCATCTGGTGCGAAAGGCAAAAGTATTCTCGTTGAGGCGCGCGCGTGCCTGCGCTATGAGGCAGAAGCCCCGTAGTTGCAGAGAAACGACGTATCAAATGCCCAAAGCGAAGATCACCAACGAAGAGGCGCTGGCCTTTCACCTGGACCCAACTCCTGGCAAGTGGGAGGTACAAGCCACCGTTCCCATGACCACGCAGCGCGACCTGTCGCTGGCCTACAGCCCCGGAGTAGCTGTTCCATGTGAAGCAATCGCGGAAAATCCAGAAACGGCCTATGACTATACCAACAAGGGAAATCTGGTCGCCGTGATTTCGAATGGGACGGCGGTTTTGGGTCTTGGTAATCTGGGCGCGCTGGGCTCAAAACCGGTGATGGAGGGCAAGTCAGTCCTGTTCAAGCGTTTCGCTGACGTAAACTCAATCGATATCGAGCTGGACACCGAAGACCCGGATGAGTTCTGCCGCGCCGTGCGTCTGATGGGCCCGACCTTTGGTGGCATCAATCTGGAAGACATCAAGGCGCCCGAGTGTTTCATCATCGAACAGCGCCTGAAGGAAGAAATGGATATCCCCGTCTTCCACGATGATCAGCATGGCACGGCGGTGATCTGTGCAGCGGGCCTGCTGAATGCGCTGCGTATCTCGGGCAAGAAGATTGAAGATGTGAAGATTGTTCTGAACGGTGCTGGGGCTGCTGGGATAGCGTGTATCGAACTGCTCAAGTCCATGGGCGCGCGGCATGAAAACTGCATCGTGTGTGACACCAAAGGCGTGATCTATCAGGGCCGGACCGAGGGCATGAACCAGTGGAAATCGGCCCATGCGATCACCACGGATCTGCGTACGCTGGAAGACGCCATGAAAGGCGCAGACGTCTTTCTGGGCGTGTCGGTCAAAGGGGCTGTGACGCAAGATATGGTCGCCAGCATGGCCGATAACCCGGTGATTTTTGCCATGGCAAACCCCGATCCGGAAATTACGCCGGAAGAGGCCCACGAAGTGCGCGTGGATGCCATCGTCGCCACCGGGCGCAGCGATTATCCGAACCAAGTGAACAACGTGTTGGGCTTTCCCTACCTGTTCCGCGGCGCGCTGGATATCCACGCCCGCGCCATCAATGACGAGATGAAAATTGCCTGTGCCCACGCCCTGGCCAACCTTGCGCGCGAGGATGTCCCGGATGAGGTCGCGATGGCCTATGGTAAGTCGCTGACCTTTGGGCGCGATTATATTATCCCGACACCCTTCGATCCGCGCCTGATTCACCGCATTCCGCCCGCCGTTGCGCGGGCCGGGATGGATACCGGCGCGGCGCGGCGCCCGATTATCGACATGGACGCGTATGAGCTGAACCTGAAATCCCGCATGGACCCGACCGCCAGCATTCTGCGCGGCCTGAACGCGCGGGCCCGTCAGGCGCAAAGCCGAATGATCTTTGCCGAGGGCGACGATCCGCGTGTGCTGCGGGCTGCGGTGATGTATCAACGCTCGGGCTTTGGTAAGGCGCTGGTCGTAGGCCGCCCGGATGACGTCAAGCAAAAGCTGGAAGAGGCCGGGCTGGGCGATGCTGTGCGTGAGCTGGAGGTCGTGAATGCCGCCAACACTGCGCATCTCGATACCTATTCTGACTTTTTGTACGATCGCCTGCAGCGTAAAGGCTTTGATCGAAAGGATATTCATCGACTTGCCGCGCGCGACCGGCATGTGTTTTCATCGCTGATGCTGGCGCATGGGCATGGCGACGGTTTGGTCTCGGGCGCGACGCGTAAATCGGCGCATGTGCTGGATCGGATCAACCATGTGTTCGACGCAGATGCGACCCGTGGCGCGGCCGGTGTGACGGCGTTGTTGCACAAGGGGCGGATCGTGCTGATCGGCGACACTCTAGTCCATGAATGGCCGGACGAAAACGATCTGGCCAATATCGCCGAGCGTTCAGCAGCCGTTGCCCGCCATATGGGGCTGGAACCGCGCGTTGCCTTTGTCAGCTTTTCGACGTTTGGCTACCCGGTGTCGGAGCGGGCCGAAAAGATGCACCGCGCTCCTGCCGTTCTGGATCAGCGTGGCGTAGATTTCGAATACGAAGGTGAAATGACGGTGGACGTGGCGCTGAATGTCGACCAGCAGGCAAACTATCCGTTCCAGCGCCTGACCGGACCGGCGAATATCCTGATTGTCCCAGCACGGCATTCGGCCTCGATCTCGACCAAGTTGATGCAGGAAATGGGTGGGGCCACGGTGATCGGCCCGATCTTGTCGGGCATCGACAAGCCGATTCAGATCTGTTCGACCATATCGACGGCCAATGACATTCTGAACATGGCCATTCTGGCCTCCTGCGATATTGGTTAAGCCATGACAATCTGGAATCTAGGCTCGATCAACGCAGACATGATTTATGATGTGCCACACCTGCCGGGCGCGGGTGAGACGCTTTCGGCCAACCGTTTGGATCGGTTTCTGGGCGGCAAGGGCGCGAATATGTCCGTCGCCGGCGCGCGGGCCGGCGCGCGGGTGGCGCATATTGGGGCCATTGGGCCCGATGGGCGATGGGCGCGTGACAGGCTGACCGAATATGGCGTCGATACCCGGTGGATTGCCGAGGTTTCAGATCCTACCGGGCACGCCATTATCGCCGTAGACGCCGAGGGTGAAAACAACATCATCCTGTTTCAAGGCGCAAATCATGCAATTACGTCAGATCAACTGGGCCAGGCGCTGTCATCGGCGGATCAGGGTGATCTGATTGTGACGCAAAACGAAACCAACTTACAGGTCGAAGCCGCAAAAATGGGCCGCGAAATGGGGCTGACTGTCTGTTACGCGGCGGCCCCTTTTCAAGCCGATGCAGTGCGGGCGGTTCTTCCGTATCTGGATTTCCTGATCCTAAATGAGGTCGAGGCCGAGCAGCTGAGGCAGGCAACCGGACAGGGCCTGTCCGAGTTGGGGATAGAGCATGTCATTGTGACCCTCGGATCAAAGGGCGCGCGATATCATCATAAGGGGACGACCTCGGATTTTTTGGCTCACAAGGTTCAGGCGGTGGACACAACTGGTGCGGGCGATACGTTCACAGGTTACGTTCTGGCAGGAATAGATCGTGGCATGCCGATGAAGCAGGCAATATTGCAGGCAAACCGGGCTGCCGCGTTGATGGTGACACGGCACGGTACGGCGGATGTCATTCCTGATCTGAAAGAAGTGCGCGAAGCGCGCTTTGATTAAGACCCGGCAAAGGGCGCGTCACTGCCCCACAGCTGTTTGACGCGGGCGTCGCGACCGCAGGCTTTGCGATAGGCCTTATAGGCGTTGCGTTGGCGTTTGGGACCGAACCTCGTAAAGACCAGTTTTTCGCCCTTATAGTAATCCTGATGATAGGCTTCGGCCGGGTAAAACCGGTCCTGTTGCAGGATCGGGGTGACAATCGTTTGACGCAGGACGTTCTGCGCTTTGGATTTTGCAGCCTCGGCCAACGCCTTTTCACCTGTATTAGAGACGAAAATCGCTGTACGGTAACTCTCTCCACGGTCGCAGAACTGTCCGCCCGCATCCGTAGGGTCGACCGAGCGGAAAAACAGGTTCAGCAGGGTTTCACGGGAAACACGGTCCGGATCAAAGGTGATCTGAACAGCCTCATAATGGCCGGTGCCGCCTTTGGTTACCTCGCCATAGGTCGGGTCCGCCGTTGCGCCCCCGGTATAGCCCGAGACAGCCTGAACCACGCCCGGCACGGATTCGAAATCGGATTCAACGCACCAGAAACACCCCCCGGCCACGGTCAGCGTCTCGGTACCGGCAGCCGGTGCAGGCGCGGCGCGCAGCATTGCGACGATGAGGATCAGCGCAAACAGAAGCCAAGGTTTGACAGCGTCAATGTATGTGGTTCGGATCATGGTGGGTCTCCTTCCATGATCAGACTGCCTTGGGAAACCCCCGGGCGCAACGCGCTGACATCTGTTCTCACGCGCTGGTGAGACGAGTTTATCGCCTTAGCCCAGCAACTGCCCAAGCTTCATCGCCACACCCATATTGCCCGAGATCTTGAGCTTGCCCATGGCAATACCGGTCATCGGGTTCAGCTTGCCGGTCAACAGCTTGGTCAGGTTCTCTTGCGAGATACGGATGGTGCAATCAGTGTCCTGATCCTGCGTCGTCGCCTGATTGTCGGCCAGAACAATCACACCGGCATCGCCGCAATCGAATTTCAACGACCCATCGAAGTTGCGCCCGACAAGGTTTTTCTGAATGCCTTCGACAATAGTGCTGAGTTCCATATGTCCCCTCCTGATCACAATGCAGGGTTAGGGGGCTTCAAAATGATCGGCAAGGGCCGCGATCTAATGACCTTGGGTAAGGGATTTAAGATTGTCTTTTCGGTCATCGAAACCGGGATGGGTGCTGAGCCAACTGTCATCTTGGTTGCCATATTGGGCCGCCATCAGATCAAAGAACTCCTCCAGCCCGCCCGGATCGAACCCCGCCTTTGCGGCCAGATCGACGCCAAAGCGGTCCGCCGACAGCTCATGTTCGCGGGAAAAGGACAGGGACAGGATCAGATTTCCCTCAAGCAGGATCTCATCAAGGATCGGCCCGGTATCACCTGCCAGCAAGCCAATCAGCACATACCCACCGGCCGAGCGATAGACCTGGTGCAGCCCGTGCTGTTCCGTGACATGCCCCATCTCATGCCCGATCACCCCGGCCACCGCATCGGTAGAGGCGAGGTTAATCAGGTCATCCGTGATCACGATGGTGCCATTTGGCAGGGCAAAGGCGTTTGGACCCATACCCGGCATGTGGCGAAACTCTAGCTGGTAGTCGTGATCCTGCGCGTCCGCGCCCATAGCGGCCAGAATACGGTCAAAGCTGTCTTGCACCTCGGCCTTTTTGCTGTCGGAGAGGGCGCTGGGTTCGGCTGTGAAGCGATCCACAAACTGCATCACCCCGGCGTCAATCGCTGCAACCAGCGGCGGCGGAGTCATCCAGACCGCCAGCGCAGCCAGCAGCGTAAGCCCAAACTTCCACACCGCCCAGGCGCCGGCCAGACAGGCCATCGTGACGACGATCAGGCGAGGGTGAAACCGCTCAAACCCATGCAGAACCGATCCACTGTTGTCTCCGATCAGATGTTCCAGCGCCGCGTGCTGATCTGTCAGGAACAATGTACCATCGGCAAAGATAACCCGGCGTTCGGTCTGGCCGATGCGCGGTTCGATCTGCAATTCATCAGGGTTGCAGCGGGTCAGGATCTGGCCCTTGTCATCGATCAGCCAAGTGGTGTTGGTGCCGATCGCCAGCCGGCACGACAGTTCACGCGAACTTAACGCAGGATAGGCGCGCCCGGTGACGGACGCGCCTTGATCATTGGTCGGATCGGCCACAGGCCTAGACCGCAATGCCGATATCGAACCCTTCGATATCGCCATAAGCATCGCCAATGGCGCTTACATTTGTGGTGACCTCATCGACAAACTCATCCAGCGGGCCACCGGGGATGAAGATGGTGTGGTTTGCCAGATACCGCACCCGACGCACATGTGCCCAGGGCAGCATCAGGCCCAATGTCATGACAACAACGATCAGGTTAGAAACGGTGATCCACAGAAGGTGCAGGGCAGAAATGTTGGAGTGAAAACGGTGGTTTTCACCCAAAACCGAGTGGTTATAGACCGTGTTGCGCACCATGGCGTGATAGATGATCGTCGCCGGGATGATGGCCAACAGAAGGAACCCATAAAGCGAGGCAACGGAAATCAAGGCAGCGATGTTTTCCGGGTCACTTTCCAGCGTCTGAAGCGCGCTGAGGCTCGAAAGGCCAAAGCCAAAAAGGGTCACCGACAGGACCAAGGCAATGAAGACCCAGGCTGCGGCCGCAAGGAAGGCTTTGTAGAACGGTGCGATTGGGCTGTCGAAATTCAGCGGCGTTTTCCCGAAGCTGTGCCCATTCACGTGAAACCGTTGGATCGAGCGGGTGACAAAGGGCCATGTGGTATAAAGCGTCAGCGCCGAAACAATGGGATAGAGGAAGTAATTGGCCGCCGCCGATCCGGTGGTTCCGTGGAAATTGAACCTCACATTTGACCAGCTGGACATGCGCGCCTGAAACCGCAAGGAGCGGACCAGTAGGTAAGGGATCAAGAACAGCAGCCCTAGAAGCATGATCAGGCCGACAAGCGGAATCGCTGCCAGAACAGAATAGGCAACGATGCCCGCAACTACGATGATCCGACCGATCAGGATCTGCAGGCCGGTTGCGTGATAATCAAAGCTGCGCCCAGCTACATAGGTGTTCTGATAAAAGTACTTCTTGGTCCGAACCTTGGCCCAGGCGCTGTAGATGCCCAGGGTCAGGATCGACAACAATAGGTTAACAATCCAGATGCCAAAATATTCTCTAGCGGAGCCTCGGAACTCAAAATCCCTGGGGGTTCCTTGCTGTCCATCTGTCTGCATGACCGCCTCAATAAAATAGATTGAATTCGGCTGACCCGGATTTGAATCAGCTCGCGGTATCAATCATCTCACAAGCAGGTAATTCTACGGCAAAGTTGCGACAGAATTCGTATGTTGCAACTTTGCCGTGTGTCTTACTTTGACAGCCGTTTGCCGCGTGCTGCCAGAAGTTTCAAGCGCAGGGCGTTCAGTTGGATGAATCCCGCAGCGTCTTTCTGATCGTAGGCACCAGCATCCTCTTCGAAGGTCACGTGCGCCTCGGAATACAGCGAGTGTTCCGACCAGCGGCCCACGGTCGATGCCAGACCTTTGTACAGCTTCACGCGCACGGTGCCGGTGACATGATCCTGAGATTTGTCGATGGCGGCCTGCAGCATCTCGCGCTCGGGCGAGTACCAGAAACCGTTATAGATCAGCTCTGCATATTGAGGCATCAGCTGGTCTTTCAGATGCATCGCGCCCCGATCCATGGTGATGGATTCGATGCCACGGTGTGCTTCCAACAGGATTGTGCCGCCCGGTGTTTCATAGATACCGCGCGATTTCATGCCAACAAAGCGACCTTCGACCAGATCGAGACGCCCAATGCCGTGCTTGCCGCCATATTCGTTCAGCTTGGTCAGGATGGTGGCCGGGCTCATCGCCTCGCCATTGATGCTGACCGCGTCACCTTTTTCGAACCCGATCTCGATGAATTCTGGTTTATTCGGCGCGTCCTCGGGGTGGACCGTGCGCTGATAGACGTAATCGGGCGCCATATCGGCGGGGTCTTCCAGAACCTTGCCCTCGGATGAGGTGTGCAGCAGGTTGGCATCAACCGAGAACGGCGCCTCGCCCCGCTTGTCCTTGGCGATCGGAATCTGGTTCGCCACGGCAAATTCCAGCAGCTTGGTCCGGCTGGACAAGTCCCATTCGCGCCAGGGCGCGATCACCTTGATGTCGGGGTTCAGCGCGTAAGCGGCCAGTTCGAACCGCACCTGATCGTTGCCCTTACCGGTCGCGCCATGAGATACGGCATCCGCTCCGGTCGCCTCGGCAATCTCGACCAGACGTTTCGAGATCAACGGGCGCGCAATCGAGGTGCCCAGCAGGTACAGGCCCTCATACTGCGCATTCGCGCGGAACATCGGAAAGACGAAATCGCGGACGAATTCCTCGCGGATGTCTTCAATATAGATGTTTTCGGGCTTGATCCCCAGCAGCTCGGCCTTCTGGCGGGCAGGCTCCAGCTCTTCTCCCTGACCCAGATCGGCGGTGAAGGTTACGACCTCACAACCATACTCGGTCTGCAGCCATTTCAGGATGATCGAGGTATCAAGGCCACCGGAATAGGCCAGAACAACTTTCTTGGGCGCGGACATCTGACTTCCCTTTATGCGTAGAACGACTGGCCCCTAGCGGGTTTTGAACGCGGGGGCAAGTTATCTGCGTTGACGCAGGTCGGGATTTGGGGTGAAACAGAAGGAAAGAAAACAAGGATTGGTTGAAGGGATAGATTTCAGATGTTGGGTTGGAAGATTTTTGCACATTCGGTGCGGATGGTTTTTGGGAATCTCAAACAGGTTTTGCAGATTACCTTCGGGCCATCTTTGGTTGCGACAGCGGTGATTGTCGCCCTGTTTTTTGTATTGGACGTTCCGCTGGATCAACTCAATACAACCACCGGAGAGTTGCCTGCAGGTGTTTCGAGCGGATCGGTGATTGGCTTCCTGGTGGGCTTTATGGTCGTGATATTTGTGACGATGTTCTGGATTGTGGTGTCGTGGCACCGCTTTGTCCTGCTTGAGGAATATCCAAGAGGTATTTTCCCAACCTTCCGGTTCGATAGAATTCTGGCCTATTTCGGGCGGGTTCTTCTGTTGGGTATCTTGATGGCTATCGCGTTCCTGCCGGCGGGCGCGGTACTTTCAGCGCTGGGCGGTGGAGCATTGTCAGTTGTGTTTGTCATTGTCCTTGTCGTCTTCCTCATCATCTGCTTCTACCGTTTGTCCATAATCCTGCCCGCAGCAGCGATTGGGCAACCGTTGACGCTTGGGCAAGCTTGGAACAACACCGCCGGTGCGGGTGGTGCGATCATCGTTCTATTGCTTGTAAGCTTTGTGTTCCAGGTCGTGGTCCAGTTGGTCTTTACAGCTCTCGCTTTCATCCCGGTTCTGGGTGTTTTGCTCTCACTGTTCTTTGGGGTTCTGGTTTTGCCGCTGATCAATGTCAGTATCTTGACCACCATGTACGGCGTGTTCGTTGAAAAGCGCCAGCTGACCTGAACTCGTACACATATGTATTCCTTGCTCTTTCAGCGATGATGGGGCAGGGAAACCGGCATGAGTGATTTCATGACCCGCGCCCGCGCTGCCGAACAGGCGATGCGCTCTGTGTTTCCGGTGACGCCTCTGCAGCGCAATGCCCATCTGTCTGATCGTTTCGGGGCCGATATCTGGCTGAAACGTGAGGACCTCAGCCCGGTGCGGTCCTACAAGATCCGCGGTGCGTTCAACGCCATGCGCAAACAGCAGGGGCAGAACCTGTTTGTCTGCGCCAGCGCGGGAAATCATGCGCAGGGCGTGGCCTTTATGTGCAAGCACATGGATGTGAAGGGTGTGATCTTCATGCCCGTGACGACGCCGCAGCAGAAAATCCAGAAAACTCGTATCTTCGGCGGCGACAATATCGAGATTCATCTGACCGGCGACTATTTCGATGACACGTTGGCCGCCGCGCAGGCGTGGTGCACCGAACAGGGCGGCCATTTTCTGTCGCCCTTTGACGATGTTGATGTGATCGAGGGGCAAGCCTCGCTTGCGGTTGAGATCGAAGCGCAGTTGGGTGGGTTGCCGGACCACATCCTTTTGCCAGTAGGCGGTGGCGGCATGTCTGCGGGCGTGGCTACGTGGTTTGGCGATCGGACCCATTGCCTGTTTGTGGAACCCAAAGGCGGTGCCTGTCTGCACGCGGCAATGGCAGCAGGACATCCGGTGGCATTGGATCGGGTGGACAATTTCGTTGACGGTGCTGCGGTTGGTCGGATCGGTGAAAAACCGTTCGAATTGCTGAAATCCCGTCATCTGTCGGATGCTCTGGTCCTGTCCGAAGACCGCATCTGCACAACCATGATTGAGATGCTGAATGTCGAAGGCATCGTTCTGGAACCCGCCGGGGCCCTCGCGATTGAGGCGCTGAGCGATATTCAGAGTTTTATCCGAGAGAAAACCGTTGTCTGCGTAACCTCTGGTGGCAACTTCGATTTCGAACGTCTGCCCGAGGTCAAGGAACGCGCGCAGCGCTATCTGGGGGTGAAGAAATACTTCATCCTGCGCTTGCCACAGCGCCCTGGCGCATTGAAAGAGTTCCTGAACATCCTTGGCCCCGAGGATGACATTGCGCGGTTTGAATACATGAAGAAATCGGCACGTAACTTCGGCTCGGTTCTGATTGGTATCGAAACCCGCAAGCCCGAAAACTTTGCCCGTCTGTTCGCGCATCTGGATGAAGCCGGGTTCACTTTTACGGATATCACCGAGGACGAGACCCTCGCCCAGTTTGTGATCTGAGCAAATGACCAGACTGCAATGTTGTCTTTCGCGGCGATGGATCAGCTGCGTTTGAAACAGGCAATATACAGGGCCGGGTTGTCACCCATCGCTAGTGTACCTGTTTGCTGCCTGTACGGCGCCGCTCAGAGCTCGTTCAATCCTGCCTGAAACTCCGTTGCTGAGGTCCGGAATGTGCCGACTATTTCGGCGATATCGACGGTTGCGGCCTGACCCTGTGCCGAATGGCGCTCACCATCTTGGCAGAGCCTGGCCAATGTCCTGAATCCCAGACTAAGCGCGCTGCCCTTCAAGGAGTGTAGATGCTGTTCGAAGTCGGACCGATCATCATCGACCTGCAAATGCTCCAGGCCTTGTTGCACCTCATCGAGAAAGATTTCCACTACCTCGTCAAACTCGTCGGCACCGACCTCGTCCCGCAGCTGTCTGACCCTGGACCAGTCGATCATGGCCATCCTTTCCCTAAAGATAACGACCCGATTATCACTACAGGCCGTTGGTAAATCCGTGGTTAAGATGGATGCATTTACGACCTTCACAGGATGTTAAACAGCCGTGCGCTAGGGTCGTCCCGTTCCGCATTATGTGGCAGAGCTGAGGGTCAGGTGGCAGAGGTCAGTCAGGCAGAAACAAAGGCAGAGCTGGATTTTGGTGCGATTCGCAAGGTGCTGGTCGTTGATGACAGTCGTCTGCAACGTCGCATCCTTGTGGCCTCGCTGAAGAAATGGGGCTTTGAGGTGCTCGAGGCCGATAGCGGAGAGGCCGCCATCGAAATCTGTGCTGCCATGTCCCCCGATCTGGTCCTGAGCGACTGGGTCATGCCGGGAATGAGCGGGCTGGAATTCTGTCAGGCATTTCGGGCGCTGGAGAATGACGAATACAGCTATTTCATCCTACTGACTTCAAAAAGCGAAAAGCAGGAGGTTGCGCGCGGACTGGATGCCGGGGCGGATGATTTTCTGATCAAACCTCTTGAGGCCGATGAATTGCGGGCGCGCATATCTGCGGGCGCGCGGATATTGGATATGCAGCGTGAGCTGTCTGATAAGAACCGTATGATCGAGACCGCGCTCGAAGAACTGAAAGTGGTCCATGATGCGATCGACAAGGACCTGATTCAGGCGCGTAAGATACAGGAATCTCTGGTCCCCGAACTCACGCGTGATTTCGGTAGGTCGCGTATCAGCATGTTGCTGAAACCTTGTGGGCATATCGGTGGCGATCTGGTGGGAATGTTTTCACCGGGGGTCAACCGTGTGGGGTTTTACAGCATCGATGTGTCCGGCCACGGCATCACCTCGGCGATGATGACAGCACGGCTGGGCGGGTATCTGTCCAGCAAACATTTCGATCAGAACGTGGCGATGGAAAAGCGGTTCGATAAATTTTACGCATTGCTACCACCTGATCAGGTGGCAGAGATGCTCAATTCCCGCCTTATGGCCGATGCTGGCGTCGAAGAGTATTTTACCATGGTCTATGCCATTATTGACCTGCGAAACGGACATCTCAAGATGGTGCAGGCAGGGCATCCGCATCCGCTGTTGTTGCGACAGGATGGTGGGACCGAGTATCTGGGGCAAGGTGGTTTGCCCATCGGACTGTTGCCGGATGTCACGTTTCAGCGAACCGATACCTACATGAAGCCCGGTGACAAGCTGTTGCTATATTCAGACGGGTTCACGGAATGCCGGATGGCGGATGGATCCCTGCTGGAAGAAGAGGGGCTGTGCAGAATGGTGACGGATTGTGCCACCGATCTCAGCGGGCCCGAATTTCTGGACGATATGTTCTGGCGGCTGACACAGGCCATGGATCCGGACCAGGGTATGGATGATGACGTATCTGCGGTTTTCTTTGAATACAGCGGGCCTTAAAGCCCCATCAGGTGTCCCGAAGCGAAATGTCGGTCGCCGCTGTTGCCCAGCATCTGCGCGGCATCCGCACTGTCCAGCCAAAGGGCTTCGTGGAATGGCTCTGAAGGTGGACCTATGCGGCGCACAGGGCGGGCTCGATATATCAAACAGACCTTTTCGGCCCACAGGTCATATTCGGGCATGTATGTGAAACGGCGAAAGGCGCCGACCCGCCGCGGGCTGGCAATCAACCAGCCGGTTTCTTCAAAGACTTCGCGATGCAGGGCGGTGATGGGCGATTCGCCTGGGTCAATACCGCCACCCGGCAACTGTAGATCAGGGCCGGGCTCTGTCTGGCAGGTCAGCAACAGATGTCGTCCTCGAGGCAACAATGCGTATACACCCACACGTCGTGTGTATTTGCGCCCCGCTTGTGGGGTTTCACCGAACCGTCTGATCATGTATGGCCCCTTACAACCCGAAATCTTCGACCTATATGCTGGCGGTATGCCAATCTGTGGCGTTTAAGGAAACCCCATGTCTCTTGGAACAAAAATCGCGTGGGACGACACCGTCCTGCCCTTTCAACTTGATATACCGGATATGCGCGGACGTGTGGCGCGGCTGGACGGAGTGTTGGATGGCATTCTGAAACAGCACGACTATCCCGAAAAGGTCGAGGCTTTGGTGGCCGAGATGGCCTTGCTGACTGCTCTGATCGGTCAGACCGTCGCGTTGCGCTGGAAGCTGTCGCTTCAGGTTCAGTCCAAAGGCGCCGTTCGGATGATCGCAACCGATTACTACGCTCCGCAGGCCGAGGGCGAACCGGCTCGCATCCGCGCCTATGCCAGTTTTGACCCTGACCGCCTGACCGATTCCACACCGTTTGATCAGGTGGGTGAAGGCTATTTCGCCATCATGATTGACCAGGGCGAGGGCACGCAGCCTTACCAGGGGATCACACCGCTGGCTGGCGGCTCTCTCAGCGCATGCGCAGAGGCGTATTTCGCACAGTCCGAACAATTGCCGACGCGGTTTTCACTGAGTTTCGGCAAATCAACTGAACCTGGCGTCGGTGAGCACTGGCGCGCAGGCGGCATCATGCTGCAACACATGCCCAAAGCGTCACCATTTGTAGCCAATGCAGAGGGTGACGGTCAGATTCTGTCGGCGGATGATCTGGTTGACGGTGAAGAAGGTGAAAATTGGGGGCGCGTCAACATCCTTCTGGATACTGTTGATGACCTTGAACTGATCGGCCCTTCGATTGCGCCAACCGACCTGTTGATCCGGCTGTTTCACGAAGAACAGCCACGTGTTTATGATGCGCAATCGGTTCAGTTCGGCTGCACCTGCTCGGAAGAGCGCGTGCGCCAAAGCCTGTCGATCTATTCGGCGCGCGACATCGAAAAGATGACAACCCCCGAGGGCCAGGTCACCGCCGATTGTCAGTTCTGTGGTGCCCATTACGTATTGGACCCCGTCACCGTTGGCTTCGATGCCGGTGAGGCCTGATCCAACAGAACAGCTGCGGGCGGCCCTGAGCCGCCCCGGCAACGGGTCCAGTGATTTCGATCTGAACCCTGATGCGGTTTTGCCAGCGGGGCGCAAGCTACGTCCAGCCGGGGTTCTGGTTCCGATTCTTGTAACGGATGAGTCCCCGCGCCTGCTTTTGACCAAGCGCTCATCGGCGCTGAAACACCATCCCGGCCAGATCGCCTTTCCTGGCGGAAAACAGGATGAGACCGATCCGGATGTAACCGCAACCGCCCTGCGGGAAGCACAGGAAGAGATTGGCCTTTCCTCGGATTTGCCTGAAATTCTCGGGCATTTGCCTACCCATGAAACCGTGACGTCTTTTGTCGTAACCCCGGTTGTCGCGATCCTACGAGACGGGTTCGACCCAATTCCTGAGCCGGGTGAAGTTGACGAAGTTTTTTCAGTCCCACTTGCGCATGTTCTAAACCCTGCGAATTATATCGTTGAGTCGCGTCGCTGGCGGGGCCAGCGGCGGTATTATTTCACCGTGCCCTATGGCCCTTATTACATCTGGGGGGCTACGGCCCGGATGTTGCGGGGCTTGGCTGCGCGGGTGAGTGAATGATGAAGCTATCAGAAAGCTGGGTTACAAACCCGGCAACCCAGACAGTCTGCGCCGTTTTGATCGATGCCGGTTTTCAGGCGCTTTTCGTCGGCGGTTGCGTCCGCAACGCGCTTTTGGGGGCGCCGGTCTCGGATCTGGATATTGCCACGGACGCTCCGCCCCAGCAGGTTCTGGATTTGATGCGGGCGGCGGGGTTGAAGGCCATTCCAACTGGGATCGAGCATGGCACGATAACCGTTGTCAGCCAAAGCATCCCGCATGAGATCACGACCTTCCGGCGAGATGTCGAAACCGATGGCCGCCGGGCTGTAGTGGCGTTCTCGAACAATGTTGATGAAGATGCCAGCCGGCGCGATTTCACCATGAATGCGCTGTACGCCCGCCCGGATGGGACGCTTTTGGACCCGCTGAACGGACTGCCCGATCTAAAGGCCCGAAAGGTCCGGTTCATAGGCAACGCCCAGCACCGCATCCGCGAAGACTATCTGCGCTCTTTGCGCTATTTTCGGTTTCACGCCTGGTATGGGGATATCGAAGCCGGGTTTGATCCCGAAGCGCTGTCGGCCATTGCAACCAATCTGGACGGATTGGCAAGCCTGTCGCGCGAACGGGTTGGGGCCGAGTTTATGAAATTGCTGACCTCGCCTGACCCTGCGCCTTCGGTCGCTGCCATGCGCAGCACGGGCGTTCTGGCACAGATATTGCCGGGGGTTGAGGATCGATCACTTGCCCCGCTGATCGCCTTGGAACAGCAGGCTGGGGCAAAGCCCGAGCCGGTCCGGCGGCTTTCCTCCATCGCCACGCCCGAGATTGCCCAGACCCTGCGTCTGAGCAAGGCCCAGATGCAACGCCTGACACGGATGCGGGATGAGGCCGCGGGAACCGCGGGCACTGCCGAGCTTGGGTTCCGTTATGGCGAAGAGGACGGCCTGCACGAAGTTCTGCTGCGTTGTGCTTTGTTGGAACAGCCCTGGTCCGAGGATAAGCGGCAAGCGCTCCGGGACGGGGCGGCAGCGGATTTTCCCGTGCGGGCCGCTGACCTGATCCCTGACTTTACCGGCCCGGCGCTGGGCAAGAAACTGGCCGAGCTTGAGGCGCGCTGGATCGCCTCGGGTTTCACCCTGACGCGCTCCGAGTTGCTGGTCGACTAAATTGAAGTCTCAAAAGGGGATGACAAGCCGGATCGTTTGTGTTTTCTTGCGCCTGTAACATGAATGGAGGGATGCGAATGTATTACGGGATCTGGTTCGGCTAAAGCCATAACACTTGACCCGTAGGGGTGGTGTTCTGGCGCCATCTTTTTTCGCATGACTTGTTATCTGCTCAATCGGAGCACTCTCTATGTTTCGCTATTTCGAAAATCTCGTCGACCCTTTTGTCGACTACGAAGAAACCGACACGCCGCCGACACGGCTGTGGCCCTTTATGTTGAACTATTCCCGCCCTTTTATGCGGGTGTTCTTATGGGCCGGATTGATTTCGGTCGTGGTGGCCGCGGTTGAGGTCGGTCTGATCTATTATATGGGTCGCGTTGTTGACTTGCTGTCCGCCCCGCCGGACGAAGTTTGGCAGACCCATAGTACGGAACTGATCCTGGTGGCGCTTTTTGTGCTGCTGCTGCGACCCATGCTGCATGTCGTTGACGTGCTGTTGCTGAACAACACGATCCTGCCGAATTTTGGCACTTTGATCCGTTGGCGCGCGCATAAGCACGTGTTGCGGCAATCGGTGGGCTGGTTCGAGAATGATTTTGCAGGCCGCATTGCCAACCGGATCATGCAGACGCCGCCCGCTGCGGGTGAGGCCGTGTTTCAGGTGTTTGATGCGATTTCCTTCTCGCTGGCATACCTGATCGGCGCAGCCATTTTGTTGATGACGGCTGATGCCCGGCTGCTGTTGCCGTTGTTGATCTGGCTCGTGCTGTATGGGTTTCTGGTGCATTGGACGGTGCAGCGGGTGGGACCGGCTTCGAAGGCGGCCTCAGACGCGCGCTCGGCCGTAACGGGCCGGGTTGTGGACAGCTATACCAATATCCATTCCGTAAAGATGTTTGCCCATGGGGCACAGGAACTGGATTATGCGCGCGAAGCGATCGAGGAAACCCGCCGTACCTTTCAGGCTGAGATGCGGATTTTCACCATCATGGATGCGGTTCTGGTTGCATTGAACGGGTTGCTGATCGTTGGTGTGGTTGGCTGGGCGATTGCTCTGTGGATGCAGGGCAGTGCTACGGTCGGTGTGGTCGCGGCGGCCACAGCCCTGACCCTGCGCCTGAACGCGATGACCGGATGGATCATGTGGGCGCTGACCAGTTTTTTCCGCCAGCTTGGTGTCGTTGCCGAAGGTATGGAGACGATCGCTCAGCCGATCGACCTGTTGGATGCGCCGCAGGCCAAACCCCTGCATCTGTCCAATGGCAAGATCGAGATTCGTAACCTGTCGCATCATTACGGTCGCAAGACCGGCGGGCTGGATCATATCAACCTGACCATCGAGCCGGGCGAAAAGATCGGTCTGATCGGACGGTCGGGGGCTGGGAAATCGACCCTAGTTAAGCTCCTACTTCGGTTCTACGATGTGGAGCAGGGGGCCATTTTGATCGACGATCAGGACATTGCTCGGGTCACTCAGGACAGCTTGCGCATCCATATCGGTATGGTGCAACAGGACAGCGCGTTGCTGCACCGCTCGGTGCGCGACAATATCCTCTATGGCCGCCCCGAGGCTTCCGAAGAGCAGATGATTGCCGCGGCCAAACAGGCCGAGGCGCATGAGTTCATCCTTGACCTGCAGGACCCGAAGGGGCGTACCGGCTATGATGCGCATGTGGGCGAGCGGGGCGTGAAGTTGTCAGGTGGTCAGCGGCAGCGGGTGACGCTGGCGCGGGTGATCCTGAAGGACGCGCCGATCCTGTTGCTGGATGAGGCGACCTCCGCGCTGGATTCCGAGGTTGAAGCGTCCATTCAGGAAACGCTCTATGGCATGATGCAGGGCAAATCCGTGATCGCGATTGCCCACCGCCTCAGCACCATTGCCCAAATGGATCGCATCCTGGTGATGGATGGCGGCCGGATCGTCGAGCAGGGCACCCATTCCGAATTGCTGTCACAGGGCGGGCTTTACGCCCAGTTCTGGGCACGGCAATCTGGGGGCTTCCTGAACACGGAGGCAGCTGAGTGAAACTTGCCGATCTCATAGATCCGTTCAAACCCACCGAAACGCCCCCGCCGCAAAGGCTGGGGGCGTTCATTCGCTGGTGCCTGTCCGGAGCTTGGCCGATGATCCTTGTCGCCTCCGTGTTTTCGGCCTCTGCCGGGGCGATGGAGGCCGGAACCGCCTGGATGCTGGGTCTGGTGATCGACATGGCAAACGAAAGCGGGCCGGATGGGGTTTTGACGGCGGGCAATCTTTGGATAATTGGAGGGGTCGCCGCATTTTTCATGCTGCTGCGACCGGCGCTGTTTGGTCTTTCGGCCTTTTCCAACAACTATATTGTCATGCCCAATATCCCGCCCCTGGTTCTGGCCAAGCTGAACCGGTGGACTTTGGGTCAGTCTGTGACCTATTTCGACGACGATTTTGCCGGGCGGATCGCTCAGAAACAGATGCAAACTTCGAACGCGATGGCCTCGGTCGTGTCCGAGACGATAAGCGCAATGGTTTTTGCGCTGGCGTCTCTGGCAGGGACTTTGCTTTTGTTAGGGTCTATTCATCTGCTGGTCATGCTGCCCTTCGCCGCCTGGTTGGCGGTGTATTTCCTGCTGATCCGCTGGTATTTGCCACGCATCCGGGCACGCTCAGCGGCGCGGGCCGGGGCGCGGGCGATGGTGTCGGGGCAGGTGGTCGACACGATCACCAATATCAAAACCGTCAAGCTGTTCGCCCATTCCGAGTTCGAGGATCAGGCAGCCCGAAACTCGATGGTCGATCTGCGCCACAAGATGCTGGCCTTTGGCAAGCTCTCCGCCAGTTTTAGGTTCATACTGATGGTTCTGGCCGGGGTGTTGCCCGTGCTGCTGCTGGGGGTGACCTTGCTGCTGTGGCGGTCCGGGTTGGCCAGCGCTGGTGATATCGTTGCGGCGGGCGCGATGTCCGTGCGAATTTCGCAGATGACAGGCTGGGTCAGTTTCACGCTGATGGGGCTTTATGCCAATGTCGGCGAGATCGAGAATGGCATGAAAACCCTGGCCAAACGCGACCGGGTTGAGGATGCAGCCGACGCCACCCGGCTGAGCGCGCCCCAAGGCCAGATCGAGTTTGACCATGTCAGCTTTGCCTATGGCGGTGATATTGGTGGCGTGACTGACGTGACCATGACCGTACATCCCGGCGAAAAGCTGGGTATCGTCGGGGCATCGGGTGCGGGGAAATCTACGCTCGTTTCGCTTCTACTCAGGCTCTATGAAGGGGAAAACGGCGCAATTCGGATTGACGGGCAGGACGTCAATCAGGTGACGCAGGACAGTTTGCGCAGTCAGATCGGGATGGTCACGCAGGAAACGGCGATGTTCAACCGCTCGGCGCGCGAGAATATCTTGTATGGTCGCCCCGACGCCTCAGAAGACGATATGATCGCGGCTGCGCAAAAGGCCGAGGCGCATGAGTTTATCCTTGGCCTGCGGGATGCCCATGGCCGCAAGGGCTATGATGCTCATCTGGGCGAGCGCGGCGTCAAACTGAGCGGCGGTCAGCGGCAGCGGATTGCGCTTGCACGCGCCATCCTGAAAAACGCGCCGATTCTGGTGCTGGATGAGGCAACCTCGGCCTTGGATTCCGAGGTTGAAGCCTCAATCCAGACCGCGCTGCATCGGGTGATGCAGGGCAAGACGGTGCTGGCGATTGCACATCGGCTGTCGACGCTAAGCGAGATGGACCGGATCGTCGTTCTGGATCAAGGGCAGATCGTTGAAATGGGAAGCCATGACGACTTGCTGGAACAGGGCGGGCTTTATGCCCGGTTCTGGGATCGCCAATCGGGCGGGTTTATTCAGGCCGCCGCCGCCGAATAAGGGTTTTGTTGTGGGTAAAGCCCAGCTATCAGGCCCTCATGACGCAGCATTACAGCATTTTACGCCTTGGTCATCAGGGCGACGGCATCGCCGCTGGACCGATCTACGCCCCCCGCACCTTGCCGGGGGAGGTGGTCAGCGGGACATTGGTTGGTCAAGTGCTGAGCGACATTCGGGTCGAGACCCCCTCGGACCAGCGGGTCAAAGCGCCCTGCCGTCATTACAAAGCCTGCGGTGGCTGCCAGCTGCAGCATGCCGCGGATGATTTCGTCGCGGATTGGAAGGTCGAGGTCGTGCGCAACGCGCTGGCCGCGCAGGGGCTCGAGGCCCCGATGCGGCCGATCTATACCTCGCCGGAACGCTCACGGCGACGGGCTACGATTGCGGTTCGGCGGACCAAAAAAGGCACCATGGCCGGGTTCCATGGCCGCGCCTCGGACACGATCACCGAGATTTCCGATTGTCATCTGCTTGATCCGGCCCTGATTGCAGCTGTCCCCGTGGCCGAGGCGCTTGCCCTTTTGGGTGGTAGCCGCAAAGGGGCGCTGGCGGTCACGCTGACCCTTTCTGATGGCGGTTTGGATGTCGCCGTCAAAGGGGGCAAACCGCTGGATGGTCCGCTTGAACTGGCGCTGGCACAGGCGACCGAGACACATGGGCTTGCGCGGCTCAGCTGGGACGGCGAGGTGATCGCCTCGCGTCACGCCCCGATTCAGCGATTTGGCGCGGCGGCTGTTGTGCCGCCTCCGGGGGCGTTTCTGCAGGCCACGAAGGATGGAGAACAGGCTCTATTACAGGCGGTTTTGCAGGCAACCAAGGGGGCCAAACGGGTTGTCGACCTGTTTGCGGGCTGTGGAACATTTTCACTGCCACTGGCCCAGGACGCCGAAGTTCACGCGGTTGAGGGCGAGGCCCTGATGACCGATGCTCTGGATCAAAGCTGGCGTCGCGCGCAAGGCCTGAAACGGGTCACGACCGAAGCCCGCGACCTGTACCGACGCCCGCTGATGCCTGATGAGCTGAAGAACTTTGACGCGGTTGTCCTGGACCCGCCCCGCGCCGGGGCTGAGGTGCAGGTGGCCGAGCTGGCGCAGGCGCTACCGGCAGTGATCGCCTATGTCTCATGCAATCCGGTCACCTTCGCGCGGGACGCAAAAAATCTGATTAACGCAGGCTATACCCTTGAATGGGTACAGGTGGTTGACCAATTTCGATGGTCGTCACACACGGAACTTGCCGCGCGGTTTGCACTGAACCCCGCATCATGACCAAACAGGAGAGTTTCAGAATGGGGCTTGCCCAGCGCCTGCATGATATCACTGAAAACCCGACCTTCGGTCGGTTCATCACAGGTGTCATCATCTTCAACGCCATCCTGCTCGGCATGGAAACCTCACCGACGCTGATGGAGGCCGCGGGCCCCCTGATCGTTGTGTTGGACAGCCTCTGCCTGACCATCTTCGTTGCCGAGATCGCGATGAAGCTGGTCGCCACGGGGCGGCGGTTCTTTACCAATGGCTGGAACCTGTTTGACTTCATCGTTGTTGGTATCGCCCTGATCCCAAGCGCCGGCGGCCTGTCGGTGCTGCGTGCGCTGCGGATCCTGCGGGTCTTGCGGGTGATCTCGGTCGCGCCACGGCTGCGCCGGGTGGTTGAGGGTTTCATCTCGGCCTTGCCGGGTATGGCCAGCGTTTTCCTGCTGATGGCGATCCTGTTTTACATCGGCGCGGTAATTTCAACCAAGCTGTTCTCGGGCACATTCCCGGACTGGTTCGGCGATTTGGGCCTGTCGGCCTATACGTTGTTCCAGATCATGACGCTGGAAAGCTGGTCCATGGGCATCGTGCGCCCGGTGATGGAGGTTTATCCCTATGCGTGGATATTCTTTGTGCCTTTCATCATGGTTACGACATTTGCAGTGGTGAACCTGTTGGTTGGTCTGATCGTGAATTCAATGCAGGATGCCCATCACGCCGAGGATGAGGTGAAAACCGATGCCTATCGTGATGAGGTGCTGGAAAGGCTGGAATCCATCGAACGCCGCTTGCTTGAGCAGTCGAACAGCAAAAAGTGATTTCAGTTTTCTGGATTTCTGGCATAATCACAAAAAAAAGCAGAAGCAGGCATTAAACATGGATCGTCGAGCATTTGGAATGGGTGCTGTGGCTACGCTGGGTCTTTCGGCCTGCGCCTCGGCCAACCCCAGATTTCTGGCCTATGATGGCCCCGAGGTGACCTCTATGGTCATCAACAAAAGCGCGCGGAAGCTTTATCTTCTGCACAATGAACATGTCCTCAAGGAATATAAGGTCGATCTTGGCTTTGCCCCCAACGGCACCAAAACAAAACGCGGCGACGGCCGCACGCCAGAGGGCACCTATCTGATCGACCGGCGCAATCCCAAAAGCCGCTATCACCTGTCGCTGGGGATTTCCTATCCGGATTCGAAGGATATCGCAGAGGCCAAGGCTGCGGGCGTTGATCCGGGCGGTGACATTTTCATCCACGGCGAGCCGAAAACCCGGTCCGAGAAAAAGCGTGCCAAGAAGCAATCGGATTGGACGGCAGGGTGCATCGCTGTCAAGAATGAAGAGATCGAAGAGATCTATGCGATGGTGAATCGCGGCACAGTGATTACGCTGCGCCCGTAACCGGCTTCCAGACGTCAAACCCGAATTGCATATAGTCGCGCTGGTAGGTTTCGGCCGCCAGCGCCTCAAGTTTGGTGTCATAGATATCGCTCAGTGAAAATGGGATATCTGGTTTGGTATTGCCGGGCGCGGGCGGGCTGTCATGACCCAGCCGCCGCGCCAGATCCGGCAGGGCAGCTGCAATTTCTTCCTCGCGCAGGATCAGATCCGGCAGGGCAAAACCGACTACGCCCTCCAACACCTGCGCCTGACTGCACCAAACGCCGTCAACGCGCACAGGGGTTTGTCCCGCCAGGTTTTGCCGCAGGAAGGTCAGAAAAGCCGAGAATGCCTCATAATGCTGTTCGATGGGGTAGTTTTCAGCGCGTAACTGTCCGGGGATCGGAAGCTTGAACCGGTTGCGCAGCATATTGCGGATTTTCAGATAGGCGCCGGGCTCGGTGCTGAGGATGTAGGAACAAAAGGCCGAATGTGCGCGTACCAGCGGGTGCCGCACCACGGTGAATTTGCGATGCCCCGGATGATCCTGTAACCACTGGCGGGTCTTTTTGCGGTTTTGATCAGTGATCAGGTCATCCGCACTGATTGAATCAAGCGCAGCCATCCATTGCTTCACAACCCCTTCAATGCCGCTCCGCACGGGCAGATACATTAACGGGGTTTTCGGCGTGGCGACATAGGTCGCAACGGCCGCGCCACGCCGGGGTTCAAAATTCGGAGTTCTGTGCAGGCTGAAACTGTCGATGCGCGACAAGGCCTGTTCGGTCTCATCAGGGTTTGTCACCTTGGACAAGGCCGGCTCAGGGTTTTGGGGTTTGAGCGTGTCGTCGATCGTGGTCAACCGACCCGATACCCCAAGCCAGGCCGCCAGGCCGTTCAGGCTGTCGAGCCGGTTCAGATCGTCGTAAGCGATGAAAAAGGCGGTTTGCCCGCTGGCCTGAAGATGATGCAGCAAAGTCAGTTGAAAGGCCTGTTGCTGGTCCAGATAGTTTTCGAACTCACGAAGGTTGAAGGCGATCTGCTCGGTGCGCCGCCGCTTGACGTTTTTCAGCTGCCATTGCTTGGTCTCGCGCGCAATCTTCAACGAGATATAGCTGTCCAGAGGGTTGCGCGTTAGAATGATCTTGGCGCAACTCGGATCATCTAAAACAGGCTCTAACACACGTGGATCATGGCCTTGGAAAAAGCGAAACCCGTTCATTTCACCCTCGGCTGATCGGATGGCGTTCAGCAGGGTTTTAGGGTCATTGTCGCGTTCTTCGAGAGTGACGCCCAACAGGCTGTCCCCCTTTAGCCTGCCAATGAAATGAGGATTGAAGGCCTCACCATGGCTGGAGACACCTTCCAATGCGTTCAGATTTGCCTCAAGCAGGTTCGATCCGGTCCGCATGGCGGCAAGTATTACGAAATAGTCGAATTTGGATGACATGAAACGCTATTGCACCAGATATGGTTTTCGATAAGGCCTGAGTTGCCGGCCAAAAATGTCATCGGCTGGAAAATCTCCCATAAGATAAGGGTGCATACCCTGGTTCTTTAGGTTTTGTAGGAACTTCCCGAACCCGGACAGGTCGACCATCGTAGGGGCTTGGGTCAGGTGGCTGGGGTTCTGGCATCCGGTTTCTTCCAGAATGGATTGCAGAGGCTCCATCGGAGATTCCACAAACTCGGCCAGCGACCAGGTGCGCACTTTGGCCTTGGTCCAGACCGAAGTTAAAACCTCAAGCTGTTTGGTCTCGATTTGTTGCAGGCGGGCGGCTTCGTTACGGATATCCGCGAAATTTCCATTCGAACGGAACAGGGGAATGGCCCAGGCGCCTGTGACAACTGAAATCTGCGCATTTCTATCGCGCGCCAGAAACCAGTTGATGTCCTGCGTATCCGTGGGGCCAAATTGAAAGCACTGCTTTTCGCCCCGAGTATTCCAGATCAGGTTCGACAAAAACGCCGTAGGATTATAGTCCCGCAGGCTGGCACAATCGCTTAGTGCGCCGTTGACCAAAGGCGCTCCGCCGGCGAATTCCGCACGTTCGGGACCGAAGAGGTGACCGTGGACCTTTGTTCCGGTGGCTTCCGATAGCCAGGGCTCGAAATCTGCGAACAGTTCGGTAAACCCCTGGAATACCGAATAGGGGAACGACGTCAGTCCGTTCTCGCTGCCGTGGCGGGGAAAGCGGCTTTGCATATACAGGCCATCCCGGCCTCGGGTCCTGCGCTCGACCGCTTTCGAGAACAACCGGTCGATCTTGCCCGGGTTGGGTTCTGTAGGCTTCATCGCCTGTGCCTGGTTGGTCAGAAACGCCTGATAAAGCCGATTGGCCTGGGGCCAGATCTTGCGTGCTACAAAACAGTCCGACCGTCGCAATAGCTGTAGATGATCGTCATAAAAGATATGCGGGCGACCTTGATAATCAAATTTGGACAGCGTCAGGGAGCGACTTTCGATATGTGTTGAATAAAGCCGGGTTAGGGTCTGAAAATAGCTTTCGTCGGGAATCCAGACGCGCCGGAAATAGCGGTCATATGTTTTGCGTTTGGGATCTTGCAGAATGGCCGACAGCGTTTGACGGGTCAGGCACCACCATTGACTGCCCATATGCGGCACCAGACCTTCGGGTATCGACCGTCGGATCCCGATGGTCCGCTGTAGCTTTACGTAAGCGTCGAACAATTTGCGCTGTTTACGCCACGAGAACGGAAATCTCAGAGTAAATCGTTCCTGATCCAGTCCGCCGATCGTCCAGCTTACATCAGCTGTTGTCGCGCTTTCGATAAAGTCGACACGGGGCCGTTCCGCTAGATATGTGACCAGCTCATCGACGGGCCGTAGCGGCAGGCAGGCGCCCGAGGCCAGAAAGATATGGTGTACATCGGGAAAGGCCTTCAGCATCAGTTCAGCCGCTGATTGCGAGGCTGCAACAATGCCCCAACCGCCCCAGTTGCAGGTGTGGCGCTCCGAGAACCGGATCAGAGGTTCGTCCGCACAGGAGGCTACAAAGTCATCAAAAACAGTGTCCGCAACCTTGCGGTCGACATGGATCACCACCGGGCAGCCGGATGCCGCCCAATGGCGCGCGACCTGTTGCGCCCTTGGAAGCGCGGCATGCACCAGCATGATGACGCCAAGGCTGCTCATGCCCAGTTCCCTTTCGACATGAGGCCAAGAATCTCAAGCTGTCGCCAGTTTATATAAGCCTCGGACCAGTCGCACCAAAACACCGGACGGTCGTTCAGCCCTTCCGCATAGGCGCGATATTCGCCGGACCCGCGATAGTGTTGACGCCGCTCCATCTCTTCATGTGCCTTGTCGCCCAAGGTGTTGATCAGCTTGGCATGCAGCAACGCCCCGCTGGTTTTTTCGCCACCCCAATCGTCATAGACTTGGTTCAACCCGCGTGGCAGCAGCGAATGGGTCGAACTGACATAGACATACCGACGGTCCCACTTGACCAGCGGTATCTTGTTCAACGCAGGCGCCTTTTCCGGAGCTTGGCGGAAAAAGACACGGGCGCGCGGTCCACCCTGTATCCAGAGATTCCCGTATTCAGGGTTTTTGCTGATCACATAATTCCCGGCATCGAACCAACGGGCAATCTCGAAGGGGTCCTGCCCTTCACGATAGGGTTCGGCATCTACCGGGCCCTGCGGGTACATGTCGATCAGCATGGTGCCGAAACTGCGGACGGCACAGCCATCAAGCCAGTCGGTCAGGGCACGAATGGGCCGCGTGTCGCAGAACGGATAGATGAAGAACTCATCCGGATCGACCGTCAGAACCCAGTGCCCATCGGCGTATTTGCGCAGCAGATAGTTCGACCAATCAGTGCCATATGTGGCCCGCTTATAGCTGCCGTTGGACTGCCAGACCGATACGTCCGGCTGACTACTCAGAAACTTGCGGGTGCCGTCGTCGCTGTTGTTGTCCACAAACAAAAAGCGATCAACGCCAAGTTTTCGGTAATATTCCAGAAAATAGGGCAGGCGGATTTTTTCGTTTCGCACCACGCTCATCAACAGGATGTCACCGGGTTGAATGGCGTTGGTTTTGTCGGAAACCGCTTCTAATTCGCGCCGTTTGCGAACGCAACGCAACAGGCGGCGCTTGCGCCGCAATCTCATTCGGTATGAATCCAACAGGCTCACGCGACTGCCCAACCTTTGTTTATACGCGAGCATACCCGGGGCCTGAACAAGCCAGAGTGGAGCCGGGCTAATGCCATTTTATGCCACTTTACCATCTAATGAAGCAACGCATTTAAAAGTAGTTAGTCCGAAACGTTGTTTTTCCAGTCAGTTTTGCCCATCAAGCCAAGCTCACACAGTTGGCGCCATCCGATATATTCCACCGATTGTGGATCCCACATGATCGGGCGGTTAATTATGCCATCATAATAGTTGTCGAACTCTGCCGGGTCGTGAAAATGCTGCGCTCGGGTTTTCTCGATTCTTGATTTGATGACCACCTCGGGCAGGAACTTTGTGTGCAGTAGCACGCCCGAAGGGCCGTGGCTCCCCGGTCCGTCATAGGTGGCGTTCAAATCTCGGGGCAGGGCGGAATGGCAGGAGTTCACGTAAGCATAGTGCCGCGACCAGCGTACCAGCGGTATTTTGTTTAAAGTTGGTGACCGCTCGGGCCGGTCAGCAAAAAACACGCGTTCCCGTGCACCGCCCTGAACCCAGAGATTGCCCAGCGGCGATTGCCGTTTGGCGCGCAACGGGCCTGGATCAAACCAACCCAAAACTCCGGTCGGGTCGGTCCCGGGGTCATAGGGCTGTGTGCCGAGCTGATCTTTGGGGTACAGGTCCAACATCAAGGCTCCGAAAGCGTCGCGCCCCTGCGCCTCTAGCTGTTGGGTCAAATCCTGCAGCGGATGGCTGTCCCATTCGGGATAGATAAGCAACTCATCCGCATCCACCATCAAAATCCAATGGCCGTGACCAAATCGCATCTGTAGCCAGGTCAGCCAATCCAGCCCGTATCGTGAGGCGCGATAGCTGGCATCGGTTTGCCACAAGGATACATCCGGTTGATCTTTAAGATATGCGACCGAGCCATCATCGCTGCCGTTGTCCACGATCAGAAAATGATCAACGCCCAGCGACCGGTAGTGATGGAAATACCAGGGCAGGCGCGTGATTTCATTTCGCAGGGTGGTAAAGACCAGTATCGCACCCGGGCGTATCTGGTCGGTTCGGTCGACCAGTTGGGTTAACTGATGGCGGCTGCGAAAGGATCGCCACAACAGCCGCCTGCGTTTCAGGCGCAAGCGATAGCGTTGCACCCATCCGATTGGCGGCAGGGTATCGCTCACGCGGCCCTCATCTGTCGTAATGCCCGTTCTGATGCCAGCGCCAGGCATCGGCAATCATCGTCTCTAACACGGACCTATTGGGGGACCAGCCCAGTTCTTGCCCGGCCCGGTCCGAGCCCGAAACCAGCTTGGTGCAATCTCCGGCGCGGCGCGGACCGATAGTATAGGGCACCGCGCGATTGGTGACGGATTTCGACTGTTCGATCACCTCCATCACTGAAAAGCCGGACCCGGTGCCCAGATTGAAAACGCGACTGCCTTTGCCCTGTTCCAGCCAGCGCAGCCCCAGAACATGCGCGTCAACCAGATCGCAGACATGCACGTAATCGCGGATACAGGTGCCATCGGGCGTGTCATAGTCGGTTCCGAACACAGTCAGCCCGTCGCGCTTGCCGTCAATCGCATCCAACATCAGCGGAACCAGATGGGTCTCGGGGCGGTGGAATTCGCCTACCTCTCCGTCCGGATCGGCGCCAGCCACGTTGAAATAGCGAAAAATCACGTGGTTCATCCCGTGAGCGGCATGGAAATCACGCAGGATATCCTCGATCGCGCGTTTGGAGGCGCCGTAAGCGTTCAGTGGATTTTGCGGGGTGTTTTCGTCGAGGACCACCTTGTCATGTTCACCATAGGTGGCGCAGGTCGACGAAAACACGAAATCCAGACATCCAGCCGCCACGGCGGCCTCGATCAGGGTCAGCGAACCGGTGACATTGTTCGCCCAATATCTTCCGGGTTCGGACATCGCCTCACCCACCTGGCTGAGCGCGGCGAAATGCATCACGGCAGCGGGCTGATACTTGGCAAAAACCTCATCCAACCGCGCCCGGTCCAGCAGATCACCCTGTGCGAACGGGCCAAATTTGACCGCGTCCTGCCAACCGGTGATCAGGTTGTCATAGGTGACAGGTGTGTACCCGGCCAGCGCCAGCGCCTTGCAGGCATGGGATCCGATATATCCGGCACCGCCGGTTACAAGGATATGTGTCATATCAGATCCCGTTATTCCGGTTTTTCAGGGTGCGACAGCCTGCGGCACTCAGTCCAGCCCCATCGCGGCCATCATCTCTTCAAGTTTGGGAACGTCCTGCGGATTGTTTAGTTCCCAGAACTGGCGGCCTTTGGATTCGACTTCAACACACAGAACCTTACGCCCGTTTTCCATGAAACGCAGCTGTTCCAGCCCTTCCAGTTGCTCTAATGGACCGACAGGCCAGGACGGATAAGCCGCCAGCGCGTCAGGGCGGTAGGCATAGACGCCGACATGGTGAAACACCGGCGTTTCCTCCCCGCCCGCATAAGTCTGTGAAGTAAAGGGCACGACCTCTTTCGAGAAATACATCGCGCCGTGATCAGCGGCGAAAACGGCGGTTGTTCCACCGACGCGCCCGTGTTTGCGGTCATTCAGCAGGCTGTTGAGCGCATCGCCGTCGCAGCGCAGAACCGGAGTGGCCACCCCAGCCTTGGGTGCGGCACGCAGACCGGTGATCAGATCTTCGACGAACCAATGCGGGGTCAGCGGTGCATCGCCCTGCAGGTTCACCACGATGTCATAGCTTGCCCCCAGCACATCATGCGCTTCGGCGCAGCGTTCGGTGCCATTGCCACAGGTTTCCGAGGTCATCACAACCTCGGCCCCGAACCCTTCGGCCACCTCGCGAATGCGGTCGTCATCGGTGGCAACCACAACGCGGTCCACGCCCGAGACCGAACTGGCAGCGCGCCATGACCGCTCGATCAGAGTCATTGCATTGCCACTGGCCCCGGTGAGCGGCACCAGAGGTTTGCCCGGATAGCGGGTCGAGGCGTAGCGGGCGGGAATGGCGATCAGAACGGACATCAGGCCTCCTTCAGGTCTACACCCGGAGCGTAGGCGATAAAGAACGGGTTTGCATAGCCGTCCTTGCCATAGGTCAGCGGCGCATGATTGTCGAACCGGACAACTTTGCCGCCCGCACCTGTCAGCACGGCGTGACCTGCTGCGGTATCCCATTCCATCGTGCGGCCAACGCGGGGATAGATATCTGCCTCGCCCGTCGCAATCAGGCAGAATTTCAGCGACGAGCCCGCGCTTTTGCTGTCCTGCACTTGATATTTGTTGATGTAATCGTCGGTCGCCTGGTCACGATGTGACTTCGAGGCCACGACCAAAAGCGCGGAATTGTCTGGATCAGAGACCGAAATCGGAGCCACGGCGCCGGGTTGATCCTTGTCCAGCGCGCCGGTTTCCTCGACCGATTGCCCGTCGGCCAAAGTATAGAACATCCGGCCGCGGGCTGGCGCATAAACCACGCCACGCGTTGGGGTGCCGTTTTCGACCAGCGCGATATTAACGGTGAAATCGCCGCGCCGGTTGATGAACTCTTTGGTGCCATCCAGCGGATCAACGATCAGGAACGTATCGCCTTTTTCAGAATGCGAGGCGGCCTGTTCCTCAGTCACCAGCAGGATATCGGGGAACGCTACGCGCAGACCGGCCGAGATCAGCGCATCGGCGGCCTCATCTGCTTCGGTCACGGGGCTGGCATCGGATTTGACCTTCACGTCAAACTCATCCGAGTTATAGATGTCCATGATCGTATCGCCCGCTTCCAGGGCCAGACGTCGGATGACGGGGATGAGGGCATCATAGGTCACAAAAAAGCTCCGTTCCTGTGATTTGTTGATTGAATAACCTGACGGCCTTATGCTGTGCTGGTTACGGAACGGCAAGAATTTCGTGCCAGATTGCAGGCAATAATACAGGAAAGACGCTTCGGGTGTTTTATTACAAGCGAAACCGGTCGCTTATAGGCGGTGCGTTTACGACGGCGGAACTGGTGTTTCACGCCGTGGTCCGGAATGTCCGATCTCAACACAGCAATGCTGTGCTTTCGGTGCTTATCAATATTTTCCAGGTTCTGGTGCTGGTGAGTGTGTTTTACGTGATCATGTCCCTTCTTGGCGCGCGCGTTGCCAAAATCCGGGGTGAGTTCATTCTGTATCTGCTGTCTGGGGTTTTCCTGTTTCTGACGCACATTAAAGCCGTCGGTTCGGTTTCCGGAGTGGACACGGGTAATAACCCGATGATGCTGCATTCGCCGATGAACATGATGGTCGTGCTTATGGCTACCGCTTTCGGGTCGCTGTATACTCAGGTTTTGACAATCGTCATCATCCTGTTTGTCTACAGCGTATCGGTTGCTCCGCTGGAGATTCAGGAGCCCGGTGGCGCCTTTGCCATGCTGATGCTGGCCTGGTTCACGGGCTGTGCGGTCGGCGTGGTGTTCATGGCGATCAAGCCCTGGTTTCCGACCACTGCCACGATCATGAGCACGATTTACCGGCGCCTGAATATGGTGTTCTCGGGAAAAATGTTCGTCGGCAATGCGCTGGGCGGGTTCATGTTGACCATGTTCGCCTGGAATCCGTTGTTTCACATTATCGACCAGTGTCGGGGTTTCGTTTTTCGAAATTACTATCCGCGCAATACCAACTGGGAATATCCTGTCTGGGTCGGGTTGGCTCTGTTGTTGATCGGCTTGCTTGGAATTTTCTTTACCCGCCAGCATGTGTCGCAAAGCTGGAGCGCACGCCGTTAACCCGCCACGCGCAAGGTCAGGTTGATCCGCCCGCCTTTTGGCAACAGTTTTGAAGACCCGAAACGAATGCGATCTACCCCGTGATAGGTTAGGCGCGCGGGTCCGCCCATCACAACAACATCGCCCGAGCCAAGCCAGATCGATTCCGTTTTGCCCCCTCGGGTCGTGTTGCCAATGCGGAACAACGCGTCGTCACCTAATGAGATCGAAAGGACCGGCCAGGAAAAATCGGCCTCGTCCTTATCCTGATGCAGGCCCATTCGCGCCCCTTCGCCATAGTAGTTGACCAAGCAACAGTCGGGGTCACGTTCGGGGCTGGCAAGATCGCGCCAGATATCCAGAATGCAGTCTGGAATGGCGGGCCATTCCATACCCTTTGGATGGTGCGGCTGGTACCTGTACCCGTTCTTGTCAGTGACCCAACCCAGCGCCCCGGCCGAGGTCATGCGAACAGACATTTCCTTGCCCGAAGGGGTGGTCGGGCGGAACAAAGGTGCTGATTTCAGAATCGGACGCAACAGCGTGATCAGCTGTGCCTGGGCAGCTCCGTCAAGGTAAGCTTTCCTGATTTCAAAACCGCGTAAAAGCAGCCGCGCCATTCCAGATTCCTCAATCCTTGCCAAAACCTTGCTAAAAAGGCTGCAGATTCCTGAAAACCTGCATTTGTGAATGCTTGCAGGCCCCTGTTCCCGTCCTTATATACGCCGGGACGCGCGATGGTGTAGGACCATTGCGCAAATCAGATCGGGGCCAGATGCCATAACGGGTCGGGCCTCGGGACATCGCCTTGAAGAGAAAGGGATTGAACATATGGGAAAAGTAATCGGGATTGACCTCGGCACCACCAACTCGTGCGTTGCCATCATGGACGGCTCGCAGCCGAAGGTCATCGAAAACGCCGAAGGGGCGCGGACCACGCCCTCGATCGTCGCCTTCACCGAAGATGAGCGACTGGTCGGTCAGCCTGCGAAACGCCAGGCGGTCACCAACCCTGACAACACGGTTTTTGGCGTCAAACGCCTGATCGGTCGTCGTGTGGATGATGCCGAAGTCGAAAAAGACAAGAAAATGGTACCATACGCCATCGTTGATGGCGGCAATGGCGACGCGTGGGTCGAAGCCCGCGGTGAAAAGTACTCCCCAAGCCAGATTTCGGCCTTCACTCTGGGCAAGATGAAGGAAACCGCTGAAAGCTACTTGGGTGAGGAAGTCACACAAGCCGTTATCACCGTTCCGGCCTATTTCAACGACGCACAGCGTCAGGCGACCAAAGATGCCGGTAAAATCGCCGGCCTGGAAGTGTTGCGGATCATCAACGAGCCGACAGCTGCCGCTCTGGCCTATGGTCTGGACAAGGAAGAAACCCAAACCATCGCGGTTTATGACCTTGGTGGCGGTACCTTCGACGTAACCATTCTGGAAATCGACGACGGGTTGTTCGAGGTTAAATCGACCAATGGCGACACCTTCCTGGGTGGTGAAGACTTTGACATGCGCATCGTCAACTACCTGGCGGATGAGTTCAAAAAGGAACACGGTGTCGATCTGTCCCAGGACAAGATGGCGCTGCAGCGTCTGAAAGAAGCTGCGGAAAAAGCCAAGATCGAACTGTCCTCGACCTCACAAACCGAGATCAACCAGCCGTTCATCTCGATGGGCGCCAACGGCCAGCCGCTGCACATGGTCATGAAACTGACCCGTGCCAAGCTGGAATCGCTGGTTGGTGATCTGATCAAGAAGTCGATGAAGCCCTGCGCGGCTGCTCTGAAAGATGCTGGCCTGTCGGCTGGCGATGTAGATGAGGTTGTTCTGGTCGGTGGTATGACCCGGATGCCGAAAGTGATCGAAGAGGTCACTAAATTCTTCGGCAAAGAGCCGCACAAAGGTGTGAACCCGGACGAAGTGGTTGCCATGGGCGCCGCCATTCAGGCCGGTGTTCTGCAGGGTGACGTCAAAGACGTTGTTCTGCTGGACGTGACACCGCTGTCGCTGGGTATCGAAACGCTGGGTGGCGTGTTCACCCGACTGATCGACCGCAACACCACGATCCCGACGAAAAAGTCTCAGGTCTTCTCGACCGCCGAAGACAACCAGAACGCCGTGACCATTCGCTGTTTCCAAGGGGAACGTGAAATGGCTGCGGACAACAAGATCCTGGGTCAGTTCAACCTCGAAGATATCCCGCCAGCACCGCGCGGCATGCCGCAGATCGAGGTGACTTTTGACATTGACGCCAACGGCATCGTCTCGGTTTCGGCCAAGGACAAAGGCACTGGCAAAGAGCAGAAGATCACCATCCAGGCATCGGGCGGCCTGTCCGACGAGGACATCGAAAAGATGGTCAAGGACGCCGAAGAGAACGCGGAGGCCGACAAGGAACGCCGCGAGCTGGTCGACGCAAAGAACCAGGCGGAAAGCCTGATCCACTCGACAGAAAAGTCGATGGAAGAACATGCCGACAAGGTTGATCCAACAACCATCGAAGCCATCGAGCTGGCGATTGCCGCGCTGAAAGACGAGCTGGAAACCGAGAATGCCGACAAGATCAAGTCGGGCATCCAGAACGTTACCGAAGCGGCCATGAAGCTGGGCGAAGCCATCTACAAAGCGCAAGCTGAAGACGGCGAAGATGAACCTGCCGCTGCGGATGCTGCACCGGGCGAGGATGACATCGTCGATGCCGAGTTCGAAGATCTGGACAACGACAAGCGTAGCTAACGGGTAACCGGGCCAATTCGGGCCGGTCCGGTCACCGGGCCGGCCCGATTACGTTGAGGCAGAAGGAAATACTGATGTCAAAACGCGACTATTACGATGTGCTCGGCGTATCCAAGGGTGCATCAGCGGACGAGATCAAGAAAGGCTTTCGCAAGAAGGCCAAAGAATTACATCCCGACCGCAACAAGGACAATCCGGAGTCAGAGGCACAGTTCAAAGAAGCGAACGAGGCCTATGACGTCCTGAAAGATGCTGAACGCAAGGCGGCTTATGACAGGTTCGGTCATGCTGCATTCGAAAATGGCATGGGCGGCGGTGGCCGACCTGGCGCTGGCTTTGGTCAGGGCGACTTTTCCAGTGCATTTTCGGATGTGTTCGACGACCTGTTCGGCGATTTCATGGGCGGCCAACGGGGCGGGGGCGGTGGACGTCGTGCCGCACGCGGTTCGGATCTGCGCTATAACCTGCGCGTCTCGCTGGAAGAGGCGTATTCAGGTCAGCAGAAAACCATCAATGTCCCGGCAGCGGTTGCCTGTTCGTCCTGCGACGGATCTGGGGCTGAAGGCGGTGTTGAGCCCACAACCTGTCCGACCTGTTCGGGTATGGGCAAGGTGCGTGCGCAACAAGGCTTTTTCACAGTAGAACGCAGCTGTCCGACCTGTTCGGGCCTGGGTCAAATCGTCAAGAACCCCTGCAAATCCTGTCAGGGTGCGGGCCGTGTTGAAAAAGAACGCGCTTTGTCCGTTAACATTCCAGCCGGTGTCGAAACCGGCACGCGCATTCGTCTGGCCGGTGAAGGCGAGGCTGGAATGCGCGGTGGCCCTCCGGGTGATCTATACATCTTTGTAGAGGTCTCAGATCACAGGCTGTTCGAGCGTGACAGCGTGAACCTCTATTGCCGCGTGCCGGTCAGCATGGCCAAAGCCGCGCTTGGTGGTTCGATCGAAGTTCCGACCATCGACGGTGGCCGCGGGCGTGTGCAGATTCCAGCGGGCAGCCAATCGGGTCGCCAGATGCGCCTGCGCGGCAAGGGCATGCCAGCCCTGCGCGGCGGCGGTGTTGGAGATATGTTCATTGAGCTGGCCGTGGAAACTCCGGTAAACCTCACCAGCCGCCAGAAAGAGCTGCTGCGCGAGTTCGACGACCTGGGTGAAGATAATCACCCGGAATCCAACAGCTTTTTCTCCTCCGTCAAATCCTTCTGGGACGGGATGAAGGGCTGAAGTCTTTTCCCAAAAAGGGGGCGCTGCCCCCCGCGACTCCCCCGAGGTATTTAGGGCCAGATGAAGCAGGTGATCCGCATTTCATCTGGCCAAAAATACCTCGGAGCGCGAGGCAGAGCCTCGTAATTCTTCGCTTGATTATTGTCGCCGCGCCTGAAATGGTCCGCGCAACCGTTGGGGTGCCTTGTTCGCAAGGCTGAGAGGTGCTGCTGCATCAACCCATCGAACCTGATCCGGGCAATACCGGCGGAGGGAACGGTCTTATGAATACAGACGTTTTCCATCCTCCGTTGTTGCCCCTAGAAGATGGAGCAACGACATGGCAGCTATTGCCCTGACCATTGCAGGGTCCGACAGCGGAGGCGGGGCCGGAATTCAGGCGGACCTCAAGGCGATGTCTGCGCTGGGCGTTTATGGGGCCAGCGTTATTACGGCGGTGACTGCGCAAAACACCCTGGCCGTGACAGCCGTTCATGGCATTCCTCTGAGTGTGATCCGCGCGCAAATCGACGCCGTGCTGAACGATCTGGATGTCGGGGCGATCAAGATCGGCATGCTGGCAACACCCGAGATTATCGAGACCGTTGCAGATGCCCTGTCGGGCTATGCCGGGCCCATAGTTTTGGACCCTGTCATGATAGCGAAATCCGGGGATGCACTGCTGGCGGGTGACGCAATCCGGACCCTTATGGACCTTCTGATACCACGCGCGACTGTTCTGACGCCCAATTTGCCCGAGGCTGCGCGCCTGCTTGGACAGTCCGAAGCGCAGTCTCCGGATGAAATGGTGGTTCAGGGACAGGCCATTTGCGCAAAGGGGGCCGCGTCTGTTTTGATGAAAGGCGGGCATGGTCAGGGCGAGATATGTCATGATCTGTTGGTCGACGGTTCGGGATTGGTGGATGAATTCACAGCGCAGCGCCGGAACACAAAGAACACCCACGGGACTGGGTGTACATTGTCCTCGTCAATTTCCGCCGGGTTGGCCAAAGGTCTGAGCTTGCGGGATTCCGTGGCAGAGGCACATGCTTATTTGCAAGGCGCTATCGCCCAGGCTGATGGGCTGTGCGTGGGTCAGGGCCATGGTCCGGTGCATCATTTCCATCGGGTCTGGCCAGCGTGACGATCTGGTCTGTCATAGGGGCAGGCGTGGCCGGTTTGGCTGTTGCGTCCGAATTGGCCCATCGCGGCGCACGGGTGCAAGTCTTTGACCCCGCCGGCCTGCCGGGTCCGCATGGCTGTTCTTGGTGGGCCGGGGGAATGCTGGCCCCGTGGTGCGAGTTCGAAAATGCCGAAGAGCCGGTCTTGCGCCTGGGGCAGGGTGCTTTTGACTGGTGGGCGACCCGGACCAAGGTTCATCAGCGCGGTACTTTGGTCGTTTGCGGTGCGCGCGACTTGCCGGATTTGCGTCGGTTTGGTCGTCGAACGCAGGGGTATCATGAGGTAGATCAGCGGGAACTAGCCGCATTAGAGCCTGATCTACATGGTTTCGGCAACGGTCTGTATTTCAAGGGCGAAGCCCATATAGACCCACGCATGGCGCTAAAGGATGTCTTCGACAATCTTATCGCGCGGGGCGTTGCCTTTCATCGCGAACCCGCCCCTGCTGGGTTGGAAAACGCGATTGACTGCCGTGGTCTTCAGGCGCGGGACGCCTTGTCTGATCTTCGGGGCGTAAAGGGTGAGATGCTGGTGATCCGCTGCCCTGATGTGACGCTGACCCGGCCCGTGCGCCTGTTGCATCCCCGGATGCCGCTTTACATCGTGCCGCGTGGCGATGGCATCTACATGCTGGGCGCGACGATGATTGAATCCGAGGATAAAACCCGCATCACCGCGCGCTCGATGTTGGAACTGCTCAGCGCGGCCTATGCGTTGAACCCCGCTTTTGGCGAGGCCGAGGTGCTAGAGATCGGCGTCGATCTGCGCCCGGCTTTTCCCGACAATCTGCCTCGGATCCGGCGTCGGGGCAGGACGATTTACGCGAACGGGCTGTACCGCCACGGGTACCTGCTGGCACCGGCGCTGGCCCAGGGCGTTGCCGATCTGGCGCTTGAACACAAACATTCGGAGATGGTCGATGAAGATCGTGCTTAATGGCGAGCCGCGCGAGGTGCGGGCCGAGACCTTATCGGAATTGCTGATGGAATGCGGCTACTCGGGCCGTGTCGCCACTGCGGTGAACGAAGATTTCGTGCCCTCGGGGCTGCGTGTTGCCCATGCTTTGGCAGAAGGGGATCGGATCGAAATCGTCGCGCCGATGCAGGGGGGCTGAGGATGAAATCCTTTTACGGAACCACATTGGCCAACCCGCTGATGCTGGGCACGGCGCAATATCCCAGCCCGGCTATTCTGGAGCAGGCCTTTCGCGAAAGCGGGGCGGGTGTTGCCACTGTCTCGCTCAGACGTGAATCCGGTGCAGGGCAGACATTCTGGCAGATGATCCGCGATCTGGGCGTATCGGTCCTGCCAAACACCGCCGGATGCCACACGGTCAAAGAGGCAGTGACCACCGCCCATATGGCGTGTGAGGTCTTTGATACCAAGTGGATCAAGCTGGAACTGATCGGCCATACCGACAGCCTGCAGCCGGATGTGTTCCAGCTGGTCGAAGCCGCGCGCATTCTGACCAGCGACGGGTTTCAGGTCTTTCCCTATACGACCGACGATCTGATTGTTGGCGAACGGCTGCTTGCCGCCGGGTGTGAGGTGCTGATGCCATGGGGCGCGCCGATTGGGTCAGGGCGGGGGCTGAACAATGAATATGCCCTGCGGGCGATGCGGGCAGAATTCCCGGATGTGCCCTTGGTGATTGACGCGGGTATCGGTCTGCCCAGCCACGCGGCCCACGCGATGGAGCTGGGCTATGACGCCGTTCTTCTGAACACCGCCGTGGCCCGTGCCGGAGACCCCGCGTTGATGGCCCGCGCAATGGCCCGCGCGATCGAGGCCGGGCAACTGGCCCATCAGGCCGACCCGATCGAGGCGCGCGATATGGCGGAACCTTCGACTCCGGTTATTGGAAAGGCATTTCTGTCATGACACTCGACCGGTTTTATCCGATCTTCGATCATTCGGACTGGCTGCGCCGGATGCTGCCGCTGGGTGTGAAACTGGTGCAGCTGCGGGTCAAGGACCAGCCCATGGATGTGGTGCGTGACCAGATTGCCAAGTCGCGTGACCTGTGCCGCGCAAATGGGACAGTTCTGGTGGTCAATGACTATTGGCAGGCGGCCATCGATGCCGGCTGTGACTGGGTGCATTTGGGGCAAGAGGATCTGGATGAGGCCGATTTGATTGCCATCCGCAAGGCGGGTTTGAAACTGGGCGTGTCCACCCATGATGATGATGAGTTAGAGCGCGTGCTGGCCATGGACCCCGACTATGTGGCGCTTGGCCCGGTCTATCCCACCATCCTGAAAAAGATGAAATGGCAGCAGCAGGGTCTGCCCCGCGTAACAGAATGGAAAGCGCGTGTTGGAGATACGCCGCTGGTTGGCATTGGCGGGATGAGCGTCGAACGTGCGCCGGGTGTCTTGCAGGCGGGTGCGGATATCGTCTCGGTTGTGACCGATATCACCCTGAACGCGGACCCCGAGGCGCGCTTGCGCCAGTGGATCGAGGTCACCAGATGAGCCGATATGCCCGTCAGACGCTGTTGCCAGAGGTTGGGGCAAAAGGGCAGGGCCGACTGTCCTCGGCGCGTGTCTTGGTGGTAGGGGCAGGCGGGTTGGCTGCCCCGGCCCTGCCATTGCTGGCCGGGGCAGGGGTCGGGCAGATCACGATCCTGGATCGGGATCAGGTTGAGCTGTCCAACCTGCATCGGCAGACCTTGTTTTCTGAGACGGATTGCGGACACCCCAAGGCCGAGCGTGCGGCGGTGCGGTGCAAGGCGATCAATGGGGACATAGACGTCAGCGGCAAAAAACAGGCTCTAACAGGCGAAAATGCCAGTAACTCGGTCGCTCAGGCGGATGTGATCCTGGATTGTGCAGACAGCTATGCGGCCAGCTATATCCTCTCGGACACTTGCTTGGCGCAGGGCAAGCCGCTGATCAGCGCCTCGGTGCTTGGGCTGTCGGGCTATGTCGGAGGTTTCTGCGGCGGCGCGCCGTCTTTGCGGGCGCTGTTCCCGGATGCGCCGGACAGCGGGGCCAGCTGCGCCACCGCTGGTGTTCTGGGTTCGGTCGTCGGGACGGTCGGCGCGATGCAGGCACAGATGGCGTTGAACCTGATCCTTGGACTGACGCCCTCGGTGCTGGGTCAGATGGTTCAATACGATGGTCGGACACTCCGTAGCACGGCCTTCCGCTTTGACGATGCGCCCGAGCCGAACAGCTGTTTCCGGTTTCTCTCGGCCGGGCAACTGACGACAGATGACCAGATCATCGAGCTGCGCAGCCCCGAGGAATCCCCGCGCCCGGTACATCCTGATGCGCAACGGATATCGCCGGATGATCTGAATCAGATAGATCCTAATAAGGGCAAAAGGTTGGCATTGTGCTGTGCTACCGGATTGCGCGCCTGGCGCGCTGCCGAACGAATTCAACCGAATTGGCCGGGCGAGATTGTTCTTGTCGCGGCTTCAACCTCGTGAACAGAAGGAACCGCGAGATATGAAAAAACTGATCGCTGCAATCGCCCTGCTGGCTGCCGCGCCGGCCTGGGCCGAGGATAAGATGACCGTCTTGTTGGATTGGTTTGTGAACCCTGACCATGGTCCAATTATCGTCGCACAGGAAAACGGCTATTTTGCCGACCAGGGGCTTGAGGTTGAAATCATCCCGCCTGCGGACCCCTCCGCGCCGCCGCGCTTGGTGGCTGCCGGTCAGGCCGAGCTGGCGGTATCCTATCAGCCGCAGCTGCACCTGCAAATCCATGAGGGATTGCCGCTGAAACGGGTCGGCACGCTGGTTGCCACCCCGCTGAACTGCCTGCTGGTGCTGGATGATGGCCCGATCAAGTCGCTGGCCGATCTGCGGGGCAAGAAAATCGGTTTCTCGGTCGCCGGTGTCGAAGAGGCGATCCTGACAACCCTTCTGGGTCAGCATGATATCGGTCTGGATGAGATTGAGATGGTCAACGTCAACTTCTCGCTGTCGCCGTCGCTGATGACCGGTCAGGTGGATGCGGTTATCGGGGCGTTCCGGAATTTTGAGCTGAACCAGATGGATATCGAAGGTGTCGCGGGTCGTTGTTTCTATATCGAAGAGGAAGGCATCCCACCCTATGACGAGCTGATCTATGTCGCCAATCCCGACACGATGGATGCCGACAAAATCGCCCGATTCTTGGCCGCGACCGAGAAAGCGACCCAATATATCGTCAACAACCCGGAAAAAAGCTGGGAAATCTTCGCGGCCACCTCGACCGAGCTGAAGGATGAGCTTAATGCCCGCGCCTGGGTCGACACGCTGCCCCGGTTCGCACTGCGTCCGGCGGCGTTTGATGCGGGTCGCTATGCGCGGTTCGAGGAGTTCCTGAAGAGCAGCGGCATGATCGACAGCCTGAACCCGGTCAGCGACATTGCCATCGATGTGACCGCGCAATGAGCAATTACGGCAAAGCTTTCGCATTGATGCGGGATGCCGCGCAGGGGCCGTGGCGGGATTACACTCGCCACACCTTTGTGGAAGGGATGAAAGACGGAACGCTGCCGCGCGCGGCGTTCCTGCATTACCTGCGACAGGACTATGTGTTCCTGATCCATTTTTCCCGTGCTTGGGCGCTGGCGGTTGTCAAATCCGAGACTCACTCCGAAATGCTGGCGGCCGTGGCCACGGTAAATGCGTTGGTTGCCGAGGAAATGCAGCTGCATATCGGTATCTGCGAGGCCGCCGGGATTTCCCAGGAGGAGCTGTTCGCAACCCCTGAACGCGCCGAAAACCTGGCCTATACGCGCTTTGTGCTTGAGGCCGGGTATAGTGGCGATTTGCTGGACCTGCTGGCGGCTTTGGCCCCCTGTGTGATGGGCTATGGCGAAATCGGCACGCGGTTGGCCTCTGAAGCTACATCCGAGGTCTATCGTGATTGGATCGATACCTATGCCAGCGACGACTACCAAGGCGCGTGCAAAGCGGTTGGAGAACTGCTAGATCAGGCTCTAACACGGCGTATTGGTGAGAACTTTGCAGCCTCGCCTCGCTGGGACCGCCTGTGCCAGACCTTCCGCACCGCAACCGAGCTAGAAGTCAACTTCTGGCAAATGGGCCTGACCCCATGACACGGGCGCCCGATCTGAGCATCAACGGCACGGCTACGATTGACGGGGCGACGTTGTTCGCGCCGCTTACCCTGACCCTTGGGGCCGGGCAGTGGACTTGCCTGTTGGGCGGATCGGGCGTCGGTAAAACCACAATTCTACGTCTGATTGCCGGGCTTGATACAGGTGCCGTGTTCACCGGGCAGATCACCGCCGGTGACGGTGCTCCGATGCAGGACCGCGTGGCCTATATGGCGCAGGATGATCTGCTGCTGCCCTGGGCAACGGTTGCACAGAATGTCTCGTTAGGTGCGCGGCTTCGGGGCAAGTCGGTCGATCTGGAGCGGCGCAACCGTCTGATTCAGCGCATGCGATTGCAGGATCATATGACCAAGAAACCCGCCGAACTGTCGGGCGGCCAACGCCAACGCGTCGCTTTAGCCCGCACGCTCATGGAGGATCGCCCGATTGTTCTGCTGGATGAGCCGTTCTCGGCGCTGGATGCCCGCACCCGTGCCGATATGCAGGATCTTGCAGTCGAGGCATTGCAGGGCCGGACTGTTCTGCTGGTCACCCATGATCCGGGTGAGGCCGCCCGGCTGGGCCAATCCATCATGGTGATGACACAGCAGGGCCTGACCCCCTGTGAGCCGCCGCATGCACCTGCCCCGCGCCATGTGGACGACCTTGAGACGCTTGAGACGCAAGGTGCGCTGTTGCGCTTGCTGCGCGAGGCGGTTGCATGAAATATCTCTCAGCCCTTGCAGCCACCGTGTTTGCGATTGCGATCTGGCAGGGGATCGTCTGGACGACCGGCTTGCCTAAGTTCATCCTGCCAAGCCCCGCCGTGGTGGCCGAGACTTGGTGGCAGAACCGTTGGCTGATCGCCGAACACACTTGGATCACTGCGGTCGAAGTGGTGATTGGATTGGCCTTTGGAACGGTTCTGGGTGTGGTCACTGCGCTGCAACTGGCCAATTCGCGGGCGGCGCGCGTGCTGGTACAGCCGATGCTGGTGTTCACGCAGGCTCTGCCGGTTTTTGCGCTGGCCCCGTTGCTGACGCTTTGGCTGGGCTATGGTCTGTGGTCCAAGGTCGCGATGGCGGTGCTGATCATCTATTTCCCGATCACCTCGTCTTTCTTCGATGGGCTGATGCGGACGCCGCAGGGCTATCTGGACCTTGCGCGCACGATGCAGGCCAGTCCGCGTGCAGTGCTGTGGTATATCCGCATTCCGGCGGCGATGCCCTCGCTGGCGTCGGGGATGAGGCTGGCCGCCGTCTATGCGCCGATCGGGGCGGTGATTGGTGAATGGGTCGGCTCGTCCCAAGGGTTGGGATATTTGATGCTGTTGGCCAATGGCCGTGCAAAGACTGATCTGATGTTCGCCGCGATGCTGACCTTGGGGGTGTTTTCCATCGTGTTGCATATGGTTGTCCGCCGCGCCACTGCCCGCATGGCAGGTGAGGTGCGTTAACCATCTGGAAACCGATTCTGCGTCAGGCTGAGAGCATGACACAGGACGCCTTTTCCGAAGCCCCAATGCTGTTCGATACAGACGAAGCCCCCGCGCAGCCGCTGCCGACGGGTCGGTTACCCTCCTACATCAAAGATCATCGCAAGCGGCTGCGCGAACGGTTCCTGTCTGGCGGGTCCGCCGCCATGCCGGATTATGAGCTGTTGGAACTGGTCCTGTTCCGTTCAATCCCCCGGCAGGATGTGAAACCGCTGGCGCGTGCGCTGATGGAAACGTTCGGCGATTTCAATCGGGTGCTGACCGCCCCCGAGGAACGGCTGCGCCAAATCAAAGGTGTCGGGGATACTGTGATCACTGATCTGAAAATCCTTGAGGCCTGCGCCCATCGTATGGCCCGCGCGCGGGTGATGCGGCGACATGTGATTTCCGGATGGGACGCATTGCTGGACTATTGCCACACCACCATGGCCCATCGTGAGACCGAACAATTCCGTGTGTTCTATCTGGATCGCAAAAACGTGCTGATCGCTGATGAGGAGCAGGCCAAGGGCACGGTGGATCATGTCCCTGTCTATCCGCGCGAGGTTGCCAAACGGGCGCTGGAGCTGAATGCCTCGGCGTTGATACTTGTGCATAACCATCCGTCAGGTGACCCGACCCCGTCGCAATCGGATATCGACATGACCAACCGAATTCAGGATGCCTGCCTGGCACTGGGCCTGACGCTGCATGACCATCTGATCATTGGAAAGTCGAACGAGTTGAGCTTCAGGTCCGAAGGCTATCTGTGAGTGCTATTGAACCCAGACCTCGACCCGGCGGTTGACCTTTCGGCCCCATTCCGTGTCGTCGCAGGCCATGGGCATGGCCTCGCCAAAGGCGTCGACCGTGATTTCGACGCTGTCCCCGATAGCGGTTTCAATCTCGGCCAATACGGCATTGCGAACGGTTTTTGCCCGCAACAATGCGATCCGCGCATTGGTTGACGCTGCCCCTTCGCCATCGCTGAAGCCGACAAACCTAAGCTTTCGGGCATCGAGGGTCCCGGATTCCAAAAGAAGGGCAAGATGTCGGATATTGGACCGTGACTGCGCATCCGGGCGCGAGGAACCGGGCTCGAACCGGAAGGACAGTGACAGGCGGGACATGGGTCTGAAAATCTCGACCAGCCGCTGAAGTTCCTCCAAACCAACTTCTGATCCGCCCGACGCGATTGCATTGGCAAGTCGATCCCCTTGCACCCCAAGACCCATAGTCTCGGGGGTTTGATCGACAAAGCCAGCTTCGCGTATTGCCATCTGCGCCTCGATTCCTTGGGTGTAGGCCAGGAATTGACGTGCAAAACGCGGCAATCGCCGGTCCGGCAGGTATAGAAACATAGGCGAGGTCAGCGGATAATCTTCGGTCTTGATTGACTGCCGAGTTGCCGCCAGCGCATGACCGCACCCGCCGGTCAAAGGCAGGGCACGCGCGGTGCTGGCTTCGGCTTGGCTTGCGACACCTATTGAAAAGGGATCCGCAGCAACGGTACGCACCAGATCAGTACTGCGGTCATGCCGAATGGCCGCCTCGGAAAGGGCTGTGCCGGAGGGTCCCAGAAGCCTGTCTTCGACATTCTGGGCCAGACCCGAACCGGCTTCCGGAAGGTGCAGTGAAATTGGCGCATCGGGTCCGCCCAACTCGGCCCAACTCGTAATCTCGCCCGAAAACACCCGGGTTAATTCCGCAAGCGAGATTTGCTGTAACGGGTTCGAGTTGGCAACGATTGGTACCAAAGCGTCAAGCGCGATGACGCGGGCCCGGCGGGTGCGAGTCAGATCGCCAAGGCCTACCGCTTGTGCGGCTTGCTCCTCTTCGGGTCGGATTTCGCGCAACGCCAGAACAATATCAGCCTGGTTTTCTGCCTGCGCCCTAAATCCGCGCTCAGTGTTCCCTGCGTCAAAGAAGAACCGACCCAGCGGTGCTGCCCGCCCGGGTTGGTGCAGTTCGTAAGAAAATGTGTTGGCGGTCAGCCTGTTTGGGGTCGCCGACAACCCTTGCTGCTGTGCGAAGCCAACAATCAGCGCTGGTAGAACCTTTTCCGCCATGACCGAAGATCCGGCAAATCGGATTTCAGCCACAAAATCGGTCAGGCTTGGGCAGGCAGGTCCGGTACAGGTCACACCGGACCCATCAACTGTCAGCGTGCCGAATTGTGTTGCCACGCGATAGAACTCGCCGTCAAATCCCAGCAGGTCACCGGTGATTTCGACCTTGCCGTCATGCGACATAAGCGAGATGTCTTGCGCCTGTGCGCCCGACGCGATTGTAACGGAAGCCAGTGCAGCCGCTGCCACACGAAAGAATTTCATAAGATGCCCGAGCCTGCCTGCGGATTTAGTTTGCGGCGATTGTCAGGTCTTGGAAGAGATTATTCAACACCAGAAACTCTCCGGTGCGGGAGCATTCAGGAAAACTCAGCGTCCTGTCTTTTGATCTCAACCGATCATCCCGCAATTCAAGCGACTGGATGTTCAGGTCGCGCCCGCAATTTTCTGAAGTCACCTCGGTTTCGACAGTGATTTCTATCGACCCGTTTTGGTTGGAAAGACCAGCAGGGAACGAATAGATTTCGATGTTTTTCATGTCCCCGGTTCCGGTATTGCCCAGACGCACTACCTGTCCGGCGCCTTCGGTCGGGGTCTCGGCCGAGACATGGCCATTGCCGCCATAGCTGGCCCCGAATTCCAGCGCATGAATTTGCAGGTCAGTTTCACCCTGCCATTGCAGGGCAATGCGTTCGTAATTGGCAATGTCAGCGATATGGGTGGTTGCGACTGTTCCATGCTGGTCTTCAAACGAGATCAGAAAGATCGCATATTCTGACAGGGCCGGGATTGTCATGTCCATGCGCCCTACTGCGTCGGTGCGCTGTGTGACTGTCAGACCGCTGTGGTGAATTTCCACGGATTCATTACTGTGGCAGGGGGCGTTGACGACCAGCCGGGCGGCAGCACCGGGAACGGCAGTAGCGCGCGCACTGAGGGTGCAGTCAATGGGATTGACAGGTTCTGACCGACTGGACTCGATAAAACGGTTGTCGGACCCGGTCTCTTTGCTTTTTCCGTGAACCGGTGCAGATGAGGTCAGAACGACTTCGCTTAACCCGGGGATGATTGAAGCCTGATCCGTAACTGATGCCACATCGACAGAAGCCCGCTCCCCTCGCGGTTGCGCAGGGGTTCCGTTCTGCATGAGGTAGCCAATGGCCAATGCACAAGCAACGGTGCCGCCAGTGGTTACGTAGTTCTTAATTACAAACAAGACACCCTCCCCAGTTGAAGGAGCGATTCGCACCCTGCAGTTGAATCACGGCTAATATGTGGCCGTGAGGCGGACTCATTGTGTCTCGATTGTGGTGACGTTAGGTCAACCGGCCATGGCAATGCTTAAACTTCTTGCCTGAACCGCAGGGGCACTTGTCGTTGCGCGACGGGTTTCCCCAAGTTGCCGGGTCGTCTTCGACAAATCCAGGCCGCGCATCACCCGAGGCTTCGGCCTCGGCCACCGCTTCGGCGTGACCAGTGGCCTGATCTACCGCCTGCTGCGCCCGTGCCTGCTGCGCTTGCATCTGGGTCAGCATTTCGCGCTGCTCCTCTTCGGTCAGCGGTCGCACGCGGGACAGCTGCTGGGTCACGGTTTCGCGCAACGAATCCAGCATGGATTCGAACAGCTGGAAGCTTTCGTTCTTGTATTCGTTCAGCGGGTCGCGCTGGGCATAGCCGCGGAAGCCCACGACCGAGCGCAGATGTTCCAGCGTCAGCAGATGTTCGCGCCATTTGCTGTCGATCGTGTTCAGCAAGACCTGCTTTTCGATGTTGCGCATGTTCTCGGGGCCGAACGCGGCCACTTTTTGCGCCATCATCTCGTCAGCGGCGTTGATCAGCCGTTCGCGCACCTGCTCGTCATCCACGCCTTCCTCAGCGGCCCAATCCTGAACCGGGGCGTCAATGGTCAATTTTTCCTTGACCGCTGCGTGCAAACCCTCGGTATCCCACTGATCAGCATAGGATTTCGGCGGCATATATTCGTCGATCAGATCGTCGATCACCTGTTCACGCATGTCTGATACGATTTCGGACAGATCGTCGGCGGACATGATTTCGCGCCGTTGGCTGAATACCACCTTACGCTGGTCGTTCATCACATCGTCGAATTTCAGGACGTTCTTGCGCATGTCAAAGTTGCGACCTTCGACCTTGGATTGCGCCCGCTCCAGCGATTTGTTCACCCAAGGGTGGACGATGGCCTCACCTTCTTTCATGCCCAGCGTGGTCAGAACCTTGTCCAACCGTTCCGAGCCGAAGATGCGCATTAGGTCGTCTTCGAGGCTGAGGTAAAACACGGTGCGGCCCGGATCACCCTGACGGCCGGACCGGCCCCGCAGCTGGTTGTCGATACGGCGGCTCTCGTGCCGTTCGGACGCCATGACATACAGCCCACCGGCAGCCAGGACCTTTTCTTTTTCTTCAGCATGGCGGGCTTCTTCCGCGGCACGCAGCTCGGCCGGATCTGCCTCGGGGTTTTCGGCCAGCGCCTGCAGAACCTTCATTTCCACATTGCCGCCCAGCTGAATATCAGTACCGCGACCGGCCATGTTGGTGGCGATGGTTACTGCGCCATATCGGCCCGCATCGGCAACGATCTGCGCCTCTTGCTCGTGTTGGCGGGCATTCAGAACATTGTGCTGGATACCCTCTTTGGTGAGCATCTGGCTGAGCAATTCGGACTTTTCGATGGACGTGGTGCCCAGAAGGACCGGTTGTCCGTTTTTCTGGGCTTCCTTTGTCTCATCGATCATGGCGCCGTATTTTTCGGCCGCGGTACGAAAGACCTGATCGTCCTCATCCAGACGCGCGATCGGTTTGTTGGTTGGTACTTCGACAACGCCCAGACCGTAGATTTCGGCAAATTCCTCAGCCTCGGTCAGCGCGGTGCCGGTCATGCCGCCCAGCTTGTCATACAGGCGGAAGTAGTTTTGGAACGTCACGCTGGCCAATGTTACGTTTTCGGGCTGGATCTGCACGTTTTCCTTGGCTTCGATGGCCTGATGAAGACCTTCCGACAGGCGACGACCTGGCATCATGCGACCGGTGAACTCATCAATCAGAACGACATTGCCGTCCCGCACGATGTAATCTTTGTCACGTGTAAACAGCTTATGCGCGCGCAAGCCCTGGTTCACGTGGTGAACGACTGTGGTGCTTTCAGGATCATACAGCGAATGGTCTTCTGGGATCAGGCCGTTGGCAATCAACTGTTGCTCCAGAAACTCGTTACCCTCATCCGTGAAGGTCACGTTCCGGGACTTTTCGTCCAGCGTGAAGTGATCTTCTCCCAATGACGGAATCAGCGCATCAATCGCGGTATACAGGTCCGACCGGTCCTCGGAGGGCCCGGAAATGACCAGCGGCGTCCGCGCCTCGTCAATCAGGATCGAGTCGACCTCATCCACGATCGCGAAATTGTGGTGTTTCTGGTAAATTTGATCCAGTTCCGCCTTCATATTATCGCGCAGATAATCAAAACCCAGCTCATTGTTGGTGGCATAGGTCACGTCACAGGCATAAGCAGCCTTTTTCTCGGCATCGGGCTGCCCTGACCAGATGACACCGGTGGTCATGCCCACGGCGGCAAACACCTTGCCCATCCATTCCGAGTCGCGCTTGGCCAGGTATTCGTTCACCGTGACCACGTGCACGCCCTTACCGGTCAGCGCGTTCAGATAGGCGGGGAGGGTCGCAACCAATGTCTTGCCTTCACCCGTTTTCATCTCGGAAATATTGCCCTGATGCAGGAAGGCGCCGCCCATCAACTGCACATCAAAGGCACGCAGGCCCAGCGCGCGTTTTGCCCCTTCGCGTACGTTGGCAAACGCCTCGGGCAGCAGATCATCCAGGCTTTCGCCTTCCAGCGCACGTTTGCGCAGCTCGGCGGTCTTTGCGATCAGGCCGTCATCCGACAGATTCTCGAACTCGGGTTCCAGCGCGTTGATCTGTTCGATCAGGGGGCGGGTCGCCTTGATCTTGCGGTCGTTCGGTGTTCCGAACACCTTTTTGGCGAGCGTTCCGAGTCCCAGCATGTTCACTCCAGCGGATCTGTTCTTGTCTTGGTTTTGACAGGCTTGCCCACCTTGCGCGCAACCCATAGATACGGGGGGTGAAAGGCGGCCCTGTCCAAGGCTTCAAAGCGATGTAAGCGGCAGGTTCCAGAGTGTCAACGCTGCGCCCTGCCGTGGCAAAGAAATAGGATGATTCCATGCCCAAAGGCCTCACTTTTCTGCCATCGCTGGCCCTTGCAACGGTGATGGCGCTGCCATTGGCCGCCGAAACCAAGCCCGATGCCAGCACGGTGGTCGCCCGCGTAAACGGCGAAGAAATCACTCTGGCGCATGTGATCGCAACAGTTGCGACACTGCCCCCCAACTACCAGCAGGTCGAAGATGATGTTCTGTATGATTTCATCATCGAGCAGCTGATTCAGCAGCAGTTGCTGGGCCAGGAGCAAGAAGGGCTGAGCAATCTGAACGCCTTGGCCATCGAGAACGAGACGCGGTCGTTGCTGGCGGTTCAGACCGTAAATGCCCTGATCGACGAAGTTGTAACGGCAGAAACCATTCAGACCGCCTATGATGCGCGCTTTGCCGAGTTTGAAGGCGAAGATGAGTTTAATGCCAGCCATATTCTGGTCGAGACCGAGGATGAGGCCAAAGACCTTAAGGTTCAGTTGGATGATGGCGCCGACTTTGCCGAGCTGGCCAAAGAAAAATCAACCGGTCCTTCCGGCCCGAATGGCGGGGTGCTGGGTTGGTTCGGCAAGGGGCAGATGGTTCCCGAGTTTGAAACCGCCGTTGTCGCGCTTGAGAAGGATCAGGTGTCGGACCCGGTGCAGACACAGTTCGGCTGGCACGTGATCATTCTGAATGACAAGCGCAAATCCGAAGCGCCCGCACTTGATGCGGTACGCGACGAGCTGGCACAGGATCTGCAAAGTGAAGCTATTCAGGCCCGTATCGGCGAATTGACCCAGGCTGCACAGATCGAACGTCCTGCACTCGAAGATGTGAACCCGGGCATCGTGCGTCAGTTGGACCTGATTCAGGAGTAACCCCGTGGCCTCGATCACCAAAGTCTCTCCGCTGGCCCCGGCGGCGTTTCCCGAATTGCCCGCGATTGACGGTGTGCGCTTTGCGACCGTCGAAGCCGGCGTACGCTATCAAGGCCGCACTGATGTGATGCTGGCGGTCCTTGATCCAGGCACATCAGTGGCTGGGGTCTTTACCCGCTCGGCCACGCGCGCGGCACCCGTGCTGGATTGTCAGGACAAGATCGGCGGGCCAAGTGACGGGCCGGCGGCGATCCTTGTGAATTCGGGCAATGCCAATGCATTTACCGGGCATTATGGCCAAAGCTCGGTCGCCGAGGTGACGCAAGCAGTGTCCAAGACCACAGGCGTACCGGTCGAACGGGTTTTTACCTCGTCAACTGGTGTGATCGGTGAACCCTTGCCGCATGACCGCATCGTGGCGCAGCTTGAGGCCCTGAAATCCGGCCTCAGTCGCCACGCAATCGAAGATGCAGCGCGGGCCATCATGACCACGGATACCTTTCCGAAAGGAGCTTCGGCGCAGGTCGAGATTGATGGGAAAACGGTCTCTATTGCGGGGATTTCCAAGGGTTCTGGCATGATCGCGCCTGATATGGCGACGATGCTGGTTTATATCTTCACCGACGCCCAGGTCGAGCAATCCGCGCTGCAGCAGATGCTGGGTGTGCAAACCGACCGCACTTTCAACTGCATCACCGTCGACAGCGACACTTCGACGTCGGACAGCCTGCTGCTGTGTGCTACTGGGGCTTCGGGGGTGGATGCGACAGACAATGCCGCCTTTGCCGAGGCTTTGGAAACCGTGATGCTGGACCTTGCCCAACAAGTGGTACGCGATGGCGAGGGCGCCACGAAATTCGTAGAAATTCGTGTGACCGGGGCCGTCACCGATGCCGACGCCAAGGTGCATGGATTGGCGATTGCCAATTCACCACTGATAAAAACCGCCATTGCGGGCGAAGACCCGAATTGGGGCCGCGTCGTCATGGCCATCGGAAAATCGGGTGCAGCTGCCGACCGTGACCTGCTGAGCATTTCTTTCGGAGACATCCTTGTGGCCGAAAAAGGTTGGGTCAGTCCCGATTACCGCGAGGAAGACGCCGCCGAATACATGAAAGCTCAGGACCTTGTAATCGGCGTCGATCTGGGGCTGGGCGCGGGTAAATCCACCGTTTGGACCTGCGACCTGACCCATGGCTATATCGAGATCAACGCGGATTACCGGTCGTGAAAACAGTTCTGGTTTCTGCGGTCGCCCTGATAGACATTGAGGGCCGGGTGCTGCTGGCGCAGCGCCCCGAAGGCAAATCCATGGCTGGCCTTTGGGAGTTTCCCGGCGGCAAGATCGAACCCGGCGAAACGCCCGAGGTCGCCCTGATCCGCGAACTCTACGAGGAACTGGGCATCAACACCTGGGCCTCATGCCTCGCCCCGCTGACCTTTGCCAGCCACAGCTATGACGATTTCCACCTGCTGATGCCGCTGTTCGCCTGTCGCAAATGGGAGGGCATTCCGCAATCGAACGAAGGTCAGGCCCTGAAATGGGTCCGCGCCAACGACCTGCGCAACTATCCCATGCCCGCCGCAGATGTGCCGTTGATCCCGATTTTGCGGGATTGGCTTTAGGGTCCCGGTTCGATCTTGTATGGACGCTGGAATTCAGCGCGCGATTTAAACCTATTGCAGCGCTTAGGCGCAGGCAAGAAACGGAAAAGCGCACGAGCGCAATCGCTTGAAAAGTAGGGAGATGTTTGGAGTTTGGTGCCCAGGAGAGGACTCGAACCTCCACGTCCATACGGACACTAGCACCTGAAGCTAGCGCGTCTACCAATTCCGCCACCTGGGCAGGTGTCGTGGAGGGGCGTTTAAGCCTACTGGCGGAAGGCGTCAACCGGATTCGGAAAGTTTTTTGAAAGTTTTTTGACCACCGCTTTCAACCGTCTGTGCCGCGTTGCTTTTTCGTGGCTGCGCGGCGTTATTGCGCCTTGTTTGAAAGGGCATTGGGCGGTAGATCGGATCAGGACCCAATAGCAGGAGCCCTCAAATGTCCAAACTGGTCACGATTTATGGCGGATCCGGATTTGTCGGCCGGTATATTGCGCGACGTCTGGCGAATGAAGGCTGGCGCGTTCGGGTTGCGGTGCGCCGTCCGAACGAAGCGATGTTTGTTAGACCCTACGGTGCGGTGGGGCAGGTCGAACCTGTCCTGTGTAACATCCGCGATGACGCTTCGGTTGCTTTGGCGATGCGGGGGGCTGATGCGGTGGTGAACTGTGTTGGTGTGTTGAACGAGATTGGCCGGAATGAATTCGATACCGTTCAAACCGAAGGGGCTGAACGCGTTGCACGTCTAGCAGCCGCTGAAGGTGTAACCCGTATGGTCCATATCTCGGCCATTGGTGCTGATGCCGAGGCGGGGAGCGAATACTCTCGTACCAAAGCGCAGGGCGAGGCCGGTGTTCTGGCGCATATGCCGGGTGCAATGATCCTGCGCCCTTCGGTGATTTTCGGAACCGAGGATCAGTTCTTCAACCGTTTCGCTGCGATGACCCGGATGGGGCCATTTCTGCCGCTGGTCGGGGCCCAGACGCAATTTCAGCCGGTCTATGTGGATGATGTCGCTAAGGCTGCGGTGCAGGGCGTGCTGGGGCAGGCCAGCGGGGGTGTCTACGAACTGGGCGGACCCGAAGTGAAAACCTTCCGTGCGTTGATGCTGCAGATGCTGGATGTGATCAACCGCCACCGGATTATCCTTGGGATTCCCTTTTGGGTGGCCCGGATCATGGCGGGAATGCTGGACATAATGAAATTTGCGAGCTTTCAGTTGTTTCCGAACAATATCCTGACGCGTGATCAGCTCAAGAATCTGCGTCACGACAATGTTGTCTCAGATAGCGCGCTTGACTTTGCCGATCTGGGGATCGAGCCGGCGACGCTGGAATCGGTCCTGCCGGATTATCTGTGGAAGTTCCGCCCCTCGGGTCAGTATGATGACATACAGAACTCGGCCAGCAATATGCGGACCTGATCAGCTGTAGGCGATGACCAGAAGGATTGCGCCCACTACTACGCGGTAGATCACGTATGGCGTAAAGCTGACGCTGCGCAACAGGCGCATCATTAGCGACAAGGCAAGCAGCGCGGAGAGAAACGCAAAGAACGCAGCAACAGCACTGTCGAACGCCAGTTGGGCATTTGCCTGGCGGATGACCTCTGTGGACAGCAGCGCTCCGGATGCCAGAATCGTGGGTATGGACATCAACATCGCGATGCGTGCACCGTCTTCGCGGCTGTATCCAAGCTGGCGCGCCCCGGTGATCGTGATCCCGGACCGGGATGTTCCGGGGATCAACGCCAGAACTTGCCAAAGGCCCATGATCATCGCATCGCGCAGGCCCCAGTCAGAGGTTTCTTTGCTTTGCGGCCCTTTCTGGTCCATCCAGTAGAGCAATATGCCGAACCCCAGCATCGTCCAGCCGATGACCGTCATTGAGCGCAGAGACTGGCTGAGCCCGGTTTTGAACAGGATCGCTCCGACAATGACGGTTGGGATCGTGGCCAGAATCAGCCCCAGGGCCAATCGGGCTTGTGGTGTATCGGTGCGCCCCAAAAGAGCCTGCGGCAGTCCGGAAATCGCCATTTTCACATCAGACCAGAAATACAGAATTACGGCGCCCAGAGTGCCCACATGCACAGCGACATCGATGGCCAACCCCTGATCGTCCATACCGGTCAGGCTGGGTAAAAGTATCAGATGACCCGAAGATGAGATCGGCAGAAATTCGGTAATTCCCTGAATGACTGCTGCAAGAATCAACTGAAAAAGACTCATTTACCTGCCCGTGCTGCCGTCACGTGTTCTTTGTGATCCCTGCGTATAAGCGCGGTAAGGAAAAGAAAAGGATGCAAATAGGTCCGAATCGGAACTAAAATCCTGTATTTCTCACTGGCCATCGGTGGAATCCCGCAAAGTTTTTGAAAAAAGGTCAGCACACTTGACTTTTAATCCCCCTACGCATCTTTTAAAGAGGCGCGACCAAGCCAATTCATGGAGTCTGACCCGTGGCCAAGCAACCGATGCTGAAATTTGTGCAGATCGACCGAGTAATGCCGGAAAAACGGGCCGCCGATGCCCGCACGGAAGACTTTGACGAAATCTATGCCGAATTCGCTGCTGCCAAAGCTGAAGAACAGGCCAGCCGCTGCAGCCAATGCGGTGTGCCTTATTGTCAGTCGCATTGCCCGCTGCACAACAACATTCCCGACTGGCTGAACCTGACCGCAACGGGCCGTCTGGAAGAGGCCTATCATACCAGTCAGGCCACCAACACCTTCCCCGAGATTTGTGGGCGCATCTGCCCACAGGACCGCCTGTGTGAAGGGAATTGCGTGATCGAACAATCCGGGCACGGCACTGTTACCATTGGCTCGATCGAGAAATATATCACCGACACAGCCTGGGAAAAGGGATGGGTCAAGCCGGTCGTACCGGGTGCTGAGCGCCGCGAAAGCGTCGGCATCATCGGCGGCGGCCCTGGTGGACTGGCAGCGGCGGACATGCTGCGCCGTGCGGGTATTCAGGTCTCCGTGTATGATCGCCATGACCGGGCAGGCGGACTGCTGATGTATGGAATTCCGGGTTTTAAGCTGGAAAAAGACGTTGTTCAGCGCCGCAATGACCTGTTGGCTGATGGCGGGGTTGAGTTTGTTCTGAATTGCGACGTCGATGCCGCCAAGTTCGAAGAAATCCGCGCCAGGCATGATGCGGTGATCATTGCGACAGGCGTGTACAAATCGCGTGATCTGTCCATGCCTGGCAGCGGTTTGACGGGTATTGAAAAGGCCATCGACTTCCTGACAGCCTCGAACCGCAAAAGCTTTGGCGACGAGGTCGAAGATTTCGACAATGGCCGTTTGAATGCCGAAGGCAAAAAAGTTGTCGTGATCGGTGGCGGTGATACCGCGATGGATTGCGTGCGGACTTCGATCCGTCAGGGTGCGACCTCGGTCAAATGCCTGTATCGCCGCGACCGCGCGAACATGCCCGGATCGCAGCGCGAAACGCAGAATGCCGAGGAAGAAGGCGTCGTATTCGAATGGCTAAGCGCACCAAAGGGCTTTACCGGCGATGATCAGGTTTCCGGCGTTATGGTCCAGAAGATGCGTCTGGGTCAGCCCGATGCCACTGGTCGTCAGGCCCCCGAGTTGATCGAAGGCGCGGATTATGTCGAAGACGCTGATCTGGTGATCAAGGCGCTGGGGTTCGAGCCCGAAGACCTGCCCACCCTGTTTGGCCAGCCTGACCTGCCCGTGACCCGCTGGGGCACTGTAAAAGCAGCATTCGAGACCGGCGAAACCGAGATGGACGGGGTCTATGCCATCGGTGACATCGTGCGCGGTGCCTCGCTGGTGGTCTGGGCGATCCGCGATGGGCGCGACTGCGCCGACGCGATCCTTGACCGTTTCAACAACACGGCTGCGGTTGCAGCCGAATAAGCCCCGCGACAGGAGGGACAGAGATGCCCGAATTGCAAGGCCAATGTATGTGCGGCGCGGTCACAGTGACTGCCACCCCGGCGAAAGAATCGTTGGGCGCGTGCCATTGCGACCAGTGTCGCCGCTGGACTAGCTCGATGCTGATAACGTTTCCCGCGCAAGAGGGGTATGCGGCCCTTGGGCCGGTTAAGACCTTTACGTCCTCGGACTGGGCGGAACGTGCATTTTGCGCCGATTGCGGATCGGCCCTGTGGTACCGGATTACGCTGCCGGGTGAAATGCACGGGCATACCCAAATGGCAGCAGGCCTGTTCGACGAAACTGACAACCCGCTGCAACTGGAACTTTATATCGACAAAAAACCCGACGGGTACGCGTTCGCAGGCGAGCGCAAGCAGATGACCAAAGCTGAGGTCGAAGCCATGTACGCCCTGCCGGAAGAAGGAGACAGCCAATGACCAAATATGATGCCGATTGGGTACGGGCCGAAGAAGCCAAACGTCAGTTCATGGCCGAAAACGGTCTCTATTCCGAGGAAGAAGAGCATTCGTCCTGCGGTGTGGGTCTTGTGGTCTCAGTCGATGGCAAGCCGTCACGCAAGGTTGTGGATGCTGGCATCGCCGCGCTCAAGGCGATCTGGCACCGCGGCGCGGTAGATGCGGATGGCAAAACCGGCGACGGCGCGGGTATCCATGTGCAGATCCCGGTTCCTTTCTTCTATGACCAGATCCGTCGCACCGGGCACGAGCCCAAATTAGATCAGCTGATCGCGGTTGGTCAGGTCTTTCTGCCCCGCACCGATTTCGGCGCGCAGGAACAGTGCCGGACCATCGTGGAATCCGAAGTGCTGCGAATGGGTTATTATATCTATGGCTGGCGCCACGTTCCGGTTGATGTCACCTGCCTCGGCGAAAAGGCCAACGCGACCCGGCCCGAGATTGAGCAGATCCTGATCTCGAATTCCAAAGGCGTGGACGAAGAGACATTCGAGCGTGAGCTTTATGTTATCCGTCGCCGCATTGAAAAGGCTGCCGCAGCGGCCGGGATTTCCGGGCTGTATCTGGCGTCACTGTCCTGCCGGTCAATCATCTACAAGGGCATGATGCTGGCCGAGCAGGTTGCGGTTTTCTACCCCGATCTGATGGATGAACGGTTCGAATCCGCCTTTGCCATCTATCACCAGCGCTATTCGACCAACACTTTCCCGCAATGGTGGCTCGCCCAGCCCTTCCGCATGCTGGCCCATAACGGTGAGATCAACACTCTCAGGGGCAACGTCAACTGGATGAAAAGCCATGAAATCCGCATGGCCAGTGGCACCTTTGGCGATTACGCTGAGGATATCAAACCGATCATCGCTGGTGGATCGTCGGATTCTGCCGCATTAGACTCTGTATTCGAAGTTCTTGTACGCGCAGGCCGCTCGGCCCCGATGGCGAAAACCATGCTGGTGCCCGAAAGCTGGTCCAAGCAAGCGGTGGAACTGCCGCAGGCCTGGCGCGACATGTATTCTTACTGCAACTCGGTGATGGAACCCTGGGATGGCCCTGCCGCGTTGGCCATGACCGATGGCCGCTGGGTCTGTGCCGGTCTTGACCGGAATGGATTGCGTCCGATGCGTTATGTGGTCACTGGAGATGGTCTTGTAATTGCAGGCTCCGAGGCCGGGATGGTCCCGATTGATGAGGCCAGCGTGACCGAAAAAGGCGCGTTGGGCCCGGGCCAAATGCTGGCCGTGGATATGAAAAAGGGCAAGCTGTATCGCGATACGCAGATCAAGAACAAGCTGGCCCGCGCACTGCCATTCGGCGATTGGGTCGGCAAGATCAACGATTTGGACGAGTCTCTGGCTGGAATCACCGAAGCGCCGATCTATGCGGGCGAGGAGCTGCGCAAGCGTCAGATCGCGGCCGGATATTCGATCGAGGAACTGGAGCAGATTCTGGCGCCAATGGCCGAAGATGGAAAAGAGGCACTGGCTTCGATGGGGGATGACACGCCATCGGCTGTTCTGTCGAAACAGTACCGTCCGCTCAGCCATTTCTTCCGCCAGAACTTCAGCCAGGTGACCAATCCTCCCATCGACTCGTTGCGCGAATATCGTGTGATGTCGCTGAAAACCCGGTTCGGAAACCTGAAAAACGTGCTGGATGAAGACAGCAGCCAGACCGAAATTATCGTGCTGGAAAGCCCGTTTGTGGGCAATTCCCAATGGGAAGCACTGGCAGAAAACTTCAATGCCCCATTGGCAGAAATAGACTGTAGCTTTGAAGCCGGACAAGGGGCGCTGGGCGCAGCTTTGGCCCGTATTAGAGCCGAAGCCGAAGAGGCCGTGCGCTCGGGCGCGGGGCATTTGGTGTTGTCCGATATGAATTCAGGTCAGGGTCGCGTGGCGATGCCAATGATCCTGGCAACAAGCGCGGTGCATTCGCATCTGACCCGCAAGGGTCTGCGCACCTTCTGCTCGCTGAACGTGCGGTCGGCGGAATGCGTTGATCCGCATTACTTCGCCGTTCTGATCGGGTGCGGGGCCACTGTAGTCAACGCCTATCTGGCCGAAGATTCTCTGGCCGATCGTATTGATCGCGGGTTGCTGGATGGCAGCCTGACCGAGAACGTCGCGCGGTACCGCGAGGCGATTGACCAGGGCTTGCTGAAAATCATGGCCAAGATGGGGATTTCGGTGATCTCATCCTATCGTGGCGGATTGAACTTTGAGGCCGTGGGCCTCAGCCGTGCCATGGTCGCCGAGTTCTTTCCCGGTATGACCAGCCGGATTTCCGGCATCGGTGTTACGGGTATTCAATCCAAGGCCGAAGAGATCCATGCCAAGGGCTGGGAAAGCGGTCTGGATGTTCTGCCGATCGGTGGTTTCTATAAGGCGCGGAAGTCGGGCGAAACCCATGCGTGGGAAGCGACCTCGATGCATATGCTGCAGATGGCCTGCAACAAAGCGTCGTATGAGCTGTGGAAGCAGTATTCGGCCAAGATGCAATCGAACCCGCCGATCCATCTGCGCGACCTGATGGATTTCAAACCGCTGAGCAAGCCGATCCCGATTGAAGAGGTGGAATCTATCACCTCGATCCGCAAACGGTTCGTGACGCCGGGCATGTCGCTGGGGGCGCTGTCGCCCGAGGCGCACAAGACGCTGAACGTTGCGATGAACCGGATCGGGGCGAAATCCGACAGCGGCGAGGGCGGCGAAGATCCGGCGCATTTCGTGCCGGAACCCAATGGTGACAACCCCTCGGCCAAGATCAAACAGGTGGCTTCGGGCCGGTTCGGTGTAACCGCCGAATACCTGAACCAGTGCGAAGAGCTGGAAATCAAGGTTGCCCAGGGTGCCAAACCCGGTGAGGGCGGACAGTTGCCAGGCATGAAGGTCACCGACCTGATTGCGCGCCTGCGCCATTCGACCAAGGGTGTAACACTGATCTCACCGCCGCCGCACCACGATATCTATTCGATCGAGGATCTGGCGCAGTTGATCTATGATCTGAAACAGATCAACCCGCGCTGTAAGGTGACGGTCAAGCTGGTGGCGTCCTCGGGTGTTGGCACGATTGCTGCAGGTGTAGCCAAGGCAAAAGCGGACATTATCCTTATTTCGGGTCACAATGGCGGCACCGGCGCATCACCGGCGACCAGCATCAAATATGCCGGTCTGCCGTGGGAGATGGGCCTGACCGAGGCGCATCAGGTTCTAGCGATGAACAACCTGCGCGACCGTGTGACCTTGCGGACCGATGGTGGGCTGCGCACTGGTCGGGATATTGTCATGGCGGCGATGATGGGGGCCGAGGAATACGGAATAGGCACCGCCGCCCTTATCGCGATGGGCTGTATCATGGTGCGTCAGTGCCAGTCGAACACCTGCCCAGTTGGCGTGTGTACTCAGGACGAAAGCCTGCGCGCCAAATTCACCGGTAACGCGGATAAGGTCGTCAACCTGATCACCTTCTACGCGCAAGAAGTGCGCGAGCTGCTGGCCAACCTCGGTGCGCGGTCGATTGACGACATCATCGGTCGGGCCGATCTGCTGGCGCAGGTCAGCCGCGGTTCGGCGCATCTGGATGATCTGGACCTCAACCCGCTGCTGATCACCGTCGATGGTGCCCATAACATCGTCTATAATCGCGACAGAGACCGGAACGCGGTGCCCGATACGCTGGACGCGGAAATCGTGCGCGATGCCGCCCGGTTCCTGAAAGACGGCGAGAAAATGCAGCTGTCTTACGCAGTGCAAAACACGCACCGAACCGTTGGGACGCGGGTTTCCAGCCATATCGTGCAAAATTTCGGGATGCGGAACACGTTCCAGTCGGATCACCTGCACGTGAAGCTGCAGGGCTCTGCTGGTCAGTCGCTGGGGGCGTTTGCAGCGCCGGGACTCAAGCTTGAAGTTTCGGGTGATGCCAATGACTATGTCGGAAAGGGCTTGTCTGGTGGTATGATTGTTGTGCGTCCACCGCAGGTCAGCCCGCTGAAGGCGGATGACAACACCATCATTGGCAACACGGTTCTGTATGGGGCCACGGACGGGTATCTGTTTGCAGCAGGCCGCGCCGGAGAACGGTTCGCGGTGCGCAATTCAGGCGCCAAGGTGGTGATCGAAGGCTGCGGCTCGAACGGGTGCGAATATATGACCGGCGGGGTCGCCGTGATCCTGGGCAGTATCGGCGCCAATTTCGGAGCGGGCATGACAGGCGGCATGGCTTATCTGTACGACCCCGACGGCAAGGCGCAGGCGCTGATGAATATGGAAACGCTGGTGACATGCCCCGTGACCATTGGCCATTGGGAAGATCAGCTGAAATCGCTGATCGAAACCCATCAGGCCGAAACCATTAGCCGCAAGGCTGCGGATATCCTGCAGCACTGGGAGGTCGAGAAGGCGAACTTTATCCAGGTCTGCCCGAAAGAGATGCTGAACAAGCTCAGCCATCCGTTGGCGGTCGAGGCAACAGCGGTTCCTGCAGAGTAATCTGAGGACCAATGAAAATGGCAACCCCGCGTGTCTTTTAAACCACGTGGGGTTTTCTTTTATTGGTCCTAGGTGGTCGTTTGCTTGTCGAAACGGGCCCAATAAGCCTAGATTTCGTCACTTTTTGTTCGGAAGTTGCGGTTAGGCTGCTGTGCAGTCGTGCGAACGCGTAGGAGTCTGTTAGATGCCAACCACCTATCTTGATCAGTTTTATTCGTTTGACCCCGCGAATCCGCCACCGGGCGGTACATCGGTAGTTGTTGATAAATTCAACCTCACCGATGTGGATGACGATGGCGAGATCGACGCGCCCAGCGGGGATACGGTAAACGGCCAGGATGTTACTTCGTCGTGGCCGGGTGATGTTGTTACGATTAACGTGACAGGCGTTGGCAATGTCACCTATACCGGCACGACCTTCTATCTTGCTGACGGAACCCGTGTCTTTACACCAACAGACGGGCAGGTTCTGCAACCGGGCACGTTTGTCTCATCAACCTTTGTCAACACGCAGGGGCCGCTAGATGTTGGCAATCTTGGCCCGCCCTGTTTCACCCCCGGAACGCTGATCGAAACGCCTGATGGCCCGCGTCTTATCGAAGATCTGAAGCCCGGCGATATGGTCATCACATCGGACAACGGTGCGCAGCCGCTGCTTTGGGTGGGGCGGACCACGGTTGAGGCCGAAGGCAAGCTGGCGCCGATCCGGTTTGAGGCTGGCGTGCTAGGGCTGGAACAGCCTTTGATCGTGTCGCCACAGCACCGGATGCTGGTCTCGGACTGGCGGGCGCCGTATTTGTTCGGCCATTCCGAAGTGCTGATCGCAGCGCATTGCCTGGTCAACGGGGATTCTGTTACGCGTGTTGAGGGTGGTCAGATCGACTATATTCATCTTCTATTTTCGCGCCATGAGATCGTCATTGCAAATGGGGCCAAAAGCGAAAGTTATTACCCTGGGCACGCGCTCTCTCAGTCTGACGCCGAGACAAAGGCTGAAGTTCTGGCCCTGTTTCCCGAATTGCAGACCCGCGACGCGGTCCTGCCAGAAACCGCCCGCCCCGTGATACGCCCGCGCGAGGCGCGCGCTTTGGCGATTTAATCCGTTCCAAACATCGTCGCCGCGTCGTATAGCAACAATATGGCAAAGAAAGCAGCGCGCAAATCGAGCAGTAAGAAAAGCAAGGCGTCGAAGGCAAAGAACCAGACACAATCGCGGATTCGCCGCTGGGTGACCCGCGCGGTATTGGGTCTGGTTGCGTTTGTTGTGGCGCTTGTGGTGCTTTTTTCTGTGGTGAATCCCCCGGTAACCCATACGATCTGGTCTGAATGGCGGCGGCTGGGCAAGGTTCAGCGCGATTGGGTGCCGATTGAACAGATCTCGCCCGTCATGGCGCGATCCGTGGTGGCGGCAGAGGATGCCAATTTCTGCCTGCACTGGGGGTTTGATGTCGATGCCATTCGCGATGCTTTGGAGGAAGGCGGTACACGTGGCGCCTCAACCATCACGCAGCAAGTGGTGAAGAATGTGTTCCTGTGGCAGGGGCGCAGTTGGGTGCGTAAGGCGCTTGAGACATCTCTCACCCCCGTGGTCGAGATTTTCTGGAGCAAGCAGCGCATTCTCGAGGTCTATTTGAACGTGGCCGAGACTGGCGAAGGTGTGTTTGGCGTTGAGGCCGCAGCCCAGCGCAACTTCAATGTGACCGCGGCCCAGCTGTCGCCAGTTCAGGCCGCACGTATTGCCGCAATCCTGCCTTCTCCCAGAAACAGGTCCGTTCGGGATCCGTCGGTCCGCACACGCAGACGGGCTGCCTCGATCCTCGATGGGGCGGCCACCATTCGCGCAGATGGTCGCGCGGATTGTTTCGAGGATTGAAACCCAAGGCCCTGCAAGGCTAAAGCTTGAGTGTATTCACTGGTTCGATTGGAAGCCCATGGCGCGTTTGTTTCATGTTCCCTTGTCCCCCTTCTGCCGCAAGGTGCGCCTGTCACTGGCGGAAAAGAAGATTGAGGTTGAATTGGTCGAGGAGAAATACTGGGAGAAAGATCCCGATTTCCTGCGCCGCAACCCGGCCGGAAAAGTCCCGGTTCTGCGTCTGGACGGAAAGATCATGTCCGAAAGCAACGCTATTTGCGAATATATTGAGGAAACCCGGCCCGATCCTGCGCTGATGCCCAAAACGCCCGAGGCGCGATATGAAGTGCGCCGGTTGGTATCCTGGTTTGATGACAAGTTCCATCACGAGGTGACATCCAAACTGGTTTATGAGCGCGTGAACAAGAAAGTTACCGGTCAGGGCTATCCTGACAGCAAAAATGTCAAGCAAGGTGCCAAGGCCATCAAATATCATCTGGATTACATGGCCTGGTTGCTGGATCACCGCCGTTGGCTGGCCGGGGATCAGATGACATTGGCCGATTTTGCGGCTGCGGCGCATCTATCGGCGCTGGACTATATCTCGGACGTAGATTGGAATCGGTCTCAGGCAGTTAAAGACTGGTATGCCAAGATCAAATCCCGACCTGCTTTCCGGTCGATTCTGGCGGATCAGGTTCCTGGGTTCAGGCCGCCCACCCATTACGCAGATCTGGATTTCTGATAGGGTCGCACAAGGGGGGCTGTTTGCCCCCCATCGCGCCTTGGGGCGCGATTCCCCCGAAGGTATTTAGGGCCAGATGAAGAGCGGATCGGGTTTAAAGGATAGGCTGGTGGCACAGGCGCTGAGCGAGGGCTTTGTGTCTTGTCGCATTTGTCGCCCGTGGGATGTCCCCGAAGTGCCCGCCCGGCTGGAGGCGTTCCTGCAGGCCGAATATCACGGGCAAATGGGATGGATGGCCGAGCGGACCCATTGGCGAGGCGATCCGGCAGCGCTCTGGCCCGAGGCGAAATCGGTGATCATGTTGGCAGAAAGCTATGCGCCCGAACATGATCCAACCGAGATTCTGGATCACCCCGAGAAGGGGGCGATCTCAGTCTATGCGCAGAACAAGGACTATCACGACCTGGTCAAGAAGCGGCTCAAAAGGTTAGCCCGCTGGTTGATAGCCGAGGCTGGTGGCGAGGTGAAGGTATTTGTCGATACCGCCCCGGTTCCGGAAAAGGCCTTGGGTCATGCTGCGGGGTTGGGATGGCAGGGTAAGCACACCAATCTTGTAAGTCGCGATTGGGGAAATTGGGCCTTTATAGGGTCTGTTTTTACAACTCTGGACCTACCTTCGGATCAAGCAGAGGTGGATCACTGTGGATCCTGCCGGGCCTGTTTGGCCGCCTGTCCGACAGACGCATTCCCGGCGCCTTATCAGTTGGACGCGCGGCGCTGCATTTCTTACCTGACAATCGAACACAAGGGTCCGGTTGATCATGACCTGCGCGCGAAACTCGGCAATCGGATCTATGGTTGCGATGATTGCCTTGCCGCCTGCCCCTGGAACAAATTCGCAGTCACGGCAAGTGACATGCGCTATGCAGCGCGTGAGGATCTGAAGGCTCCTCGGCTGGCGGAATTGGCTGGCCTGGACGATCCGGTATTTCGAACGAAATTCTCGGGCTCTCCAATTAAGCGGATTGGACGGGACCGGTTTGTGCGAAATGTGCTGTACGCCATTGGCAACTCGGGCCTGCAGGGGTTGATACCGATTGCACAGGGTTTGACAGAGGATCCGGATTCAGCCGTGGCAGATGCCGCGCGCTGGGCAGTCAAACAACTCTCCTAGGTGCCGCAAACAGGCTGGACGTGTCGGTGCAAACCGCTAAACCCAATCACAGCGAACAGGAAGGAGAACCCGATGGCGCTGGCTTTGGGGGTTGATACAGGCGGAACCTATACGGATGCGGTGCTGGTCCGGGATGAGACTGAGGTGATTGCTTCAGCCAAGTCTCTGACAACGCGGGCTGATCTGGCGATTGGTGTCGGCAAGGCGATTTCTGCGGTGCTGACGCAGGCCCAGGTGTCGCCCGAGCAGATCTCGATGGCGTCCTTGTCAACGACATTGGCCACGAATGCGCTGGTCGAAGGGCAGGGTGGCCGGGTTGCTCTGATCTATATCGGGTTCAGGGAGAGTGATCTGGAAAAGCATGGTCTGCGGGATGCTTTGAATGGGGATCCAGCTTTGGTTGTGGCGGGCGGTCACACGCATGCTGGAACAGAGGCCAGGCCATTGGATGTTCAGGCGATTGAGGCCTTTTTAGACTCTAATTCTGGTATCTCCGGCTTCGCGGTGGCCGGGCAATTCGCCACCAGAAACCCGGCGCATGAACTTGAGGCCGCCCGCATTATTACTGATCGGACGGGTGCGCCGGTGACATGTTCGCACCATCTGTCGACCAAGTTGAATGGCCCAAAACGTGCGGTGACAGCGGTATTGAATGCAGGGTTGATTGGCATGATCGACCGCTTGATCGGACGGGCACAGGATCAGCTTGTGACGCTAGGAATTTCAGCGCCAATGATGGTGGTTCGTGGCGACGGAGCGTTGATGAGCGCCGAACAGGCGCGGGATCGACCGATTGAAACGATTTTGAGCGGCCCTGCGGCCTCGATCGTCGGGGCGCGCTGGCTAACGGGAGCCGAGAACGCGCTGGTATCAGATATCGGAGGTACCACGACCGATGTCGCCTTGATCCGGGATGGCAAGCCCGCCATTGATCCAGAAGGTGCCAGGGTTGGCGGCTTTCGCACCATGGTGGAGGCCGTCGCCATGCGGACCCACGGGTTGGGCGGGGACAGTCAGGTACATGTTGTAACCGAAGGGCTGGGCGGCGGCATCTTCCTGGGACCGCGCCGTGTTTTGCCCGTATCTCTGATCGCGTCAGAAGCGCCCGACGAGGTTCACACGGCCTTGGATGCGCAGTTGCGGGCCCCAACCGTGGGTGAACATGACACCCGGTTCGCACGTCTGGTACCGGGTGTTCATGCCGAAGGTCTGGGGGCAAGGGAAACCGCCCTGGTGGATCGCTTGGGGCAGAAGGTCCTGCCGCTGTCTGAATTGCTTAAAACGCGGATGGAGACAGGCGCACTTACTCGTTTGGTGGATCGTGGAATCGTTCAGGTATCCGGCGTGACACCTTCGGATGCCAGCCATGTCCTGGGCCGTTTGGATGCCTGGGACGCAGAGGCTGCACGCAAAGCGTTGGAACTAGTGGCGCGAAAACGGATTGGCACCGGTGATATGCTGGCTGCAACACCGGATCTGTTGGCGCAGATGATCGTTGATCAGCTGACCGAACAGACCTCTTTGACCTTGTTAGAGACCGCTTTTTCAGAAGAAGCCGAAGATTTCGGCGTTCCGGCACCCGATCTGGCCCGGCATGTTTTGACGCGGAAAGGTCTGGCCGGGCATCGCGGTTTGGTGGCGCTGGACGCGGCACTGAATGTGGATGTGATCGGTCTTGGGGCGTCGGCCCCCAGCTATTACCCCGCAGTCGGGGAAAGATTGCGATGCCGCATGATTCTGCCGGGACACGCGGGCGTGGCCAATGCGATTGGAGCAGTTGTTGGCAGGCTGACACTGCGCCGGGCCGGGACCGTCACGGCGCCATCCGAAGGGCGGTACAGGGTGCATCTTGAAGACGGGCCTCAGGACTTTAGCGATTCTGACGAGGCGATGGCGCTGCTGGAATCCATCCTGAGGGCTGAGGCGGAAGGAGAAGTGCGCGGGGCCGGTGCCGAGGATATCCGAGTGATCGTCGACCGGGATATCCGCACCGCCCGTATCGAAGCGCAGGAGGTCTTTGTTGAGGCAATGATCACTGTCGAGGCCAGTGGACGGCCGCGGGTGGCGTCGGACTAGCCCCTGATCCGGGGCTAATCCTTACTCGGCCGCGTCGCGTTTGGGCAGAACCCAATCCGGGCGCGGGAAATGGCAGGTATAGCCGTTCGGGATGCGTTCAAGATAATCCTGATGCTCGGGTTCGGCATCCCAGAAATCGCCAACGGGTTCCAGCTCGGTCACGACTTTGCCGGGCCAGATGCCACTGGCATTCACATCGGCAATGGTGTCCAGGGCGACCTGTTTCTGGGCGTCATCGACATAATAAATGGCCGAGCGATAGCTCATCCCCATGTCGTTCCCTTGCCGGTTCACCGTAGTCGGGTCATGGATCTGAAAGAAAAACTCAAGCAGATCGCGATAGGTGGTCACGGTAGGATCGTAAAAAATCTCGATCCCCTCGGCATGGGTGCCGTGGTTGCGATAAGTGGCGTTGGGCACGTCTCCACCAGTATATCCGACGCGAGTGCTGAAAACGCCCGGGCGTTTGCGGATCAGATCCTGCATGCCCCAAAAGCAGCCCCCGGCAAGAACGGCGCGATGTTCGGTCATTCGATCTCCTCCACATGAATCAGGAATTCGCCATAGCCTTCGGCTTCCATCTGATCGCGATGGACGAACCGCAATGAGGCTGAGTTGATACAGTATCGCAGCCCGCCATGTTCGCGGGGGCCGTCGGGAAATACATGCCCCAAATGGCTATCGCCATGTTTCGAGCGAACTTCGGTCCGGATCATACCCAGCGAGGCATCGTGAACCTCTTCAACATGCTCATGTACGATCGGCTTTGTGAAACTGGGCCAGCCGCAGCCGGATTCGTATTTATGCGCCGAGGCGAACAGAGGTTCACCCGAGACGATATCCACATAGATGCCGGGCTCTTTGTTGTTCAGCAGTTTGCCAGTGCCGGGCCGTTCGGTGCCGCTGTTTTGCGTGACGTGATATTCCTCGGGCGACAATGCGGCGATGGCCTCAGGGGATTTGGTGTAACGGGTCATGGCTCCTCCGGTCGCTTTGGTGGTTCGCTTTATAGATGGGGTTTGGCGGCGGAAAGCAAAGGGGGTTTTGCGTTCCTCGCGCTTATGTGTGGGTCAGGCCGGTTTTGCAGCGGGTTGGCGGGACAGTTGCACCGCCAGAATGCCCAGAGTGGTGATCAGCACCCCGACCGCATCCAGCGGCCCCAGTTTTTCCCCCAACAAGATCGCGGCGATGGTGACACCAAAGACCGGGTTGAGAAAGTGAAACGTGGCCGCCCGGGTTGCGCCGATCCGATCCAGCAGCAGGAACCAGATGAACGTGGCCAGAAGGCCGGGAAACAGAGTTGTATAGGTGAAGGCCAGGACCAGCGGCACCGTCAAGTGGATATGAATCGTTTCGAATACCGGTGCTGCAACAAACAGAATGGCCGATCCGACCAGCATCTGTAAGCCAACCACCATCATGAAATTCCCGCCCGATGTCGCCCCACGCACTGCGAGCGTGGCAAATGTCAGCGCAAGCGCTCCAATGCCACAAAGCATGACGCCGAACAGATCAACGCCGTCGCCGATCCGACTGCTCATGATCAGAGCAACACCGGCGAACCCGGCACACAGGCCTACAATTCCAACTGGCCGTAATCTGTCGCCCATAAACAGCCAACTGGCCAAGGCAACCAGCAATGGCATGGTCGAGGCGATGATGGCGGCAACAGAGGCCTCGATTGTTTGCATCGCATAGAAGTTTAGGCCCAAATAAAGGGCATTTTGACATATCCCGAACAGGATGGTGGCATACCATTGTGACCGCGTCAGCCGCCAGCTTTGGCCCATCGCCCGTGCAATCACGACGCCAATCAAACCCGAGATCAGAAACCGCAGAGCCAGGGAAAACAACGGCGATGCGTCCGCCACGATGATCCGGGCCGAGGTGAAGGCCGAAGACCAGATAAACGCAAATGTCAGCCCCATGGCCATTGCGCGAAAATCCATCGCGACCCCCTGTTCAGATTTTCGCGCACTGTTGACCGAATAAGCGCGCGCCGCAAGCAGTGCTGTTTTTATTGATTGATCAGCCAATAAACTATAACAGCGTCATGAACTGACATTAATGGGAGGATTGTCGGTGCTATTGGAGTACATACTATCATTTGGCGTCTTGCTGGCGTTGGGCCTTGTGGCCTTCTTTGTGGTGAAGTGGTGGAATCTGCGGATTGTCGGCGTGACGCCGGTTCATCTGTTCACCTTCATCGCGATCCTGTTCACATCCGGGTTGGATGTCGGCCTGATCATGTTTCCGCTGACCGAATTCGGCGGCTATGCCGAAGACCCCGCCTATGCGTTTGCCAACCCACTGGCGATCGAATTCGGGTTCTGGGGCTTTCTGATCTGGGCGTTCTACTTTCTGACTGCGTTCTATTTCTGTGTCATCGAGCCGCGCGTGAAGTTCTTTGAAATCCCGCTGGTCAAGCTGATCAACAATGTGGTCATCATCGGCACCTGCGCTTTCACCGCCAGCCTGTTCCTGATCTACCTGCCCGGCTACCTGCCCGAGGTCGGAGACGGCGAGTCAGTGGTCACCACCTTCTATGTCATCGTGTTTGTCGTCATTCTGGCAGCGGCCTATTCTTCGACCGACCTGAAATACGTGCGTATCCTGTCGGTGGGCTCGACCTTTTTGTTCCTGGCACTGATCCTGGGCATGTGGGTTGCTGCGGGCATGGGCGTGAATGGCTTTGTGGAAACCGGAAGCAATGTTGGTGCCTATTTCACCAACCTGCACAAGTTTGTCCTGCCGCTGACAGATTATCACGCCTTCTACCTGTTCTGGTGGTTTGCCTGGTCGATCATGATCGGCCAGTTCACATCTCGCTTTGTAGGTGGGCTGAAGACCTGGCAGCTACTGGCTGCTCTGCTGATCTTTCCGTCGATCCCCTTGGCGATCTGGTTCACCGTTCTCTACTATTACCACCTGAACGGCATCAGCACCGCAGGCATCACCAACATTGCGATGGTGATTGTGGGCGTGACCTTCGTGATCAACTCACTGGATTCGTTGATTAGGCTCTATACGGACAACCTGAACATGACAGTCGCCCGCTTTGGTAAAGCGATCTATGTGGCGGGCAATGTTGTGCTGCTGTTCGTCCTGACCTTGCTGTTCCAAAGCCAGTGGTTGCAGATCCAGTGGATCGGCGCAGTTGTTGTCGGCCTCTATCTGGCCTGTGTGGTTTATATCCTGATCACCAAACGCAAAGAGGTGCTGAGCATAACTGGGATGCCCGAAGACCGTGATCTGGATTTCCACAAGGTCGAGACGGTTCACTGATCAACATCGAGAAAAAGCTAATACGGGCGCCTCGGTGCCCGTATTTTTTTGGCCGCGACTGTGTAAGCAATGCGGAAAGGGTCAAAAAGGCCAAACAAAGCGACACGTGTGAAATCACAAACTTGCAATATCTTTTACTTATGTTGGCTTAGTTCAATCTTCACTCACTGAAGAGCTATCTTGAGGCACGCTCTTCCTTGGAGTTGATAACCTTAATGGTCCCTCAGGCGCGTTTTTCACCAATCGTGGCCACACCCAGAACAGACAGGACCTTGGCCTCGATCTGTTCGGCATTCATACCGGCAACCGCATACATATCCGCCGGGTTTGCCTGATCAATGAAGATATCCGGAAACACCATCGAGCGGTATTTAAGGCCCTGATCAAACACACCCTCATCGGCCAGTAGCTGCGCCACATGGCTGCCGAAACCGCCAATCGCACCCTCTTCGATGGTGATCAGCGCCTCATGATCGGAGGCCAGATCCAGGATCAGGTCGCGGTCCAGCGGTTTGGCGAAACGTGCATCGGCTATGGTAGGGGTTATGCCGCGCGCCGATAGGGCCTCGGCGGCTTTTTGTACTTCGGCCAAGCGCGTACCGAAAGACAGCAATGCCACGCGCGCGCCCTTCTGAATTATCCGGCCTTTGCCGATTTCAAGCACTACACCACGCTCGGGCAGGTCCACGCCCACGCCTTCACCGCGGGGATAGCGGAAGGCGATCGGGCCTTCGTCGTGGGCGACGGCGGTGGCCACCATATGCATCAGCTCGGCCTCATCTGCGGCGGCCATCACGACCATGCCCGGTAGGTTGGCCAGATAGGCAATGTCAAACGATCCGGCATGGGTCGCCCCATCAGCGCCCACCAGACCAGCGCGGTCGATGGCAAATCGCACGGGCAGGCGCTGAATGGCCACATCATGCACGACCTGATCATAGCCGCGCTGCAGGAAGGTCGAATACATAGTGCAGAACGGCTTCATCCCGCCCGCAGCCAAAGCCGCCGAGAACGTCACACCATGCTGTTCCGCAATCGCTACATCGAAACAACGTGACGGGTAGCGTTCGGCAAACAGGTTCAACCCGGTTCCATCGGGCATGGCGGCGGTGACGGCGACGATCTTGTCGTCCCGCGCGGCTTCTTCCACCAGGGTCTTGCCGAAGACCGACGTATAAGAGGGCGCGTTTGACGGCGCCTTCTTTTGCTCACCCGTCACAACATCGAATTTCGCGGTCGCGTGACCCTTGTCGCGGGCCTGCTCGGCGGGGGCATAGCCCTTGCCCTTTTTTGTCAGCACATGGATCAGGATCGGGCCGGTGGCCCGCGCCTTGACCGTGCGCAGCACCGGCAACAGCTGATCCATGTCGTGTCCGTCAATCGGGCCGAGATAGGAAAAGCCCAGTTCTTCGAATAAAGTACCCCCTACGGCCATGCCCTTGAGCATTTCCTTGGCGCGTTTGGCGCCTTCGCGGAACGGCTCCGGCAACAAGGACACCGCGCCCTTGGCGGCGGCCTTCAGATCGTGGAACGGTTCTTCGGCATAAATGCGCGACAGATAACTGGACAGGGCGCCAACCGGCGGTGCGATGCTCATTTCATTGTCGTTGAGGATAACGATCAGGCGCTTTTTCAGGTGGCCCGCATTGTTCATCGCCTCAAACGCCATACCCGCCGACATTGAACCATCGCCGATCACCGCAATCGCATCGCCTAGGCCTTCGGGCGTCACGCCACCCAGATCGCGCGCCACGGCAAAGCCAAGGGCCGCACTGATCGAGGTGCTGGAATGCGCCGCGCCAAACGGGTCATAGGGGCTTTCGCTGCGCTTGGTGAACCCGCTCAACCCACCGGGTTGGCGCAGAGTACGGATCCGGTCGCGCCGCCCGGTCAGGATTTTATGCGGATAGCACTGGTGCCCGACATCCCAGATGATTTTGTCACGCGGCGTATCGAATACCGCATGCAGCGCGGTGGTCAGTTCCACCACGCCCAGACCCGCACCCAGATGCCCGCCGGTGACCGATACGGCCGAGATCGTCTCGGCCCGTAATTCCTGCGCCACCTGATGCAGCTGCGCGTCCGAAAACTGCCGCAGGTCGGCCGGGCGGTTCACAAGATCCAGCAGAGGAGTGTTCGGGCGGTCAGACATATGGCGCGTTCCTGGCTTAGCTGTCCCGGGCAATAACGAAGCGGGCGGCGTCCTTCAAGGTTTCAGCCGACGCGCCATAGCCTTCCAACGCGGCGCAGGCCTGTTCCACCAGCTCCGCGGCACGGGTTCTGGCGGCGTCGAGGCCCAGCAGAGACACAAACGTGGCCTTTCCCGCCTCGGCATCCTTCTGAAGGCGCTTGCCCGCAATTTCGGCGTTACCCTCTATATCCAAGATGTCATCTGCGATTTGAAAAGCAAGACCAAGGGATTGGGCATATTGGCGCAAGGGCGCAAGATCAGCTTGGGCCAGACGCGCGCCGGCGCATGCAGACCACTCGATCAGCGCTCCGGTTTTTCCTGCCTGCAAATGGGTGATTTCTTCCAGCGTCAGCGGAGAGTCTGCCGATTCCGCCGCGATATCCAGCGCCTGGCCCAGCACCATGCCCTGCGCGCCGCTTGCTTGCGCCAGAGACAAGGCCAATTCCGCGCGAATTTCGGCGGGGCCAATTTCGGGACGGGTGCAAAGTTCGAATGCCAGCGTCTGCAACGCGTCGCCTGCCAGAACCGCGATGCCCTCATCCCATTTCACATGAACTGTCGGGCGCCCGCGACGCAAATCGTCGTCATCCATGCAGGGCAGGTCATCATGCACCAGAGAATAGGCGTGCAACGCCTCGATCCCCGTGGCAGGCCAGATCGCCCGCGCTGTATCCACATCATGCAGCCGCGCGCTTTCCAGCACCAAAAACCCGCGCAGACCTTTGCCGCCTTGCGTGGCATAGGCCATCGCCTGTGTCACATCCAGATCGTCCAGCGCACCCAGAACCAGATCAAAATGGTCCTGAATCAGCGTCGCATCCTGCGCCAGTCTTTCGCGAAACATTTACTGACCTTCGACAGGAGTCGTCCCGGTCGGTTGACCATCAGCGTCCAAGGTGATGGCGGCGACCTTTTCCTCGGCCCGTTTCAGCTCATCCTCGCAGCGTTTCTTCAGCGCCGCGCCGCGTTCATACAGGGCGATAGACTGATCCAGCGCCACATCGCCGCGCTCCAGCTGGCCGACAACGGCCTCAAGCTCTTTCATCGCCTGTTCGAATGTCATCTGGTCAACGGGTGTATCTGTCATCGGGCTGCCTTCATCAACTCTTCCACATGGGCACGTGTGGCCTCGGCCAAGGCTTTCAGATCATACCCGCCTTCCAAAGTCGAGACGATACGTCCCGCGCAATGCTCATCGGCAATCTTGCACAATTCGGTAGTGATCCAGGCGAAATCTTCGGTGGCCCAGTTCAGATTGGCCAGCGGATCATCCTGATGGGCGTCAAACCCGGCAGAGATTATGATCAGCTCGGGTTTGAAGGCGCGCAGTCGCGGGAAAGCCAATGTTTCGTAGGCGGCGCGCATCTCGGCGCCGCCAGTTCCGGGGGACAGTGGAATATTCAGGACGTTGTTAAAGGCGCCGGTCTCGTCGGCGCGGCCTGATCCCGGCCACAAGGGCATCTGCTGGCTGGTGATCACCAACGCGCGCGCCTCATCCCACAGCAGGTCTTGCGTGCCATTGCCATGGTGTACATCGAAATCCACCACAGCGACGCGACGCAGACCGTGATGATCCAACGCGTGTTTCACCCCCAATGCGGCGTTGCCGAACAGGCAGAACCCCATGGCGGTTTCATTCTCGGCGTGATGGCCGGGGGGGCGAATGGCACAGAACGCATTTGGGGCTTCTCCGCCCAGCACTAAATCCACGGCTTTTACCACAGCCCCTGCAGCCCTATAGGCCGCATCTACAGATCCCGGCGACATGAATGTATCGCCGTCCACTTGCCGGAATCCCTCTGTCGGGCGACTTTTGCGGATGTCGCGAATATGGCTTTCGGGGTGAATACGCAGCAGGTCATCATCGGCTGCAAGCGGCGCAGTCACACGATCCAGGTCCAGCCTATCCAGCGCATGAAGGATATGTTCCAGTCGCGCGACTTGTTCCGGATGCCCCTCGGGTGTCACGTGCCCAAGACAATCCGCATGGGTCAAAAGGGCAGTTTTCATCACAATCCCCTGTTCATCTGGTCAAAATACCTTCGCCGAAGGCAAAGAACCGCCACGCAGCGGCTCAATCAATCCGGTGCCAGCATGTACCCGGCCCCGCGCACGGTCTGCAGGTACCGGGGTTGTTTCGGGTCTTGCTCGATCTTGCGTCTCAGCCGTGTGATCTGCACATCCACGGCACGCTCCTGCGCCTGACCCTTATCACGGCCCAGATCCTCGACCAGCTTGGCGCGACTGATAGGGGCGCCGGGTTGGGCCGAGAAGATCTTCATCAGCTGGCTTTCCGTTGCGGTTAGGCGGACCGTTTCTTCGCCCCGCCACATCTCACCGCGCTCAACATCATAGCGGATCGGGCCGAGATGCAGAATCTTGGTTGCGGCATCCTGTGCCGGGGTTTCCGGCATCCGGCGCAGGATCGCATTGATCCGCAACAAAAGCTCTTTGGGCTCGAACGGTTTGGCCAGATAATCATCGGCCCCCGCCTCAAGCCCGGCGATACGGTGTTCGGTTTCGCCCCGCGCCGTCAGCAACAGGATCGGGGTGGTGTGGGTCTCGCGCAGGGCTCTGGTCAGGCTGACACCATCTTCGCCGGGCATCATCACATCCAGAACGATCATGTCGAAATCCAGCCCCGACAGCACCCGACGTGCATGGGCCGCATCCCGCGCCGCGGTCACCAGAAACCCGTTTCGCATCAGGAATTTCTTGAGCAGATCGCGAATACGCTCGTCATCGTCAACGATCAACAGATGGGCGTCCATATCACTCATGAGGTCGTATCCCGCAATTTGGTATAGGCATGACGCATATCAGCATCCATCATTGCTTCAAGCACTTTGCGAAACCCAGACACCGCTTCTGGGCCTGCGTCCTTATAGGCCGCGCGCATCCGCACGCGCTGGGCCTCGGACAGCCTGGTTTCAAGCGCCCTCCCGGCTTCGGTCAGAAACAGGTGCCGTTCGCGCTTGTCCACTGTACCGACCCTGCTTTCGACCAACCCATCGTCAATCAATGTCCGAAGGACCCGGTTCAGAGACTGTTTCGTCACCCCAAGAATAGCAAGCAGGTTATTGACGGTCGTCCCCGGCGCGCGATTTATGAAGTGGATAGCACGGTGGTGTGCCCGCCCATAGGCCAGCTGTGTCAGAATGCGATCCGGGTCCGCCGTGAACCCGCGATAGGCGAAAAACATCGCCTCGATCCCCTGCCGCAGCTGTTCATCCGTAAGAAACAACAGGCTTTCTCCGCCAAAGGCCTGGGCGGGGCGGGTATCTGACATATTCTGCCTCATTCGTTACACAGGTCCGAGTTTATGTCAGCGTTGTTGACATTCCAAGAGCGGACAGGTATCGAATCGCAGTTTTTGCGCAACTTTATGTCCACTTCGGACCTATATTGCGCAATAATCGGAATATTCAACCCAGGCAGGGAGGTTTCGCATGGCGGGGTATGATGATCGTGACGGTGTCATCTGGATGGATGGAGAACTTGTGCCCTGGCGCGAGGCGAATGTCCACATTCTGAGCCATGCGATGCACTATGCGTCTTCGGTCTTTGAGGGCGAGCGAGCCTATAACGGCAAAATTTTCAAAAGTCGGGAGCATTCTGAACGGCTGGTCGCCTCGGCCGAGGCGCTGGACATGCCGATGCCCTATACGATCGACCAGATCGAAGCGGCAAAGGAAGACGCGCTGAAGGCAAGCGGGTTGCAGGATGCCTATGTCCGTGCGCTGGTCTGGCGTGGTTCGGGCGAGGATATGGGCGTGGCCTCGGCCAAGAACCCGGTCCGCATGGCCGTAGCGGTCTGGCCCTGGGGTGCCTATTACGGCGACGCCAAGATGCAGGGCGCCAAGCTGGATATCGCGGAATGGAAGCGGCCCAGCCCTGAAACCATCCCGGTCCATGCCAAGGCGGCCGGGCTGTACATGATATGCACCATTTCCAAGCATAAGGCCGAGGCCAAGGGCTGCTCGGATGCGCTGTTCATGGACTGGCGTGGTTATGTTGCCGAGGCGACCGGGGCCAACGTGTTCTTCGTCAAAGACGGTGAGGTTCATACCCCGCTGGCCGATTGCTTTTTGAACGGCATCACCCGTCAAACCGTGATCCAGATGCTGAAAGACAAAGGCATCACCGTGCATGAGCGCCGCATCAAGCCCGAAGAGATGGCCGATTTCGAACAATGCTGGCTGACCGGCACCGCCGCCGAGGTCACGCCTGTGGGCCAGATCGGCGACTATACGTTCGAGGTCGGTGACCTCACCCGCGAAATCGCCGCAGATTACGAAAAACTGGTGCGGGCATAACCCGCAACCAAATTGAAACCCCGCCTTGGCGGGGTTATTTGCTTTTGGGCAACCGTCAGCTGCTACGGTTAGGTGTGTGAGTGCGTAAACTACCTTACAATGACCGAATTGAGCCCATAGTTACAGGTGCTGCACCTTGTCTTAGTGTTGGGTAAGGAGCTTTATGCGTTCTGGGTGCGAGGGGCATGGGATTCTCGAAGACACTCGCGGAAACTGAGGTTACGAAGTGGTCAGGTAGGGTATACCCGACTAGTACCATAATGATATGTACCCCTAGGGTGAGCATAAATCAGGCGCGCTGCCTTTGGTTGAGTGAGTGCTCTCTATGACAAAGCAACAAGCTAGGCTTTTGGGGATCGCGTCATCAATCGTGTGGTTTTGCTCCGGGTGTGTGGCTCTGTCAGAAAACGCCCCGGTTGACGTTTGGGAGCATTGTCGCGCTAACGATAGCTGCACGATTGAGTATGACCATTTATCCACGCAAGAAGGCGAGCCGTACTTGTTCATCGGATACGTCATGGATTCTGAACAAGCTCGATGGGGCCAGTTTCGAAGGGCAATTCAGGCATATCCAGATGTACAGAGCTGCCTCACAGAAGAAGAACAAAACAAAGAACGACCAAACCTACTTAAGTTTGATTGGGACAGAGTTGGTACGGGGCAAGGAGCCGCAGTCTGTGTGTTTCGGATAGCTAGAAGCCTGTCAAATCAAGATAGGATTCAAAACTGGTTTATATACCATCAATTTAAGATTGCGGGACCTCACAGGTCTCGAAGCGAAAACTTCGTGCCGACTAGAGACAATGAACCGGTTGCATCAATGACCGGCTATTGGACAGTAGAGCAGTACCGTAAACATACACCGTCAATGATTAGAACCTTAACCGGGTTTGATACGGTGATTAGGTACGAAGTGATATTGAAATTTTCTGATAATAATCAAACAGTTAGTGCATCGGTGCTTGCGACAACTAATTAATTTTAGGAAGCGAAACCCTTAGCAAAACTCCTACTTAACCGTGAATCAAGTCGAGTTGACCGGATCGGGCGGTTTTCATAATTCTTGTAAAGCGAACACTCAGGCAGCTCATAAAATGCTCCAAGCGTTCTTCTGAATTGGGAATGCTGTAGAGTTCATAGTCTGGGCGTTCAGGCCTGTGCGCAGTCAAGGGCAGTTTTGTCAGCTCATCAGACTATGCACTTGCATTCCTTCAACCCGGACTACTCGCTCTGCAAAGCAGACTCTAATCCTAGAAATCCACGCCGCGCTGAGCTTTGATTCCGGCCTGAAACGGGTGCTTTTCTTCGGTCATCTCAGTGACCAGATCAGCATAGTCACGCAGCGCCTGCGGGGCGTCGCGGCCGGTCAGGAACACGCTGGTCTTGTCGGACCGCGCCTTCAATCCGCCAATCACCTGATTCACCGTCAGATATTCATACCGCAGGGCAATATTGATCTCGTCCAGCACGACCAGATCATACTCACCGCTTTCCATCAGTGCCCGGGCCTTGTCAAAAGCGGCGTTGGCAGCAGCGATATCGCGTTCGCGGTCCTGAGTGTCCCAGGTAAAGCCTTCGCCCATCGTGTGCCAGGTGACCAAGTCGCGCTCTTCAAAGAACCGCCGCTCACCGGTTTTCCACTTGCCCTTGATGAACTGTACGACGGCGACTTTCTGACCCCATCCCAGCGCTCGGATCACGACACCAAACGCGGCCGAGGATTTGCCCTTGCCCTTGCCGGTATTGATCAGCACCAGACCACGGCCCGGGTCGACGGCCTCGGACACTTTTTTGCGGTGCTTGGCCTGCACCTGCTGCATCTTTTCTTTGTGATCCTGCGCGTCGCTCATTCGGGCACCTCTGTGATTGTTGGGCCCAAACTAGGGCAAGATTGAAAAAGGTAAAGTCACGCTTTGTGATCGGTCAGGGACCGGGCCTTGCCGCGTTCCAGCCCCAGCTGGTGTTCGCGCCAGATCACGACCACATTGCCCGCAATCACCAGCGTCGCACCCAACAGGATCGCAAGCGTCGGCAGCTCATCAAACCAGATATAGCCGATGAATATGGCAAACAGCATGGTGGTATAGTCATAAGGGGCCAGCATCGAGGCCTGACCAAAGCGATAGGACGAGGTGACCAGAATCTGTGCAACACCGCCGATCAACCCCATTATGATCATAATTAGAGCCTGATTAAGCGTCGGCATGGTCCAACCCCAAAACGCGGTCAGAGCTGAAAGCAGGGTAGCGGTCATCGAGAAATAGAACACGATCGCGGCCGGGTGATCCACCTTGACCAGCTGCCGGATGTGGATCTGAACAAAGGCACGGGCGAGTGTGGCCGCCAGCACGCAAAGCGCCCCGATTGTGGCTGCCATCTCCATCTGGGTGGTGCCCAGCCTGGGCCAAACCATAATCAGCACGCCCAACAATCCCAGCGCGACGGCACCGATGCGGATCATGCGAATGCGCTCGCCCAGAATCAGCGCGGCTAGGATCAGGGTGAAGATCGGCGTGGCATAGCCTATCGCTGTTACCTCGGGGAGTGGCAACAGGCTGAGACCCGTAAAGGTCAAACCCATGGCGCTGGTGCCCAGAACGCCGCGCCAGAAATGACCCATCGGCTTTTTGACCACAAAGCCTTTGGCCAGCTCTCCGCGCCAGATTAACCAGACGATGATGACCGGAATGGCGAAGAGCGACCGGAAGAACACCAGTTCACCGGGGGGGAAGTCCTCGGACAGTGCTTTGACCAGCGCCGACATTGAGGTGAACAGAACCAACGCAGCCAGTTTCAGGCCCACGGCAAGCATGGGTCGGTGGGAAGTCAGGGATTGTGCCATTGGCCGGGAACCTGAGCCTTTGACTGCGAAAGATCAACGATTGGATTGTACCAATCAGGCAGATTTCCACGTGTCGGGCAGGGGTTGGCCGATCTCTTCGCTGAACGCCTCAAGAAACCGGATCATCCGTGCCACACGCGCCTGTGCCAATTCGCGCCCGGTGGGCGTCAGCATGTCTGCCGGCAGGCTCAACAGTTTGACCTTCCAGTGATCAATCGAGAATTGCTGATCATTCAGATCGCGGGCAGTGGCAAAAGCATCCTCGGGATCATACAAGTCGCGACCCAGAGCACCTGACACAGCGAAGTTGCGCGCAATACCGATGGCCCCCAGCGCATCCAGCCGATCTGCGTCGCGAAGGATGCGGGCCTCGGGCGTTTCAGGCAGTATCCCGGCCGAGAAACTATGTGCGGCGATGGCGTGTTGAGTGGCATCGATTTCAGGCTGAGAAAACCCCAATTTCGCTAAAATAGGCTCTGATTCAGCCGCAGATTGGCGTGAGGCGAGGTGACGATCAGGGTCATCTTTGGGCAAGTTGACCAGGTCATGAAGATAGCTTGCCGCAAGCAGAACCCGAATATCTGCTTGCGTGTCCGCGATGGCCTGTACATTGATCCAAACGCGATCCAGATGCGCCAGATCATGGGCAGGATCTGTTTTCATGCGCTGCGCGACGATGCCGCGCAGCCGGGTGCGCAGCTCAGCCGATATGGCCACGGTTCTCGCCGATCTGACCCCGGTGCAACAGCAGGTGGTCAAGGATTACGCAGGCCATCATCGCTTCGCCAACCGGAACCGCACGGATGCCGACGCAAGGGTCATGGCGGCCTTTGGTGATGATCTCGGTCTCTTCTCCGGACTTGGTGATCGTTTTGCGCGTGGCCAGAATCGACGAGGTCGGTTTGACCGCAAAGCGTACGACTATATCCTGCCCGGTCGAAATCCCGCCCAGTATGCCGCCTGCGTGGTTCGAGCTGTATTGCGGGCCATTCTGCCCCATGAAAATCTCATCGGCATTGGCCTCGCCCGTCAGTTCAGCGGCGGCCATGCCTTCGCCGATCTCAACACCTTTGACTGCGTTGATCGACATCATCGCTGCGGCAAGATCAGTGTCTAACTTGGCATAAACTGGCGCACCAATCCCGGCAGGGACACCTCGCGCAACGACCTCAACCACTGCCCCGACCGAATTGCCGGACTTGCGTAACCCGTCTAAATAGGCGGCCCAATCTTCGGCGGCTGTCGCATCGGGCGTCCAGAATGGGTTCTGTTCAATCTGTGACCAATCGAAATTCGTGCGGTCGATCTTGTGCGGGCCAATCTGAGTCATGTACCCGGTGATCTGGACATTCGGCGCGATCTGCTTGATGGCTTCGCGGGCCAGGCCCCCGGCGGCAACGCGCGAGGCGGTTTCGCGCGCCGAGCTGCGGCCACCACCACGATAATCGCGGATACCGTATTTTTGCCAATAGGTGATATCAGCATGGCCAGGGCGGAACTTTTCCATGATATCGCCGTAGTCTTTTGACCGCTGATCGGTGTTCTCGATCATCAGCTGGACCGGAGTTCCGGTCGTCTGCCCTTCGAACACGCCGGACAGGATTTTCACCTGATCGGGCTCGCGCCGCTGGGTGGTGTATTTATTCTGTCCTGGTTTACGCTTGTCCAGCCAGTGCTGGATCACCTCTGCGTCGATGGTCACCCCCGGCGGGCAGCCATCAACAGTGGCACCCAAGGCGGGACCGTGGCTTTCACCCCAGGTGGTGACGCGGAAAAGATGGCCAAAGCTGTTCATCGACATAAGGCGTGCTCCTTCTGAGCATCGTGATTAGCGGGCAAGGCCCGTAGCCTCAAGCGGATTTGCGGTTGGGGCCCAGCACCCCAACCCTTTCCGGTCAGGCCGCCGAGGACAGCTGCGTCCGCATGGCGGTGATTTTCAACGCCGCCTGTGCCGCCTCGCGCCCCTTATCCACGAAATGCGCGCGGTAGATGGTATTGTGGTGGTCCGTCTCTTGATACTGGTGTGGCGTCAGCGAAACAGACAGAACCGGAACACCGGTATCCAGACCTGCGCGCATCAACCCGTCGACCACAGCTTGCGCCACGAAATCATGCCGGTAGATGCCGCCATCCACCACAAAGGCCGCGCAGGTCACAGCTGCATAGCGCCCAGTCTGGGCAAGATCGCGGGCCAGCAGGGGCATTTCGAATGCACCTGGAACGTCGAACACGTCCACTTGATCGGCGGGTATCAATTCCAGAAACCCGTCGAGTGCACGGTCGACAATATCGGCATGCCAGCTGGCCTTAACAAACGCATAGCGGGTGTGTGTCATCAAGATCTCCTTCCGGTTTGGTGGTCTGCTGGCGGTTGCGAAAACCGGTTCCCACTTTTCGCGGCCAGCACGACATGACACGTCACCCAAGGCGATCACGAGCAGGCGTGCGGGGTTACCGGCACACTGCACGTTCTCTTTCATCCGGACTGTAACCGTCGGCTCTGGCCTCTCACCAGATCTGCTGACACCCCGAAAAGGGGCCGCTCGCGGGCTTACGGGTCATCGCCCGCATACCGCCGGTGGGGAATTCCGCCCCGCCCTGAGAACGAGGCGCACCTTGCCAATAGGTGCGCGGTTCTGCAAGAGCTTTTGCAGGAGGACCGCCATGCACCCCAATCCCGCCTTCCGCGCCGAGGATCGTGACAGTCATATTGCTTTTGCGCGCGAGCGCGCATTTGGTGTTTTGGCTTTGTCAGCGGACCAGGGGCCTTTGCTTAGCCATGTGCCGTTTCTGTTGTCAGAAGATGGCGCAGAAGCCTCGCTGCATCTGGTGCGGTCCAATCCGATCGTCCGGGCATTGAATGAACCGCGCACGGTTCGAATCGCTGTATCGGGGCCTGACGGATATATCTCGCCCGACTGGTACGGGATTGAGGATCAGGTGCCCACTTGGAACTATGTGGCGGTGCACCTGACCGGAACGCTTTCGCTTCTTCCGCAGGACGCATTGCGCGATTTACTCGATCGTCAGTCGGATTTTTATGAGCGCCGGTTGAACCCCAAGCCACCCTGGAGCGCCAGCAAGATGAGCGCTGAGGCTCTGGACAAGATGATGCGCATGATTGTGCCCTGCAAGTTGCAGGTAGATGACATTCAGGGCACCTGGAAGCTGAACCAGAACAAGCCGGACGATGTCCGTCTAGCCGCCGCAGATCATGTGGCGGTAGACGGGTTCGGAAGCGAGACCACTCACCTCGCCGCGCTCATGCGGTCTAGGTGAGCGGACGGGCTGGTCAGTTGCTGAAGGTCGCCAGATAAGCGGCGACATCCTCAGCCCCTTTTTTCAGTTTGACGCTCATGTTCGGACGGGCGGTTTCGTCATCCAGATAGTCCCTCAGGAAAACAATCGGGTCCTGCGAATATTCGACGATGTTTTCCTGTGTCCAGACCAGCCCTTCCTGGCCTGCACGGATCATGTCATCGGTGTACATCCCGATTGGTAGGCGTTCGCTTCCGTTCAGGTAATCGGTTTCTGTTCCGGCCACCCGGCCTACGACCCCATAGAGATTCGGCCCGGTGATGCCGCCTTTGACCAGAACTTTTCCATCTTTGATAATTGCATGGCACGAAGAGCACCGATTGTAGAGGCTTTCCCCCTTTGCCGGATCGCCGGCGGCGAAGGATTGCGATGAAAGAGTCAGGGCGAAGGTCAGAGTGGCTGTAAAAAGCTTTGGCATGGAAAAATCCCGTTAAGGTTGGTCCTGTTACAGGCCCTTGGGACATTCCAGCCAAATGTTCAATCGAATTGAGACTCATCTAGTGTGTTGAAAAATATCTATTTTTAACTCATTATTTTTACCAAGGTAGATTCAATCGAAGTGGATTTTTGCGTGGCAAAATCAGGTCAGAATTTTGCAGATTTTCGCCGATCAACAGTCTTCGGTTCTGTGTTGTGAGGGTGTTTTCGTTGCCTGGTTGCCATCCGAATCACTCCCTGTACCACCCGCGCGGCAGGGCAAACGTTCACGGGTAATCCGGCCCATCCCTTGAAAAAAACGCCTTTCGTTGTGACATGAATGCCAAGATGCGGCGTAGTGCGCGCCTATGACCGCTGGACGAACCGATTTCTCCCGGATAGATAGCCGCGATGAGACGCCGCTTTGATGCGGTGCTGATGCATGTTTGCCCGGTATTGCCGGGCGCCGGAATCGGAGAAAACCTCGTGTCCCACGCAGAAGACCACGAAGGCACCCGCAGAGATTTCCTCTACTACGTCGCAGGCGGCGCAGGTGTCGTTGCGACGGGTGCAGCCGTATGGCCCCTGATCAACCAAATGAACCCCTCGGCAGACGTTCAGGCGCTGTCCTCGATCCGCGTGGATGTGAGCGGTGTCGAGCCCGGAACCCAGCTGACCGTCAAATGGTTGGGCAAACCCGTGTTCATCCGTCACCGCACCGGTGTCGAAATCGACGAAGCGCAGAAGCAGGACGCCGATGGCGTGGATGCCCTGCCTGACCCGCTGGCCCGTAACTTCAATCTGAATGCTGATGCACCGGCCACGGATGCAAACCGCGTGATGCCGTCGCCGGAAGGCGAAGCGGCCGGTGCCTGGATCGTCCAGATGGGCGTCTGTACTCACCTCGGTTGTGTCCCGCTGGGCGATGCTGGTGACTTTGGCGGCTGGTTCTGCCCCTGCCACGGCTCGCATTACGATATGGCTGGCCGTATCCGCAAAGGTCCTGCACCTGAAAACCTGCCCGTTCCGCCCGCTGAGTGGACGGACGCCAGCACCATCAAACTCGGCTAAGGGAGACCCAGATGTCCGGAATTCCCCACGATCACTATGAGCCGAAGACAAGTGGCGAGAAGTGGCTGAACAGCCGCCTGCCCATCGTCGGCCTGATCTATGACACCCTGATGATCCCAACCCCCAAGAACCTGAACTGGTGGTGGATCTGGGGCATCGTCCTGGCGTTTTGCCTGGTCCTGCAAATTGTCACCGGTATCGTACTGGTGATGCACTACACTCCGCATGTTGATCTGGCCTTTGCTAGCATCGAGCACATCATGCGCAACGTGAATGGCGGCTATATGCTGCGGTATCTGCACATGAACGGCGCATCGCTGTTCTTTGTCGCGGTATACATCCACATCTTCCGTGGCCTGTTCTATGGCTCGTACAAAGCCCCGCGCGAGGTTACGTGGATCATCGGGATGCTGATTTATCTCTGCATGATGGGCACTGCCTTTATGGGCTATGTTCTGCCCTGGGGTCAGATGTCCTTCTGGGGTGCGACCGTGATCACCGGCCTGTTTGGTGCGATCCCGTTTGTGGGTGACGCGATCCAGACTTGGCTGCTGGGCGGACCGGCTGTGGACAACGCCACGCTGAACCGCTTTTTCTCGCTGCACTACCTGCTGCCCTTTGTAATTGCGGCGCTGGTCATCGTGCATGTCTGGGCTTTCCACACCACCGGCAACAACAACCCGACAGGTGTTGAGGTTCGCCGCGGTTCGAAAGCCGAGGCCGAGAAAGACACGCTGCCCTTCTGGCCTTACTTCGTGATCAAGGACCTGTTCGCACTGGCGGTCATCTTGGTTGTGTTCTGGGCGATTGTTGGTTTCATGCCGAACTATCTGGGCCACCCGGATAACTACATCGAAGCCAACCCGCTGGTAACACCGGCACATATCGTGCCCGAATGGTACTTCTTGCCGTTCTACGCGATCCTGCGTGCCTTTACCGGCGAGGTCTGGGTTGTTCAATTCGCCAGCTTCATCACCGGCGGCATCATTGACGCCAAGTTCTTTGGTGTCCTGGCGATGTTTGGTGCGATCCTGGCTATGGCTCTGGCGCCGTGGCTGGACACGTCGACCGTACGTTCGGGTAAATACCGGCCGATGTTCAAATGGTGGTTCTACCTGCTGATCGTCGACTTCTTTGCCCTGATGTGGCTGGGTGCGATGCCCGCAGAAGAGCCCTATGCGACCTTCTCGTTAATCGCATCGGCCTACTGGTTCGGCTATTTCTTCGTGATCCTGCCGGTTCTGGGTGTCATCGAAAAACCCGATGCACAGCCGGAAACCATCGAAGAAGACTTCAACGCGCATTATGGCAAGGCTGACGCCGATGCCACGCCGGCCGAGTAAGAAGAGGGACCGGAAACATGTTCAAGAAACTTGCAATCGGTGCCGCGTTTGCTATCGCACTTGCTCCTGTCGCGTCTAACGCGGCAGGCGGAGGCGAACAGCATATCGAGGACTTCCAATTCTCATTCGAAGGTCCGTTCGGAACCTGGGATCAACACCAGCTGCAGCGCGGCCTGCAGATCTACACCGAGGTTTGTGCGGCCTGTCATGGCCTGCGCTATGTGCCTCTGCGTGATCTCGAAGCGCTGGGCTATTCGGAAGAAGAAGTTATCGCCTACGCTTCTGAGTTCGTCGTGTACGATGAAGAGCCCAACAGAAGCGCGCTTTTTGATCCTGAAACGGAAGAGCTTCGCGCTCTGAAAACGACAGATCATTTCCCGATCAACAACTCACAAAATGCACCCGACCTGAGCCTGATGGCCAAGGCGCGTGCCGGTTTCCACGGCCCTTACGGTCTGGGGATCAACCAGTTCTTCAAAGGTATGGGGGGTGCGGAATACATCGCCTCTTTGCTGGACGGTTATACCGGTGAGGAAAAAGAAGAAGCGGGTACGATCCTGTATGAAAACACCGCCTTCCCCGGTGGTTGGATTTCAATGGCGGCCCCGCTGTTTGATGAGCGGGTCGAGTTTGCTGATGGCCACGCAAATGACGTCGAGCATATGTCGGAAGACGTTGCAGCCTTCCTGATGTGGACGGCTGAACCGAAGATGATGGAGCGTAAGTATTCGGGCTTTGTCGGTGTAGTCTTCCTGACGCTTCTGTCGGTCCTGTTGTACCTGGTCAACAAGCGTCTGTGGGCAGGCGTTAAAGGCAAGAAGAAACACTAAGCGCCTTTTCAGAAAAGTTAGAAACCCCCGCGCCACTGGCAGCGGGGGTTTTTTGTTGCAAGCGGGTGGAAGGGGCGGTTCAGGCGCAGAGCTGTGTTGCGGAGCGGCCGGTGATGGTGGCGGTCACGACTTGCCCTTCGGATTGAGCGGTTTTGAACGTGACTTCGGTGAACTGCTCGGTCCGGCCCATATGGGGGTTTTCCATCAGGATGTGATGTATCTTGCCAACCTGGGCGGTCAGGTGCTTGGCAATCTGCACCTCGCCAGCGGCGCGCAGACGGGCGGCGCGGGTTTTGATGACATTGCCATTGACCTGCTGCGGAATGCGGGCAGCGGGTGTACCTTCGCGTTTGGAGTAGGGGAAGACATGCAGCCATGTCAGATCGCAATCGGCAACCAGCCTTAGCGAGTTTTCGAAATGGGCCTCGGTCTCGGTCGGGAAACCGGCGATGATGTCAGCGCCAAAGGTCATCTCGGGGCGCAGCTTGCGGGCCTCTTGGGTAAAGCGGATCGCATCGTCACGCAAATGGCGGCGTTTCATCCGCTTCAGGATCAGATCGTCGCCATGCTGCAGCGACAGATGCAAGTGAGGCATCAGGCGGCGTTCTGTGGCAATGGCCTGCATCAGGTTTTCATCGACCTCGATCGAATCGATCGAGCTGATCCGCAGGCGCGGCAAATCCGGCACCAGTTTGAGGATGCGCATAACGAGATCACCCAGCTTTGGCTGGGCAGGCAGGTCAGCCCCCCATGAGGTCAGGTCGACGCCGGTCAAAACGACCTCATTATAGCCCTTATCGACCAGACGCTTGATCTGGTCCACAACAACGCCCGCGGGGACGCTGCGCGAATTACCGCGGCCATATGGGATGATGCAGAAGGTACAGCGGTGGTCACAGCCATTCTGAACCTGTACATAGGCGCGGGACCGAGTGCCAAACCCGTCGATCAGGTGGCCAGCGGTTTCGGTAACCGACATGATGTCATCAACCTGGACGGCCTCGGTTTCACCAATGAAATCCGCCGCCATACCTTTCCAGGTTTCGGGTCGCATCTTTTCCGTGTTGCCAATGACGGCATCGACCTCTTCCATCTGGGAAAAGGTCTGCGGTTCTGTCTGCGCAGCGCAGCCGGTCACAATCAGCCGGGCATTCGGGTTTTCGCGGCGCAGTTTGCGGATTTCCTGCCGGGCCTTGCGCACTGCCTCGGCGGTCACGGCGCAGGTGTTCACCACCACCGCATCGGTCAGACCGGCCTGTTGTGACAGCTCTTTCATCGCCTCGGTCTCATAGGCGTTCAGGCGGCAGCCCAGCGTGGTGAATTTGGGCGGGTTCATCCCAGCGACCTTAGGAATTCCGGCGTCAGCAGGCCCGAGAAGACATGGGCCGTGGGGCCGGTCATCCAGACGCCATCGTCGCGCCAGTCGATCCAGATTGTGCCGCCGTCCAACTCGATCTGCACCTTGCGTCCGGTCAGGCCGCGCCGGGCTGCGGCCACGGCGGTTGCACAGGAGGATGACCCAGAGGCCAGGGTGATGCCCACGCCGCGTTCCCACACCCGCATGCGGATGTGATCTGGCCCGATGATCTGCGCGACCTGCACGTTGGTCCGCTGCGGGTAGAGCGGGTGGTATTCATAGCGCGAACCGAACTCTGCCAGCGGGATCGCCTCGGCATTTTCGACGAAAAAGGTGCAATGCGGGTTGCCCATGCCAGTGGCGGTTGGGGCGCCCTCAATCGGCAGCTCCAGCGTGTCCACGTCTTCGGCCAGCGGGATATCCTGCCAGTTCAGCTGCGGCGGCCCCATGTTTACCGAGGTCAGCCCGTCCCCCGCATCGCTTGCGTATAGCGTTCCCCGCTCGGTGGTCAGGGTAAGGGTTTGTTTGCCGGTTTCCTCCATCAGAAACCGCGCGATACAGCGGGTGGCATTGCCACAGGCGGCCGAGGTCGAGCCATCGGCGTTATAGAACACCAGATGCGCATCTGAGGCGCCTTTTTCGATGACGGCGAGCTGGTCGAAACCAACCCCAAACTGCCGATGCCCAATGGCTTGAGCCAAGGCTGGTGTCACCCCGACCTCATGCGCGCGCGCATCCACAATGACAAAGTCATTGCCCAGCCCATGCATCTTCATAAAGGGCAATCCGGTGTTCTGAATTCCTTGCATGGCGGGCATATAACGTTGCTGCGGATGGGAATCCACCCTGTGGCGCAGATTCGTGAAAAAAGGGGTTGACCCCCTTGCGCCACCTGCCTAAGTAGGCCGCCTATCGGGACGCCGTTTCGAAAGAAACTACAGGCGTAACGAGGTGTGAAATAAGGCCTTGAACCCAGTCGGGAAAATGCCTTACAGAGCGCCACGGATCCAAAGGATCCAAACAAAAGAGTGGGCCGTTAGCTCAGTTGGTAGAGCAACTGACTTTTAATCAGTGGGTCGCAGGTTCGAATCCTGCACGGCTCACCACTTTAACCGATTGATCGGAAACGAAAAACCGCTGAGCTAAAGCTTGGCGGTTTTCGATTTTTGCAACAAATTTGCAACGTCTAAGCGTTGATTTACCAATCCTTTTTTGTTGAAAACCGCGCCGGATTAGATGGGAAACCTAGCCAGCTTTTTCAGCTATGGAACAGTTCGAATGAAACGGTCCAGTGTGCCGATCAGCAACTCAGGCCAATTGGCTCACTCCGCAACGTGATTACAGGGCGTTGACTTGGATGGCTGGCACGAGATGTAACTCCTTGCGTTAGCGGTCTGCGAATTGTTGCAATGCATGGTTGAACTGTGTCTAGTGACAGAAAGTGCAATAACCGTTGGTTTACAAATAGATGATTGAGCAGCCCGTAACGATTTACTTCGATCTTGAGCCTAATGCCCGACCGACAATCGGGGCGATAGGACGTGCTATGGTTGAATTTGAGAAGATGGCTGGTGAGGCCATCTACTTGATGGAGCCAGGCGTTGAATTTTCGCTGGTCTACGAGACATCGGGCGAGGGAAGCCTCCGCATCATAACTCTGCTTAGAGGAGTCGTGACGCGCGATAGATTGAAGACACTTGCTATCATTTTGACAACAACACTATTCAACAACGCAGTGGGACACTTTCAAGGTAAAGCGATGGATGAGGTGGTTGAGGCTTTGGCTGACGAGAACACGACCTTAACCGATGAGGACATTGCCCGGATTGCTGAAGCCGTATCGAAAATTGAGCGTTCAGAAACTGTCAAAACACCTCGGAGAGAGTTTTTTAAGGCAGTCGAACAAGATCAGGCGATCTCGGGGGTTGCCGCTGTACCAAATGACAAAGACAAAAGGCCCGAAGTAATCGTGCCACGAGATGAGTTTCTGGAGCGCGCTACTCGCCATCCTGCGATAGAAAGCGAAGATGTGGCTGAGCCACGCGTGGTCCCGGAACGGTTGGAAGTGGTTCTTGTTCAGCCTCCGCTAATCGACAGCAATCGACAGTGGAGGTTGTTCGCGAATGGGCATGAGTTTGGAGCAAAAATGCTTGATGAACGCTTCAAGCATCAAATCCTTGAGGGTGCAACTGATCTGCGATTGGCTGGTGGAGTGATATTAGATGTTACGCTTGAGGTAACCCAAGTCAATGAGGGTGGCTTGTGGTACAACAAATCTTACTCTGTGACAGAAGTTCATAGTTGGCGACAAAACCCACAACAGGCTGACCTACTGCTCGCGCATCGCAGCGATGACGACGAGCAAGACGATCAGAACGACAACAAGAATGGGCCACGCTGATTGGAACCCGACCCAATTGATGAACACCTGAAGGAGCACAACGGTAACGGCAATCGCGAGAAGTTCCGCGACGAGTTTTATTAGCCGTTTGACATAATCCTCGTTCAAAATGTTGCACCCTGTTGTGTGTTTACTCCAGCATTTGTCAAACTCACTGCAGAAAAGTAAACGCTCTTTCGGTCTAATGGTGTTTCGTCCTGAAGTTACTGGAGTCCAGGAAGGCCCACTCCCACACTATGGTTTCCGCATCTTATCGCGTCGGCCCCTTTCACAGTCGTAGCACGTGTCGTCACCGGGTATTCTACGCTCCCCATGACATTTTCGACACGTACGGTCAGGAGCAATGTAATATGCTTCTCCTCGCGCCCATGCCTCTGCCCTTGCTGGGTTAGGAGATGGTACACCTAGATCACCACGGTGGTAGGCGTGCCATACCGCAATATTGGATACGCCAAGCAGCTCAGCAATTTCCACACATTCGTGGGATTGGCTAAGATGTTTTTTCTCGCGATATAGGCTTCTCGAGAGTTCAAGCGCTCTGGGAAACTCCCTCAAGTCGACCAGAGTTTTTCGTCTGTTGATGGCCACGCCTGTTAATCCTCGGTCAGTCCAGCAAAGCACCGACCTTGACACCCAGTGCTTTTGCCAGCTTGTCCACGACGGTGATCGTGGGATTGCGGGCTCCGCGCTCAAGATCGCTGATATAGGTTCTGTGCAGCCCAGCTTCATGAGCAAATTCTTCCTGTGACCAGCCTTTCGACTGGCGCAGTCTGCGCATGTTTAAGCTTAACCGAGAACGAATGTCCATGCGGCAGTCAGGCCGCAAATGTCGTCAATCAGTCTACAGACGATCAGTGACATTATTCTTGACTGGCGATACCTTGGGCGCCTACCTATGTCACTGATCGTCGACAAATTGGGCTTTGATCTTGAACTTAGTCTCAATATCATTGGTTACAGACCTAGCGGACCACATTGAGAAAACTGAACTTGAAGTGCCAGCCTTGGCGGGCGAATACCGTTATGCCTCCCTTCCCCTTTGTGTCATTGATGCAGTTTTCTCAATAAGCGCTCGCTACGCCAGCACGCAAAGAACCGTAGAACGGTTTTGTGAATTTTCCGGTTGGACACTCTTTGCTGCCGCTCGTGAGGGGCGAGGTCTAGGTGAACATGGAGTAAGAGAGTTCGTTTCAATTTGTGAGAAGATCGGCTCCAAGGAAATGGCCGTATCCGTCTATGAAAACCGCCAGCGAACGTCGTCCCGGTCAGGCATTTTGAAAGCTGAGGCGGTTCATTTGTTTTGTCGCGCTCTAGTAGACGCTGAGATTGATGGCTTCACGGACTTGGATCAAGAACGCAGGGAGTATGCTGAGTCCATTATCTTGGGGTTGCCGGGGCAATCCAGTGGCATCGCTTTCGACTATTTTATGATGCTCGCTGGTGATGATGATCTTGGCAAGCCAGATCGGAGAGTTCAGGGGTTCATCGGCGAAGCACTAGGAATGCCAAATCTTCCTCAACCTCGTCAGACTTCTGTCTTGCTTAGATTGGCTGCTAAGGAATTGCGGAGCAGAGGGCAAAACTGGACATCGCTGACGCTGGATCGTGCCATTTGGGAGTATCACCGCACTAACGCGAATTTGGGTCGGTGATTGTCCTCTAGTACTGCTGTTCTGATAGCCGCGACTGTATTGAGCGTTCTGCGTAGAATGTTAACTTGCTGCATCATTAGAGTAGCTGCGTACAATCTAAGATTGACACTTCCCGAAGGCTTTGATTTTTGTCTGATATGGCGTGAAGCCTAGGTGGGGCGTGACCTACCTGGCCCTTATGGGGTCGATGACGACCTTTTCGGGAAACTGAATTGGCGACAGTGGTTCGAGAGATCTACTGGATGGTATCGGCGACCAAAGGTTGCCGTTTCCCCTTACTCTATGCGCCCCACCGAAATTTAAGAGAGAAATAATGCGCAACGAATTAAGGTCAGAAATCAAACGCTTGAGTAAAAAAGCATTTGATAAAGAGCGTCAGCAGGCGGAAAAAGAAACTAAGTATCGGGAAAAGTTCGAACGCCGAACCGGCCTACCAGCAGCGTTGCCGTCTGTACGGTCACGAACTCCGCTGCATCGTCATTTTGACCCGCGACATTGCAAGCGAAATGCCAACGTTATCGCGACGGCGATTTGGCACAAGATTCTGCGAGAAGAATACGATCCCGAGCCCGCCGTTCATTTCCAGATTCCCAAGCCCGACGGTTCCAAGCGCGAAGTCACGGCTTTTGGAATACCAGACGCTGCGGTGGCAAACGTTTTGCTTAGACGGACAATAAACAGAAACAAGAAACGGCTGTCCCCGCACTCATATGCGTACCACCCGGATAAGAACGTCTTTGATGCTATTTTGGCGTTGAGAGATTTTGACAAAGGAGGGAAACTGTTCGCCGTACAAATCGACTTCGAAAAGTACTTTGACAACATCCCCGCGAACTATCTGAAAAAGAAGATCGCTGACCGGACAACGGTTAGCTTGACACCCCATGAGCGGCACATCTTTGAAGCCTTTCTACATCACCGATATGGGGATTCCGAAGGTCACCGAACTTCGACATTCAAGCGCAAAGTAAAGGGGACGCCACAAGGTTCGTCAGCTTCTCTGATATTGGCGAACCTCGCAAATCATGACCTCGACAGAAAATTGTCTGCCGAGTCAGGGAAATTTGTACGGTTCGCGGATGACGTCGTGGCGATTTGTGGCAGCTACGAAGAAGCGCAGCGGCTGGAGCGATGCTTTGATCGGCATTGTGCGGAAAGCGGGTTGATCGTTAACCGCAAAAAGTCACCCGGCATTGCGGTGATTTCTGACTACCAGCATGAAGTTCGGACCATCAATGATTTTACGTACCTAGGCTATGGTTTCAAAGACGCCGGCCTCACGCTTCCCAAAAAGACTGAGAAGAAACTACAGCAAAAGGTATCCCGGCTGATCAATGTTTATCTAATAAACGCGCTAAATCACGGCTTCAATCGCAGAAGAGCCAATAGAAGACGAGGCTACGATTGGGATTTGCTGGGCCTGATATATGAGCTTCGCAGAGGTTTTTATGGCGGTCTCAAGGAGCAAGATATCCAAGACTTTCTCTATGATCAGGGGCAACTCAGGACAATGCGCGGCCTGATGGGTTTCTACTGCCTGATTGAAGACCCTACGGTACTCAAAGCGCTGGACGGTTGGACGGTCAACATGGTCCGCCGGGCTTGTGTTCAAAGAAGGCAAATGCTGCGAAGCCGGTATGGTAGAAACTGCCCAACCCCGTCAAACGAAGAACTCATTCTCGGCAATTGGATTTCTCCGTCGGCATGGCGCGAGGAAGCGGATGACGATGATGGCGTCGAAGTTCAATTCCCTAGTTTGGTGAGAGGTTGGCGGGCCGCAAGGAAGCACTTTTTCACCTTTGGCTTGGAAGGTGTTCAGGCTCCCGGCTATGACTCCTCCTTCGACGTCTCAGCGTTGTTTGATGCGTTTGACTATTAAACTGGTCAGGAGGGTTTTCAGTACATACCGACAAGACTGCTGACCTGTATCGCCCGCCCGGCCAAATATTGCGATGCGAAAGCCGCCACAATCAACCCGATCCCAAGATCGCCGTGACCTGACGCGTTGCGGGATTGGGTGATGATTTGATTTCCCGCTGCCGTTGTCTGGGTTGTGAACGAGGCTAGGTCTTCCTCAATCTCATCCCGCAGTGGCAGGTCATGCGCGAACTTCAACTCACCCGATGCGAACAGCACGGCAAGGTTTTCGATCATCAGGGTTTTGGACGCGTTGCAGTAGCGGCCTTTGGTGGTGTAATCCGAGCCGCCCGTCATCTGAATGGCCGTGTGCGGGACGCTCTGTTCGAACAGCATGTCCGATACGACCCGACCCAAGCTGGTCCCGTCGATGACCAAATCAGACTTGCCACCGAATGGAGGGGCATTGCGCAGCTTGATCAGGTGATCCACTACATCCACATATGACACCCCACGGAACTTGTCGGCATAGACAATCGTGCGGTCACGTTGCCCTAGGGTGACTTGGTGTCCATCGTAGATGGGCAATTGCTGATCCTTGATCACACAGACAGTACTAAAGTCATTGGCCTGTCCAAGGTCGGCCCCGATCCAATACCGCACATAGCCTTTCACTCTGGGAATGGCCGGGTCTTGGTTCGTTTCGTTCACCACGTCGCCATTGGGGCGATAGATCAGGTTCAAATCCTCGGGCATACCGCGCCCTCCATGCTGGTCGCGTTTTCTATGATAGACAGATCGAAATAAGACATGCCGTCGGACAGGAATTCGCACATGACCTCCTGCCTGAACCGTGTGGCCGATAGCTGGGCGCGGAGCCGTTCGACACGGGGCGCAAGGCGGGGGATCGACGTTCCCGGCACCTTGATCCGATGCACGCTGTCATTCGGTTCGAGAAACAGGCTGGCGAACAGGTTTTTCTTTCCTGCGGGCGTGCTGGCGTAGAACGTCTGCCCATTGTCTTTCAGCATTGGCAGCAGAGCGACAACAACGTCTTCGCCACCGTTTGCACCGGGGAGATAGGCCATCTCGTCCACAAGCAGCAGATCGGCGGTGTAACCCCGGATCGTCGCCCCGGATGCTGGCACGGCGATGAACCGCCCGCCATTGCTGCATTCAATCTCCGTCTGTGTCGCGCGCTCTACCACGAGATCGGTCGCGCGCAGGTATAGTTGCACTTTGCGTGTTATCTCGCGTGTCTGACGTTCGGCGGGCGCGAGACATATGGTCGTGCCGCCGCGCTCTAGTTCACGAACGCCGCGCGTTGCCAGAACGCAGGATTTGCCCGCCTGTCGGCAAACCAGCAGCGCGACGGTCTGGGCGGCTGATGTAATCGCTTCGACCTGCCAAGGGTCCGGCAAGGCGTTCGGGATTTCCTGTTGCAGGAAATGCGCCATCTTTGCCGCCGGGTCGAGATCACGTTCGAGGCCAAGGCACCAGTCATGAAAGGCGTCAAACGGCATCGCCGCTCTCCTGGCTGACAGACAGAACGTGGTGGCGCATCCGGCGCAGCAACGGCTCGCGGGCGGCGGGCACCTCGTCACATACCTCTTGCAGGATGGTGCGGAGCGTGACCCATTCCTTGGACTCGGCCAGAGACACGTTGACCGTCAGGTTTTGGGCCAGCTTGCCCTGCATGGTCGCAATGTCGCGCAGGACTTTCCGTAATCCTTCCATCGCGGCCAGCGCAAACCCGTCATCTTCGTTCTGCTCTGCCTTGGTGATCAGCTTTTCAACACGTCGCGCCAATGACTCATAGGTCATGGCGATATCCATGCGGTCTTGGTTGATGATCTCGGTGTCCGCCTCGATCCCCTGAATGCGAGTTTCAGCCATGATCTCGCGGCGCATTTCTTCGGTGATCTTGTCGTCCCGATACCGTTGTACGGTCGAGTAATCGACTCCAAGGCGGCGGGCGATCTCAGCCATAGATCGTCGCCCAAGCACAATGTCCTTGATGATCTCGTTCTTGTCGGGCCGCATGTCGATGATCGCCCGACGGCCCGAATTCTTGTTTCCACCCTGCGCCATAATCAGGACTCACCTTGAACGCTGGTTGAGCCGGTGATCGGGGCATCGTTATCGTGCCCGTACCAAGTGATACGCTCGCGCAACCGAGCCCATTCCTCAACGGAGACACACATCAAATGATCATAAACGCGCTTTGCGAACTGTTTACTGACACTCGACCGCACGAGGTCGTTGCGCAACTCTGCAAACCCGAGGCCATGCAGGTGCAATTTCATCATTTGGGCAAGCGTGGCGACGACAGCATCGCGAGAGTTGCCTGACGGATTGAGTTTAACGAGTTCGGTTTCCAACTCATCGCCCCAGACAATGTATAGGTTGCGGAGGACGAACACCTCTTCCTCCGCTTCAAAACCGTAAACAATGCGGCACGCCCATTCGTGGCAGGCACGATCCTCAGGTGTCACTTGCATTGGCCGCATTCTCCATCAGGCGCAGTTTGGTCTGCATGTGTTCCGGCAGATCGCCGGGTTCCCGGAAGGTGCGCGTCGTGTAACCTTCGCTCTCGGCCCGCAGGCGGCGCTGAATGAGGCCGTTGCCTGTTTCGTGATCTGCGCGGACGTACCGGACGCGATTATGCTCATCATCGAGGGTGATGGTGTGCAGCTTGGCTACGGTTCGGGGTTGTCCGATGTTGCGGGTTGTGGGATCGCCATTGCCATCATTGAAAATGGTCAGGTTGGTCCCGGCCTTTTCGGCGGCGGCTTTCGCTTCGCGATACTTCACGGGATCACGGGCTTCTTCGCGGGTGAGAGAGTGCGCGGGGCGGACTCCCTTGGGATACCAGTTGCCATCTGCCGCGCGTTGAAAGCCAGCCTCTTGCATCTTCCGCTCGTGCTGTTCCTCTTGCACGATATCCACGATGGATTTCTTGGCCGGGGTGTTATCCCGTTTGCCGTCTTTGATTTGATCGAGCAGACGGGAGTTATGCTCATACAACCCGTCCATTCGCTTCTGCTGGTCAGTCACCGTGGTGGTGAGCGTTTCAACCTGCTTAATCAGGGCTTGCAGGGCAGCCGTGGTTTCATCTGTCATAGTTTCGCACCTTCTGTTCCAAAAATTGAGCGTGACGCAATTCGGGACGCCACGCTCAATCTGGTCTGGACAGATAGGAGCGATGCGTCGGCGTTGCTCAGACCAACAATCGGTCCTGCTCCCGGGTCTTCTCAACCGAAGAAGAAGGTCTTTTAGGCGGTGATTTCAGGTGCTTCCAACGCGCCCGAACTCGCTCGACCCCTTGGAGATGTTTTCGGAAAGAGGACGCGTTTTTGTCCGAGACAATGGGGAATTCCTCACCTTCCATCATCCGGCGAATACGGGCGGCAAGTACGTCACCCTCCCAGCCGATGAGAGAGCAAAGATCCTTTCGGTGGCGCGCAAACGCGCCCTGATGATCTGTCAGAAATGAAATGGCCTGATCTTGTTCCAACTGCGTGATACCGGCACTGGCAGCGTTCTTTTGTATCGGCATGAACAGATCACGATAGGCCTGCATGATGATTGCCACAACGAACGCCTCTTCGGGCGTCTGCGGGCGGTCTGTGCCCGTCAGCCCCATGGACACCCCGGATAGACTGTTCCGGGCGTCACGTGCCGCACAATCGCGGCATATACGATGCTCTCGGCTGAACGGCGTTGCCAGTCGGCTGGCTGTTCCGACCAGACGACATAGACAATTCGCGGGGCCGGATCGTTACCGATCTTGAACACCCCGCACGTCGGCAGTTGGGCATCTGCCAACGCGCTTTGGGTTCGGGGCAGTGAATGCCAATCAGACATTGGCTCGCAGTCCGTTCACAACTGTCGTGATGTGCCGCCAAGGAAGGTCAAAATTGCCCTGAATGGCTTGAACGCTCAGTCCTGTTTCGTGAGGCACAAGCCGGTAGTGGCGATTGATCGCCTCGGCATCGGGGTTGGTCAGGAAACGTTCCAGATCGTCAGCCAATCGGTCCGCGTCGTTGACCTTCAACATGGAACGGCTGGAAATGGTGGTGAGGCTCAGGATGGCGTTGCCATCTTCTATACGCGCGCTGATCTTCATTGCTTTGTCCTTCGGTGATGAAGCGCGCCCGAGGGGAAAAAGGAATATCGAACCACCCTCAGACACGCGGTTTGTCAACGGGTCCGACAGATGATGCGTATCACCTCGCTTTTGGGCGATGTTCCGAAGAAAAAGGTGGAGATGCGGGAGATTTAGGTGGTGCCGGTATCGGAGGTAAGAAGGCTCAATGCTTTTGAATAGTCAAAACTGAATTTCGCTTGCTTTTTCGTCATTTTTTTTGCTTCCTAGCCGATATTACGCTTTGGAGAGAATGATTTGTCATCTAAGCCTATTAAGGTCCCAGTGCGGCACACCGAGATAGTTGACCTTGACAAGGCTATGTACTCTGTCTCTGATACCGACTTCGAACGACTAATAAAGAACTTATCGAAGGACCCCTATTTGGGTTCAAGCACCGATGGTACCAACCATGAGTACCTTTTCAGTTCACTCAACGTTCACTACATTGTTTACCATGACCACGATGGAGTTAGCGTGTTGATCTCTGGCATACGGCCGCCTGAAGCAGTATCTTGGAAGGGAAAAGCGCTAAAGGTTGGTCGAAAAACGATCGATTTAGTAAAGGAAATCAAAGGGCTGTTCGACATCTTCGACGGTGGGAAATAAGATGAAACGAAATTCCTTGACCTTAGAAAAATACAAGCAACTGACCGATGAGGAACGTGAAGTACTGCGGCAGGAAGAAGCAAATGCTTATTTGCAACAGCGCCTAAACGCTCTGAAAGGAAAAAAGAGAAAACCCAAGTTGGTACAGTCTGCTTCTACGCCGGCGCGACGCTTCGTTAAAGGTCGTGTTCGCTCATCTGCGAAACCAATGACCAAGACACAGCTTGTTGCCGCTCTCGCTGAGGAAATGGGTACTGACAGAAAATCCGCAGTTGCCGCACTTAATGCGATCACTGGTCTTATTACTAGGGAAATCTCCGGTGGTGGAGCAGTGACTTTGCCCGGCGTTGGAAAAATATATTGCCGAGAGCGTCCAGAACGCCAAGTTCGCAACCCTGCAACCGGGGAGCAACTTAAAAAAGAGGCCGAAAAAATAGTCAAAATAACCATCGCAAAAGCATTGAAAGATGCTGTTGAAGGGTAACCCAAATTTAAGTTTTGGGCGACTAAGCAAGTTACACTGGATGCATGACGTATAGTTTGAGCTTTTTTCTGGCGCCGTTGCAAACAACGTTGCATTTTTGGGCGGCTATTTTTGCAACCAATTGAAATAACTGATTTTTCCTGCCGGGGATAAACTGATTAGTTATCAGTTGGGCGACCAATACCGCCCAATTGCGTTTGGGTCGTAACGAGCGGGCGGAGATTTCGGAAAGAGTTAATACAAGGTCTCAGTCGGAGCGCATTCCAGCGCACATGTAATCCATGTGTTTTGCCACGTACCTATGATAACCAATTGTTTTTATGTCGATTTCACACATAGCACACAAAGAACACATAGAAATGAAATACACTTGTGCAATCACTTCATGCCCGCAAGGATACTAGCATTCGCCGCGCTTTTACAAAGCTGAGTTCATGTGTGTTTGTGCGCTATGTGAGAATGTTGTTTGCTATCAATAAATTAAACGGCGCACAAAGAACACATAGCATCCATGTGCGCCGCTTGATGGCTCAAAACGGCGTTTCGTCTCGCACCCATCTTTGCGCCAGATACTTTTCAACCGCATCAGGATCACCGCCATTGGGATCGGTGTCATACCCGGGGTTAGGTGGCTGGTAGACGCGCCATTCGCCGTCTTCTGGGTAAGTGTTACCTGTTTTGCGGGCGACCAACCGACGGAATTCGCACAACGGTGGCAATACCACACCCGGCCTATCGGTCGAATAAACCGGCGTCACTGTCAGGATACCATTGCTATCGGTCCCACGATGTACAGTCTCAATCCAAGTGCAGTTGCGGCCAGCAGTTTGTGCGCCGAACTTGTCGCGCATCTGGTTAGAGAATTTCCTTGGATGGTCTTTTCGCGACGCTCCTCGCGCATAACATTCCCTCGCGAGCGTTGCGGTTGATACTTTGCCCGTGCCGCTGAGGTCATCGGGCAAAACACCGGTTTCCGCGATCTCGTCCATCAAAGCCAACAGCGGATCAGAAGCGACCTTGTCACGCGATTTAGCTTCGGTGACGTGTCCGTAGCGGATTAGGTCGTGATCGACTTCAAACTGCAAAAGGTAGTCGAGAACAACACCCGGATTGTTGTCAATAAGATGGTAGTATGGCTCCCACCAAGCAATCGCTTCCCGCGAATGGCTATCAAAGCGAGTAGGCACCTCGATAACTGTCCAACGGCGGTCGTCATGGTCGATGTGAACGGCTTGATCGTCATTAGTCGTCGCAATGATGCGATGAACATTCTTGCCATCGAACTGAGCCAGATACTTTTGCTCATAAGACCATGTGTCTGAGGTGATGAATGATTTTGCAATTGCCGCCTGTCGCGACGACCCTGCAAACAAAGATTCCTCACACAGCACAAAAGTTGATCCAAACAGACCACGATTGAAGCGTGCAAACATACGATCAGATTCCGCTATTTGCTGAGCGTGTGAGGGGCCAACCAGTTTACGTACTGCGCGTCCTAGGAACGATTTACCCGCTCCTTGACCACCGCGCAGCGCAAGTGCGCTGCCGGGATGGTGTGACCATGGTCGCTGAACGCCGTCAGCGATGTAGGTCATTACCCATTGCGCCAACGACGCATCGCCTGAACATAGTACATCTTGGATGTACTCTTCCCAGAGCTTTGCATCTCCACTTTGGGGTTGGCACGTCCAACCCTTAAACACATTGAAGCCGGGGCCATTATAGTCAGGTGGTTCAATAACTATGCCGCGATGCTCGGCTCGGTCGATGTCATGCAGCCAGAGTTTTGATATTGGCGTGCGATGTTTGCCCATCATGACCATTTGGGGTGCAGTGGCATCAAGAAACGCATTCTTGGCGTAGCATTCGCCCTCTTCACGGTTCAAGAATTCAACCTGACCGTTGACTCGCATTACGGCCCATTCGCGATTGAATTTCTCAACCAACCGATAGTGAAGAGGTGTTGGCGTACCTTTCTCGCGTTTTTTCGCGGAACGCAGCAGGTTCACGATTTCTGCTTCGGGTAGTGCGCCATCAACGAACAGATCGTGGAAACCCGCATCGCCATTTAGCCGCCGAATTTCCGCATCCATTTCCGTATCAGGCCAGCCGCGCGCCTGCATCGACATAGCGACCCTCATTAATAGATCGTTCCGTCCAGCAGGATTGTCAGGCACCTTGTAGCCGATTTCCGAAGTATCGAGTGTTGGTGTAGCATTAACGATATCAGTCACGATCTGTGCAGGTGTTCTACAGTGTCTATCGATGTGATCGAGCAACTTTGACGTGCTGATCTCGTCGAGAGCACCTTTCATACTTTCATGATCTATCAACCAAGCGAACTCGCGCTTCTGGCCGTTTATTGGCAACCAGACCGCCGTTGGTTCATTGTCAGGCGCAACCACCGTTTGCGTTTCCTTTGGAAACACTTCGGTTTTTTGTTGCACCTTCTTTGGCAATCGTTTGCGTAACGCGACTAGATACTGATGCATCAATTTCGCGGGCACGGGTTCGTCAACGAACACAACAATGTGCAAACCGCGCGACTTTGTTCTGAATGCGGCAGATCGTGCGTGTATACGTTCACGGAGGGCGAAAACGTCGTCTTCGGGCATGTCGTAGCAATCAACATCGAGCACGCCCCAAGTGCACGTACTGTCGACGCGCACAGGAGCAACGCCAACGGGCGTTTCACCAGCGATGTGACGGGCAACCAATTGGGCGGTCAGCGGACCCGCCAAAGTTTGCGTTTTACCATTCACTTTGCCTTTGTCGTTGGTGGCTACTTCGCCACCCATTTCGATATGCCGTTTTTCATATCCGCCAAAAAGACGGAGCATTATATCGGCGGGATTGTTTAGATGTTTGTCCATTCCATTTCAGGTTGGACCCGCATCACAAGTTCAGAGACGCCGCGACCTCGATTATAAGTGAGTTATCCAACTTACTTGCAGCATCACTGATCATGTGGGGCGGGTCGTTAAACCTGCCCCACTTCTTTTTGTTTCGCCCAAGCCATCACCGAATCACGGTCATACCGTACAGTGCGTTCTGACCAGTAGATTGCGGGGGGCGTGTCACCAGCCTTCTTCCATTCGTAGAACTGGCGTTCCGAGATATGGAGGAATTCGCACACCTGCCGGGGTGTCATCAGTTGTGGGGGGATAAGCCGTATTTCCAGCTCATTGATGCGCTGTTCGAGCGCGCGTAGTTCGGACGTAGCCATTATACACGGATTCCTTCTGTCCAATTATGAACAGACAGAAGCCTCCGTTGATACTCGCTGGTTCGGCTCATCACCTAGGACCGCTTCCAGCGCGGCGCTTCCCAGGCTAGTCTCACGCCCACCATAGTGGTGCGCGGCGTCTCACGACGCGGCATTAGGCGCGCAATGAACATGGTGCGCTTAGGCGCTGAGTTCAAGTTTGAAATCAGGTGCTTTCTTTATGCGTAGCAAAATTACGTTCTCAATGTCGGCTACCAAATCCTCAATGGCGAGGTCTTCTTGATAATGCATCGCCATGTCGTCGTCGGCGTCTTTGGATGTAATGTCACCCCGGAGAAATGCGACCGCATATGATGGAACTCGAGCGGGGCCACATGCCGACGTAAAATGGTGGCGTGCATCATGTTGGCGTAACACTGGTGCACCTTCCATGATAGGCTCGCCGTTTTTGTCAGTGCGTCCGCTGTCTCGGCCAATGGCGGGATGCCTGAGAACGTCGAGATGGTCTAAGTAACCCGTTTTGGACGACGCCGGGAACACTTGCTCAGAGCCGCCGCCTCGGATCGATAAGAGTGCGCGAACCACTGTTTCGCAAATCGGTAGAGTCCGGTCTTCGCCATTTTTCAGCTTCGGTAGGCGAATGGTTTTGCGTTGCAGGTCTACCTGATCCCAACGTAGCGAGCGGACATCATCTGCGCGGATACCGGTGAAAAGCATCACGACCCAAGCAATCCGTCTCAGTGGATTCTTTACCGCCATGATCGCCTCCCACATGGGCGACCAATCACGTCTGTCGATGGTTTCATCAGAGTCGCACAAGACTTTCCAAAAGGTGTCCCGAGACCCCACCTGTTTCAGTTTGATCTTGCCGCGCTGGATTGGTGTCGGAATATCGAGCATGGAATAGGCGTTGTTAATGCCCGCTTTGACATGATGTCGAGTAGAGACCGATGGGATCGCGTTTAAACAACGACGGACATCTAGTAGCGAAACCTGCGTTGGGCTCTTGCTGAGGATGTCTGGCGCATACCGTTCCAGCTTCCGCTCCATGTCGGTCAGGTGGGTTTCCGACGCCCGCTCATTCGCCAGTGCGTCGGCAACATACTCGCGCCAAGCGTCGCGCACCTTGCGTATAGCGGCGGTTGTCTCATTGCCGTGGTGGGCCGTTTCTTTTGACGCTTGTTTGAGCGCCTGCGCCGCCGTCATGGCCGGGAATACGCCGAGTTTGACTGACTTGGTTTTGCCGTTCACCCGAGCTTTGAGATACCAAGTTGAGCGCCGTTTACCGACGTTGAGATATAGGCCGGGGAAGGCATCGCCCTTGTGGCGATACATGCCGGGGGTGGCTTTCAGAAGCTGAGAGTCTCGACGAAAATCAATTGCTGTGGTCATCTGTCTGGTCCAATTTTTGCAACATTTTTTGCAACAGACCATTTCACTAAGACGCATTCCGGCGCACTGTCAACCGACTGATGTTCGTTGCAAAAAGATGATAACCAATTGTTTTAGATGACAAACTGCACCAAGGTGCGCCAACCGTATAAATCTAGTGAGGTGACTTTTAATCAGTGGGTCGCAGGTTCGAATCCTGCACGGCTCACCACTTTTTACATAGCACCAAGGCGTTACGCAGGATCAGATTGATGCGAACGTATAACCACACCGCATGTGCGATGATCTGCCGAGGAGATCCGTGGCGATTGTAGCTGATCGGCGGTGGCTGCTTCGATGTCACCTTCGTCCAATTACGGGTGTGAGAATCCAAACGGCAAGTTGACGGGACAAAGCCCTTCGAGGTGCGGAAATCACTTTACGTTCAAGTGGTTGCGATTTCTGCTGACCTCTGAAAGTAAATGGTGCCTCAAGAGGGACTCGAACCCCCGACCTTGTCCTTACGAATTTTGAAGTCCAGGTGTTGGACGTGACCGGACAGCGCCTCCAATTACCGGATAACACCCTATGATCATTGGACTATCTTCGTACGTGATCTCGGACGGCGTCGGACAGCGCCGGAGAACGTTTGACGTACATCCCCTACTAATCCCCTACTAATGACCCCGCCCCATCGACGGGTGTCGAGACAGGCGGCCAAGCTGCGTGTCCCACTTCGAAGGAGTTGGCGAGCAAGCATCAAACCTCAAGTTTGCCTGAGGACGACGAACGAAAGATGGCAAGCCCGGTGGACACTGCAAACGCAGGGTGCCCCGCGGCATCGGCGCGGCGTGTGGCTTTGACTGCCTACGAACCGACGTAAGTTGCTGGGTTTGGATCTACGACACAAGCAACACAAAAGTCTCACATTGGGAATTTCGAACGGGTAGCAGACTGGAGAATCGTCCTGGCAACGTCTCAGACGCTAACTCTATGAAACATTTTGCTTCCGTAAGCAGAACTTTTGCTCAAAATTCTCGAGTAAATTACGCAGTCTTTTCTCTTATACTCACAATTTCAGAGACATATATTGGGCTTAGAAGATTTGGAGGACGAAATTGCCCATCAATCCTGATACACTAAAGAAGCTTCGCGGTGATCTGTCCCAAGAAGACCTGGCCGAAAAAGCGGGTGTATCCCGCAAGACCATTAGCCGGATCGAGAACGGAGAGGCTGACCCGGAAAAGATCCGCACTGTCACTTCAGAGCGCCTTGCAAAGGCGCTTGGCACAACGCCCGAGGAGCTGGCAGCCGACCCCAACAAAAATAGTATAAACGAAGCGTCAATGCGTCGTTGGGGTTATCGAAAGATCAACACTTACCTGCAAGGCGATACCGCGCTTTCTCTCGCACTTGTGGAGCAAAGGTACGGCATTTCGGCCAAGAGGCAGCTTGATATGGCGCCGCTGTTTACCGCGCTTCTCGCGGAGATGAGTCTGCACGAACGCCGCCAGAAACTTGAAGACCTCTCGAACGCTTTCGAAGAGTATTCTGCCAATCTGCCAGCGCACCTAAGCCACGGTGAAGTAGCGCGCAGCGACTTCGAAAACGCGTACTATGACGAGAAGGACTCTATCGCGTCGAGAGACCTCTTTGGGCGACTCATTCAGAAATCGGCAGTGGAACACGGCTACGCTGTATGGCCGTTTGATCCAGACGAACGAAACCCATTCGTCGATTTTCTGAAAGAGATGGCAAAAAACCTTGGTTTGACCCTCAGGGACAGCTTAGACGATGAGCCACAAATACTCGAAGACGGTCTGCCCGCAACCGCGTGTGTATTCCACGAGGAAGTTCAAAAAATCTGCGGTGAAAATGACTGGGCCCGGCTTGCTCTTCAACATGGTTATGCCCGCATCCGCGAGATACCTGATGAGCTGAGCGGCTCCGAGAAGATCAGTGATAGAGCAGCCTGGTTAGAGTCGAAATACCCGGCAGCGCTCCGCCGTGAGAAAGAACAGGAGATGGCTGAGTTAGGCCTTACGCTGCATGGCTTGGGAGGTGACAATGCTTGACCTGATCAAAAGCCGCCATGCTGAGAAGCGTTTGAACCAACGCGGCCTCCGACCGCACGATGTGGACCTGCTTCTCAACTCCGCAACCCAAGTTTCGCCAGACGCATACCTCCTCATGAACAGCGATGTGGACCGAGAGATCCTTCGCCGAAAGCGAGAAATCCAACAGCTTGAAAAGCTGCGCGGGATGAAGCTTGTCGTTGAGGGTGAGACGTTGGTGACCGCCTATCGTTCAAAACTAAACGATCAGAGACGTACCATACAAAGAGGGAGGGAAACCAAATGAGCATTGGTCAGAATTTCCTGGTGGAGTTGTCGCAATCCACTGTGGCACTTTTAATGGCGCAACGGCAGCATGACACAGAAACGATCGACAAGATCATCCAGCGGTACCTCAACTACGTCGGCAGCGATGAACGGCAGAGCAAGACACCCCCAAGAGCTACGCATATCAGAGCGCCACAACAAAAACTGTCCGCGAAGTCCGAAGGCTACAAAGGCGAGGTACTGGGCAAGCCGATACGCTCCGAAACGCTGGCCTCATTTTTCGCGGCAGTTGTCGACACTATCTATGACGTTGCACCAGAGGCGATAGCGCAATTAGCGCAAATGCGGGCGAGAACGCGTGCATATGTTGCCAGAACACGCACTGCAGTTCATCCAGGGCGGATTGATCTTCCTACAAAAAAGACATCATCCGGATGGTACATTAGCGAGAACATAGGCAGGAAAGACTTGGTTAGAGCTCTTGAGGCGCTTTGCCAGGCTGCAGACCTGTCTTATGGACACGACATTCGCTTCGGTCACGACACGTGACGAACGGGGAGCATGCAATGTGACGAACCATGGCTTCTTTTTCCGGTTCTGATATGAATCCCGATGAGGTGCTCCGCCGCCTGCGCGCCAGTCTATCTGAGCATCTAGTAGGGGTTGCAGCACTTGAAGATGTGAGATAAAGCATTACCTAATAGGTAATGAAAAAGGCCTTGAGCGGTGGAGATCTACTTCAAGAAGAGCAGACTCAGAAAGGTCTTCGAGTCGGAATCCGCCTTGAATCGCAAGTACGGCAACCGAATGGCTCGAAAGATCATGATGCGGCTTGCCGTACTCGAGGCCGCTTCATGTCTCGCAGAGGTACCCACAACAAAACCTGAGCGGTGTCACCAACTGTCGGAGGATCGTGATGAGCAATTCGCGGTCGATCTGGTCCATCCGCACAGGCTGATATTCGAAGTAAACCATGACCCCATTCCCCGAAAGGAAGATGGCGGGATCAACAAGGAAGACGTTACAGCGATAGAAATCATTGAAGTGATTGACTATCACTGATGGAGGGAAAAATGACCGCGACTGATTTTCAGTTTAACCCTGATTATGCCGTTCCGCCGGGGTGGATTCTTGAAGAGCGACTGGAGGCTCACGAAATCTCGCACGCGGAGTTTGCTCGGCGTTGTGGCAGGTCTGCAAAACTGATCAGCGAGATTGTTTCCGGAAAGGCGCCATTGGAGCCAGAAACAGCCCTGCAATTTGAAAAGGTTCTCGGGGTATCTGCGAATGTATGGCTTGCTCTTGAAGCGAAGTACCAGCTCAAGTTAGCACGCAACGCGGAAGCAACCGCCGCAAGCTCAATGGAAAACTGGGCAAAATCATTCCCAGTGAGTGACCTTGTCAAGCGCGGATGCTTTAAGAAACCAGCATCATGGTCGGATGCAGTCTCTGAACTCTTGGGATTCTTTGGGGTTGGTTCTGTAGACGCTTGGCTCATAAAATACAGTGAGAAGAGCGTGGCTTATCGGCACTCCACCGCATTCGATAGCGACGTAGCATCGCTATCAACCTGGTTTAGATTGGGTGAGTTGTCAGCCGGGAAACAAGAGTGTGCGAGCTACAGTGCCTCAACATTCAAGGCTGCGCTTTCCGAGATTAGAGTGCTGACCCGAACAAACATTGATCAGGCCATTCCTCAAGCGACAAGTCTCTGCAATTCCGCGGGAGTAGCCCTAGCGCTTGTGAAACCCTTGCCAAAAACGGCATTGAGTGGCGCCGCTTGGTGGCATTCTCCCAACAAGGCGGTAATCCAGTTGAGCGCTCGACACAAAACCGATGATCACCTTTGGTTCAGCTTTTTCCACGAGGCAGCGCACATACTGCTGCATGGGAAAAAGCACAATAAACTAAAGAACGTGTTCGTCGATGGCCGCGACGGCGACGGTGATCCCATTGAGGATGAGGCAAACACATGGGCGTCCGATTTTCTGATTCCAAGAAAGGAATGGGACAAGTTTTTGGCTCAAAGCCCGCGCAGTTCCGCTGAGGTGCGTAGTTTTGCGAAAGATCAGGGCATCGCACCAGGAATTGTTGTGGGACGATTGCAGAGATCGGGTGTCATTCCCTGGTCCCATCTCAATGGCCTGAAAGTCAAACTTGAATGGGTCCATTAGTGAACTCGATGCCAATACCAAAGGCAGCGAGTTCCTGCTTCCAACTCCAACTTGCATTTCTGCAAGCACGGGGTTTAGAGCCGCCGCATCGCGCAAGTCCCATCATGTTACGCTGCGCCCAAAAAGCTGCGGCAGCTACAGCGTTCATCCGAACACGAACTTGACGCCTTAACATCTTCGTTCAATCATCAAAGACGTCGAAAACTTGGAGTTTCTTGAAGATGAGCGATGCGCATGTTGCTGAATATCGAAACTGCAGGAAAAATTTCGATCAGTTGTGTACCGAAGTAAGACGAATACTCGTCAGTTCTTTCTCGCAAAACAACTTGAGGACACACTCAATTGAGGCGCGTGCCAAGTCCATCGAGAGCTTTGCACGCAAGGTAGAGAAAACAAACGAAGACGGAACACCCAAGTACACTCAACCGCTTACCGAAATTACTGATCTGGCGGCAGTGAGAGTAATTACGTACACAATTGATGACATTAGAGAAATTACAAAATTCATAGATAGTCATTTTGACATAATAGAGAAAAGAGATGTAGGTGAAGAAAGGGCTGAGAAGGGTCAATTTGGCTATCAGAGTATTCACTACCTTGTCAAAATGACCGAAGATCGACTGGCGTTGCCAGAGAACTCCCTATATCAAAATTTGATTTGTGAAATTCAAGTGAGAACAGTGCTTCAACATGCATGGGCAGAGATGGAGCACGACATCCAATACAAGGGAAGTGCAAATATTCCCAAATCAGTGAGGCGAAAGTTTTTAGCGCTTGCAGGCTTGCTGGAAATTGCAGATCGAGAATTTGCTTCGATTCAGCGTGAGGACAAGAGCCTTAAGTTGAATGTCCTATCTGACTTGCAGCGAGACCTAACGCTAGATCAGATCGAGAGCACCAGCGGAAGCAAGCCAAAGGCCACAAAAGCTAGACCCTCTCAACCGGAAGCCGATTCGGGATTGCAAGTCAGAGATCTACTGGCAGCCGGGAAGCTCAAGGAAGCTATCGAGGTGTACGACAAGAAAATTGAAATTGAGCCAACTAGCTATACGCTCTTCATTGGTCGAGCTAGAGCGCTCTTCCTCTCAGGAGAAACTGAGCAAGCTTTGAAGGATATCGATCGCGCCGACGAGCTACAGCAGAACAATCCCATGATCGCAGGGCTTCGCTCCAAAATTGTGGAAGGCAGTCTGACTGCACCGCGGCAAGAGAATGTCGACGACTATAAGTCAAAAATGAACCTTGGTGATAGTTCACTTGTCGATGGCCGACCGGAAGCTGCATATCGACTCTATCTTGAAGCCCAATCACTGGGAGCTTCGTGGCCCTTTACGACGTTTAAGTTGGCGCTGGCTAGTATGGTCGCTGGGGACCTAACTGGAGCTGAGCTTCACTTGGATGAGCTTAGGATCCATCGTGGAACACCGATGGAGATTAACATTGCAGCGCTAAGAACAATCTTGTCGGCAATCAAGGGCGCAGATGATTATGCGGAAAAGATCGAACATCTTGAATCCCTTAGGAAAGAAATGGAAGATTTTAACATTGACTATTCTCCGTTGAACCTGCTGCAAAAAATAAATGGAAAGCGTTTCTGGGGTGAAAGAAAGGCGCAGGTTGAGCAGGTGCTTGAGATCTTGAGGTAAATCCCGAATTGAAAGTTGCGTAGTTTGCCGGGCTGAGAGGGAGAATGCGCCAAAACGAGCTTTGCCTGGGTCCAAAAGGCGGATACACCCAACATCCACACTCGTTTGAGCGTTACCACTTGAAAGGCAAGGCGTTCGGTGCTGGATTTTCTGTTTTTTTCAGGAGGTTGTGGTGCCTCAAGAGGGACTCGAACCCCCGACCTTGTCCTTACGAAGGACCTGCTCTACCAGCTGAGCTATTGAGGCAAGCGAGGCTCGTTTAAACCCTCGTGAGGGTGCTTGCAAGCGGTGAAACCCCGGGTTTCATGACCTCAGAAGCACCTGTTTCCGCATTTTTTTATCACCGTTCATTGAGGGTCCGGCGCGCACTGGAAATCGGAACCGGGTTGACTGCAGTTATATATTTCTATATTTCATGAAATATGGAAATTATAGCAACAGAACAACTGGCGACTTTGGGTCACCCGCAACGGCTTTCAGTGTTTCGCATGTTGATGCGACGCTTTCCTGACGCTGTCCCGGCCGGAGAGCTTGCCTTGGGGCTGGGGATCAAGCCCAACACATTATCGAACTATCTGAACGCGTTGCGACAGGCGGGGCTGGTCCGGCAGAATCGGTCTGGTACCTCTTTGCTCTACTCGATCGAGATGCAGAATGTGCAGCAGATGCTGGATTACCTACTGAACGATTGCTGCCGCGGACGCCCCGAAATCTGTATCCCGTCAGGCTGGGAAAGCGACAGATCAGCGGACCGAAAATATAACGTTCTTTTCCTGTGCGTTGGCAATTCCGCCCGTTCGATATTTGCTGAATCTATCCTTCGCGCGCTGGCGGGTGAGCGTTTCAACGCATATTCTGCTGGAACGCAGCCTTCATCCGGGCTCAACCCTATAGCGGTGCAGGTCCTTAAGGACAAAGGGCATGATGTATCCACCCTGCGCTCGAAACATATGTCAGAATTTGCCGCCCCCGACGCGCCCGAGATGGATTTCGTCTTTACCGTCTGCAATCAGGCCGCGAACGAAGATTGCCCGGCCTGGGATGGGCAGCCGATCAGCGGACATTGGGGGGTGGTCGACCCGGTCAAGGCAACCGGCACCAAGGCCGAGAAGAGCCTGGCCTTCCAGAACGCCTATGGTGCGCTGAGGCGTCGGATTGAGGCCTTTGCCGCTCTGCCGGTCGAAAGCCTCGACCGGATCGCCTTGCAATCTGCCGTCGATGATATCGCCCGAACACCCGATGAGGACACATTATGACTACCTTCGCCGTGAATGGCCTTGGCCGGATGGGCAAGCTGGCCCTGAAACCCCTGTTGGAGAAAGGCGCGAAGATCGCCTGGATCAATGACGGGGTCGGTGATCCGGAAATGCATGCGCATCTGCTGGAATTCGACACGGTTCATGGCCGTTGGGATGCCGATTTTGACTATGACAAAGACAGCGTCACCATAGAGGGTATGCGCTTGCCGTTTGTCGGTACCCGCGACCTGAACGCGCTGCCACTGGATGGGGTCGACGTGGTGATTGACTGCACTGGCGCCTTCAAAACCGAGACCAAGCTGGCGCCATATTTTGATGCAGGCGTCAGGAAGGTTGTCGTCTCGGCACCGGTCAAGGATGGCCCGACCGCCAATATCGTGATGGGCGTGAACGAAGGCACATATGATCCGAGCGCGCATCACATCGTGACGGCTGCCTCTTGCACCACCAACTGCCTGGCGCCGGTGGTCAAGGTGATCCACGAAAATCTGGGCGTTCGGCACGGGTCGATGACCACGATCCATGATGTGACGAATACGCAGACCATCGTGGACCGACCCGCCAAAGACCTGCGCCGCGCGCGCTCGGCCCTGAATTCGCTGATCCCAACCACCACCGGCTCGGCCACGGCAATCACCTTGATCTACCCCGAGCTGACAGGCCGGTTGAACGGCCACGCGGTCCGGGTGCCGCTGCTGAATGCCTCGCTGACCGATTGCGTGTTCGAAGTGGAGCGGGAAACAACCGTCGAAGAGGTCAACGCGTTTTTCAAAGAAGCCGCCGATGGAGATTTGAAGGGTATTCTGGGTTATGAGACCCGCCCTCTGGTCTCGACAGACTATACCAATGACCAGCGCTCCTCGATCATCGATGCCCCGTCGACCATGGTGGTGAACGGCACCCAGGTAAAGATCTACGCCTGGTATGACAATGAGATGGGATACGCGCACCGTCTGGTCGACGTCGCCCTGATGGTCGGAGCAGCCCTGTGACCCAGAAGCCCGAAGGGTTGTCCGCCTATATCGCGGTCACTGCGGCCTATTGGGCATTCATGCTGACCGACGGGGCCCTTCGTATGCTGGTGCTGCTGCATTTTCATACGATGGGCTTCTCTCCAGTCCAGCTGGCTTATCTGTTTGTACTGTATGAAATCGCCGGCATCGGCACCAATCTGGCGGCGGGCTGGCTAGCGGCTCGGTTTGGGTTGACCTCGACACTGTATGCGGGGCTTGGCCTGCAGGTGGGGGCGTTGCTGTTGCTGACACAACTAGACCCTAATTGGGCCATTCCAGCTAAAGTGACCTTTGTCATGATCGTTCAGGGTGCCAGCGGCGTGGCCAAGGACCTGGCCAAGATGTCTTCGAAATCCGCCGTGAAACTGCTGGCCCCGACCGAGGATGGCGGCCTGTTTCGCTGGGTTGCCCTGCTGACCGGGTCCAAGAACGCGGTCAAAGGGCTGGGCTTTTTGCTGGGCGCAGGTCTGCTGGCCACGTTTGGCTTTAACTGGGCTGTCCTGGCCATGGCCAGCGTTCTGGGCGTCATCTTGATTTCGGTGATTTTGTTCATGCCGCCGGGCCTGCCCAAAGGGCGTAAAGGCGCAAAATTCTCTGAGGTTTTTTCGAAATCCCCCAATATCAACTGGCTGTGCCTGTCCCGCATGTTTCTGTTTGGCGCGCGCGATGTGTGGTTTGTGGTCGGGATTCCGATCTATTTCTATGCGGTATTGTCCGACGGGTCCGAAACCGGGAACCGAGCGGCCTTTTTCATGATCGGGACATTCATGGCGGCCTGGATCATCCTATACGGCGCAGTTCAGGCCAGCGCCCCGAAGATCCTGCGCGCCTCTGACCGGTCCGAGCCCCAATTGATCCGCGCCGCGCGCGATTGGGCCGTAACCTTGTTCTGCGTGCCTGCCGCCCTGACCGTCGCTGTGGCTTTGTCCTCGGGGTCCGCCACTTGGTTGACCATTACGCTGGTGATCGGCTTGCTGATCTTTGGAGTGATCTTTGCCGTGAACTCCTCGCTGCACTCCTATCTGATCCTGTCCTTTTCTCAGGCCGAGCGGGTCACGATGGATGTCGGTTTCTATTACATGGCCAACGCGGCCGGCCGATTGCTGGGCACAGTGCTGTCTGGCCTCACTTACCAGATCGGTGGTTTGGCAATGGTTCTGGGAACAGCCGCAACAATGGTCGCTCTGTCCGCGATGGCCTCGGACAGGATGCAGGACCGTTTGGCGGTGGGTTAGCATTCTCACCAAGTTTGCTCGCGAATGCGGCATGGACGTCATTATATTTGCGGATGAATTCTGTGACGGGACAAGTGGAATTAGCCCCTACATGTTACGCTATCCGGCAGAAACGCTTTACTGGCGATGCCGCAGGGCATTTCAGCGGATCCAATTTGTTGTTTCAAAATCTCAGTGGCACACTCGGGAAGCGCGCAAAGCCACGCGTTCGAAAGCTCACTGAAGCAAAAGACTATTTTGATTGGTACCCAAGCAATAAGGCTTGCAGTGGTTCGTGGCCGACCGCTCAGCCTTAACAATCCGATATCACTGCCCAGAGGCATTTGACCTGGAATGCTACCACTCGAGTTGCATGAGATCCGATCATCAGCATTCCTTGGTCGGGTGGAAGTTAATGTCACACCACCGTGGCTATTCTGCAGCGTTCGGAACCGTCGCTTCTGCGTACATTCCCTTCACACGTTCCTTTGTTGGATCGAAATGCGGGAATGGCACGATCTTGGCTTTCAACCGCTTTTGTTGGCCGTCCAGCTGCCCGATTTCGATGTCCGCTCCAACGATGGCATGGGTAACCGAAATCCGACCCAAAGCGATGACCTTGCCGAGGATGGGTGATTTCATCGCGCTGGTAATCTCTCCGACCTGCGCTTTCCCAACGCGCACGCAGTCACCGGGTGAGGGGACAGTACCCCCTTCGATCTCAAATCCAACCAGTTTGCGGTGTGGGTGGGCCTTGCGCTCCTCTATCGCCGCCCGCCCGATGAAGTCGTCGGTCTTTGATTTCAGCGGCACAGTAAAGCCGATGCCGGCCTCGAACGGATCGGTCTGATCGTCGAATTCTGACCCGGCAAAGATCAGACCGCCCTCGATCCGCAACATGTCCAATGCGGCCAGGCCCAGAGGCGCAATGCCATACTCTTGGCCCACCTCCCAGACACGATCAAAGATTTCGACGGCATCCTTGGGATGGCAGAAGATTTCATATCCCAGCTCGCCGGAATAGCCCGTCCGGGAGATCACAACAGATGTCCCCTGCACATTATCAACCCGCGCGACCGAAAGCCGGAACCACGGCAGTTCTTCGATCGTCGGTTGCTGAGGCGGGGTCCAGAAGATTTTCGAAAGGATTTCGCGGCTATGCCGTCCCTGAACCGCAATGTTGTGCAATTGATCAGTTGAATTGCGCACCCAGACATTCATATTGCGTTTGAGGGCCTGTTCCTGCAGCCACAATCCGCTGGTATCATTCCCGCCGATCCAGCGGAAATTCGTCTCACCCAAACGATAGACGGTGCCATCGTCGATCATGCCGCCGTGCTCATAGCACATAGCCGTATAGACGACCTGACCAACGCTCAGCTTTTTCATGTTGCGGGTCACGCAAAGCTGCATCAGTTCTTCGGCGTCAGGTCCCACGACTTCGTATTTGCGCAGCGGGCTGAGGTCCATGACAGCAACCTTGTCCCGGCAAGCCCAATATTCGGCAATCGCGCCATGATTGGTCATCGTGTTGGGCAGCCAATAGCCGTTATATTCGACGAAATCACGGGTGTGCCGTGCAAAGCAGTCGTGAAACGCAGTTTTCTTGGTTTCTTCCACATCCGCCTCCGCAGATTTTCTATAGCCGTAGGATCTTTTGAAATCCTCGGTCGCCTTGTAAGTTCGCACCTGAATATCGGTTGGATTCCAGCCATTTGCTGGATCAATGTCGCAGGGACAGCCGGTGCTGACGCAGACCAGATCGGTCAGCGCGCGCAACAAGACGAAGTCACCGGGGCGCGACCAGGGGTCGTCCATGCCAATGGCGTTGGTGTCGTCCAGCATCGTGTTGAAAAAGAAGTTGATCGCAGGCCAACCACCACGTGGTTTGATGCCATACTGATCCAAGTCTTTATTGATATTGTCCGAGCAGTTCACGTGGCCGGGGTAACCGAGATCTTCATAATACCGCGCCGTACAGGCAAGGCCAAACGTGTCATGGCGTCCGCACGTATCCTGTACGATCTCTATCAGCGGTTCCTGATCTACTGACCAATACTTCGAAAAAATCCCCGGTTTCGGATACAAGCTGCCCATCAGGCTACGCGTTGTTGTGGGATCAATCTCGCGTTCGATCCCCTGATCCAGTGCTCGACGGCTGAAGGCCTGAAAATCCGAGCACTCACGCCCGCGAATATCGACAATCTGGATGAACTCGCCGGCCTTGACCTCGTACGAGTGGGCATTGCCCGGCTGAATATTGAAATCCTTGACCGGATTGGCCAGCGGTTCGGGTGGTCCCACATCGGGTTTTTCCAAACCGGGTGCAGAGCGCTGAATGTACAGGATGATATCTGTGGGAGGGTTGTTATCTTCGGGACGCATTGCCTTGCCGGGTGCAGCCACGATCAGAAGGCCATCACGTTCAGCGACGAAATGCACCATGTCACCGGGGCGCGACCCGTCGGTAAACGCCCGGATCGCGTCACCTTTTCCGATGTCAAATCCAGCAACTTCCAAAGCGCGCAGCACTTTCTTGCCAGACGGCGATCCATTTGCCAGCGTCGTAATCAAACCATCCGGACGTCCATGTCCCTGCGCGCCAAGCATGGCCGCATCAGAACTCCGGTCAGGAGAAAAGAAGACCATCTCAGCCGGTTGCATCCCATCGCGGTCCAGCAGCGTGATGGTATCGCCTTTGGACACCGGTACCGCGCGCGACCCCATTCCGGGGATCGGGTGGCGTTCCGTTCCATGCGGCAGGATCGGAAGGCCGGGGACCAGAACCCCGCTGCGTTCGAATGGAACTTCGAAGGCCGGCTTCACATTCATAGTGTGTTTTCCTGAATGGCTTCGGTTGCACCGCGATGGGTGACCACCAAGAGGCATCCCGCCTCGGTTCGCGAATAGTGGCTGAACCCGGCAGCAAGGCTGACAAAATCGCCGCTGCGATATCGAAACCCGTCGTGGTCGGTCAGATCGCCCTCAAGCACAAAGAACTCTTCCGGCCCGTAATGGACATGAGGGTTCGAACGTGTGCCTGGCGCCATCTTCATCAGATAGCTGCCTTGTCCGGTTTCTTCATCGAAACTGATATTCTTCCACCAGACCTGCGCATCGGGCAGGCCGTCCATCCGCATCCGGACAAATCCGGGGTCATCGAAGCGGATAACGGTGCGAGCGCTCTGCTGTTGTTCCATCTTAGTCGAGCCCCAACCGCTTTTTGCGCTGATCAGCCCAACTGCTGATCGCCATGTCGAAGGTAAGCGCCATCAGCGAGACATTCATGCCGAGCACAAAGTTCTTGCCCAGTTCGGTACCTGCCAGAGTTCGTTGAAGTTCCTGCCCCAGATCCTGCGTTCCGATGAAGGCCGCGATAATGACCATGAAGAAGGCGAACATGATGGCTTGATTAAACCCGACCGCCATAGTTGGCAGCGCCAGAGGGAACTGAACCGACATAAGTTTTTGCCGGCGGGTCGAGCCGGACATATCTGCTGCCTCGGTCATTTCCGGCGGCACGTTGCTGAGGCCAATAATGGTGTACCGGATCAGCGGGACGGCGGCGAAGATCAGAATCGAGAACACAACCGCGACATCATTGACCCCGAACAACATGATCGCAGGGATCAAGTAAATGAAGCTGGGGAAGGTTTGCGCAGTGTCGCAAGCCAGCAAAATGCTCTTGGACCAACGCGCGGACCGTGCTGCGACAACGCCCAGGGGGATACCGATCATGGTTGCCAGCGCAACGGCCGAGATCACGGTATACAAAGTAATAACCGACCGATCCCACCAGCCCGAGAACGCGACAATCGTAAAGAAGACTGCTGCGTAGATGCCGGGCTTTCGGCCACCAACCCAATAAGCAAAGGAAACAACCAGAAGGATGAACGCGGGAGTTGGAATGGCGAGTAGCGTATTCCGGAATGGAATCAGAACCTTGACGTTCAGAAACCAGCGCAACCATTCGGTTGTCCCTTTGATCATGTCGATGGCCAGGAACGACTTGATAACCACGTCGATTTCCTTGCCCTGGCTTAGATGCTGCTTGCGGCCAATTTCGGCCAGGATCGGGAAGACCTGAGACAGCAGAGTGAACCCAACAAACAGACCCAGTGCGACCAGCGAAATCTGGTGGCGCTTCCACCATGGGGTGCCGCGTTCGAAGTGCACTGGCTGTTTGACGACCCAGGCCTTTGACATCCGATCCAACGTGACAGCCAGAAGGACGATGGTTACGCCAATCTCGAAAGAACGGCCCAGCTTGAAACTACCCATCATCGCCAGCAGTTTCGCGCCAAGACCGGGCATTCCGATAAAGGCGGTCAGAACAACCATCGCAAGACACAACATGATCACCTGATTGACGCCGACCAGAACCTCGGTCCGCGCGGCTGGAACGTAGACGTGGCGCAACATCTGCCATTTGGTACATCCAGACATCTGGCCTGCTTCGATCACTTCGGGGCTGACTTTTTTCAAGCCCAGAGTGGTCATCAGGATCATCGGCGGGATGGCAAAAGTAATTGTTGCGACGGCCCCAGCTGTCGGTCCGACCTTAAAAAAGATCACTGCTGGCAAGAGATACGTAAAGAAGGGCAGGGTTTGCAGCACGGACAGCATGGGTTTCAGCATCCGCTCGAACCAGCGGTATTTCCAGGCGGCGATGCCCAGTATCAAGCCCAAAAGAAACGCCAGCGGTGCGGCAACCACGATGACAGACATCGTCTGCATGGCGATCTTCCACTGTCCGATCGCGGCCGTCCAGATGAAGGTTCCCGCGCCTAATGCGGCCAGACGCCAACCACCTACGGCGTAGCCGACGACGGCTGCCACTGCGGCGATTGCGGACCATGGGATCGGGCCTAGATTGGGCCAACGGCGCTTGCCTTCCAGAAGGTTCGCTGACGTATCCAGCAGGAACTCGAGCGGACCTTCGGCGATAAATCGTGTGACATAGATCAGGCCAAGATCATTTTGGATAAAGTAGAAGACTGCATCCAGAACCTGCGCCGTCGGCGGAATCGCGGCTTCGGGGATGCGGTTTAGCCATTCGGGCAGAACTCCGACAGCTTTGGCAACGATCAGCACGAAGGCGGCGGCCAGCAGTGTAGTCAGGACTCTGGTTTTTCCCCACGTCCCGTCTGAAGTGTCCGGTACTTCGGTGGACAGCGCCGCCATCATTCAGCTCCAAGCAGAACATTCAATGCGGCGTCACGTTCCAAAACACCGGTGACAACGCCTTTGTCATCCGCCACCGGCAAAAGAATGCGGTTGTCGTTGACAAGAACCCGCGCCAGTTCGTGAATGGTTGATCCACCATTGATTGGTGCGCCCTCCAAGGCATGACCGTTCACAGGTTTTGCCAGGCCTTTGGCATGTACGACCCGGGCCTTGTCGACATCTTCGGTAAACTTGGCCACGTACTCGGTGGCAGGGTTCATCACAATCTTGTCGGGGGTGTCACATTGTTCGACCGCGCCGTTGCGCATGATTGCAATCCGGTCTGCCAGACGTAGCGCTTCGTCAAAATCATGCGTGATGAAAACGATGGTTTTGCCCAGCATCTCTTGCAATCGCAGGAATTCATCCTGCATTTCGCGGCGGATCAGTGGATCAAGCGCCGAGAATGGCTCGTCCAGAAACCAGATATCGGGTTCAATGGCGAGCGACCGGGCGATTCCCACTCTTTGCTGTTGGCCGCCGCTCAATTCCCGTGGGAAGTATTCTTCCCGACCTTCAAGGCCCACCAACTTGATGACTTCCAGCGCGCGTTCGCGCCGATCATGACGATCTTGTCCGCGCATTTCCAACGGAAAGGCCACGTTGTCCAAAACCGTGCGATGTGGCAGCAGTCCGAAAGACTGAAACACCATGCCCATCTTGTTTCGGCGCAATTCAATCAGATCGCGCTCGCTCAGGCTCATGATGTCCTGACCTTCAACCTCAATCGTTCCGCCTGTAATGTCGTGCAGGCGAGAAAAGCAACGTACCAGCGTCGACTTGCCTGACCCTGACAAACCCATGATGACCAGCATTTCGCCACGGCCAACCTCAATCGAGACATCCTTGACACCGGCGATATACCCATCTGCACGGATTTCATCAAAACCGCGGCCAGCGGGCATGGACTTCAGGTAGCTCTCTGGCGAGTGCCCAAACAGTTTCCATACATTTTTGGCTGAGATGACAGGCGCTGTGGCGGACATGGCTGCCTAACTTTCTTGTTGAGCGCGGCCTTGCATCGATCAGATGGTCAAGGCCGCGCCAGTTTCGGTGGATGTAGCCGGGATTATGAGCTGCAGGAACTGATCCAAGGATCGACGACAGCGCGGTTGGCGTCCAGCCATTCTTCGGCGGCTTCTTCCGGTTCAAGCTCATCAGTATCGACCAGCTTCGCCATCTCGGCAATCTGCGGATTGGTGAAAGAAATCTCTGTCAGGGCGCAATACGCGGCCGGCCATTTGTCTTTCATACCATCCCAGGCTGCCTTTTTCAGGTAACCTTTGGCGGGGTTGCCGCAATCATACAACGCATTCGGGTTAGGACCCTTGGCTGGGTCTTTGTCGCATCCGTCTTCCCATGCTGGGAACTCAACGAACTCACCAGGCCAGACGGCTTCGGCAAAGTTTGGCGTCCAGTTAAAAACCAGTACCGGCGTTTTGTCGGCCTCAGCCGCGCCAATCTCGGCCCAAAGGGCTGCGGCGGAACCCGCATTGATCACGGTAAAGTTCAGATCAAGTGCTTCGGCGCGTTCTTTACCATGCTTCAACCAGTCAACTGGACCATCCAGATACCGACCCTTGTCGCCGGTTTCGGCTGTCGCGAACAGGTGTGCGCAGTCGTTCAATGCATTCCAATCTGGCAGGCCCGGGCAGGATTCCTTGGTCCACATGGGATACCACCAATCCTCACGTGTAACGGCGTCATGATCGCCTGCGTCATGCAGGCCACCTTTTTCCAATGCCGCCCTGTAGGACGCGCCAAACGCGCCTTCCCAGACTTCCATCTCCAACGCCACATCGCCCAGGCGCACCGATTCATAGACCGCCTGGCTGTCGGTGGTGACGTATTCGACGTTGTTGCCCATCTCTTCAAAGATCAGGCCGACAACGTTCGACATCACGATCTGGCTGGACCAATTGTGAATTGGGATCACGATCGGGTCGCTGCTGTCTTCTGCAGTCGCCCCTGTTCCCGCTACTGCTGCCAAAGTTGCAGCAGAAAGGAGGTTTGTAAGTTTCATGTTTGCTCCCTGAGTGATGTTCATTTTTTAGGTTGTGGACTCTTCCGGCCCCGAATTTGTGCATTCTGCGCAGAATCGCCCCAGACGCAGAACAGAAATTTGAGGGTCTTTGGCTATAAATTCTTGAGGCTAACCCGACTTTTTGCTATCTTAACAATTAGTTGCCTGATCGATTGCCAGCAGATGAGGCCAAATGTTTTTCGATCGCTATAACGTCCAGTTCGGGAATCCGCTCTGAAATGCCAAAGAAAACTTCAGTCACAGGGAAAGTCCTTCCACCGCTCGACTATTTGTTGGCGTTTGAAGCTGCCGCAAAGGCGCAGAGCTTTGCGCAGGCCAGTAAGGTTCTGAACATCTCTGAAACGGCGATCAGCCGCAAAGTGCGGTTGCTAGAGCAACACTATGATGTGCCGTTGTTTGTGCGAGGGCACCGATCTGTTTCGCTTACCCAACAAGGGGCCATCCTGCTGGCAACCGTGGAGAAGTCGCTGGACCTGATGCGGGATGTCAGCCGGGATATGCTGGCCAAACATCAGGCCAACACGGTATCGATCTCCGCCACCAACTCTGTCGCTTCTCTTTGGCTGATGCCGCAACTTCGCAAGTTCAACAAATCAAATGGCCGCATCCGTATTTCGCTGGTCTCTTCTGACAGCGACGCAGAGTGCCTGTCGGATTCGATGGACTTGACGATCCTGCGTGGAGATGGCGATTGGCCGGGATACGAGGCACAGCTTTTGTTCGGAGAAACCGTATTTCCGGTCTGCAGCCCAGAGTATCTCAAGAGCAACCCCAAGGCGGCAGATATATCTGCGCTGCCGGAACTGGACCTTATTGAAGTGGCCAGTGGCCATGCAGAGTGGATGACATGGCGCACTTGGTTCAGTGGCAATGGGGTATCGACCTCCTCGATGGAACAGGCAGTGGAGTTCAATACCTATCCATTGTCAGTGCAAGCAGCTGTCGATGGACTGGGAATTGCATTGGGTTGGGCCCATCTTGTTGATCCTTTGCTTGAAAGCGGCACTTTGGTCAGACCGGTTCAGGGCGCATCAGTGCGAACACAGTCCGGATACTACCTGTTAAAAAGGCCTCTTCACAAAGCTTTCCCAGAGCAGCGCATCGTTGAAGATTGGTTGCTTGGTCTCAGCGCGGGTCGGAAAAGATACGCCTGATCGCTGTGGCCAGCCTCTGTTTCCTAATGATGAATCGAGTAGCACTTTCAGGGAGTGTTAAACTCGCATATTGACCCTAGGGAATAAATATTTACTTTAAAGAAAAATATATGCGAATCTGGTTCGGCTCCTTGCCGTTCTGGTTGGAACACTATTGGCCTATTTTATGCAGGGAGACCGAAACCCAATGAGCTATAAATCTGACATCGAAATTGCGCGTGAGGCGAAGAAGAAGCCGATTCAGGAGATTGG